>WJLW01000038.1 GCA_014728295.1 Chitinivibrionales bacterium | reverse complement strand
TAGTGTATCTCAAATAAGTGTGTGTTTGCGAGGAGCCATTTTCGTTCCTGTTGAGGCGCGAAGATGGCGAATACCGGGTGTATTCAACTGATGAGCAACGAAGACAGGGATGAAAAGAGCCCGTGGTAACATATTCGTATTGAGATACACTACACTAGTTAGCGGCATGCGAAATTCCCTTCGTTGTATGCCGGTAGGCGGATGGTCTGCACCCGGTGTGCAATTTGAATCTGTTCGAGAAGTGATACGGAGAGCTGAAGCCGAGGTTGTATGCAATTTCGGTGATTGAGATAGTTGAGAATGAGAGCAATTCCCTTGCCTGTTCGATGCGCTGCCTCTCGGCATATTGCATCGGTGAGATGCCCAGTTGTTCTTTGAAGGCGTGTGCAAATCGGGAGGGGCTCATCGCGCAGTAGGCGGCAAGTCGAGCAACCGAAATCGGCTCTGTCGCATGTTTGGCGAGATATTCAAGAGCTTTTCCAATACGGTGGTCACAGTGCAAGCCTGATTGCTGATCAAATTCCAGTGTACACAGCACAAAAAATCTCTCAAGGCAATTCATTGCCAGGCGATATGACTGCGTGTGCTGACTTTTAGCATATCTGTTCATTGCTGCAAGCTCGTTGAATGCATCATCACGCAATTTCTGATTCGAAATGCGCAAATACCGCACGCCTTTCGTAAGTGAGGTCCACCTGATATGGGATAACCATCTCGAATCCGGCAAGAAATGGGCCCAGAGAATTTCCCATACTCCCTTTGAAGGCGAGATTGCATAATCCTGGTACGCTTGCGGTTCATAGAGAATGCACTCGCCGTCAGTAGTCCTCACCTGACTGCCTGGGTATGTAATAACTCCTTCGCCGGCGACTGTCGCGATAAGCAGCCAGTCGTGTTTTCCGCGCGGGCGTCGAATATGATAGCCCGGCTTTGTCTGGTAATGACCGGTTGCAATAGATGATATTGGCGTGATACTGGTCATCCAATAGCAGGATTGTGTAAAACTATAGCTGTCCAGTGTATGTGTGCCGTGGCTTTTTTCTAATATATTCAATGGGTGACGAAAATGCAGGGTTTTCTGCCTGCTCGACATACACAATTCAACCTCCGGGAGATGCAATGGATGCTCAGGAAATGAATGAACTTTTTTCACAAAAGCAGACATATGATCCGGTATTATTGCCTGAAGGGGAGGGATCACCCCGAGACAGGTTTCTTGATATCATGAATTTTCGACGGCCGGATCGCATGCTTGATACGGAATTCGGCTACTGGAATGATACGCTCAGGCGCTGGCATGCCGAGGGGCTTCCAGTAGAAGTGGATACTATTGCAAAGGCCGATCTCTATTTTGGTTTTGATCGGTGGCAGAAACGTGTATGGATTGGCACCGATCTGCTTCCGGTCTTTGAGGAAGAGATAATTGAACAAAACGAACGATATACCATCAAGTATGATCGTCGACGTGTAAAATGCAAAGTCTTTACCGACGGTAAGGATACTATCCCGCATTATCTTGATTTTCCGGTAAAAGACAAAGAATCCTACCAGATGATCAAGCAGCGACTCATCCACGATTTTGAGCACCGTATACCTGAAAACATTCAGGAGATTGCTGCGAAAGTAAAGGATCGCAATTATATGCTGAGCGTATTCGGAGGAAGCACAGCGGGGCGAATCAGGGATTTAATGGGGTTCGAGGGATTTTCTATCGCACAGTGCATACAGCCTGAATTGATCGATGAGATCCTGGGCGACATGAAATTGCTGTACACGTCGGTTGCGCACCTGATCTGTCAATATATCCAACCCGACCTGGTTGCCTGGTGGGAAGACATTGCCTTCAAGACCGGTCCGATTGTACCGCCGGAGTTTTTTTACGAGAAATGTGGTCCCGTACTGAAATCGGCCATGGACGTATATCGCGGTGCCGGGACTCAATTCAGCTATGTGGATTGTGACGGCGATAACCGGCTGCTGGTACCGACCTGGCTTGATCATGGCGTCAATATTATCTTTCCTCTCGAAGTTAATGCCGGCGTACATCCCGAAACGCTGCGCAAAACTTGCCCGGGCATACGCATGATGGGCGGCTTTGACAAGACCATTCTGCTGAGCGGCAGGGAGCAGATCCGCAAGGAACTCTATCGCCTGAAGTGCCTGGCTGATGAGGGCGGTTTTATTCCGCACGTTGATCATCGTGTGCAGGCTGATGTTTCTTTTGGGAATTACTGCTACTATCTTGAGGCAAAGCGGGATATTTTTGAAATATCGAACAAAACGCTTTCATATAAATTGCCATAAATTATAATTAAATCAATACGTTAATACTGTGCTGTACTGTGATGTAATTTATTTTGGCATTGGGCAAGCTTTTTGGGTATATTCAAGCTTATGATACCTCAGTCCGTATCGTGCGCCGTGAAACAACCATTCAAGCCAATTTACTTGCGTCTATACGACGAATATAAAGAGGCCATCCTCACCCTTCGGCTCAAGCCCGGCCGGCGCATAGATTCTATAAATCAGATCATGCACCGGCATGGGGTGGCACGTGAAACTGCCAGGCGCGTGCTGAAAATGCTTGCCGATGAGCGTTTGATCGTCCAGAAAATGGGCCAAGGCTCCTTTGTTGCCGACTTGCAGCCAGTCAAAAAAATCTGGGGCGTGGTTGTGCCGTTTTATTCGATCGGGTATGAAGATTTGATTCATCATCTGGGTGAGAAGGCCTGGCAGCGCGGACGACAGTTGCAGCATTTTGTCGATTACAACAACTGGGAAGAGGAAATCCGGCTGGTGAGTGACATGATACACCGGCGCTACGAGGCAGTCATCGTAATCCCCACCCTTGACGAGTCGCGTACGGCCGATTTTTATGCGCGACTGTCCGCAAAAGATTCGTTTGTCACGCTGATCGATCATACCATGGCCGGCTCCTTTTTCAGCTACGTAATCCAGAGCTACGACCTGGGTGTCACGCGCGGCGTGGATTATCTGCTCCGTAAGGCGGGCCCGCGTCGGGTCGCCTTTGTCCGCAACGAAACCTGGGCCGGACGCAGCATGGTGGAAGAGCTGATGGAGGAAACGTTTCGTACGCTGGTTGCTTCCGTCGATGCCGGGAGGGAGCCGCTGGTTATCGACCGGGCGAGTCGGGTCACCGCGGCCATGGTTGCGGAGAATAAAATCGGCGGACTGTTCACCTGCAACGATTCGGATGCAATTCGTATCCTGGGCCGCCTCAGAGCCGAATCGGGGCGGGATATGCAGGGTATATCACTTGTCAATTATGGAAATACGGAGCTGGTGCAATACTTTACGCCGGCGATAACCGCGATCGACCCGCACAATACCGAGATGGCGGCAAAAACGGCGCGCATCATCGATGCTCATGTGGCCGGTGAGAGCACGTCCCTGAGCCAGTATGTCGTACAACCCGGGCTGATCGTGCGCGATACGTAAAAACAGGATCGCAGAGCAAGGCGGAGAAATCAGCATACAAGAAAGCAGTCTTCTTTGCATTCACCACACCGGAGCGAACTATGGCCGACTTTACCGCACTGACGATTGACAATCCGAACGAGCTTATCTTCGGCTCGGCACCGAACCCCGTGACGACGCGTCGCGGCATGCACATCGGTGGGGGAGAGGTTTATCCGGAGCTTAATTTTACGCTTCCTTCAATTGAAGTATGCACCGAAACTCTTGGTGAGATAACGGCAATGTATCGCACGGTTGTTGATGAGGTCTGCAAGCGCGCCGTCGAATTGCACGTACCCGGGCTTGTGATTGAATTCGAGACGCTGATTGAGATGACGCTACAGCCCGAATATGCGATCGAGCTGACCAAAGTCATGAATGACGTGCTCGAATCTTATTTCGTCCGCCACCAACTCAAAAGCGCGCTTCGTATCACGCCAAACGATACGCGTGACAAAAACCGGCCCCCACTGATGCGGGAAAGTGAGTTGCTCGACAAGATGCTGTATACCTTTGAGCACTGTGCCCGAAACGGTGCGGAAATGCTCTCCATTGAATCCACCGGCGGCAAGGAAGTGCATGATGATGCGCTTGTCGAATGCAATATCGAAAAGGTCATCTTCGGTCTGGCCGTATTGGGCGTGCGCGACATGCAGTATTTGTGGCAGCGGATCGTGAGGATCGCTGAGCAAACCGGTGCTCCTGCCGCCGGTGATACCGCATGTGGCTTCGCCAACACGGCAATGGTGCTGGCAGAGAAGAAATTCATTCCAGCCGTATTTGCCGCAGTGGTGAGGGCGGCTACCATCGCACGCAGCCTGGTTGCTTTTGAATGCGGGGCGGTTGGTCCGGGCAAAGACTGCGGCTATGAAAATCCCTTTCTCAAAGCGATTACCGGATTGCCGATGTCTATGGAGGGCAAAACTGCTGCATGTGCGCATCTTAGTCCACTCGGTAATATTGCGGCCGCGTGTTGCGATCTGTGGTCAAATGAATCGATACAAAATATCAAGCTCCTGGGCGGCATGGCGCCGACGATCTATCTTGAGCAACTGGCCTATGACTGCAGACTGATGAACCAGTCGACACGGGATGGGCAGCAACGCCAACTGCGAGACATGTTTGTTCGTTCGGATGCAGCACTAGATCCGCAGGCCCTTATTCTGGCGCCGAAGAATGTCGTCAGGATCGCTGCAGCCACTATTGCTCAACCGGATCATTATCGTCGCACCGTTGTTGCTGCAAAAGAGGCTCTGGCCATCATCCGGGAAGCGCACGAAGCCAATGCCGTATTACTTGCCGAAATGGACGTGCCCTGGCTTGAGATGCTGGCAGCATCGCTGGCTGCACTGCCCGGCAGCGCGGATGCTTTTATCGAATCGCAATTACCCATGCTCGATACAACAAAGTTTCGTGCACAGGATTATGGATTATGAACATACTCTACTTTATGCATTACTGGAGGTTGCTTTATGAGTAGCGAAATGCTCGAACAAATTGCACATTGCGTTGAATTCGGAAAGATAAACCGGGCTTCACCGTTTCCCCCGGATATGAAGGGACAGGACGGCGCAGACGAGTTGACCGGGCAGGCGCTTGACAATGGCGTGTCGCCCGATGATTTACTGCAAAAGGCACTGGTTGTCGGTATGCAGAAAATCGGCGTCAAATTTCGCGAAAACAAAGTATTCGTGCCAAATGTGCTGATGGCCGCCAAAGCCATGGGCGCGGCTATGGAGCATTTGCGTCCCTATTTCACTTCCGGCCAGGTTAAGCGCAAAGGTGTGTTTGTCATTGGCACCGTTGCCGGTGATTTGCACGACATCGGCAAGAATCTGGTCAGCATGATGGTGGAAGGCGGCGGATGGGAGGTTGTTGACCTGGGCGTCGATGTGCCCACCGAGAAATTTCTGGGGGCAATTCAGGAACATCCTGATTGTGCACTGGGGCTGAGTGCGCTCTTGACGACAACGATGGTCAGTATGGAAAAAACCGTCAAGGAAATCAAGGCCGTGCATCCCGCAACCAGGGTGCTGATTGGCGGAGCCCCGCTGACGCAGGAATTTTGCAGCAAAATCGGCGCAGACTGCTATTCGGCTGATCCGCAGGGCGCGGTTGATTATTTGAATAGGCTTGCCGCCTGATCTCAGCGCGTGCAATCCAGAATAATCTTCAAGCTGTGCGGCTGAAGTGAGGCGGCAAAGCCGTCCACGGCTCGTGACAGTCGGTAATGCCCACTGATATAGCGGGTAAGCGGAGGGTGGTGGTGCTGCATGAAATTGATTGCGTCGGCAAATCTGCCGCATCGCGAGCCGAGCAGGGTAATTTCATTGACCACCACATGCGCTGCATCCAATCTGGTTTTTCCGGTGTAGGTGCTTTTCAGCACGCAATGGCCGCGTGGTTTGGTGCAGTGCAGGGCTCTTCTGAATGCGCCTGCATTTCCAGTTGACTCGATCACGATATCATATTGATGCCGCTTGAAATTATCCTTGAGATAGCAGTGGTCACCCACATTGTTTACTAATGCGAGTTTTTGGGGGTGCTTGCCGACAATGTCGAGGCGTGCCCCCGTAGATGCTATGACGTGCGCGATGAGCAGCGCGAGCTTACCGTCGCCCAGCAACAGGACGGAGTGGCGTTCGTCAATGGTAAGCTGTTCAAGAATTTCACACGCCGCCGCCAGTGGCTCGATGAAAACGGCTTCATCGTCGGAAATTGCATCCGGCACGGCAACCAGATTTTGTTCCGGAACCGTGAGGTATTGAGCCATGCAGCCGTTTCTATGCTGAATTCCAAGCACGGTTCTCTGCGGGCAGTGCCGTGACAGGCCGGTAGTGCAATAGCCACAGTCGCCGCAGCCCAGGTTGATTTCTGCGGTAACGCGCCGGTTTATCCAGGTTGCTGTATCGGCATCGGCAACCAGGCCGATAAATTCATGGCCGAGGATACCGGCAAAGCCGGGCATGTAGCCGTGCGTGATCTCGTGATCGGTATTGCAAATGCCTGCTTTAAGGACTTTAACCAGCGCCTCCCCCGGCAGCCTCTGCGGCAAGTCAATGTCTCTGATCTGAAGGGAATCATTGAAAAAGACAGCTTTCATGCGGCGACCTTCTGCAAAGAGTGTGGTTGATCAGAAAGTAAAATACTTCGTTAACCAGGAATTCAAGCGTAAAAAGAGGCGTACTCCAAATTTTAAGCGATTAATTAATCAGCCGGCCTGAATCGTATCCTGCGATGATGTTGAGGGAAATGCAGAGGAAAAACTGGCATTTAAGTAGCGTAATGTACTATTTTCGTATCAGGGGAAAAGGTAATGCTTTATTAGGAAAAATACACATCTATCTTCAGCTTCCCCGCCTACGCACATACAATAGTTTACCGTTTAAATCCTTGTAACATCTTTTTGCAGGTAAAGCAGAGGGCGCCATGATCAAAAAACTAACAGTCACAAAAAAAATCGAATCCGATACGCTTCAAATTCCGGAGCTGACCGATCTTATTGGCAAAGACGTCGAAATTACCATAGCTTATAACGATTGCAGCGGACATCGTTTACCGATGCCACATCAGGATCGCAGCAACTATCCCCAGCAAATTTGCGCGCTGTATTTTGACACCGAGATAATCGAACGTATGCAAGCTCAGGGCATCATGTAGTTACTGGTGTATGCGGAATATCTCCACCGGGCGCGCAATCCCCTTTAGTGACGCCTGTCCGCAGTAGAGAAATTTATCACGGGTTGCAGTGGCCTTTTTGATGACATCCGCATAGAAAAATTTAGAGCACAAAATCCGGTTTTTCTCCGGCATGCCGTGCACGAGCGCGGTAAACGATTTTTCCTGCAGTCCTTCTATCCGAAAGGCAATATTTACATCGTTGCCGTGCAAATCATTTTTATCGGCTCCCAGTTTATACGTCTTCCCTTTGTGCAGGGCCAGGCGTATATGCAGCGGTGCATTGCGCGTGCGGCTGTTGCGCTGGTTCACCTTTTGCAGTATTTCTTCCCCGGCATGCAATGCATCCAGTGATGAATCGAAACTGGCCAGAAAGCCGTCGCCGGTATTTTTATAAAAATCAACGCTGTGATTCTGCAGCGCGCGCAGCGAAATATCCTGAATACGGTGTTTTAGATGTATGGCCATGCGCTCATCTTCATTCGCCAGTCGAGTGGAGTCGCATATGTCAAGAACCATAATGGCCTGCAGGCTCTCCATGTTTTCGATGCTGAGGATTTGGGATTGCACCGAAGTGCCTTTGGGCACACAATGAATTGCCGTACGCTGGTTGTCCAGCGGTTTTTCATTGGTTGCAATCCACACGGCAATCTCTTTACCCAGCATGCATTGCAGCGGCGGAATAAAGTTTTTTTTGCCCCAGAGCTGTTCGCGTTTACCCTTTGCCTGGATAAAGGTTCCGTTGGCGCTGTTTTTGTCCTCGATGGTATATGCTCCGTGCGCGCATGAAATAATGACGTGCAGTCGCGAGACGAATTTATTGGGAATGACCACCGTATTGCCCGAATGTCTGCCTACCAGAACCTCATTATCCTGCACCGAGTAGCGCGCGGTTTCGTGGGTAATCATATTCTCGATTTCAAATCGCCATTCCATACAATTTTGGTGCAAGCCAGCTCGAAATGATACTTGATTCTATACTGGAAGTAAAGCTTACCGACCCCTTAAAAGTACTTTTCCAACGTCCGGTTTGCAACTATTACTTCAACGTGGGTGGATTGAATGATTTAGCGGATTTTGCATAAATCAAATTGATCTACAGCCGGCACAAAGCACAAACTTCAAATGCTCTGCGCGCTTTTATCGGTCAGCACAAAACATCGCTGAAAAGAGCCCGTGGTAGCATATTCGTATTTGAGATACACTACACTAGGTTATATGCTTGGCTATTGCATGTATCATGCACAACGAAACGGGGCGTTGCCCAAAGCTGAAAGAATTGACATTGTCCCGGTGTAAGGGTACAATATTGAACAGTTTCTTTCACCGTGCCATCGTGTGGCAGAGTGCACAAATTATACCATGCGCGACAGTACAATTAAAGTATTACTTTTGCAGGATAATCAGGGAGCAACGCAGGAGTTGCGCCACGTGCTTTCTCTGGTGACCATCGAGGCCTTTCACGTCGAATGCGTTACCAGCACCGAGGAAGCTTTGCAATGGCTGAAGGAGGAGGCTGCGGATGTGATCCTTCTGGATCTGGCGCTTTCCGAAATTCACGGCGTGGCGGGGTTTCATGATTTTTTCGATCAGGCCAGCGAGATACCTATTGTTGTGCTGGCGAACCGTGACGATGATGAAATGGCGATTCGGGCCATCAAAATGGGCGCACAGGATTATCTGGTCAAAGGCAAGATCAATAACAGTCTGATCCAGCGTGCAATCAAATATGCAATCGAACGCCATCGCATCAATTCGGAGCTGAGATTTGCGCTTGCATCCGAAAAGGTGCTCATGGAGGAGCTGGATCGAAAGAACAAGGAACTTGTGGAGCTTTCTATAACCGACGGCCTGACGGGGCTGTATAATCACCGTTTCATTCAGGAGCGGTTCGACTTTGAATTCAAGCGTGCCCGGCGCTATGATGCTCCGCTGGCTTGTCTGTTGATGGATATCGATCATTTCAAAGCAGTTAATGACACGCACGGCCACCAGTTTGGTGATTTCGTGCTTAAAGAGATAGCCGGCATTATCAAAGATCGCTCGCGTGAAGTTGATATATGCGGCCGCTACGGGGGAGAAGAGTTTATGGTTATTGCCAACCTCAATGCGGCCGGGGCCATGCAGTTTGCTTCGAAGCTGCACGCCGCCATCGAAAGCCATGAATATACCGAACGTGACGTTACCATACATTGCACGGTCAGCATCGGTATTGCCGAATATCGCAATGACGTTACGGCCAAGCAGGAATTGATCGAGCGGTCCGACACGGCTCTTTACTGGGCCAAGCGTGACGGACGCAACCTGATCCGCTTGTGGAAAGAGATTGCCGTTGAAGAGAAAAGTGACGTAGACCAGTTCAGTATCGAAGGACTCAAAGACGAATTTATGCGTTTGTCAAGCGAGATGCGCGCCACCTACATGGAATCGACAGACGCGCTTGTCAAGGCTATCGATGCCAAGGATCACTACACTCAGGAACATTCCAAAAACGTCTCGGACCAGGCCGTGTTGCTGGCCGAAGGGATGGATCTTGACGAAGGCGAAGTTGAAATAATCAGGTATGCCGGTTTGTTGCATGATATCGGCAAAATCGGTATCAGTCAGGATGTGCTCACCAAGCGCGAGCAGTTAAGCGAAGAAGAATTTGCCATTTTACGAAAGCACCCGGTCATCGGCGCAAATATTCTGAAAGATGTGCGTTTTCTGGAAAAAGAGATTCCGATTATTCTCCATCATCACGAGCACTACGACGGCAGCGGTTATCCACATGGACTCAAGGGTCGCGAGATTCCGGTTGGCGCGCGCATTCTGGCGGTCGTTGATGCCTATGATGCCATGACTACCGAGCGTGGTTATCGTCAGCGCATGAGCCATCAGGAGGCGCTCGCTGAATTGCACAACGGCAGCGGCACTCAGTTTGCACCGGATGCCGTGGAGGCATTTGGTGGCGTTGTCGAAAAAATTAGAACCAAAAAATAATTTTCCCGGACAGATTCGATGAAATTCTCAATCAAGCAGGAAAATGAGATCAGCATCATGTCGGTCAGCGGCAGTATGTCGCAGGAGCATGTCCCGCTTTTCAGGGGGAGGTTGCAGGATTTAATTGAGGGCGGAACACGGTTCATCGTTCTGGATATGAAAGATGCCGGCTATATCAGCAGCATGGGACTGGCGGTGATCGTCGATGCGCAAACCAAGCTAGCGGCCAAAGACGGTACTATCAAGCTGGCCCGTTCGAATTATCTCATCAAGAACCTGCTGAAGATAACCAACTTGTGTTTGAAAATTGAAGAGTATGATTATATCGAGGATGCGATCAATTCGTTTCAGCAGTAATATCGCTATCTGAATTATGCTTCAAGGTACCGAAGCAGATCGTTTGCGCGGCGATTATGCGGCATCGCCTCCCCTGTACAGCAAATCATTCAGGTGGCTTACCTGCTCCTGCAACGCGCAATCTGCGGCGAGCTGCGCTTCTATTTTTTTGCAGGCATGAATAACCGTCGAATAGTCGCGGCCGCCGAAATCAAGCCCGATGGTTCGCAATGATTGTTTGGTGAGTTTGCTGCAGAGATACATGGCAATATAGCGCGGGGTGGTGATGTGACGCTTGCGGGAGTGGGCCGTCAGGTGATGCGGACTGAGTGAAAAATGCTGCGCGACTACCTGCTGAATATGGCGAATAGTTATCTTCTGGGTGCGCCGATTAATCACGTCGCAGCAGACCTGGCGTGCAACATCAAGAGTTATATCTCTGCCGGTAAACGAGCACGAGGCTATCAGCTTGATGAGCATGCCTTCCAGCTCCCGCACGTTGTTGGTAATTTGATGGGCAAGATATTCTATAACGTTGTCGGCCAGAACGATTCCGTCGGTTTCCGCTTTTTTGCGCAGGATCGCCATACGTGTTTCAAGCGACGGCGGTTGGATATCGGAGATCATCCCACCCATAAAGCGATTGATTATATGTGCCATCATATCGGGGATTTTATCCGGCGCCCGGTCGGAGGTCAGCACGATCTGCTTATTTTCGAGCAGCAGCTTGTTGAATATGCGAAAAAATTCCTTCTGAGTTCCGTGCTTGCCGCTGAAGAACTGGATATCATCCAGAAGTAACAAGTCGACGTCGTGGAATTTCTTGTAAAAAGATGTTGAATCCTTGCGTTCAATAACATAATTAATGTACTTGTTGGTAAACTCCTCGCTGGTCAGGTAGACAATCGATTCGGCCGAGCAGGCGCTTTGGGCGAAATGTCCGATGGCCTGCAGCAGATGCGTCTTTCCCAGACCGGTGCCGCCATAGATAATTAACGGATTAAAGGAAGATTTGCCCGGAGCTTCAGCAGTGGCCAACGCCGCGGCATGTGCCATGCGGTTGCTGTCACCTACGATAAATGCTTCGAAGGAGTAGTTGGGATGAAAAAACGGCTTGCCGGTATTGGACGGTTTGATACGGCTTTCTCTGGCCTGAGTTATGGACCGAGTGAGCGGCTCGATGATCTGCCAGTCTTTCTCGTCGGCCAGAAATGATAAGCGTGTAAACGGTATTTCACAATCGCTGAGGGCTTCCTTTATGATATCACGAAAGTGTACCTCGATAAAATCGGCAAAAAAGCGATTGGGAACCCGTATGCAGACTTCGCCACCGGAGTTCATTTCCATTTCTGTGGTGCTGAACCACGTTTCATACGTTGATCCCCCTATTTTTTGCTGGATTCGGGAAAGGCACGCTTGCCAGGGGCCGGCATCCGTGTCGGTACTGCGATTGGCGGCCAAGGTGTTTGTTAACATGTTATCAACATGCCTTTAGGTTGACGTTTGAAACTTACGGTGTTTTTCTTGACAGAAGTGAATATGGATAGGTTATCCACAGCACTGATTGTTGTAACTTTTTGTATTTTATTGTCTTGCAATTCTTAATCTGCCTCATTTTGGCTTTTTTCCACCGATTGTCAACTGGTTGTCAACATACTTTCAACCAGTTGTCAACAAAAAGTTATCAACATTAAGGTTGCCCTTTTTGGACTTACCCAAAATAATATTGTTTTTCGCAAATACAAAGAAAAAATTAAGAAAAAATGAATTTTTTTCTTAGCCCGCCCCGCACACGAATATGACCCGGCCGGACGGCATCGTCAAATTCGCAGTATGTAAAGTACGACAACGTGTTGCACATGTCTAATTTGTAGCTTTGCATACGAGACCAATTACCGTTCCTGTTGGTAGTTGACATAGTAGACGCATCGACTGCTCGTGCAAAAAAACAGGATAAACAAGCATGCCGTCCGCTGAGTGCCTTGCCGGCTAAGTAATTGCGGGTATGCACCGAATGAAGGCTTTACATGAAAGAGACTTGTGTTGAGAAGGAACATGCTGATTGAATGTTGACACATGAACATCGAAAAGCGCTGTGTCGCATTGCACAGGCTCAAGCGCAATTGACAATAAAAATGCCTGATGTGCACCTCGAAATGCGCATAAAAATCGCCGGCAATTATATGTATCAAATTGATACATATTAGGAATGTGTTAGAGAAATATTCGAGTTGTGTTAACGGTTGCGCGGGGTAAGCGCGCAAGCCGAAATCAAAACTTCAAGAAAAACCTCAAGGAAAAATGAAAGTATTCCGAAAAATGTCAATACAAGGATCGAAACCAATGTTCAGGAGGAAAAAATGATCAGTCTACCTCGTTCTCTGCCGGAATTTACCGCGTATCCGCAACAGCATAGCCGCACTTCGCCAAACGTGAATCAGAGAGATGCGCATCAGCCGGCGCCTGCCGGCAATCGTGTGCAGGCCGTTATGACGGCTCAATATTACCGTTCTGATTCACTGACCGTAGAATTTGAGAGCAAAGACGGCGATACCGTAACTCTTAATTACGAACATATCGAGTACCAGAAAAAAATGTCGGCCATATCGGCGGATAATCTCAGCAGGGAGGAGCGTGATACAATCGTCCAACGCATTGCCAATGAGTTTCATGCCATGAAAAAAGGAATGCTCAACAGTTTTCTCAAATCACTGGGCTTTGATACCGGGCAGACACAGCAGCCTTCCGAAACCGGCGCTCAGGGCGAGATTGCTGAAGTTCCCGAATACTGGAATGCCGAGAACACCTCCCAGCGAATCGTGGATTTTGCCGTCTCCTTCTATGATGCCTTTGAAGGGGCGGGGGAGGAGTTTGTCTCGATTATCAAGGGCGCGGTCGAGGACGGTTTTGAGCAGGCCCGTGAAATTCTGGGTGAGTTGCCGGATGCGGTGAACAACCTGGTCGGCAATACCTACGATCTGGTTATGGAAAAGCTCGATACTTGGTCGGCTGAGCAAGGTATTGGAGAGAATCCGCACGAAAGCGTGAGTCCCGAAACACAATCCGTTGCTTAAAATACCAATTTGGGGTGCAGGATAAATCCTTTTTTTTTCAGCTTTTTCAGCGCCCCGTTGATATCCTTCAGGCTGACGCGCAAGCCTTCGAGATGCTGCTGCCAGAGAAGGTGGTCGGCGGAACTCAGCTCGGCAAGTGGCTTATCCATCGATGCTGCCAGATCTTCCAGATAGGTCAGGGCTGAATCAGCGTCACTTACGAAGCTTTCCATGTTTGCAAGCAGCTCCGGCAGATTACGCTGAGTCTGACGGGCATAGAAATTGGCGTCGTATAAAAGTGTGCCAAATGTGTCGAGTGCGGTGGGCAGCTTTCGGTGTACCGTGGCAAATCCGTCAAAAATAGCCAGACTTACCGAATCAAGATCACGCACAAATGCGTCGAATCGTTCGGCAAGTGTCATCTCGACGCTGCTGCCGCGGCGCAGGAATACCGATAAGCGCTTGTACTGATCGATTTTGGCTTTGAGTCGCCACGTATTGGCAATCGCATCGGCGACCCCCGCCTGATACATGCCCTCAAGCGTATCGCCCGGATCGAGCAGGGGCCCGGATGAATCACCCGGTGAAATCGCCAGTACCCGATCTCCCATGATGCCTTTATCGATTATGCGCACGGCATAATTGGCATGCATTTCCAGCGATTGCGAGCATTCTATGGTAATAATTACCTGATTTTTGTGCTTGGCGGAATTGCTGACCCTGCCGATGGTTGTGCCCCTGACTTTAACCATGTCATCAATTCTGAGTTGGCCGATCTGGTCAAATGCAATGTAGCGTATGTCCTGCGGAAAAAAGAGCGTCCTTACGGCATAACCCATTGTCCCTGCAATGAAGACAGACAGGAAGATGAGGACTGCATAGCCGACGGTGCGCTGCGCTTGTGCCATAAATGCTTGATTTTTCAAATTTGAACCTGAAAACCATTGGTAAAATAGTATTTAAAACAGTATATCACTCAAACATAAAGTTTTCCCTCAATTTTACCGATAAAATTAGAAAAGTGATTAACACACAAGTGGAGGAAGTTATGGGAATCTCCATAAACGGGCCATCCGGAATAGATACTGCCTACATCATCGACTCGTTGGTCGATCTGGAATACAATCGGGTTCGCACCGTAGAGAAACGGAAGAAAGCGTACGAAGTCGAGATTGAGGCGTATTCGAAATTTCAATCATTGATTGCGGATATCGGCTCAAAGGCATTCGATCTCAGCAGCGTAAACTCCTTTAATCTCTACAACGAATTGTCTGCCGACGAAAATGTGGCTACTCTAAGCGGCGGCGCCGGCAGCCTGCCGGGCAAATACGATGTGGGCATATATCATGTTGCTCAGAATGAAAAAATGATCTCAGCCAACGAACTTGTTGCCGACCAGACAGCCGCTATGTCCAGCTATCTAGCAGGAACCGGCGAAGGCGCCATTGCAATCAACGGCACGGAAATCACCATTGACGCCAACGATACCATCCAGGATTTGCGCATGAAAATCAACAACGCGACTGATGCGGACGGCAAACCCGTTGGCGTGAATGCTTCGGTCATCAAGCTGGCTGATGATAATTTTCGCCTCGTGCTGGCTGCTGAGGATACCGGCGCAACGGGGGCGACCTATGAGGATGTTGGCGGTACCGTGCTGCAGGATCTGGGCATTATACAGGACGCCGCCGGCAGCAAAGGCAATGTTGCGCAGGAAGTGACTTTTAGTGGGGGTTTTGGGGCGGCTTTTGACGGACTCGCCGCCGGAGACACCATCAGCTTTGCCGCCACGGACCACGACGGCAATGACGTCGCTAAAACCTACATCAAAAAGGCGGGGGATAGCGCTGAAGATTTCGCTGCATATCTTAGCGAGTCCTTCAAGGGCATGGCTGCCGCACAAATTGACGGAAGCAATAATCTGGTGGTGACGGATGCCTTGACCGGATCGTCGCAACTGGCATTTTCATCATTTACGCTGAATGGTACCCCCAGCGAAATGGACATCACCACGGCCGGTGATGAGGGCGGGGGGGTATTGACCGTTGGCGATGATGCCTACTTCTCGGTTGATGGATTGCTGATGACCTCGTCAACCAACAGCGCCGAGGGCTATATCTCGGGCACGACGATCAATCTCGAAAAGGCCAGCTACGACCAGGCCGTAAATGTTGAAATAGGGCGGGATTATGACGGCATTGTCTCAAAAATAGAAGATCTCATCAATACTTATAATGGCCTTTCGCGCTTCTCGAAAACCGCGACGGCATACGGTGATCCGCAGGCCGAAGATGACGAGGATGATCAAAGCGGCGACCTGGCGGGTGATATGACGGTTCGCAGTGTGGTCGGTCAATTCAGAACGGTCTTGCAGCAGCAAATAGACTTGCTGAATACCAAATTCAAAAATCTCACCGATCTGGGCATCAAAACAAACTATACCACCGGCGAGCTCGAGGTTGACAAGGACAAATTAACGTCTGCACTCAAGTCCGACTTCAATGAAGTTGTATCGCTTTTCGTAACTAAAGGGGTCTCGGATAACAGCGACATCGCTCTGGGCCTGAAATCGGAGGAAACGCAGGCAGGCAATTACGTGCTTGAAGAGATAAGCGGTAATACGCGGATAAGAGCACGATTAGAAGGAGAAACAACCTGGTACGAATCCGACGCGCGCAATGGTGATATAATCAGTTTCAGCGACGGCCCGCTCAAAGGCTTAAGCCTGACGTCTCCTGCCGGATCGATTCCGGACGGTACAACCTCTACCTTTACCTATTCAAAAGGACTCAGCGGATATCTCAAAGAAATGGTCGACAATATGACCGATAGCAAAGAAGGTCTTATCCGCCTGCGCCAGGATTCGTTGCGCCGCAGCATCGACAATGCCGACGACCGCATTACCCGGCTTGAAGATCGTGTCGAAAATTACCGCCGGCGTCTGGTTAAGCAGTTCAGCGCCATGGAGCAGACGCTGCAGAATTTGCAGGCTCAAAGTTCGAATATGCTAAGCGCCCTGGGCTATTCCTCTGCCCAGGCATAGTGTCTCTCACCCAGTTGCAACACGGAGGTAAGTGATGAAAAACGGCTATCAAAAGTACCAGGCAGTCAACATCGACACGGCCGACCAGGGAAAACTGATACTTATAGCCTATGACGTCGCCATCAAGCACTGCAAAATGTCAATGGAGTTTTTTGGCGATTACAACAAGCTCGAGCAGCGCACCAAACACATATTTAAAATCCAGGATGCGCTTTCCGAGTTGCTGGGAGCTTTAGATATGGAGTCCGGACCAATTGCTCAGAATCTGTACAAGCTTTACGAATACATGTTGCACCGTATCGTCGAAGCAAATGTAAAAAACGAGTGCTCCTATCTGCGGGAGGTACTTGGTCATCTTACCAATTTGCGCGATGCCTGGCAGGATGCCATAGCGCTTGTCAAGCGTCAGGCCGCCGAACCGTCGCAATCCGCACCCCAGCAAAGTTTTGCCATTACCGGATAGGCAGGAAGTGAGCGTATGTATTACTTCATCGAAAAGAAGCTTTCATCAATAGCTGCAATCTACGCGCGTATCAAATGCCTGAGTGAACAGGCGCTCGAAAAACTTGATCATGAGCATATTGATATAACACTGCAGCAGCGCGACACCCTGGTGCATTCAATCCGGCAGGAGGTGGGGGAGCTGCACCGGCGTCATCCCGACTGGCGTGAGCTTGCACGCAAGGATGCCCATATCCGCCTGATGATGGAAAACCTGCATACATGCATTACCTCGGTTATTGAACTGGACGGCAGAATTGGAGAGTATCTCAGGCAGAGAATCAGCGCCATACGCTCGGAGCTCTGCGGGCTTTCACGAACAGCGCCCGCCGCCGCCTCCTATATCGCCCACAGCACCATGAATTGATCATGGCGACGCGGCGGCTACGCCGGAAATCAATGCTGAACCAACGCAAACTTAGGCCTGCATGTCGACATCGCTGCGGATAGTCTGGTTTTTCAGTGCTTCGGAGCGGCGATCCTGCGGGCTTTTTGAATAATCCTGCACTATTTGGCGCGGCTTGTCGGCCCCAGCGGTTTTCCACGTCTCAAGTATATTATTGTTGCCGACAAACGGATTGGCCATTATTTCCTTGTTGCCGGTATCTTCACCCAACCTGATGTTGTTAAGAATTCCGCGCTGCACCACCTGATTGCCGCTGCCACCCACCAGATCGACGCCGTTTTCACTGGTGAATACCTGGTCGGTTTTGAATGTTTGGCGGATTTCATCGATCTGTGCATTCAGGCCGCGCTGCTTTTTCCATTTTTTGGATATTTCATCGTTGAGAACCGCTTTGGTTCCAGCTTCGGGCTGCTGCCGGGCCTGCTGAGATTGATGCTGATTGTGTAAGGGAACGTTTTGTCCCGAGGATGGCGATATCTGCATGTTCGCACCTCCCGATCTGGTGAGTAATAGTACTTCCCCTGGATGCAGCTTACACTACACCCTTTGGTATTATCGGCAGATTTTAACAATACTTTAGCACTCAATGCGAAAAAGTGCAATAATTTCCTGCTTTCTGTTGCATGTGATCTTATCTGCCGGGCTATCTCTTTTCTGTTTCGTGCCTTTCGCTCATTTCGACTCTTTCGTGGGCACCCCTTTTAATTTCCCCTCCAAAGACTCATCTGCATCCCCGTCCGCCTTGCTCTGAAGCTCGGACTCTATAATACGATACGGCTGCTTCTCGTTTGCGGGGATTGACTTGAGAAACTCGATCATGCGCGGCATATCGCTATGGAAATGCCGGTACAGCTTTGCAAATATGGATACGTCATGATGATACGTTTTTAATTCACACAGCATGGCATTGTTGATTGTCCGACCGGCAATGCCCCGGTAGCGCTGTGTTGCAAAAAGTGAATCATAGTGTGCCTCGTACCGGCCTTTGAAATCGGTAATTGCGTTCCTTTTCAAATTCAGAATGCTGTCGGTTGGTATATTCAGTGAGTAGATTGAGTCAAGCTCGCTGTAGAGCCCCAGCAGCAAGTCGACATATGTCTGTTCATCCTGATGGCGGCGCTTGGCCAGCTCGAATTGACCTGACGATTCGCCGTGGCTACGGCGGATGTAACCAAGTGCCGCCTGGTCCCCGATAAAGACCGCCATTGCTTCATTGAAATCGGCCCGGCTTTTAAGGAAAAGCGTCGCATGAACCTGCTCGTGGATGATCATCGATGCCAAACGATAGCGCGAGTAGCGTGTCATATACGAATAGAGCGGATCCCTGAAGAACCCCAGCGTACTGAAAGCTCCAGCCGGACGCACGGCGACGTCAAGGCCCTCACGATTCAGTTTTTCGGCTTCGGCGAAGGCATCATCTGCGCGGTAGAATCCCTTGTAGGGCATGCTGCCGACGATGGGATACCACCAGGTATGTTGACGAAATGTATCCGCAGCGCACGCCGTTACGACTGTTACGATTGCGCGCTTGTCCGTCTCGATAAAGGTCGTAAAATTTTTGTTGAGTGACAGGCCCAGAGCTTCACGGGCATAGGTCCTGATCGAATCAGTCAAGGTGAGAAAGCTAACGATCGAATCGTTGACCGTCGTGTCATTGACAAGCTTTTCAACGGGGACGGCTCTGCGCTGGTAGGAGAGAAAGGTAATGCTTTGCCTGACAAGATAGCAGTTACTCAACAGCAGCGGGGTCAGGAGCAGGATGACTTTAGGGTTCATTAACACGTCGATTGTCTTTTGTGTTATGCGTGTCAGTAAGTTGCGCCCTTTGATGATGCAAAAAGAAGGGGGAACAGCCACGTGCTGTGTATAAAATTGCAGATGTTGCGGTTATGCATAGTAGAAAAATAGTTGATAGCAGCACAGTTGCGATTCTTAAAATTGCCGGTAGAGATTCAGAAAAGATTTCAAACGCTTGTCGACGAGCCGGCAAGCTCAGGACCATTTGCGCATGCATGGCCAAATTATTGTCAACTTGGCAAAAACAAGTACCATTGTCATCTGATAGATAGCTATGTCGCATGTTGGGCTTTTGAAAAAGGCACAATCCAGACAGAGGTATACTATGTTGGCAGTCGTGAGAAAGCCCCGTACTAAGACAACGGATTTAATAATTATCGGATCAATAGATTGCGAGACTCTTAATTATCTTAATGACAGATGCGCTTGCTCAAAAGCTCTCTTCAGTAATCAGGGTTGCTCCTTCGATGTTTCTTCTCGCTACTTGAGCCATGTTACGATGACGGCATATTCGGTTTGGTGAATATCTTTGCACCTATCGCATCACGCACAGCATTTTGCGCACTCTGTTGCCGGCCTGCTGTACATCGACTATGACGGGTGAGGTGCTTAGTGCCGGGGCTCTCCAGGTTCCGGTGACATTATCGCACATGGCAAGCGCTTTGCCCGTCAGGCTGTAAACACGTACCCGGCCGCCGACTCCTCCAGAAGCAACGCTTTTGCCAGCGAATCGCTTGCGACCTGTGCTAGCAGATCGGATACGGTGGAAACCCGCAAACGCGAGCTGGTGTCGGGCAAGACCCGATGAAGCAGGTAGTAGACATAGAGCGAATCGTGCGCCTGCGTCAGTATGCCCAGTTTCGGACGGCGGTAGAGTTTACGTTCGATAGTCAACGGTTGATACATGATAATATCGCCATTGCCCGGACCGACATACGACGCCAGCGCGTCGTCAACCGAAGACTGCAGCTCTTCGTTGAAGGAAGTCTCGGTGGTAAACTCCTGATAGTGCTGTTCCGAGAAATCGGCATTGACATTCATCTCGATATCAATAGCATTCCCGCTGAAACTGATACCCTCGCCGATGCTGAGTTCCAGCTCGAATCCGTACATTGCGGCAAATCCGAAGTCCCATGCCTGGTCGACATTGAGCGACTGCCGGATAACATTCTGCCGGCTCAGGATCGATGAGCTGCCGTCGCCGGGAGGATCATAGATGATTGTCTGGATGTTGAGCGGGATAGTTATCGTGTCGGTGGTTGCAGGCTGAGGGTCGGCTTCCCATTGGTAACACAAATCGTGTACTTCCGTTCCCGACATGTTTTCGAAGATGCACAGTTCTGCAGCGTCGGTAATCGCCTTTTGCTGAGAACTCATAAAGAGTCCGGCCTGCAGCGGTGCGCCACTCCATGAGACAACCTGCCCGACATACGGCAATGTTCGTCGGATGTAAAGAGAATCTCCAAAATATACCGACACATGCGATCCGGAGGCATCATGGCTATGTTCGACGGTAAAGGTTTGCCATGATCCGATGGGTACCGAGATGCCCGTAGATGAATCGGCCCCGAAGGGCACTCTTGCGACAATCAACTCCCCATTGAGCGCATCTACCGCAACGACGAACGTGCTTGAATTCCCGGCGCAGTTGGCACTCATAAAAAGTAGAACAACGGTATCGGCTGCAGGTCTTTCGATTTTGTAGGTACCGGCAAAAGCAATCTGCACCGGTGCAACCGAACCGAATCGATCGTACCGGATAAATTTATTGGCAGCACCGCCGAGTCTCACTGCGTAGGGGATGGTATCCGATTTGAGTGTGCGCAGGTAGAGCGGGCCGGGAAGAAAGTGCGTCGTATCGGATCGATCGTCGGCATATTCCACCGCTTATTTCACTCATATTGCTTGTATGCAGCATGATTTCGGCCCGATCGCTCTGAAGGGTAAGGATAAAATCAAAATCAGTTCGCTCTGTGCCGTATTAGCCGAATCGGAAGGAATTGGATTATTGAAGCGCAATGAAGCAGTCGAAGATATTGTCTACGCGGTGCATCTGAGTGCGGTAAAGGAAATTGCCGGAATGTACAAGCGAATGTCCCCGTCAAAACAAATTCAGACACATCTGGTGGACGCGGGAGCGCTTAATATCGCAATGCGAAAACTAATTGAAAATGAACTCGATACTCGTGTAGTTTTGCCCAATAATCCGCAAATAGCTGTTGCTTTAGGTGCGCTAATAAGGATGTCATGGTCGCCCGGCGTCGGTTTGGGGACTTCGTTGACGGCGAGCACATCCGGTGAGCCGTATCGCGTGTAAACAACCTTTTTCATGGCGAATCCTTGGATATGGGGTGAAACGTCGGCGCAATGCAAAGCCGTGGCTAATATATTTCATGCATCATCGAGCAGGGGGGGGTAATGGACCCTAAAATCTGGTTTTCAGCGTAATTGTCAGAAAAATTAACGAAATATGGTGAATATGGGCAGTTGTTTGATTATTTTCCGGTACGACCTTATCAATTGTTTTTCGACCTTATCAATTGTTTTTCAGGCGATGCAGTTTGTGAAAACCTGCAGGTGAAGTTCAATGCGCTGCAGCGGATACTTTACGAACGAAAGATCAAATTCTAAATGGACACACCGCTGGTATCTATAATAATCGCTTCTTACAATAGAGAAAACTACTTGCAGGCGGCAATCAAATCCGCTCTTGACCAAACCTATCCTGCAATAGAATTAATTGTTATTGATGATTGCTCATCATTTAATGTGGCGAGTTGTGTCACCTCACTTTCTGAGAATATCACTTTGCTTAAAAATGAAGAAAATAGGGGATTATCAGCATCACAGAACAAAGCATTGCGCATCGTCAGGGGGCAATACGTCGGTATGCTGAATGATGATGATTTGTACGCACCAACTAAAATCGAAAAGCAAATTCAACTATTTCAGAAAAATCCTCAGCTTGACATCGTATATACCGACTTCTGTTTTATCAATGAAGAAGGTGCGAAATATCCAACTTCACGAGGTCGTCAGCAGAAACTCAACACAAAAAGATCGATGCCGAATACGCTGCATGCACTGCTTATGGGAAATTTTATTGATGCGATTTCACCACTGGTAAAGCGTTCGTGCTATAAAGAGGCCGGTGAATTTGACGAGTCGCTGCGTAACCTTGAAGATTGGGATATTTGGTTACGAATGGCTGCCCACGGTTTCAAATTCCATTTTTTGAACGAGCAACTGGTATCAATCCGCAAACATTCCCATAATAAATCCAGTATTCCTTCAAAAGATAGAAGGGCACGTATCAAAGTCCTGGCAAAGGCTTTTAATAACATACACGGTGCAGACAAACAACAATTACGAAAAAAGGCCTTTGCCACAGTGTTTCTGGATTATGCAAATGCAGTTTATAAAATGGAAAATTATCACTCCTACGCAAAATATATGAGTTGGGCCTTGAAGCTTGACCCTTCCGGTCGCACCGGAAAAATTATGCGAAGAATTATTAAATCGTGCCTTTTTTCACGACTTTCCGCTTGAGTCCCTTACCAACAGTTCAAAATGCACACAGGCAATCCGGGCCCGCCCCCTCATTGCGAGACTTGCTCTATTTCTCCCCCTTCTCTTACTCACAACCCTGGCCTGGACTGCCGCGCTCCTGCGCGGCAAGGTCATCGGTATCACCGACGGGGATACGACACCCCTGCGGCGCAAAAAATTCCCTATAATGTCAAGCATCATGCAGCTATCGCCGCCGAAACTGCCGGTACTCACGAATCGCTTTATTGTATGTAGGTGTTGGAACGGGGCCGTGCAGAATCGGGTCGTCAACATCCTCAAGCCAAAGCCAGAGGCGCTTGCTCATATCGTCATAGGCATGTTGGTACAAAGGATTGGCGGCAACATTGTGCTGCTCAAGCGGGTCCTTTTGGAGATCGTAGAGCTCGACCACGGGATGCAGTCCGGTTTTGCCTGTATCGGCAAAGCCTTCATTGAAATAGCGGATGATTTTATATTCGCAGGTGCGTGCCATATATCTGCCGCCGTTAACAAAAAGCGCGTAAACCGTATCTCGCAGGCATGATGCCTCGGATCCGGGAGACATGATTTGACGAGAGAAACTTATTCCGTCAACGTAATTCGGTATTTCAATATCGATTAGGTCACAAACCGTCGGCAGGATATCGACATTGCTGAGGAGTGTGTCAAGCGTTCGGCCACCGGTGATATTGCCGCCGGGCCAGCGCATCAGGCAGGCAATTTCCAGGCCCGGATCAAACATCGACCACTTTGCCCGTGCGGGTGACGCACCGCCCGGCAGCTCAAAACCATGATCGACGGTGAAGATCACCAGCGTATCCTGTTCGAGGCCGCTTGTGCGCAGCGCATCGAGAATAATGTTGACACCTGCATCTACGGTTCGAATCGACCCAAGCAATTGCGCCATATGCCGGCGAGTCGTATCATCATCATCTGCATAGGGGGGAATCCAGATTGGGTCATGATCGACCGGTTGTGCGCCAAGCAAATCGTAGGGCCAATGTGTTTCGAAGAATCCGACTTGTGCGTAAAAAGGCGTATCCCTTTGCGTGTAAGACTGAATAAATTCGGCAACGCATTCACTGATCGCAATTGCGTCGGGCTTATCTTTGTGTTGGTCGTAGTTGGTTCCCACCGGGTGCGGACAGCGCCATTCGCTAAAGCCGAGATGCGGGACATTCTCATTCGCCGTTTCGTGCTGCAGCCCGAATAGTATCGAATTGTAGCCCACATTGCCAAGCTGCGATGCAAGATGTTGCGAACGATCGTTGAGTTCCCACTGCCAGATACTTCCGGCCAGTCCAATCAGGCCGTTGGATTGCGGATAGCTGCCGGTAAAGAGGGAGCCGCGACTGGGAGAACAGATTGACGATGTTGCAAAGAGATTTGTCAAGCAAACCCCGTCGTTGGCAATGCTGTCGATGGCCGGTGTAGAGACGCCCGGTTTGCCGTAACAGCCAAAGTGCCGGCCGGTATCGTGAGGGATGATGGTTATGATATTGGGTTTTTTCATAAGCCTCTTGTCAAAATAGCTTTTTGTGATATAATAGCGCCTCTGATCCTTAAAAAAAGTCCATCCTCAGCCGGTGCAGCAGCCGGAGGCCTTGGCCGGAATTGTTGGGAAAGGTGCTGACCATGCGGCAGATGACCATCCCAATCTAAGCGGTTAAACCTGCAATGTTAAATTTTGGTAACTTTTTTTTTGCGGTATAGTATTTTGAATTTTAATTATCTGGATGAATAGTCCGGCTCTTCTCATTTGGCGCGAAAATCTAATGTTCTATCTTAATTAGAGAAATGATACTTGATGCAAACCGCAAATGGACATCGAGCAAATAACAGGATGAAATAGTTATGGAAAAAAGAGTGAATTTCAAGCAATTGTCGATTGTTGTTTCAATATTGATCTTTTGCTGTATTCTTGTTCTGTTTTGTACGAATCCCCAGAATCCAACAGATGACCCCTCCTACGCCGATGCTGAAATTGCGTTGGATATCAAAACGCAAACCGAAGGCGATGCAATCAGTTATAAATTTGAGGTTTTGTTACCGCAACATATCGATTCCATTGTAATTCTGGTGAAAGATTCGGTGTCCGGCACAGATCAAAAGCGCGTCGTTCACAGCAATGTGGATGAGACTATGAATGGTGAACTATTGCTGAGCAATCCGGGAACGAAATTATTTGAAATCGAGGTTTTTCTAACCAATGGCATGATTAAAAAGCACTCTGCCAGAGTAGTCATAACACCAATTCCCGACATTATGCCTCCAGCAATTACACTGGTCAGCCCGTCGACCGATTCGATAGGCACTTCTGCCTGCAGTCTTTCTCTAAGGCTCCAGGTAACCGATTCCAGCGGTGTGGCTGAGGTAACTATCACTAGCGGCAATGACACAATCACACTTATTCGTGGTACGCAGGATTATTTCAGCACGGTGCTGCATGATCCGCTTACCGAATTGCAGACCTATCGTGTCAAAGCTGTCGATTCGGCAATTGCCGGTAACAGGGCGGAACAGGATCTGAAAATTGCCTGGAACGGCGGTAAACCGCAAGCCCCGGCAGGACTTGATGCTTCATTCCGAAGTGAGGACTCCCTGTCACTCACCTGGCCGGCTGCAGAATTAGCAGATTACTATCTGTTAAAGTGGCGTCCGGCTCACGACTCATCATTCGATACTTCGGTTTCATGCGATACAACCGTTTTCCCGCTAGACAGCCTTGAGGCGAATACCGCTTACCTGATTACGGTAAATGCAGTGAACTGTTTCGGCCGGTCAGACTCGGTTGCACAGTTGACCGTTCGCACCCGTCCTTCAACGCCCCGCGACCTTGCAGCAACTGCTCCAACGTGCTCAACGGCCTCGCTGAGCTGGTCTGCCGTTGGAGGCGCGCTACGATACAACATATATCAGGTTGTCGATGCAAACGACAGCATGCAACTGATCGATTCGTCCGCTTCGGCAGGACGAACGATCGGGATGCTCAACAATTCCACATCATACGCTTTCAGAATAATCGCGATTACTTCAATTGGTGATATTTCACAGCCCTCTGAAGCGGTATCCGCAACAACACCAGCATGCCAGGCTGTTTCACCGTTACTGGGTGCGCCGGAAGGGGTTGTTGCATCGACGGTATCTTCCAGCGAAATTCAAATTATCTGGCGTGCAATCGATGGTTCAGCCGGCTATATCATTTACCGGAGCATTTCGGAAACCGGCAGCTACGATTCAGTTGCTTCATCAGGCGATACCACCCACACTGTTGGCGGACTCGGCGCCGATTCGATCTACTATTTCAAAGTACGTGCGCATGATACAACTGGTGCATTGTCCGATTTTTCATCGTTCGATTCTGCCCGGACGTTGCCGTTGCCTCCGGAAAAACCGGTAATCGATACGATATATCCACTTTCGTCGTCATCGGTGTTTATCGACTGGGATACAGCGTTCCGGGCAGAACAATACATTCTGTTGCGCGCATCAAGCGCTGACGGCACATTTAATCCGATCGACTCAACGTCATTGCTGAGTATAACCGATGCCAACGGGCTGTCTGCCGGCACGCAGTTTATCTACAAGATAAAGGCAGTCAATGCAGGCGGAAGCTCAGAGTCTGATATCTGCTCGACCACAACAGATGATCCCCCGCTCCAGGCGCCGTCAGCTCCAACCGGCGTCAGCGCAACAGCGCGCTTCCATGACAGCATCCTTATAAGCTGGAATCGGGCTTCCCTGGCCGAAGCATATGTAGTGCTTCAGGCACTGACCGCAGACGGGCCATTTGATTCTGCGGCACTAACCGCCGATTCGTTTTGTGTCAAGGGTGATCTATATGCAGGCAATACATACTTCTATGCGGTAATCGCGCGTAACAGCGCCGGCGATTCCGATACGTCGGATGTCGATTCTGCGACCACGCTTGTTGCACCGCCGTCGGCACCGGCAACAGTCAGTGCAACCAGTCTTTCAGATTCATCAATACGAATCAACTGGAGTGCAGCGAACGAAGCTGAAGGATATAAGCTTATTCGTGCCGGCGCAAGCGGAAGCTGGGATACAGTCCATACTGCGGCAACAACGGTGCAGGAGTATACCAATACCGGTTTAAGCGCATCCACCAAATATCGTTACCAGGTCGTGGCCTATAATGCCGGTGGTACTGCTTTATCGGCAATCTGCTCAACATTTACCCGCCCCGAAAAGCCCTCAGGCCTTTCTGCTGAAGCACTGAGTGCAAGTTCGGTCCGGTTGAGCTGGAGTGCGAATGCCGGAGCGGATCGATATATTATTTACCGGCTGAACAGCGGCACGTATGACTATATTGCCGAGGTAACAGGGACCGTCACCGGCTATACCAATACAGGGCTCCTGGCTAATACCGATTATTCCTATACTGTAGCTGCAGCCAATGAAGGCGGCGTTTCAGCTCAGTCTGACCCGGCCTCGGCAATTACCTGGGTATCTGCGCCCGGCACACCGTCGATTGCCGCTATTTCATCGCCTTCATCGAGCAGCATAAGCCTTTTCTGGCAGAGTGTTACAGCCGATTCGATTGTTGTGCTCTATGGGACATCCCAGAGTGCTATTACGAGCCGGCTTGCGCGTGTGGGCGGCACCGACACCACTATTACCGGTTTAAACAGTGGTACAACTTACTGGTGCAAAGTTACCGCTTACAATATCAGCGGCATTGCAGCGGATAGTGCATCGGTGATTACCCGTCCGGCAGTTCCAACAGGACTGACCGCAACAGCACAATCTACCTGCGCAATCGAGCTAAGCTGGAGTGCGGCAGTTGGTGCTGCACAGTATTATCTCTACCAGGCAACTAGTGCCACAGGTCCCTATTCCCTGTTTGACAGCACAACCAGTAATACCTACACTCACAACGGTCTTTCAGCTTCGCAATCCTGGTACTACAAAGTAGAGGCGGCTAACGCTTCCGGATTATCGGGGCAGAGCAGCGAAGCGACTGCGACTACCGATGCACTGCCGGTTGTTGCAATAACATCACCTTCGGATAACGGTGCCACCAGCCAAAACACCATTACAGTCACATGGACGGTTAATGGGGCAACTCAGATTGACCAGACATCCGAGACGCTTGCCAACGAGGGAGCAAATACGATCACTCGCAGCCATACCGATGCCTGCGGGAATACGGTCAGCGCATCCATTACCGTAAACAGAGATACACAAGCACCTGTTATTACAATAAGCGAACCCGGGAATAGTCATGTTACCAGCAATTCTTCGGTAACAGTCTCTTTTACCGCCGATGGAACGGACCTGGATACGCTGGTGCAGCTCAGCGAAGGGCGGAATGATTTGACTATCCGAGCTTTAGATAGTGTTGGCAATGAAGGTACCGCTGCGTTAACTGTATATCACCGGCCAAATATCATATTTGTAAAACAGGGCGTCTCTAACGGGGACGGTACTTCCTGGGCAACGGCCTTTGACAATCTGCAACCGGCAATCGATGTGTCTGATGCGGCAAAACGCATATGGGTTGCTGCGGGGACCTATAAGCCGGGTACCCAGCAGGCATCTGCATACACCTTTGACGCGCCGTCTCAGGTGTCGGGTGGATTTGCAGGAACAGAAACGGACAGTTCGCAGCGCGACAGAGAAGCCAATGTGACTACTCTTGACGATCAATTGGCTCAGTTCGTTAATTCAGATACACTGATACGAGTTCACAATTCAGTAAGAATCGATGGGTTTAATATTATAAACAAACTGAACACCGCTGTATATATACACACCGACGTTGATTTACGAATGTCAAATTGCAATTTTGAGGTTGACGGTGGTCACTATTACATCACCTCGCGTCCGAACAGCTCTATGATATTTGATGATTGCGCTTTTGAGGGTGCGGGATATGTGGGTAGGGTAATCATGGACAGCGCCGGATATCTTGAGCTTAACGCCTGCACTTTCACAAACATCGAAGCACAATATGGAATAAGGATATATAAACCCGGGTCAAAAGCCAATATCAAGCGTTGCGTGTTTTACAATAATTTAAATGATGCGGGTTGGATCAGAGCAGTTCATGCAGACTATGTTCACATTTTCTCATCGGTTTTTATGGAGAACGATCCGGTACAGGGTGCTTACTGGAGTGGCGTCACGATTAGAGGCTCTGCTGCCGAGTTTGTTTTGGAGCGTAACACCTTTTACAATAATGGTGAATATTGCATTAATGTCGGGCCCAGTTACCTGCATACTGATAGCTTGTTGCGAATAGAGAAATCAATATTCTGGCTGGACCGCTCACCGACTAACGATGGCATGACTCAGATTATCAAGAGCACTTTCGAGAACATGTATCTTTCTTATTGTGTTATTAAGAATGGAACCACGAATCTTGATATACCATCATTACCTATTGGTCACATCAGCATAATAAGTGATACAGAACCACTTTTCAAACGGACCGAATCAGGAGGTACTCCTGTTTTCAACCGCACGCCAAATGATTTTCTGGCACTGCAAGAAAGCAGGAATCTTGGCGGCGGGACTCCTACATATCTATCTGATATAACAGGATATGCAGGACCGACTGCTGGAGCTTACGACGCCGGTGCGTATGAATATCGGTAGTTGGCTGCCATTAATCAAAACAAAATGCCAACGACACCCCTGCAGCGCAAAAAATTCCCTATAATGTCAAGCATCATGCAGCTATCGCCGCCGAAACTGCCGGTACTCACGAATCGCTTTATTGTATGTGGGTGTTGGTACGGGGCCGTGCAGAATCGGGTCGTCAACATCCTCAAGCCAGCGCCACAGACGCTTGCTCATATCGGCACAGGCGAGTTTGTACGAAGGTTTGCCGTCGACATTGTACAGTTCGAGCGGATCATTCTGGAGATCGTACAGCTCGATTACCGGTTGTGGCCTGGTATTACTCCTGTCGGCGAAGCCTTCATTGAAATTAAGGATGATTTTATATTCGGATGTGCGGGCCATATATCTGCCGCCATTGACAAAAAGGGCGTAAACCGTATCTCGCATTTGTGAAGCTTTGGAGCCGGGGGAGGTGATTTGGCTGGAGAAGCTTTTTCCATCGACATAATCCGGTATGTCAATATTAATCAGGTCACAAACCGTCGGCAGGATATCGACATTGCTGAGGAGTGCGTTAATCATCCGGCCGCCACCGATAGTGCCGGCGGGCCAGCGCATCAGGCAGGCAATCTCCAGCCCCGGATCAAACATCGACCATTTTGCACGGGCATGTGCTGGACCGCCCGGCAACTCGAACCCATGATCGGCGGTGAAGATCACCAGCGTATCCTGCTCCAGACCGCTTGTACGCAGTGCATCGAGAATAAGGTTGACGCCTGCATCGACGGTCCGAATCGATCCCAGCAATTGGGCCATATGCCGGCGAGTGGTACCATTGTCATCGGCATAGGGGGGAACCCAGATTGAGTCATAGTCGACGGTTTGGGCCCCCAGTAAATCATAGGGCCAGTGTGTTTCGAAGAAGCCGACTTGTGCATAAAAAGGCGTATCCCGATGTGTGTACGACCTTATAAAATCAGCAACGCATTTACTGATGGCAATTGCATCAGGCTTGTTTTTGTGCTGATCGTAATTGGTTTCCACCGGGTGCGGACAGCGCCATTCGCTAAAGCCGAGGTGCGAAACATTTTCGTTCGCCGTTTCGTGCTGCAGCCCGAATAATATCGAATTGTAGCCTGCAGTGCCCAGCAGTGATGCAAGATGCTGCGAACGATCGTTGAGTTCCCACTGCCAGATACTTCCGGCCAGTCCAATCAGGCCGTTGGATTGCGGATAGCTGCCAGTAAAGAGGGAGCCGCGACTGGGAGAACAGATTGACGATGTTGCAAAGAGATTTGTCAAGCAAACCCCGTCGTTGGCAATGCTGTCGATGGCCGGTGTATAGACGCCCGGTTTGCCGTAACAGCCAAAATGCCGGCCGGTATCGTGTGTGATGATGGTAATGATGTTCGGTTTTTTCATAAGGTTTTCATCAAAATAGCTTTTTGCGATTTCAAAAAAAGGAATTGTCGCTCATGAATAAAGCCTATCCTCGGTTATGAATATATCTGTGCTTGTTGTGTTTTTTCACATCTGCGCTGAATAGCTGTTATTCTACCCTCCTTTCCTTACGCCGCCACCATCCGTTGCCGGCAATCATCGCGGAGCATGTCGGCCTTATCGGCCAGATAATAATCCGGCCGCAGGCAATTGCTGTCGCAGCGGACTCTAGCGATTGCTGAGCAGCGACGCCACACCATTTGGATTGATTACTATGCCCGATGCCGGTTGTGTCTTTTCAGGCATGCCTGGTGAAATCATTCTGCCCCGAATATCATACAGGTAGCTATCCGTACGGTTTGGGGTTGCAGCGTGGTGCACGGTTGTAGGAGCTTTATGCACCGGTGTTGCAGTCGCTATGTGCGCGGCTGAATAGAACGTTTCGCTCCCGATGGTACCATCACTGACGCGGGTCCAGGTGTTTGACGGCCAGTGCAGCACCCAGAGACCTTTGCCGGAATAGTTGGGAAAGGAGGTGGTCATACGGCAAATGAGATATTCACGATGATTGGTCCACTGATACATGTGCCAGTCGAAATTACGGGTATGCTTTGTGGGGGCAAAATTGATACTGATCATGTTGTCGGATGCATACATTTCACAGCGTGAGGCGCCGGCGGTATTTTTCTCAAAGAAAGGCAGCATTACCACGCCGCGATGCCCACCGTTATCTGTCGGCAGGCACCCGGGTATATTCGAGCAACTCGTTCCGGGATTGTAACAGACCAGCGATCCGTCGTGCGACATGCTATAGCCGCAATTCCATTGGGGCGGATTCTGCAATGTCCACAGCTCTGCGCCACCGGCAGTACCCGAGCCCTTATCGGGGATGGTTACCCAGGTGGCAAGATCGTCAACACCGGTGAAAAGGTGATTCCCGCTTACGCAGGTCGAACGATTGCTCATTTCGCCATTATTGAAAGATATACCCGATATTAATGTCCGTTCGCTGCCGAATTGCAGGAAGTTGCCGGAAGCCGTCACTTTTTTGGCCATAATCGGGCCATCGTCAGGGCCGTAAAACACTTCCATGGCATTAGTCGGGCTTTTACGCACAAATCCGCACATGTGCCCGCCAGAACCGCTCGATCCGGGGACATCCTCCTTGACGCTTCCGTCTTTGTTCATCATAATCAGCTTCTGGCCGTCGTGCACCAGAATCCAGTTGCCGTCTCCGGAGATAAATATCCGGTGCACGCGCAGGCTGACATTGGGAATCGCCTGAGCATTGTTGCTGCGAAGCGATCCCAGCATGATTTTTTTGTTATGTCCGTAGGCAAAAAAACCATCCGGGAGATCTGATGCACTCCCCTCGGAACCGTTGGTTTTTGCAAAAGAAGGACAAGCAGCCCGGGCTGGAGAGACAGCGAGGGTGAGGCCGGTAATCAACGAGACAATGCAGGTGCGTAGCATTTTTCTTCCCCGATCTATAGGTGATAATTGGCTCATGCATGCCTAATTTGCCGCAATTTTGGGGGAAAATGGTAATGATTTTGCTGCTTTAGTGCATTAAGCTATAAGATGCGAAATTGCAGGATGCCTTGTATTGGACAATGCGGATTTCCGTTTACTCTCTAATCAGCTCCTGATACCTTATTCCCGAGACACGTGTCGAAATGATTCTGCATGCTTATTTTTTGCGAATTTTTTTAATCTTGTTAATGCTTACTACGGTAATATCTCTTAGGCAAAATACTATGCCGGCCGCAGGATTCATCAGTGACTGCCGGGACCAGCTATCCTGAAATTGCGCGCGGGGATATCTGTATTTTTTGAAATGGAAGTCACTTATATATTTTTTATAAGCAGGATGAATCACAACTAATAGCGCATTCCTATAACAACTTTTTTCGCGGGAGTTTACCTATGCGTAAGTTTATTGGCTTTATCTCACTTGCAGTTCTCTGTATCACCGCTTTATCCGGCTGTTCCAAACCACCCCAAGAGGAGCTTGCCGCGGCCAAAGCCGACTTACAGGCTGCAGAGGCGGCGGAAGCCGAAAAGTACATGCCGAAAAATTATGCAAATGTAAAGAAAGCGCTCGAAGCGGTCGAGACCGAAATCTCCATTCAGAATAAGGAATTTTTTCTCACCCGGAATTATGGGCGAGCCAAGGCAATGCTGATTCAGGCAGCAGATCTGGCCAAAGAGCTTAAAAAAGAAGCGCCGGGTGCAAAAACCGAGATGAAAGCGCAGGTCGAGGCTGGCTTGGCTTCAGCCGAGGAAATGATACCCGATACGCGCACATCCGTCAAACGTGCGCCGCGATCGCTGGGCAGAGAGGCCATAGCACAAATGGCTGCGGATATCGACACCGCCGATGCTGCAATTGCTCAGGGCAAGTCTGCATTTGCCGCCGGAGATATCCTTAGCGCACGCGACAACCTCGAAAAAGCGCAGGAATTGATGAAAAACGTTTTCAATCAGCTCAAGCCTATCGACGAATAATCTCATCGCATGCTTGCGCATGACGCTGTTTTTCTGTGTTCGTGAGCAAGCCGCGCTTCCGCAGCCCCGTTGTGGCAGGAAGAGAAGACCATGCCGCCTACCTGGCCAGGGAAAGGTGCACCGCCGGTGTTGTTACCGCACATCGCAAAAACGTTCCCGGGCGCCCGGCAATGGTTTTGCGGCGCTCCCGCCCGGCTTTGCGCCGCGCATTGCTTTGTATGCGGAGCTTTTATTTTGTTTGCGCCGCCGAAGCATACCGCCTCTAGGCTCGAAGACACTTGGTTGTCACAGGAGTCAACCGCAAAGACGGAACCAGAGGTCAGCGGTCAGCCAAAACCGGCATACAGGCATGGTTCTTACTCATTATCAATTATCAATTAACCATTGCGCATTTACCATTTTTCTTCCTTCCATCACTCCAGTACTCCATTCTTCCCCATCACTCCATTCTACCCCATCACCCCTCTTAACCACCTGATTCCCAACGCCTTGCAAATTTCCTTTTGTCAGAATGACGAAATTCGGATATAATATATAATACCTATTATCATACAAATGCTTCGCCGCGGATTGCGTGCGGAGCGGATTTTTACCGGGGAACAGGTCCCACAACAAAACGCCGGAAACTTTTTGAGGATTGCGAAACTGAATAGCTCCCGTTTGTTACTACGCTGTGCGCTGGTGTGTGCATTGGCGTGGGGCGGTTTAATTAGTCCGGCTCTCGCAGCAATCAGCTTAAATTCAAGCAGCGATGACGGTGCAAACGCCAACACCTCTACCTTAAGCTGGAGCCACAATATTGCCGCGGGAAACAACAGGGTGCTAATAGTC
>WJLW01000037.1 GCA_014728295.1 Chitinivibrionales bacterium | reverse complement strand
TTGCGTCGCCTTGGTGTCGGTTTCGAGTTTTTGCTGCTTTTTTGTTTCCCGGGGAAGCGGTTTGTCGATGATTAATTTGGCAAATCGTTCGGGAATCTCCTCAATTACAGCAGACTCAACCGGTTTCAGCCTAATTGACGCAAGGTAGTAGATTAATCCACCGTGCAGCAGTAACGACAGTATCCCGATTATCAGAAAGCGTGTTTCGGTCTTGTGCATCAGGGAGCCGCGTACCTTTCGAATCATCGAAGAGGTGATGGCGCCCGATCCTGCACCGACAACGACAACCTGCTCCTGTCGCATCACTTATGAATCCTCTTTCTTGCGTACGGCCAGTGAAAAATTATTAAATCCCTGCTGTCCGCAGGTGAACATGATCTTTTTGAGCAGCCTGAATCGAATGCGTTTGTCGCCCTGTATCGTCACATCGCCGGTAAATTTGGTGTCGGTAGAATATTGCGCGATTCGTTCAGTTTTTTCACGGCGCTGCCGCAGCCATTCATTCAATGCCGGTATGAGCATATCATCGGTCGACAGCACCTGGTCTACCTCGGCCAGACGTTCATCTTCGGCCATAATAAATGATTTATTCACGACAATATTCACGGTAACTTTGGGTTTTTTCCGAGCGGACGATTCGGGCAGCATCAAATCTTTGGATACCGTAACGATCTCGCCCTCGGCCGAAAAACTTTTGAGAAGATAGACCAGCATAATGGTCATAACATCCACCAGGGAAGTCAGTTGCGGCCGGAACGGTTTGAGATTCGCCGAACCGCGCGTTTTGCGTACGCGCTTCATTTTGGATTTGGAAGCAGGAAAGCTCATCCGATTTCTCCCGACAGGCCGATATCCGGAAATTGAGATTCACGGCATACATCCATGAATTTGACAATGTCATCGTAGAGTACATCCGATTCTAGCACCAGCACCACCGATTTCTGAGAGGGATATTCAAATTTGATCGCTTTGAGCAAAACCCGCAACTGTTCGAAATGATACCGTCCTCGAATCTTGTCCACCAGATCGAGTTTCTTGCCCGTGCCCACAATACGAAAGCCCTTTTGCGTTACGACTATCGAAATGTCAAGCTCTTTGGTCGCTTCGGCCGATTCACTCGCTTCGGTTTCGTCGGCGGCGCCCGGCAGTGAAAAATCAATTACGGAAATATGGGTGAACACCGCCATGGATACCAGAAACGGAATCAGGACCATGAATAAATTCATCACCGGCGTAACATCCAGCTCGATCATTTCAACTTCTTTGCTGACCGACTTTTTCGAGCGTTTCATTACCGGAAATGCTTTTTGTTGTTCTTCGGCCATGGTGAATCCTCTGGTTTACTGACGGCGTTGCGCAAATAAAAAGTTCAGCATACGTACCGAACTTTCATCAATCTCCTCGATGATATTGTTAGCTTTTGCACCCAGAATCGAAAACGTAACCATGCAGGGTATGGCGACTATCAGTCCCATTGCCGTAGTGTTCATGGCCATGGCTATGCCCTGGGCCAGCAGATTTGCTTTCTGTGACGGATCGGCGGTTGCCAGTGCGCCAAAGGCCTGCTGTAAACCAAATATCGTTCCCAACAATCCCATCAATGTAGAGATATTGGCAAAAAGCGAAAGGTAATGGGTTCTGCGCTGTATTTTGGGAAGCTCGCGCAGGGCTATTTCATCAACCGCATTTTGAATCTCCTGATCGGGCTCGGCCTGCTGAAAGTGCCAGAGCGCAGATTCGAGAATAATAGCCAGGGGGTTTTTGAGTTTTGAGCAGAGTTGTCTGGCCTGTTCGACTTCACCGTTGCGCACCATCCTGGTGGTCTGGGTGAGCAGCATCTTGGCGTTGACCCTGCAGCGGATGTAATAGTAAATCAAACGTTCAAGCATGACGGCGATGGCAAAAGCCGAAACTCCCGCCAGAATGTACATCCACGTTCCACCCTCCTGAAAAAAGCGAGCTACTGCTTCCATGTATCCTCCCGGAAAACTTAAGGGGTGCGTTTATTCCTGTTGCATGTTGCGTTCATGCTGCCAAAAATCCATTTATATCATATTGTTGGTGGCTTACCATTGTCAACCGAAAATCTCGCCGTGCAGGTAAAAGGACTTTTTTTCCCTACACAGCCGGGCTACTCCCTGATCCTGGGATCGACCGGCTTGAAGGGTACCGATGTGAGAATATCCTGCTTGAAACTGTGTGAAAATCCGATGCTGCGATAGAAAGGCTCTTCCTTGGGCAAAAAGATGACGACCTGAGGCTTTTCAACTTTGCCCTCGATTTTGACGCCCACGGTAAAGGTGATGGTGCCCGGTTCGTCGATCCTGAAGCCGGGATCTTTTTGGTCCTCCTGCGCACGCAGGGGGATTGCTAATGCGGATATTATAATGCCGGCGATAACAAAATGTCGTGCGTGCATACGGTGAATCATCCTTCCGGGGAAAAGTTCGAGATGACGGGAAATGTATACCTGTCCGGTCTCACTTCCGCGGCGCTGAGCGGCTGCTGGTGACCCGGCGGTTGGGGAACGTAATCAAAGGAGGTGATTTTCATTGATATCAGCGGCGCAATGCCGCCGGCCCCCTGTGGGCCTGCTTGGGCTTGGACGGCAACGACATTTTTGCCCTCACGGAGAATGCCTTGTAAATTCCATGTCGATGCCGTGAGCGGGGAGGCGTCCGTCGAATCGAGAGGCAATTGGTGTTCGTTTACATAAAGACGAAACGGGCCGCGGGCAGCGACATACAGAGATGCTTCATGCGGTTGCTCCTTTACATAAAATATCCGGCGCAAATACAGTTTGTCACTGGCTTCATAGGCGGCGGAATCCGCAGGATTGCCGTTGCCGTACCACATGGCAACGTCTATGGACTTCGGCAAGTTCTTAAAAACGCTGTCATGAGCTAAGGATATTTTATGAGGCTTTATCCAACCCGTCTGGTCAAAGTCAAGTTTGTTCCACCCGGGCGTTGTGTCGAGCGATACTTTCCATGCCGGGCCCGGACCCAGCAATTTTTCGGAAAGTTTGTCATTCTTATGGCCGTATTCTTCGGGTGCAAACTGGTAGAGCCGCACGTAGGCATGGGTGACAAAATCACCCTCGGCAAATCCTTCCCCGGCATAGGCAAGTACTGAGCGGTAAATTCCCATGGCTTTATCCTGAAATTTAAAAGCTACATCTTCAAATTGGAGTTTATATTCCTCTTGCTCTTCGGGGCTGATGCCTGCGGGATACGGAGGATCGTCATATAATTGAATGCCGAGCAGGTCGTACGAGCGCCCTTTGAAAAACAGCAGGCGCGGCATTTGCCTGCGCGTGAGCTTGACAAAGTCATCCTGCAATTTGTAGGCGTCTGCAATCTTTATTACCTTCAGATAGTTTTTGAAAGCCTGGTCTTCATAGCTTTCTATCTGTTGGAGCAGTTTGGTTTTATAGACAAACTTTTCGTATGGATCAAAGCTCGACGGCACCGGCGCTTCCCTGGCAATCATCGAGATATCTGAATAGGTTTCCCCAACCAGAAACGCAGTTTTGGTAATCTCGTTGCTGGCCAGGGTGTAGTACTCGGTGTGTTCTTCATACATGCTTGCCATCTCCAGACACTTCAAAAAGAGGTCGATCGCCCGCTCCTGAAAGGGACCGATTTTCTGGAGTATCTCGAGCTTTTTGCCAATCAGGGCAAACCCGGTTGCCTCGCCGATATTCTCGGATTTCTCGACAATCTCCGTCAGCGCCAGGTAGCTTTTGCCTGCCGTATAGGGGAGAAATGTCAATTTTTCACGTGATGCCAGGATGTATTTGTTCTCGCTTTTTTCCTTGATGGCCAGCTTGACATTTTGTTCATGATAGTGCAGTGCACTGCCCACAAAGTATTCCTCAATAGCTTCGGCAATACCTAATTCGAGCCCAAGGCGCTCATCCAATGACATGTTAT
>WJLW01000036.1 GCA_014728295.1 Chitinivibrionales bacterium | reverse complement strand
TTAATCTATTTCTTATTAAATTACATAAAAACAACTAATCAGTATTCAACAGAGGACCATGGCATGATTCCCAAGCTCACTCCGGCCCTGCAGCAGCGTATCGACTCGATGCTGGGCTCCATGAGTCTGACCGACAAAGCCAATGAAATGCAAAAGAGTCTATCATTCAGGAATCTGGCTTGCTCTTCTTACAGCAGCAAATATATGGGCGCAAACAATTGGAGAACAACTTGAAGCGTTGACTGATGCTGTAGAACTCTTTTCGCTGTAAATTCCGGGTATGGACAGCATTACCAATTTTGTAAATGCCATGGATAGCGAAAACTATAAATGTAAATGATTTGTTTAATCGATTAAGGAGGTTTAGGTATGAAGCAGGCTAGAATTGATCTTGCGGCAATCATCAGTCTGATGGTTATCGCTGATTTTTCAGTCGCAGCTCCCACGGGCGCGATGCGTCATGAGGGGCGCACGCAGGCGATTATCGATGAGTTCATTATCCCGCCCCCGACGCTCCCCTATAATCATGAAGGCACAATGTCGGTTTTGCGCAACGGCAACATTATCAACACCTGGCAGGCCAGTCACTGTGAAGGCTGTAGCTTTGGATTTGCCATGATGAACATTTTTGACGGCGAGAAGTGGCTTCGTTATTCCCGCAAAGCCGATGCCGGGGATTACAACTGGGCGCCGGTACCATATCAACCCCGCAAAGCCGGTGAGCCATTATTGCTGTTTGTACACTTGAATTCAGGATGGGGCGGACCGGAAACTTTTGTCAAGACCTCGTATGATAACGGCTGGACCTGGAATGAGAAGGTAATGGCCCCGAAAATCGAAGATCCGGTTACATTCTGGACGCAACGCACGAATGGCATAGCATACCCATGCACTTATACCAGGCCGCTGGAATTTCCTGACGGTTCACTGCTGGCGGGATCGAATGCTTATGAACCGTGTCTTACCTATATTCCTTCCAATAATTATACCGGAAACAAATCCGGCGGAGATCCATGGAAGATAATTAAGCCGCCTCAGTATACGGCATCACAGGATCCCGGAGGCTGTCTTGGGGGCCCGGTCCTGGCACACTCGGATGATTACAGTTCAATACAATATATTATCTGGGCCTGGGGCAGCAAGCCCGACCGCACCTGCTGGTCGAGTGACGGCGGCGATAGCTTTGGCTCCTGGACAGGATATTCAGGCGCCGGATGCGATCATGTGCATGCGGTTGCACTGGATGAGGCCGGCGGAGCGCTCAAAGGCTGGTATGCGCTGGCCTATGACGGCGGCAATCGCTCTTCATTCGATGTCGCGATCAGCCAGGATGGACGCACATGGCAGAATGTGCTCCAACTGGGTCGGAAGGGGCAGGGCATGGGATGGCATTCCGAGCTGACCGCTCAGGGCATTGTGCAGACACCCGATCGACGTCTGCATGTAACCTGCGCGGGCAGAGGCGGTTTTTATGTCTGGCATGTTATTATCGATCCCGATATTCTTGTCAATAACAGCCGGGCCGGCAACAGCGGCTCAATAAGCTTCTGCGGCGGTGGATTGAAGGGTAATGAAGTTTCGGACAGCCAGGAGGGCATTGCCTTTACCGTCGTGAGAAACGGCGGCACCAGTGGAGCCGCCTCGGTACGCTACCGGACCGTTGACGGCGATGCGACGGCAGGAGCCGATTACGAGTCGACAACCGGTTTGCTGCAATGGAGTGATGGTGACAACTCATCGAAAACGGTCTATGTGCCAATCATGGATGACAGTGATGCTGAAGGCAGTGAATCCTTTTATGTTGTGCTCTCGGATGTAAGCGGCGCTTCGATGGGGGGCGTCGATTCGATGCAAATCGTTATCAATGACGGCGGCAATCGCGCCAAGTTCAAGGGCGATTCGCCCGTGGGCGCCGGTCTCGCTCAATTTTCACATCGTGAATACTTCTCCTATGAAGATGCCATTGATGAAACCCTGTGGGTGGTTATCGAGCGCCCGCAATACGACCAGACGGCAACCGTGGCGACATCGGTGAGCTACAGCACATCCGACGGGAGCGCAAAAGCCGGTCAGGACTATATCGAAACATCAGGCACGGTCTCCTGGCCGATGGTCACCAATGATCGCGCCGATAACGGTCCGCGAAATATCGGCATTCCAATCATGCGCGATCCGCAGTTTAAAGGCAATAAGACATTCTCCATCGAACTCTCTAATCCGACCGGCGGCGCTGTGCTTGGGACGCGCAGAAAAGCGCTGTGCACCATTGTGGAAGCGACGCTGGACGGCGCTACGCAGTCGGCTCTGTCACGCCGCCGCTGCGCAACAGCCATGGGCGTAATCAATGTTGCGCAATCGGCAGATAGATCGATTGCCGTTACTTTCGACGGCACGGTGCGGGGGGCGGCCGATATTTCTCTGATACATGTGAGCGGGAGGGTCGTAAAAAGCATCCGCCATGCGAGTCAGGCCGGCCTTTCGGCGGTGGAGATTTCCACCCGTCAGCTACCGCCCGGGGCCTATATCGTCAATGTGCATGCAGAATCTCACATATCTGTGCACAAGATGCTTTTTGTCAAATAGCAAAAACTTTATAGAAAGGGTGCTTCGCTCCGGTCATTAAACCGGGTTCGCGGAAAATTCATCGAATGACATTGATCCTGTAAACCGATTCGTTTCAGTGATGTCGGCAAGAATATCCACCGGATACAATGCAACGTCCCTCTGCATACCGTCACCGCCTCGCTGAAGATCTGCTCTTTTAGTTCAGGCCGGACTATATCAGAGAGGACCAGGTCAGCGTTTATACCGGGAAGCTCTCAGCGGGATATCCGTTGTGCAACTTTCGAGTTGCTGTACATGCCGAAGCCAAATTTTCTCAGTACTTTGCCCTGCATGTCATAGATAAAGCTTTTTTCGTTCGATTTGCCGGCGCGCGTTCTGCAGAAAACAGCAATTCCCCGGCTGCCGATTATCGGTTTCGGCTGCGCGCCGCCTGTTGTCTGCCCTATTGACGAACGGGCAAACGTGGTCTGATCGGAGCGGATTGCCTGATGTGATTTCGCCTATCCTGCGCCGATCAGAATCAGCGAAAATGCCGGCAGAATCTTGCACGCAAAAAATTTCATCTCAAACATTCACCAAAGTATTATTAGCGGTTTACTATTCGACGAAATACACGCGTTCCATCGCGGTAATTGACATGCAACAGGTGCAGCCCGGACGATAGCGGATTGCCGACAGCTACGGGTGATACGGAAGCGGCGGGTATATCCACCGAATGCAGACAACGACCCTGAAGCGAATAGATCTTCATTCCCACCGGACGCCGGCCTTCATTGGGAATCCGCGGCTTGCCGTTCAACGAAAAAGGCGAATTTTGC
>WJLW01000035.1 GCA_014728295.1 Chitinivibrionales bacterium | reverse complement strand
TCCGGATCATTCGGATCGACCAGCAAATCGAAGCGAAGGTCTTCTTTACCTGGTTCTTCGGCTGCGCCGCCGGATTGCAGGTTAATGGCAACGGCCTGGAGCCATGCATCATAAACCGATTTGCTGTCATTTTCATATTCGGTCACTGCAGGAACAGCATTCATGTTCCACAACAGCACCTCGGCCAGCGTCTCAGTATCCTCACAATGCGCTTCTTGTGCAACCACCACCTGCGCAGCGGCAAGCTCCGGTTTTCCGGCCTGTTCATGCAAAACGGTAAACATCTGTCCCCACGTCTGCGGCCCGGAAACACTATCCACAGTCAAATTATTCTCTTCCTGAAACTGCCTGATTCCACCTTTCTGTTTCGGGCCGCTGATGCCGTCGATTTCTCCGCCATAATAGGGCTCGCCATTTTTATTTTTCAGGTGCTGCAGGATAATCTGCTCTTCACGGTCGGCCCAGGTGTTGTTCTGAAAATGATGTGCCCAGCCGTCTTTATTGCCGGCCAAAAAGCTGTTCAGGCAATCAGCCCGCTGCTGCGTAAGGTCCTGTGTGTCGCCGTCAATGGAGCGGTGCATGATAAGCAGAGAATCGGCAATTTCATTCGATGACGCATGTTCGGCAATAGCCTTGACAATTCCCAGTGAAGAGGGGAGGAGAAAATAGCTGTCGGGTTCAAAGGCATGTACCATAATTTTTGCCCGGGCGGCTTGCGGTTTCGGGATGCACATTGCTTCCACAAACGCAATCGGATTATAATGCCACACATGGCCATTCGATGGCAGCGTAGTATCTGCATTGGCCGCATCGGACCAGAAATTATACAATGTCAATATCGACGGTTTCGGTTTTTTGCCTGCCGCCTTGATTTTGTCGACGGCTGCATGCCAGTCAACCGACCATTCGGAGCGGAATTTGCATGCATAGGGACGGAGTTTTTTTGCGTTGTCTTCGTTTTTGAAAAACGCGATAATCTCTTCGGCGGTAAGTTTGCCGTCGGCGTTGAAAACGCCATTGCCCGAAGAATCTCCGCTTTCGACAAGATCGATTATTGTCTTGTTGTCGCAGTTGAAATCCTGATCGGAGTCTTGGGCCTGTATCCAGTTGCCCTCGAGCAGCTCGGGTGAAAAGGCAGACCAGTGAATTATCGGTTTTTTTACGATTGCGCCATTTTCAGCAACAACGCCGTCTCCGATATAGCCAAGTATATCTCCCGCCAGAACAGTCTTGCCGATCTGATAGACATGGTTGCCTTGCTTGAATTTGTCGGCCAGTTCTGTGTCGATACCATCGATGATATCGGCCCAGTCGGGTTTGAAGTAACAGTACCCGGCCTGGCCATCACTGCGCATGACTTCATACCAGGGGGATTCTGCTGTTGATACCACCTGGGCCTCTTCGCCGGTTTGAAATGACGACAATGGCTCATTGTCCTTGTCATCCGGGATTGCGCGGAAATTGACTTTGGTCTTGAATTTGAGTTTCTGTCCTTTGAGCCAGCCGATTTTTTCTGCATCGGGTGAACTCATGTCGATTGATTTAAGATGATAGTACAGCGAATACCAGGTTTTTTCATTGTGTGTATGCCTGACAAGGACAAAATTGCGGGAACCATAGATAAGTCTGTCCTTTTCGGGATCGCTCGATGGCATACGTGCACATACGACAGTTCCGTCGGAAATAGCGTGTACCGGCTGTGCATCGGATCCGAGCAAATGTACGCCGCCATGCCAGGTGGTGTTGGCGCCAACCGGGAAATAGCCACCGGGAAATTCCTGCTCGGTGTGGATATACAGGTCTTCGATTGTGTCGGCGGTTGTTTCGAGGCCGAGGTCGAGGTCGAGGGGGAGGGAGAAGAGGGGGGTTTGTTCAAAATGTGAATATTGACTTGATGCCGTGTCGGTTGCATTTATAATTACAACAAAACCTGGGCGGTCATGATGATCACACCATAAGTCATCCTGAACGTCGCTGTGTTCGTTTTTTTCAAAAAGACGTCTAGCTTTTATCCAATATCTGCAACCGCGTTCGTTCCATGAACCAGTGTCAAGAATATCTAAATTTGATATACCCAGAAAATCCGATTTTTCATTTGCACCATCAGTGTCCCTCATTGTTGCCGGATCATCAATTTGAAGCCACAAAATATTGTTTTTATCGATGCAATACCCAGAGATTACAACAATATGTCTTGCTTTTGTGACTCCAAGTGAAATACCTGAATAAAACAGAACCGGATTATTTTTATCAAGCGTGTCAAAGACGGGTTGCAGGGTTTTTTTTATTTCTTCGTCGCCAATATCAGTTGTTCGCGAGTTTTTAGGAAATAATGTTTTAGTACTCCAGCCTGAGAGAGCCTTTTCAAGGGGCTGGGTGAGCACATAATTATTTGCAGCAATTTGATTATCCGGGTAATAGAAGTCGCCAAGAGTTTGATTGTTAACGATATACTGGCTGGTTTGATTTTCGATTTGCTTGTAATAATTATAAATCATGCTTGAAGACGCTCGTCCGCACCATTTCTTGCTTTCAGCGGCCTCTGCCTGGTTGCCTTGTGACATCGAAGGAATATCTAGCCAACGCTTTTTCATGTATCAATCCTCAGCCTGGACTTCGGTTGGTTTGTTATATGCTATTGCACCAAGATTTCTAAATTCTTTGTAAGCAAAATTTGAACTTACCGGTGTAAGGATTATTTTTTTTTCAGATTCGTAGTATTCGCCTGCAAAATAAATTTTTCTTTCTACGTCCCAACAATCAGGATTGTCTATGAGTGCGTTGTTGCCATATTCTTGCGGGCAACCACAATACATTTCCTTTATAGTATCAAGCTTGCACCACCACTCAATGATAGGACTGCATTTATAATGAAATCCTTCGGATATTCTCCAATTTCCTTCGGCAATTACTTCTTGCAAGCGAAATGCATTTTGTGAAGCATTCGAGCTAATATGCAGCATGTTTTCCTCAATACGCCAGCTTTCAATTTTTTCGATATCTGAGCATTTACAATTTATTTGAGGGATTTGAGTCTGAATAACGAGGATAGTATCCAGCAATTCATCTTGAATAATAATATTTGCTGCTTCTGTACCGGACTTTAAACCAATATAGAATTCCCATTTTTCTGGTTCCTCATTCATTTCATAATTCAGTTTACCTAAGCCGCACCTGTAAATCCAGTTAGTATCAAGAGAAAACGCTCCACAGCAGATTTTCGTTTTTATAAATAGGGGACTAAGGTCAATTTCATACTTATTTTTATCTACTATTATTTCAATTGACGCATTTTGTTCTGCAGGGTTAAGCAAGTGTATTGCTTTAATTGATAGGCCTACGGGTGAGTCAGTATTTATACGGGCCTTTTCTTCAAGAATCGCATCTTTTATCTTGCGATCAGCTTTCGAGCAATTAATAAGGCACAACAGCAAAATCACATTTGTCAATAGAAATCGCTTACGCATAATCATCCATCTCTGTGGAAAGCATTTTTTTTCTTTATTTTTAGATAGAAAGAACAAATTCTTCAACCTCAACCGGAATCTCGCAGGCGTCGCATTTCTTGCCTCTTGCCGACGCCTCAAATTCCAGTTTGAAAGTATTACCGGAAGCATCATCGGGCCTGGGATCGGTAACGGTCCATTCTGCGACAGCAACGCCGTCTTCGACAGTTCCTTTTATACCTTCGACCAACGTTCTCGGCGTTTCGGCGGGATCGAAAATATCAAACTGCACAGAGGCGCCGTCGGGAATGCCCTCGACTTGGGCTTTGAGATAAATGCTGTCGTTTTCGGTCGTTGAGTCGGGACTCGATTTCGCACGCTGCGTATCGGCATGTTCCCAGCGGGGGTTGAACAGGCGGATTTTTTGCTCCTCTTCGATTAATTCGTCGGTAAGCACGGATTCATTTGCTTCCTCAGCGGCCTGTGCCAAATGGGTTATGGCCATACGCTCTGTATACAACCACCGGCGTAATTTTTCATCCGCTTCGTAATTGTACGGAATGCGCGCCATAACGAGCAAATCGTCTTGCCAGAGCCTGAGCAAATACGCGACCCGCGACGCTTTGTCGTCGAAATCCGTGACGAAGCTATTGATATTGTAATTGAGTTTTGCAGCAGGACTCAAGTCGCCGAAAAAGAAGTCTGTCTCCAGGATAAGCTCGGGCAGGCGTGTGTCAAGCAGTGTTTGCTCCACTTCCCAGGGGTCCTGACAGACGAACGGGCAGTACGGTTTGCCGACAAGCCTCGATGCAACAAGCTGATATTTCCCGGGAAGCACGGCTCCTAAGCGCAGGCGCATGCACGGACGATCCAGACAGCTTATGCAGGCGGGATAGTTGAAAAACGTCTGAGGATTTCGTGTGGTTTGCTGGTCCATTATACTCTGCCGCAGTTTGATGGTTCGGTTAGCCCGGTGCAGCTTGGAGCAAACGTCTTACCCAAGCTACGCGTTGTTCATTGTGAAAATAACATTTGCTTGCAGGGATGGATGTGACCGGGATCACATGCGAGTGAGGAACCCAAATCCGGACAAATATAGCGACTCATCGCCAACCAAGCGATGTTTCGACCTTTTTTTGCGCGCAGACGATGCGAAGTGGTCGGCAAAAGTTGAATCAGGCATGCAATGCAAGCCCTAAACGCATCGAAGGCGTCATTCGAGCCGGTTTCCTTTCAAAAATAATGATATTGATGTCCCAGGTTGCTGGATTAATTCATCCGGTATAACGTGAATTCGGAAAAAAGATAATGAATGTCCAGCAGATAAACTTTCCAATAATTTACAAAATTGCAGTTATAGCGGCCAACCGGCATGCAAATCGCTTTAATGTCATGCCATCAAGCAGAGGCTGTATCTGTGGAAGAAAACGCTTGAGTTGATCAAGGAGCAACCCTGGGTGGGTGCCGGGGACGGCAACTGGAAAATACGCATTTTTGAAAAAGGAATTTGAAGGCTTCGGGGGGGGCAAACGCGTCGCCAAATGCGGCAGTTAAAAATACCCTTAATATTTGATCAATTTATTATCCGGTCTCATCACAGTAATGTCGACCTTAGGATCATACTCAGAATAATATGCTGCATTTAATTCAGGTTCATTTTCAAGTTGAGGAATTTTTAATAAATTACAGGCTTTGGAGTAGACGGTGGATGGTTTTATGGATTTCATGCAAATATTATTGCCTGCGCAAGGTGGGCGGTCAACTCTGTGGACGCACGGGCTGCAGTAGGTGAATTCATTGTAGGCAAATTCATTTATGCAATAATGGTAATTTGCATAATGAGTCGGGCTTACCGGGCCCCATAGCGAAAGGGTCGGTGTGCCCATGCTGAGAGAAAGATGATATAAACCGGAATCATTTGTAATCATGAGTTTGGCCCTCTTAATGAGCGCCAACGCAGCACCAAATGAGATCCCTCCCGCTGTATTTGTAGTTTTGCTTTGCGCCTCGCGGGAAAGGACATTGACCAGCATGTTACAGTAGTCTCGTTCTTGCTTATTGCCGACGATATAGAATGTCAGTTTAGAATTTTCTGTCAGATGATTAACCAACGCGGCGAAATAGCTCAAAGGCCATCTCCGTTCATACATCAATTCAGAAGCATTCGGGTTTATAATTACGGCATTGTCTGTCAATTCACCAATCGGCTGGTCAATGAATTCCTCAAGCTCGTGTACTTCTTTATCTGAAATTGCCGGTTCAACCAGCTTGAAATCATCCGACCAGGCATTGCAAGCCGCCGCCAGTTGCATGTATATCTCAGCAATGTTTTTGCTGTCGTTAAAGTAAACAAGGTGGGTATGCAGTTGCATGCGAAACATAGCGCTGAAGCGGTAAAATCCGTAGCGGTTTCTGGCCAGGCTTGCAGTGGCGAGCAGAGTGGAAAATCCGGAATAGACTTCGAGATCAAAGAATAAATCCACGCGGATTATCCAGCATTGGACCAGAGTTTTGATTGTGTACATGAACAGCAAAAGCAGATTTGAGTCTTCAACATACATCGGCTGGTCGATTGTTTCCAGGCGTTTCAGCAATTGCTTATTGCTGGATCTGGTGATGAAATGCAAACGGGAACCGGGGTACTTTGATTTCAGCGCTTTAAGCATCGGAGTTGATCTGAGGATGCTACCCATGCCGATGAATTTAAGCACGACAATGTTTTTAACTTTGTCGGGGTCTGCAGCGTGATCGCGGTTTAAAATTTTGCCCAATGGCCACACCAGGACATTCACCAAGGTTGCAAGCGGTCTGGCAATAACCCGATCAAGCAGGATTTTTGTAGATAATTTCATGGCAAATCAGCCGGCTTTTTTAGTGTGAACTCTTAAAATGTAAATCGCAAATGAGCTTGCAACAAAAAAATAGACGATGATGAGGAAGCTAATGATGGGAAATGAAACAGTCGTCCATGGCGCAAGACTCCAGTTGTGTGGCAACAGGTGCAAGAATCCGGGGTGAGGGACGACCATTTTTGCAATTCCAAGGCTACCGGCTGAATAATAGAATAGTAATTGGGCGATAATACCAATAAAGTCAGAGGCAAGGAGCACTACGATAAGCGACGCGACAAGAATGTGTCGTTTCGGGGCCAGCAGTTTCCAGAAAATGTATAGCTCTGTAGGATAGAAAACATAGGCATAATATCCGGCAACATTGCCCGGCTCTCCGGATCTCATGTAAAGGTAAATACCCAGCCGGACCAGGGCCGCAAACAGCAACACATGCAGGATAACGGAAAATACCAGGAATTTATTTTCGAGCAACCACGTTATGCGGTCTTGCTTAATGAGTCTTTTAACGAGCAGAATGGTGATGCAGGCATACAGCGCTGCGTGCGCCAGGTATACCGGCAAATAGTTGCCGATATTTGACCAGTTACCCGTCCATGCCCGTGTGACCAGCATGCGGAAGAACTGTTTATATCCATCAAAGGATTGGAAGAACAGGTAGATACATGTTTTCAACGGATTTACGTCGCCACTGCCGTATTCTATCGCACGTTGTCTGATGGTTGCGCCGTCTATCGATCCTGAAAAGCCCAGATTAATCATGATGAGCGGGTATGCTACAAGCAGCGCGACGCCAAATACGATCGCAAGATTACGCAGATACATCAGCTTTTTCGAAAAATACGAGAATAGTACTCCGCTGACCAGCAATGTCGGCAAATACGCCAGCGCATAGGTTTTTGTCCAGAATGCAATTCCGATAGTCAGCCCGCAGGAAACGCTTAACAGCAGCGATGTGCGATTATTATCCGATTTAAGAATGAGGTAAAGCAGCAGGATAGCAGCAGCATTGAGCGGATACGCCAAAGCATCATTCGAAATCCGTGCGGCAACTACGTATATCATCGACTGCGCGCAATACAGCAAAGGGAGCAGAGGAAATGCATTAATGAGGCGATGGCTTTTGGTTGTTTCGAATCCGTCAATCTGCAGAGAAAAGATCGCCACTATAATAACCGAAAGCGCGAGCATTATCAAGGAAACAAGACGATACCAGTGGATGGCGCCGAGGTAGGTCGGTGGATTAACGGCATTTACCAGCGCGTTGAGGGCAAAGTAATACAGGGGGGGGTGCTTGCGTTGCCAGTTCTCTTCGTTTGGCAGCCAGATTGTGGATGCCTGATTAAAAGGAATCTCCTGCGCCTCGTTTTTTAATTTTTGTAGTGTAGAATCCGGGCGGGCAAAAAAATCCTGGTATTCCTTGGCGCCATGTTCGTAGGCAATCGAGAATCCCTGCAGATTCGCGTTGGAGGGGAAATACTTCATCAACTTTGCGGCATGGTTGGACAGACCCATGTGGTGTGGAGTCCAGGCGCCGTTGTGTACTTTCAGGTGGCGGAGATATTCAAGGTGGCCTACCGAATCAGAACCTTCCAATGGCGGCAGCATAAGAATGTTGATGGCGCCCCGAAGAAGAAACAGGCCGAAAATCAGAAGGGTAATTGGTTTCCAGTGCTTGGTTGTGTGCATTCTTTTTATGTGGTGGTTACTTTGTTGTATTGGAAAATACTTTTCCGTTGAAAAATTTTTCGCTAGTGAGCACTGTGTATTTTAAATATTCTAAATGTATTCCTCACCAATGGGCACAGTTGCTTATGCAGCATGTTTTTGGCCGGATTAAGCAAATTGAGACTGGAAGTAATCCTGCATTAACCCGGAATGCATTGATCGTATTTGCTGCCGTTTTGTATGCGCCTTTCATTTTCATGGGTTTTGGGACTGATGACGTCTCATATTCTGTAATTGAATCTACACAGCATTTACTTGAGACCGGTCAATATATTCCTTCCCGCTTTCCCGGATATCTGGTGTATGAGCTTCTGAATTTGCCGCTTATTCACCTTGGAGGCTTCATTGCCTCAAATGCAGGATCCATGATCATGTCAATCATCTGTCTGGTTGCAATTCTGCATTTGTGCGATATCTTTGCGGTACATCATAGATTCTGGGTGGGCGTTGCCTGGATCATTCATCCGGTTGTATGGGTCAATTCAACATGTACGATTGATTATCTCTGGGCGGTGGCCTTTTTGCTGGTTGGAGTGATTTTGCTCTTGCACAATAAAATCTGGTGGGGCGCTCTGGTACTTGGATTATCAATCGGTATTCGGCTATCTTCGTTTATGGCGGTAGGCGGACTTTTGGTGCTGGCAGCAATAAAATTACCACAGCCAAAAGTGAAGATCATTGCTTGCGGAGTTCTTGCCGGCGCGGTGGGAGCTGCCTGTTACCTGCCGGTTTATCTCTATAGTCATCAATCATTTCATTTTTTAGGATATACCTTCGGCAATCCCGCACAATGGACGCCCTATTTACGGTTGGGCAGATTTGTGTATAAAAATATTTATTTCTGGGGATTGGCGGGAACCAGCATGTTGGGGGTGATTGCTGCTGTTCTACTGATAAACTGGAAAAAAATTCCATTGCATCGGTATCTCCCGTTGCTCGGTGTTACCGGAATGCTGGCTGTTGGCTATGAATTGCTCCTGTTTCGCTATCCTTTCGAAAATGAATATCTGTTATCAATGCTTCCTTTTGTGCTACTCTCGCTTGGTGTTTTGCTGGCTAGATTCAAACGCCTGCTTATCGCATTTGTCATCGTGCTTGCCGCATACAATTTCGTCAGCATTAACATCGCCAAACCCGACGAAGCTTTCAATGCAACCAGCGCGTCTTATGGATTGTGGTTAGAGAAAGGATATTTGCTCAGCGATGCAGAGTTGAGGTTAAAGCTTGGACCGGCGCGCAACATTCTGGATTGGCAGGAGTATATGGACTGGAAGGGAGAGAGGCGATCATGGCGCGAGAATATGGAATTGTATAATCAGCCTGCCGAAAATTATGATTAGGCCGCACTCTTTTGAACCGGAAACGCAATCCGCTCCTTGAACAGCTCCACATCGAATTCCGCATTAATGTGTTGCTTGACAAAATTGGCAACGTGCATTAATTCTTCTTCACTCACCCGCTCTGCAAGGCCGTTTATGTAGATTGGGATGCTTTCGTTGTAGTGATTGAGAAAGAGCACGTCCATCCAGTTTTCGCATTGACAGATGGTGGTACAGTTAAAGTCGACGTTGTTGCCGACGCGGTTGCTGAGGAATTTTTCGACGAGGTCACGTGCTTTTTTGGCACCGTCCCGGGTAAAAACTTTTTTCCACCTGGCAGCGTATTCATTGACATGTACGGGGACGTTCATGGCGCAGGACGAGATTTTGCCTTCGGGATTGATGCGCAAAGTGAAATACTGGTTGTAGCATTTGATTTTAGCGAAGTTTTCGTGGTGAATCTTCAGATTGTCGAAGGTCTGCAGCAGGTAGTGTCCCTGCACTTTGAGTTGTGCGTAGCGTTTGCGGAAGTCTTCGTATTTGTCCGGGTAGCTGAGCAGCGAGATGTCACTTTTCGGCGGCATTACGGGGCTGAAGCAGACCGAAATAGCGGGGGATATGGCGTGTATCTCTTCTGTCAATGCCTCGATATAATCATAATTTTTGGTAGTGAGGACGCAATTGAAGGCAAGCTCGACGCCGTGTTTTGCCGCTTCGGGCACGACTTCGGCGATGCGCTTGAAAACCTGCTTTCCGTTGATGCCGCGGGTAAGCGCGTTGACCGTACCGGGCCCGTCTATGCTGAAAACCAGCCGATCGAGCCAGGGGAATGCGCAGAGCAATTTGTAGGGTTGCGTCCCGTTGTGTACGACGCGTATGCGGGGATTCCAGAGTTCTTTCGCGCGCTTGAAGACTGCCGGAAGGTCGGTCAGCAGCGATGGGTCGCCGCCCGTTATATTCAAGAATTTCGGCTTGTAGGGCGCTATTTTCTCGACAATTGCGATATGGTCGACGTCTTCGACCGCGCCTGCTTCGGTCATCTCACGTCGATCGCAATAAACGCATTTTAAATTGCATCGATGTGTAATTTTCCAGGTAGCGACCCAGGCAAAATTGTCAATTCCCATACGAAAGCACAATTCAGGTTGTTAAGATATAATGCTCACTGAAAATATAACGACATATTCACGTTGAAGTAATATACTTTTTACACTGCGTAGCCGGATCAAAAATACGGTGCAGCTCCGGTGTTTATTGGGCCGGCAAAGCGTATGAATCGATCTGTGCATTCGACAGGAGAAACCGTCTCATTTTTGAGATGCAGTTTCCTTTGCCTGGTATTGATCACGCGATCGGTCGAGGCTGATTTGCGATTAAAAGGTGTCCACCCACCTGGCATGGGGGTTGCGGTACTGATCGCAGATTATGTTTCGATTGTGGGGAACAGGGATCGGAAAACAGCATGAAAAAAGTAAGTAATGTATTGATCTTTCTTCCTTTGTTTGCAGTGTACGCCATACAGCCGGACGCTGTTGTCGGTCGGGCGCCCAAGGTTGATGTCGGTGTTCCCAACGTCTATTCCGTTCAGGGCAGCACCGTTCAGATTCCGGTTTTTTTGCTTAACAATGAGGACGCCGGCATTCTGAAATGCGCCTTTAGCGTTCACGTATACGAGCACCAGGCAGCCCAATTAGCACCTGCTGATGTTAATACCGGTTTTGCTTCCCACTGGAACTTGCGCAGGGAGTCTCCGACCAAGAGTTCCAGCCCGGACACCGACCGGTATGCATTTGAGTCTTCCGGAAAATCAATAAACCGGGGGGCCTTTGAAGTATTGAAGCTCAATGTCAATATTGCCGCTGATTTTTTAGCTCATTCCCCCTTGTGTTCGCTCGAAATCCGGGAAATAGAGATTCAGACATCTATTGGTTTAATCAAGCCGGCTTCCAAGAAAGTATACATTCGCTTGGATGCCAAACCAATACAGGTTCCCGGCGATGTTACCGGAGACGGTTATGTTCGCAGCGATGATGCTTCGCATGTGTTGAACTGCATCGTCAAATCTGTTTCGGATTACAATATCTGCGACGCCTTCGCCGGCAAAATTGCCGATGTCAATGGTGACGCCAGAGTGACCTCGCTGGATGCGGTTGCTCTTTTACAGCACTCGGTCGGCATTATTCCCACGTTGCCCGTAACCGGTTTTAATCAGCCGGTGCAACTCATTTCCAATCCTCGGGTTGCAATTGACGGGCCGCAAAAAATAGCGGGATCGGTTTATACCTATCAGATATATCTTCTCAACGGTGAAGGCGCCCATGCGGTTAATCTCTATCTCTCGGTCGGCACAACCCTGGCCGCAGAAATAAAGGATGTGCGTACCGAAATTCCCGATGGAATGGTTGTCTCCGACCATGACGCACTTCTTCACCGATACACATTCGCCTGGATATCCAATTTCGCAATTCGCTCAAGCAAAGTTCTCCTGGCGACACTGATCGTTCGGCACGAAAGCAATGCCCACCGTGCCGTGGCGCTGGAGAAGGGGTATGTGAATGATGCCCTGATCAAAGCTCAGGGATCCCAGGCGAATACGGCTATTGGCCTGCAGAAGGCGAGCAGATATGCCGCAAGTGCAATTCGAGTCAATGGAGAAGGCATAACGGTTCAGCGGTCGCAACTGCCGTATTCGGTATCGGTGATAAATGTTATGGGAAGCTCAATTCTTGCAGCACGATCCAAAGTCCCGTTTTTTCCCTTGTCGGCACTGCCTGCCGGAGTGTTTCTGATTCGCGTTACAACTCCGGATTTCGATTTCGTAGACAAGGTGAACAACAGATAAAGGGTTTCACATTCGGGACGCAGGGTGTTGCTTGCGGGATGGGGAGTCCCTGTTTTTTGCTCCGCATCAGGCATATGGAGGGGGCATGTTATTTGCGATTAGTGTGGAGTGCTTTTCATTGAACGTGGAGGAAGTACCATGCAAAAAACTTATCGATTAGTGTTGCTCGGTTGCGCGTTGCTCGTTTCATCGGTGCATTCGGTTGTCAATCTCGAAAGCATCTATTCCCGTGCGGTAAAGGAGCAGCCTGCCGTAACGGTAAATACCGTAGTCAAGGAGCTTTCGATTCGAACGGAAGTGGTCAATGGATTGGCAAAGACCAATCTCATACTTGAGCTGATGCCTGACAATGCGAGGCAGTATGTCGATAATCCGGGCAGTATTACCCTCGGGCCTGGTGGCAGGCCGGTCAATTCCAGTCAACCAACCTGGCAGGAAAAAGCGCATGACAGTATCGAGATTTCGCTCTCTATGAATTTTCCTGAAGATTTTGTTGCCGAAAGCCTGTATTTGTGGATCGAAGGGCAGAAGGTCGCCGGCCAAATTCAGGACAGGCAACTGGCGCGGGAGCAATACAACGAAATCGTCGGACGCCGCATGGATCCGGCTCTGCTCGAGCTCTGGGGGAACGGTTACTACAATCTACGTATTTTTCCCGCAGAATCCAGGAAATCCCGCAAAGTAGAGATTGTCCTGCATCACACCTTTGATGATGATTCGGCAGGCCTGATTCAGGCTGCATTGCCGTTTGCTTATGATACTTCCAGAGCTTACTATTATGGTGACCCGGGCACGATTAAGAAAAAACCGATAGGGAAGGTTTCGTATTCTGTTTACGTCAACGACAACACTTCGTACCGGGTAAATATTCCCGGATTTGCTAACGGAACCGCATCCATTTCCGCTCCCTTCAAAGCAGTACTACAAAATGTCTATACGCTGAGCGCCGGCTCTATTGAAACGGTTGATCCTGGCGGCGCGAATAGTGAGTTTGCGTGGCAGGGAATCGACAAGCTGGATGGTCATGCCACCCTGGGATTTGCAACCCTGATTGAAAAATCTACCGTTGATTTGCAGGATGAACCGGTTACGCGGACAATTGTGTTTGACATACGCAATGAGTACTGGAATTGGGGGGACTATTATAATAAGCGCAACGAATTTCTTTCAAATGGGTCGAAGGCTCCATCGTCGACCGACCAGGATATACGTGTGTTGCAACGAGCGAAGAAATTTGCAATTCTCTGCCTGAAGCAGTATGTAGCCGATGATCAGAAGTTCAACCTGGTCTTTTCGGGGGCGTCGGCTACAATGCTTTTTGATTCCCCGCAAAAGCCTACCGGCGATAATCTCAGCAAAGCCTATAGCGCAATCGTGGCAGCCCAAGCCACTGGTGATGCGAATTTAAAAGAAGCGCTCAAAACGGCACTGGACCAAGACGGAGAGGGCGTAGTGATCCTTATCAGTGATCTTTACGAACCGTATAATTATCAAAAGCGAATTTTAAATTCGGCAAAGGGCGGGAACTCCTACGAGCCAACGGCGGCGGGCGTTGCCTATGATGAATTTTTCGATAGCCTCAAAGAAATGGTTTCCAGTTCCGATGTCGCATTTTTTTCCATTGAAGATGATTACCGGTTTTCAACCATCGCCAATGCGGCGCGTGGCTATCGATTAGCTTCACTGCGCAATGATTATTATTACTACGCTTACCATATCTATGATGCGAACGGGATGCAGAAAAAAATTCCCAAACTGCCCGATCTTTTTATGGGCGGCTACAGATATGGCATTTCTGATATGACCGTGACCACTTCGAGCAATTCGGTTGGTGAAATAGTTTACAGCTACAACAGCTTTTACCCGATGTACTATGATGACATAATGATTGCCCGCCCAATGGCGAAATCGAGTTCTCTGATGCCGTATCCCTACTGGGGGGAGCCCTCGGTTATGCTGTACGTAGCAGCCAGAGCCAAGGGCAAATCGCCTCTTTCAGGCCCGTATCCGTTTTCTATCTCAGGAACGCTGGGCGGCTTGTCATTTACAAAAGATATTACGGCCCGACCGCTCGCGGACGGCGGCAGCGCTTCCGATGTGCAATGGTCATTTCGCAAAAGTGAAGGCCTGGCGCAAAACGGCTGGCATGATAACGCTGCGCGGATCAAGGAGATCGGCAAGAATTATCACATTGTCACGCGACAAACCAGTCTGCTTGCGCTTGAGCCGTGGATGAAAATGTGGACCGACACGAATACCACCCGGGAGCAACAGAATGCCGGGTTCAATGATGCGATTGCTCCTCAGGCTGCGATGACCGGCGGCGGTGGCCAAAGCTACGCCTTGAATGACGTTTCTGTGAGTGAATTGATTGGCATGACGCCGGTTGATATTGTGCGCGCATCTCAGGATGTCTCTCCGATTCGCAGCATAGTGACGGCATACGGTATTTCAATAAAATTGCCGGTTTCACTGCGCAATACGGATGTACATTTATCACTTTTCCAGGTCGACGGCAGTCGGGTGGCTTCGCAGGTCTTTGCTTCCGGCAGCCTGCGTTCCGACAATCTGATGTGGCGTCTTGACACATTTAACCGTCTGGGCGACAGCTTTTATATCCTCGAAATCAAATCGGGCGATATTCATAAGCGACTCAAATTGCCCGCGATCAGGTAGTTTTCTTATCGAGGGGGAAGAAAATGCAGGCTTGCCCGCAGGGGCAGGCCGTTTTCAGGTGAGCACGGATTCGATGTGCTGCAGCCGGTGTGAATAGGTGTGTTCTTTGCGTATGCGGGTTACGGCATTGCGGATTATTGATCGACGTTCCCTGTCATGTGACCGGTAGTAATCGAACTTGTCCAGCAGGTCGCCTGCACTTTCGTAGGTAATTACTTCGGAGCCCGTCTCGAACATCTCCGGCAGTGAGGATTGCCTATCGGTCAACAGGAAACTTCCCGAGAGTGGTACATCAAAAATTCGCTGGTTGACGGCCGTGGGCATTTGGCAACTGGTGATATTCAGATTAACGGCACAATCATGATAGACAGATGAGAGCTGATGTGCGTAGTCGATATCGTCGTGCGTGGTGATGTTTTTGCCGAAGAGGTGCTGCCAGCCTTCGGGGTCGCCAAAGAGCCGGCAGTTTCGCCTGAGCGCAGTTCGGATAAGGAGTTTGCGTTTTTTCATGCTGGCGGTGTGAATAATCAGCGAACGCAGCCAGGTTGCATTGCGCCGGTCATTGAAGGGGATGGTGATGTGCAGAGAACGTGCGCAGCGCATAATTTCCGCATCGATGTTGATTGAGGCGTCCTCAAACAGGCGGTCGCTCACTTGCTGGATCACCGGCTCGAAAGCTTGACTATAGAGAAATTCCGCGCGCACATCGGCAAGGAACCTGCCTGCCATTGAACTGCCGGCAAATGCGAAATCGTAGCGTGGATTTGAATTGAAGTCGCAGTTGAACATCTCCAGATCGGCGGCCAAAGGCAGGTAATGCGCCGAAGAGAACGGGTATTGGTTGAGAAAGGGAAGATATGCCCGTTCCCAGCAAAGGGCGATCATATTGGGGGTAACAAAGTTGCCCTGATGGAGCAGTATAGGTCGTGGATCGTCAACAAACCAGACCATAAGCGGAATACCCCGGCGTTGGGTTATTGCACTTAATTGTCCGTTTCCATCGAACCCTTTCATGTTGACCGATAGCAGGTATGACGGACTGGCCATTTCAATCGCCTGTTGCAGGCCCTGCTCCCAGGCTGCCTGGTCGTGGAATTTTTTATAGTGAAAGGCCTGAACCTGTTCCCCGGTTACAGCCCCAAGTGCGTGTGAAAGCTCATTTTCGAGAAAGTGACTTCCGAAACAGAGCAGCGGCCTGCATTGCCGGCGGGGGGGGGTGTGCTGCCGGCTAACAAACGCGGTAATTCGATTGAGTGCGTCATTGTAGAAGGCGGGATCAACATGAAAGGAGGCGGGGTGCTTGACAATCTGCAGTCGAAGCGACGGCGATTGTTCACTGCCGGAGAGCAATGACGGCAATTCGTGTGGCGCCATTGCGGCGTGGAAAGCATGGGCTTTTTCTCGAATTGACCGGGGCCAGCTCTCCAGTGTACGTTTGATGCATTCCTCAAATATGTCAATCACAATGATGCGGCTGTGGGAACTGAGCTGCGATAGCGCTTTTTTTATGTGATGTCCGAGACCAATTCCGGCAAATACAATAATATCACCCCACAACGTCATGTCCTCAAAGTAGCGGGACTCATCTTCCGGGCGAACGGTTGAGTGTAAATGCTTTACTTTGTCTTCATCAGAGTAAACACGGGCGGAAACAGTGCCCGATGAGGCAACAAAAAATTCAATTTCTCTGGTCATATTTGGGCATATCCAGTATGAATGGGAGTGTCGTGTTTGATACCAGGGCGTTTCGGTTGTGTCAAAAGTGATACATCGGTTTTTTAATACCGCCTTATTTAACCATATATACAGTGATGAGTGCTTGGCATGCTAATTGTATTTTTAAACTACTTTATCCGGGAGGTATAATGAAAGTTCAAGTGATATGCTCGTGTTTGCTTTGCGCTATTGCATTTCTTCCACACTGTTCGAGAGATGATTCCACTTCGTCGGCAACCGGTCCCGATCCTGTTGTAACCGGCTGCGAGCAGATTCCATTTGGCCCGAATTATATAATGCAAAATGCTGGGGATGATTTGTTCGAGGTAACACGACCGGCTTTTGACGATTCCACCAGGACTTGCTTCGGCAATTCCCTCAGTCTAACGGTGGAATCATACGAAGACAGCAGTGACACGGCCGAAATTCTGCTGGAAGGCGACAGCCTGTTGTGGAATATCGACTTTGATCTGTGGCCGGATGAGATAGCATTTGTCGACGATATCGCTAGGATGTTTTTTCCCAAGTCGAGCGAGTTGGATTTGTATTATGTCTTTGTTCGAAAGGGCTCCGGAGTCAAGCTGGTTGGAAGCTGGAAGCCGGTTGCTTTCACTTACAAAGATCTGGATGGTGTTTTAAACCTGGGCAATAAAGCAGTAGCGGATTCAGTTGCCAAACTCGCTTCTCAGAATATGGGTGATCCCGGAATCTATGTCGAAATATCGGGGTCGTATCTCAGTTTCTATGCCGAAGCTGCGGCGGCGGATGAATTCATGGCGGAGTGGGCTCAGGACAGTGCTGCTTACGATATCGGCATTGAAAAGCTTAGCCAATGTCAGGTGAGACTGACCGGCAATAAAACCGAAGAAATCGTTACCGTTGTGGCGAATGCGCGCGCTGAAGTTGTTGTTGAAAGTGACAATTCCGATCATGAATCGCATGTGTATTATACGCAAAATCCAAGATCGTGTCCCAATCCCCAGGAGCCGGACTGGTGGAGTGAATTTCTTGATGGGAACAGGCGATAGCAAATCGCAGCTAGGCAATTGAAGCGGCAGCTTTCTGCAACGCATAGGTAAACCTTCCGGCAAAGCCTGCGCCGTCGAGAAGCTGTGAATTTTGCAGGTGTTTGCGCTGATGTTTGCGGTGTGATCTGAGCGATTGCGGCTCCGACGCCAGCTTTCGGGCGATTTCGATATAACCGTTGTCATTTTGCGCTATCAGAGGCGACAGGCCGGCAGCTTTCAAAACACTTGCAACCATTCGACCGGCATGCCGCCGACCGGGCCGGGATATAACGGGTATGCCCATCCACAAGGCTTCACAGGCGGTGGTGTGACCGCTCCAGGGAAGGGTATCCAGCGCAATGTCGATTGCATCGTAAACAGAGAGGTAGTGCTTTCCGGCTCCGGCCGTATTTGTAAGCGTCAACCTTTCGCTATCGATCCCATGCTCGTTAAACTCCATGCGTATGCGGTCGGCTGTATGTGGGAGCAGGTTGGTGCGGAATATGACCAGGCGTGCAGTGGGCAGCTCATTAAGCAGGCGTGCCCAGAGGGCGATCATGCGTGGATTGATCCGGGCGAGATGATGCAGGGAGCCAAATGTTACGTGTCGGTTGACCAGACAGGGCGGTTCAGCTACCGGCGGTGCATCAGGCAATGGTTCGTAGCAGCAAAAACACCCGTCGAGTCGGAGGAGGGTTTCCGCATAGAACGGCTCATACCCATCCGGATCGCAGGTCGCGTCGGTGAGGTAGTAATCGATCGTTTCCAGACCAGTCGAGTGAGGATAGCCCAGATATGAGAGTTGCACGGGTGCGGGTTTATGCGCAAAGGCCGCTAAGCGATTCCCGGCTAGGTGACCGGTGACATCAATGAGCATGTCAAGGCGCTTTTGCTGGATCAACTCAGATATTTGCTCGGTATCACGACCGGTCGTCGTCTCCCATTCGTCAACCATTGAGTTGATCACGCCGGTCAATCGATCGGGCGATGCAACATCAGAAAAAATAACAAGCTCTATCTCTTTGCGGTCATAGTTTCGCACCAAAGGCAGCAGGAAAAAGCTGACCGGGTGATGGTACAAGTCGGGCGAGATGATGCCCACACGCAATTTATTGTGAAGCAGGGCGGACCGCTTCGGGCGCGGGATGGCATTGGGGCGCAACGATGTGCCAACTTCACGATGGGCTTGTGCCAGTTTCTGCACTGAGATGTCGGGATCGTAATTGAGCGCAATCAGCAGGTTGCTTTGTGCGACGCTGTAGTTGCGATCTGCAGGGGGGATGCACGTAAAGCGCTCGATCGCGCCTGAAACGTTCCCCTGAGTGAGCAGGTGTTTGCCCAGATTGAGTTGCGCTGGATAGAGGTCGGGCTTGAGCGAGCAGGCCCGGGTAAATGCGTCTATGCTTTCCCGGCTATCGCCTTGCTGATCGTATGCCAGTCCGAGATTGTTGTAAGCCTCGGCCCGGCCGGGTTGTACTTCGAGCGCCCGGGTAAAGGCTCTGATTGCTTCGCGCCACTTTCGCAGCTTAAAGCATGTTGCGCCGTAATTATTCCATACTTCAAAGCTACCCGCTGAGAGAGAAGTTGCTTTGTTCAGCAGGGTACACACGGCATCCCATTTTTCCAGGCTGCGATAGCATTGTGCAAGCTGCAGGAGAACTGATGTGTCGTTGACCTGCCCTGGGCTGAACCTTTCCAGCATCGACAGCGCGGATTCGGTTTGCTGATATTTGATATAGAACCGGGCCAGGTCAATAGAAAAGAGAATATTGCCGGGATGCGCATCCACTGCTTTACGTAAATATGATTTCGCCTGCGCAGGTGAGTCCTGGGCATCAAAAATGAGACCGGCCAGATGAAGTGCGTCCCCGTGGTTTGGGTCTTGTTCCAACACGTCAAGGTATAATGACAGCGCTTCTTTGAGATTGCCCGCTTTGTGCACTGCGAGCGCACGGGTGAGAAGCTGAGCAGGATTTTGATTCATTTCGGGCGGATTCATTATATTTAATCTCGGTGAGGAGCCATCATTATGGAGGTAGATTCAAAGTCCCTTTTTGATTTTCTTCAACGCATAGTCCGCTGTTTGCGAACCGGATCATATGCAGAGTCGGCCTCGTTGTTAAATCTTGCTCTGCAACAATTGCAGCTTGTGCTGACTGACAACGGTATGGCTCAAACCGATCGGGCCAAAATCCTCTATTCGCTTGAGACCATGCACCTTTTGCAGCAGCAGGAAGACTGGGTTGCTGTTGCTGATGTAATCGAATATGAACTGGCTAAGCTCCTGCACACTGCGCTTCACTGAGCACATCTTTTGCGCCACATTGACCTGTAGGCTGTCTCGATTTCCACCGCATAGCGCTTGCCATTGCATAATAGCGAGGAGGTCATACCTTCACGCAAATGGGCGCGCAGCCCGGCAAGCGCATCGGGGGCGGCTGCTTGCTTGCGAGCAATCGATACATATTCCTGCGCGGAGGCTGCAATCCAATCCGTCAATCCGAGCCGGTGTAAAACACTGGCGACCATTCTTCCGGCGTGACGCTCACCGCACATCGTGATAACCGGCACGCCCATCCACAAGGCTTCGCATGCAGTGGTGTGCCCGCTCCAGGGGAAGGTGTCCAGGGCGATATCAATGTTGTGATAAATGGATAAATGACCCTTGCCTTGCCTGACACTGCGCTGCAGTTCGATTCGGGACATGTCTATGCCTTCATTTGTAAAGATTTCCCGGATACGAGCCTCGATCGATTCATTCATTGTATCCCTGAAAATGAGGAGTCGGGAATGGGCTACTACCGTGAGCACCTGTGCCCAGAGCTGCAGAACATCAGCGTTTAAGCGGGCCAGGTTATGCAATGAGCCGAAAGTAAGGGCCCCGGAAGCTTTGCCGGGCAACTCATTTACCCCGGGTGCATCGGTAGCCGGTGCGTAACAGCAGAAGCATCCCGGCAATCGAATCAGCTCTTCACTATGATACTTTGGTTCATTGTCGGGATCGGCTATTTCGTCAGTGATGCGAAAGTCAACTGAGGTAAGGCCGGTGGTATTCGGGTAACCCAGAAAGCTGAGCTGTACCGGCGCCGGTTTGCGCGCAAAAACAGCCAGCCGATTACCGGCGGTATGGCCTGCGAGGTCTATGAGAATATCGATTTCATCCCGGCGTATCAGCTCAACCAGCTTTGTATCGGATTCGTTTCTTATGCATCGCCAGTGATCTGCGTATTCTCTGTAAGCCGCGGTGTCGGCATCTTCTTTTCCGACAGCCGAATAGCAAAAAATTTCGAATTCGTCTTTCGTGTGATTGGACAGCAGGGGTTTGAGGAACGAGCTGACGGGATGGCGGCAAAAATCCGGTGAAACATAACCGAGCCTCAGCTTCTTGTCGGGATCAGAAGCTCTGCGGGTTTTTCCCAAACCCATATTCGGGAAAAACCGGCCCCGGCAAAGATGTTCCTGATAGAGTTGTTCAGGTGAAACACCCGGTGTATAATTCAGGCAGGACAATAAATTGCTGCAGGCAAGTGTATTCGTTGCATCGTATTTCAGCGCTTGACGAAAGCATCGCTGTGCTTCCTTGAGATTACCCATCACCTGAAATGTTTCGCCCAGATTGGTGAGGGCGGCAATGAATCCTTCCTTGAATTTGAGCGCATTTCTAAAGCAAATCACCGCTTCATCCATGTGGGTATTCTCTCGCATCAGATTGCCGAGATTGTAGTGGGCTTCGGCATATTCCGAGCGGATTCGCACGGCGTTGACGAAAGATTCTTTCGCCTTCTCAAAGGTATGTATTTCGGCATACGCGCGGCCGAGATTATTGAATGCCTCGGCATAGTCGGGCTTGATGGCAATTGCTTTGTGGTAGTGCTCGATCGCCTTGTCGTGCTGGTCAAGCATTCGGAAGGCATTGGCGGCATTGAGGTGGCTTTCGGCCGAATGGGGTATGCAGGCTAGCGCTTTTTGAAACGATTTGAGCGCTGGGGCAGCCTGGCCGCGTGCAAGCTGAATCAGACCAATATTATTGTAGACTTCCCCAAAATTGGGTTTTAAACGCAAAGCACTTTCAAACGCTTCAATCGCCTTGTCCGATTGCGCGAATTCCTGATAGCAGGCTCCTAAATTGCAGTATGCGCCCACGAAATTGGGGTTGAGTTCGGTGCATCGCGCGTAGTGTCCGGCTGCGATTTCATACTGATTTCTGCTGCGATACAGGTTGCCGAGGGTGAAATGAACCTGTTCATGTTCAGGAGCAAGCTTCAGCGCTTTTTGCAGCGACGAATATGCCTGGTCATGCTTATTGGTGGAGATGTGCAGCCGGGCAGAGTCAATCAGGCACGGCACGTTGTCGGGATGCAACATGAGTGATTGCGTAAAATGGCCGGCGGCTTTCTCAAATTCATTGAACTGATTAAAGAGAATTCCGGCAAAATGATGAGCCTGCGCGTCCTGCGGATATGACTCCAAATAAGAGGTGTAGAGCTTTTTTGCCGCCAGTAAATCCCCATTTTTATGAACTTGGAGCGCTTGCGCCAGCAGACGGTTATTCGTTTGCATCGGATGGGTGTTTTGCTGCTATTTGGTGATCAGGTAAACAAACGCGTCGGGCAGAAATTAAAATCCGGCCCCATGTGAAATTTTGAAAACTCATATTTTTAATGATATACTTTTAGGGCGTTCTTGTAAAGGCGTTACCGTAAATATACACTTCATGTTTCGAAAGGCATATGTGCTCGCCGAAATGCCGCCATTCTACTTTCTGGATAACCTCATCAAACTCCTGTGTGTTGATGATAATCCGGATCTGCTCAAGATGCTCAAGGATATGCTTGCCCCGATACGGCTTTACGACATGTCGTTTGCAGCCGGTGCAAGACGAGCCGATGAAATTCTGGAAATGCCCGATTGCAGGCATCTGTGTTTATTTGATCTCGGGCTCGATGATATGCAGGGCGATCAGTTTTACCTGCTTAGAAAATATCACAAAAAGAGCAATTTTATTATTTTGACGGGAGCGCAATCGGCAACGACCGGCTTTTGCGCGCATGAGCTTGGGGCTGTTGATCTCTTCGAAAAGAGTGCACAATTCGATTATCTGTATTTTGCCAAATCCCTCAACCGTCATGCGATGTATAAGATTCTCAATCCGACCTTTAATAAACGCAATCTGGATTCATTGACCGTCGCCACCAAGACGCTTTTCGAGAAATCGCCTTCCTCGGTTACGCAGTGGGCAATGGAGATCGGCATAACCGACCGGGAGTTGCGCCACATCTGGAAGAAGAACCTGGGCGCCAATGCCAAGATAATTCTATTCATCTATCAGCTTTTTAAAAACGCCTGTGCGCATTACGAAAAGCTTCTGGAAGCAAAGCTCAGAGACCTGGAGAGCGAAGAGGATGTTCAGATACTGAAAAAAGACGGGTATAAGAAGCAGGAAGAATATTTCCACATGCACAAAAGTACGATTACCGATTACATAGAATTCGGTAATCTGGCTGCGTTTATGTAGTTGCTGCTATTTCAGCTTTTTGAATTTCCACTTTTTCCCTTTTTTTTCAAGATAGCGCTCGAATTGCTTATGGTTGGTGAAGAGCTTTTTATAGGGACGGTGATCGGCCTCAAAAACGCAAAGCGTATCCTTTTCGGGATAATCCCGACAAACTTTTGGGCGGTTTTCGTAATTGGTGCATTCGTTGCGTGGGCCGAGGTATTCGCAATCGGTGACAAATTCCAGCAACCATTCATTTTCATGGTCAATTGACACATGCACGTTTTTGTGCATCAGGTACCAGCGGATATTATCGTAGTCCTGTTTGGTGGTGGGTTTTTCTATATTCAAGGCAACATGACGGCAACAGAGTGCTGTGCATTTTTTGCATAATTTCTGATAGTGCTGCATTCGCTTTTCTTCGTCATTCATGCGTCGGTGTTCCTTTTTCATTATTGAAGGTGGTCCCTGGCCGTAGTGCAGGTCTAAATGCAGCCAGCCCGAAAGCAGGACTTCCGGGCTGGTAAAAAACGTTTTTTTTAAGTCAAGTCATCAGATGTAAAGCGGTCCGAGCTTGTCACAAACCCTGAAGTCGTCGCCGCCAAGGCGATCCCATATGGTCGGGCGAAAGATTTTTTCGGCGGGGATGTTGTGAAAGTCAACCGGGATGCGCAGCATGGCATTCAGCGTGATGAGGTCTGCTCCGATCAAGCCGAATGAGTTGGCGTCGTGATTCGGGCCGATGCGTGACATGTATTCAAACGAAGACATATCACGTGGCACCCAGTAGCTTTCCGGCCAGGTTTTATCGGTGACGTTGCTGATGTGATCGGCAACTTCCCCGGGCAGTTCGACTGTCTCGCCTTCGACGATGGATACTGTCGGCAGATCGCCCACTACATTATATCGGTAAGCCGTCATCGGGAGGCCGCCCGGCGTGCGATAGGAGCTGGATAGCCCGTCACCGGGGAAATATTGCAGGTTGGCGCCTTCGTAAACCGTACCTTTAATTGCGGTATCGATGAGTTTGTTCTGCAATTTGGTATTACTGCGGATTTCGCCGGCAACTTCGTAGATATCCAGATCGTGACCTTTGTCAATAATCGAGAAAAGATCGAGCGCGTATTCAAGTGCACCTGCACCGGAGTTGCGCTTGTCGATAAGCCCCCGGGCGGCAACGCTGCCGACATCTTTGCCGGTTGCGGCTTTGATGCTCTCGGCGGTCCAGTTCGTGCGAATATCGGCAAACAATTGCGGAATGCCGGTCATCAGAAAGGCGCCCAGCATGCCAATTGCATTTTTCGAATCATTTTCGGTGGCCACGATCATTGCCGGGCGAAATCCATTCCAGTCAAATGATGAATTCAGCAATGACTCGGTCATATCAAAGTTTGGATACAGGTCTGTCCACATGCGTTGTCCCTGTGTGCCGGCCGCGATCGCATTATAGCCCTGGGCTTGTTCGAGGTCTGCGGTGAAGCCCTGTGCTTTGGCCACTGTTTCATCGCCAAGACGCGGATTGCCGATCATCATGTCGCGAACGATCATGGTCATTTTGATGCAGTCTGCGAGCAATCCATCGGCGGGTTGGGGTCTGGAGCCCGAACCGTAATTGATTTCGAATTTTTCTTTCATGAAGGCGAATGCTTTATCAAACTCTTCATGGTCGTAGAAACCACGATCCATGCGTCCCTTGACGGCTACCATATCAACCGAAACCGAACCCATTCCAAGGTAGTGATGCATCAGGTTGCGACGCACATCCGAGCCGATAATACCCATCGAAACGCTGCCGACGGAAAGGTAATTTTTGCCGCGCATTTCGGCTACGGCGCAGGCTGCACGGGCGAAACGTACCAGACGCTCCGCAACATACGGAGCAATGCCGCCCTCTTCGGATTCGAGGTCCGGGTTGTAAATAGAAAAGATAGGGCGTTTTTTCTCGTCCATCGCCGCGCAAAACGCCTTGAGCCATACGGCTCCCGGTCGGTCGGTCTGGTTGAGTCCGTAGGCTGCCTGTTGCCATTCGGAGCTGCCGACGCCCATGCAGGCCGACATCAGTTCATCGGAATAGGCCCACGACCGGCTGACCCAGATGTTTGCCGAAACACCTTGCTGCGTGTAGTACTCCTGCGCCAGTGCTCCCGTGCGTGCTCCGTATACAATTTCGGGCGCAACGACAACGCGCGGCGGTAATCCGTCGCAGAGAGCTACTTTCCTGGTGATAAGATCGTATACGCGTTCGGCCATTGCCCAGGTTCCTGCCTGGTTGTCTTCATAGGCGCCCGCACGACCGTCTGCAACCGGCGTAATCGCAATGGTGGGAACGTGCCCGGCAAGTCTTCTTGCGCGCAGTGCAAAACCGCGCTGTCGTGATTTAAGCGTTTCGAAATCAGGACGATTGGTGTCAGCCATGTTTTTCTCCCTTGTCTATTACGTTGAGTTTTGGCAACCTGATCTGTGAAAATCGAATATTGTATTAAAATATGTCCGAAAACGGCTTGAAATCAAACCTTTTCGAACGTGAGAATCACTGGAAATCAAGATATTTCCTGCGGGGGAACGATTCGGCAGGTCAATTCAGCATAACCTGCCCGCCGGTAACCGGGATAGCCTGACCGGTTTCATTCTGCTGCTCTTTGCAATAGAAAACGGCCCGCGTCACATCGAGTGGCGAACAGCCTTTTTTCATGGGAACTTTCGCAAGATAGGCATGCTTGACCTCATCTATTGTTTGCGCTCCGGGAACTTTGCCGGTATTGAGGTATTGGACGAACAGTCCGTTGTGCGGATCCGACCAGAGCGGTCCCTCGTAATAGTTGCCGGGACAGATTGAATTTACCTTGATGTTCCAGGGCGCCAGCTCCAGGGCGAATGACTGCGTCAGCCCGATACCGCCGAATTTTCCGCCGGCATACGCAAAGTTTTTATTGCTGCCCGACAGTCCGGATTTGGAGTTGATCTGGATGATGTCCATAAAAAATAACGGGTTGAATTCATGCTGGATTTTCATGATGCGCGCCGCTTCGCGCGTGCAGAGAAAATATGCTTTGTAATTGACGGCAGTGACAAGATCGAATGCGTTTTCGTCAAGTTCTTCCAGGCTACCCGCCTTGAGGACGCCGGCATTGGAGATAAACAGGTCTAGTCCGCCGAAAACACGAACGGCACTATCTACGGCCTGCGCAACAGATTCGGCACTGGTGACATCAAGATGACAATAGTGTGCTGTACCGTATTGAAAAGTATCGTTCAACTCGTCGGTGAATTGTTCGCCAACCGGGTCGTTTATGTCGGCGATGATGATCTGGGCTCCCTGCTCTGCAAGCTCACGGGCAATGCCTTTGCCGAAGCCCTGGGCGCTGCCGGTGACAAGCGCAACAGTGTTGTGCAGGCGCTTTGCATAGGCCTGGTCAATTTGCTTTTTATCGAAGGTCAATCCGGTCAGCGAAGCGTCGAGCAGTCGTGCTGCTTCTCTCTGGTTGCGACCCGCAGCGAAAATGCCGATACCTTCGATTGAGAGGATGAGCGGAGCTTCGGCGGAGGTTGCCGTTAATTTTTCGGCGACATCCTGCGCAGTTGCATTACTGCCGAATGTGTATGAATTGACAAAATTCAGCTCGTCGAGCAGTGCTTTGTAGCTTGATATTTTGCCGGTTTCCTGCTCTATCTGCCTTGGAGATAAGCTTTTTACAATTGGGGGAATGGGCGTTCCGGTGACGCTGTTAACCGGATGCGCGCACGTCATGCGTATTGCTATCGAAAAATTCGACCTGTCGGTTTTTTGCATGGTACCTGTTCTTTCCTGCAACAATGTTCCCGATATGTCAGAACTATCGATGCATCCCGCATCGATGGTTCATCATTTTTACTTTTTACCTCGACGCGCCGGGATTAATTTTTGTGCGAATCATTTCGTTTCCGTAGGAAACGAACTCCTCGCGCTTGTTTTCGTCAACAAGCTTGTTTCCTTTTGCATCGACAAAACCATTGCCTTTACTGTTGTGGCGTTCCTGGTGAGCCGCAAGAATGCAGGCGCCTTCCCAGGCGATGCGTCTCAGTTCCTCGTCAAAAGGCTGCCCGTTTCTGGCTGCGGGAAGCACGGGGATTTTTTGAGGAGTGTTGTGCTCGGTGCCGAACAATACGCAGAAACCCCGGTCGAGGAAGTGTTTGACGTAAGATTTCAGGTGATCAAATCCGTTGCGCAAGGGAATGAACTCAACGCAAAAGACACGCCTCCTGATAAGAGCATCTGCGAGCGCGACAACATCTTTTTCGCATTCGTTAAGCCCTGCCGATTCGTCGGCCAGAACCGGGTAGCAGGGAATGCCGCCGGCGTCCAGAACAATGTGCATAACTTTTTTTACATTGAGAAAAGCTTCATTTTTTTCAGCTACGTACGCAGGCTTCCCGGCTTTGAGCAGGCGGCTGCGGAGATGATCCTGCATGGCTACTTCATTGAAAATATCGGCTTCGAAGGTGTCTTCCCTGAAAAGGCGGCGATAGGCGCAGAGGCGGTCTGGTGGTGTAAAAGCCTGCTCGATTGCATGGTATAGCGCTTTGGCGACGTGACGTTCCCGTACGGTGTTTTTGGCGAATGCATTGCGGACTTCAATGTAATCGATGTCAATCTCAGGAAGCGCCTCTTCAAGATAGTCGCTAAGCCGGGCAATTACTTCCCAGATATGGTCCTGGGTGCCCTTCCACAGCGATTTAAGCTCGTTGCGGGAATCCTTTGACATCGAGGGAGGGAAGTTGAGAGCCTTGCCGCAGAAATACATGACACCTGGATTTTTCGGGTCGTTCCAGCGCCGGTTGTTGTCTTTATCTTCCTGTGAAAAGGCAATGAATTCAATGTTGAAAAGGGGATAGATTGACGCCCTTGTGCACTCCCGGGAAAATTCCGCATGACCCTCTATTGTGTTAAAGTCGCTAATGCCGAGGACCCGCACATCTTCATCCTTTGCAGATGCGATAGCTTCTTCTACCGAAGAAAATGCCGAGAATGAATACGGGGTATGTATGTGGGTGTTGACGTTAAGTGGCTGTGTAGATCCCATTAGGCAACCTCGAACTTTTTTGCGTTTTCCAGTAGATACGTTTCTGCTTCCAGCGACCAGAGACCCTTGCTGGATGCGACAATTTCCGCCAGTCCGGCATAGAGCGGATCCTCTTTGCCCATCGACTCAAGGTCGTCCAGGGCTATCAGCGGCATGTCGATACGGGTATAGATGAGCTTTTTGCCCCCGATAATTTTCGGCAGGTTTAAAATCGTTTCCGCCGAGCTGTTTATGCCGCCGACGTGGGTCACCATAACGGCCGGATTAATTTTATCCGCTGCCATCATTTCCAATGCATCACGCATATCCTCGGTGTTGCCGCCGGATGTGCCGACGAGATGGTGGCCTTCGTAATGGACGTCGTAGAAGTTCATCGACGCCATGAAGTCGGTTCTGGACGGCCCGGCAAAAAAGTTAAGACAACCGTTGTGTCCCATGAGGCGGCTTCCCTGCTCAACAAGCGCCGCAACCGGCGCCATCACAAATACGTCATCGTAGCCCTTGGCGTTGTTGATGGTCTTGAGCTCTTCAACGGGATTGCCGGAGCCGGTGTTGACATAGTGCAATTCGACCCCGCGTGATTTGGCATGTTCGGGAGTAAACAGCTCCGCCGCCCGGTCGAGGCGGGCCTGATCGATGTCGGTGACGACCAGCAGGCCCGGTCGACGATCGTTATGCAGAGCAAAATCGATAGAACCAAGCCCCATCGGTCCGGCGCCGGCGATAATGGCCAGCGAGCCTCCTTCTTTGATGCCCATCTGGTGCGTGTACTCACCCTGCTTGAAATGATACTGCGCCTTGAAAGCGCCGATGATGCATGAGGCCGGCTCGGAAAGCGATGCTTTAAAAAATCCTTCGCCATGGTAGGGAAGCAGACAGTCCATCTCCAGCACTTCTTTGGGGATGTTGATGTGAGATGCCTGGCCGCCAATGTAGTGGAACGAGTAACCCGGAGCATCCATTAACCTGTCCGGATAGTTCAAAGCGGGCTGGATACTGTATTTGTCACCCGGCTTGAAGGCGTCCTTGTAGTTGTCGCCTACTTCGAGGATAGTCCCGCAAAATTCGTGACCCATCATGACAGGATGCTCGGCGATGTCGTTGGGGACACGCTTGTGATCGGTGCCCTGGGCGGTTGCTTTATGGCTTGACATGCAGATGCTGTTGGTCGTGATGTCGGCTCTGATCTCATCCGGGGTGATATCCGGTAACTCGAATGATTCGAGACGCAGATCGTTTTTTCCGTATAATCGCAATGCGGTTGTCTTCATGGCAACGTATCTTCTGCTGTGACAACCTCAACCGAAAGCTCCCGGCACTTCTCCTGCCAGGCTGCATCCAGCGGTTTGTCGGTGATAATTATGTCTATTTTTTCGATATCGGTGATTTTGTAAAGCAACGACGGATTGTCGAATTTGGAGTGATCCGCTGCTACGATGGTTTTGCGAGCATTGGCCAGAATCGATTTTGCCATCATGGCACTTTCATGATCCACCGCCGACAGGCCGAATTCGAGATCGAGCCCGTCGCCTCCCTGAAAGGCAATGAAGCCGCGTAGTTGATCGATGCCGACAAGCGCCAGGGTTCCCACCGTGTCAAGCCGGTCGGGACGCAATGTGCCGCCGAGTTGAATGATTTCGTGATGGCCGATAAATTCCAGTTGCTGCAGCAGGCGGACGGAATTGCTGATGATAGTAAGCTCCTTTTTATCCTTGAGATAGGGGAGCATCTCCCAGCTTGTAGTTCCGGGATCGACGTAAATGATGTCGCCGTCATTGACAAACGTGGCCGCGCGTCTGCCGATGATCTTTTTCGAGCTGATGCGATGGCCGGCGCGGGTGGATATGGAGAAATTGATCGGTGAGCCATTCTGTTCGCTGCGTACCGCCCCGCCATAAACCTGCTTCAGCAGACCGGCATGGTGCAATTCATTGAGATCGCGCCGGATGGTGGTTTCGGATATCTGCAACTCATCGGCAATTTCTTTAACCAGAATCGAGCCTTCATTTTCCAGCTTGTCAAGAATTATCTGCTTTCTGATTTCCGAACCGTGGCCCATAATAGTCAAAAATACATTCTACTGGTACATGATGGAAATTAAAAAGGAGGTTTCTGCTTTTTTTGCGATTTTTCTTGGCGATTTGTGCGCAACTAGGGTTCGCCCCAGGGATAATTAACCTGCTTTTTTTCAATATGTTAGAATAAGCAACCAATATCTAACAAAATTCTAACAAGCAAGAATGTGCAAGGTTTATGCGCATTTGCGCTTTTTTTTGCGCATTTTCGTGTGTTTAGACTATATTAAGAGGTTCTCTATAAAAGAGGCAATATACCTTAACGACTGGAGTCACTATATGGCAACCCCCATTGCAATGCCGAGACAGGGGCAATCCGTTGAGACCTGTGTGATCAACGAATGGCTGAAAAAAAAAGGTGATGAAGTTAACGAGGGAGATGTACTCTTCAGTTACGAAACGGATAAAGCGACCTTTGAATATGAATCTGAAGTGGCAGGTACCTTACTTGATATTTTTTTCGATGCCGACGCGGATGTTGCGGTATTGACAAACGTGGCGGTCGTGGGAGATCCCGGCGAGGAGGTGGAAGAATTCCGGCCGAAAGGCGAAGGCGCGGCCGATACCCGTGCTGCTGAACCGGCGCCGGCCCAGCCCGAATCCGCTCCGGCGCCACAAGCTGCTCCGGCGGCCCCCGAACCCGCGGCAGGATCAACTCCCTCACAGGCTGCTGCACCGGCCCCGGTGCGCACGGATGAGGGTATTTTGCGCGTTTCTCCGCGTGCCCGCAAAAAAGCTGCAGGCAAGGGTGTCGATGTCAATATGGTCGGCGGTACCGGTGCAAAAGGGCGCATTATCGAAGCTGATATCGATCGCTTTCTGTCGGAAACGCCGCAAATGACAAGCGCCGCCGCGGCTAAGCAGGCAGCAACCGGCATGGCGGCACCGGCTGCGGGAACCGGATTGGGGGGGCGCGTGCGAGCTGCCGATCTGTTCGAAGCCGCCGCTGCCGGACAGCCTCTTGCAATCGACGACACAGTCGCCAAAGTCAAGCAGAGCAAAATGCGTAGAATCATCGGCCGGCGCATGATGCAATCCCTGCAACAGACAGCACAGCTTACCATCAATGCCAGTGCCAATGCGACGTCGATCATGGCGTATCGCAAGCAGATCAAGATTAATGGCGAAAAGCTCGGTTTGGCAAATAT
>WJLW01000034.1 GCA_014728295.1 Chitinivibrionales bacterium | reverse complement strand
GGTCAATTATGCATTTTCGAATAAGGAACTTCAGAAAAATGCTGTCGCCAACACAAATGACGCGGATACGAGCACGACTACTGCTTCCGATGAAAATGAGACTGCGGATTATGTCGCCGCACTTGTTGCTGAAAAACTCAATGCCAAGGCTGATAACCTAGATCGTGAAACCGCTTTCTTTACACTGGGTGTCGATTCCATTTTAACGCAGGACATTATCGCAGCTCTTGAAAAGCGATATGAAAACCTTTCGGCGACATTACTATTTGAGCATCCCAACATCAACGCTCTGGCTGCATACCTGGTACGCAAAGGGCCAAAAGCCCCGACTGTCAAGCAGGCATTTCCACCTATTCCATTAGCGAATGTTCCTGCGCCGGCGCCCGAGACACTTAAACCACAACGTTTTTCTGATGTCAACCGCACTTTGCATAAAACGCCGCATATACAACGGCCATCCGCAGGCGGATATGATATTGCCGTCATTGGCATGAGCGGCCGGTTTCCCAAGGCGCCCGATCTGCAGCAGTACTGGCGCAACCTTATGGAAGGCAAAGATTGTATCGATGAAATCCCTCCCGAACGCTGGGACAAGCAATTCATGTACAATGGAAAAGCCGGGTCGCCGGACAGCATATATGGCACATGGGGAGGTTTTCTCGAAAATATTGACAAATTCGATCCCTTGTTTTTCAATATTTCGCCCAAGGAAGCAATTGAGATGGACCCGCAGCAACGCCTGTTTCTGCAATGCGTTCATGAAACAATGGAATGTGCGGGATACGGAAATCCAGCTTTGTATAAAAACGATCATGTAGGCGTGTTTGTAGGTGTCATGTGGAATGAATACTCTATTCTCGCCAGCGAGAACGGTATGCAGCTCAACAAATACGCCGGTCCCGGCACCCTGTACTGGGCTATACCCAACAGAGTCTCCTATTGTATGGATTTCAAAGGACCAAGCATAGCAGTGGATACCGCCTGCTCTTCATCGCTGACCGCTATTGATCAAGCATGCCAGAGTATCATGCGAGGCGACTGCGCAATGGCACTTGCAGGTGGCGTAAATTTGTCTCTGCATCCATATAAATACATGTATTTAAGCCAGGCAAGGTTTCTTTCGCTTGATGGCCGTTGCAGAGCATTTGGACAGGACGGCACCGGCTATGTTCCCGGTGAAGGAGTAGGCGCCATACTTCTAAAATCGCTTGAAGAAGCAAAAAGAAGCGGCGACAACATTCTTGGCGTAATCTGCGGAACATCCATGAACCACGGCGGAAAGGCAACTGGATTTACCGTTCCGAATCCTGAAGCACAGGCTGAAATTATTGAAACTGCCATTCGCAGAGCGAATATCTCCGCCGAACAGATCAGCTACCTGGAAGCTCACGGTACAGGAACATCTCTCGGTGATCCCATTGAAATTGCCGGGCTGACAACGGCATATCGTAAATTTACAGACAGAAAACAGTTTTGTCCGATCGGATCCGTCAAATCCAATATCGGCCATCTCGAAGCAGCCGCCGGCATCGCATCCATTATCAAAGTTTTGCTGGGTTTTCACAATGATACTATCCCCAAAAGCATCCACAGCGAGAAAGAAAACACAAACATCACTTTCACTGATACTCCCTTTTATGTTGCTCATCAGGCTCTTCCCTGGAAACCGGAAAACGGTAAACCGCGATATGCCGGTATCAGTTCGTTTGGCGCCGGAGGCAGCAATGTGCATGTGGTTATACGCGACCATATATCTTCAGATACAAGAACTGATCCACCAAGGCAGAAGTATATATTCGCCCTATCGGCCAGAAATGAAGAAAGCCTGAAGAATTATGCTCAAAAATTTATCGACTATTTGCAATCACCTGCTTTGTCAGGCCAGGCCGCAGTTGAAAATGTCTTGAACCAGGAACAAATTATGCAGCGCCTGAGGAGCATCACCTCTGAAATACTTTCGCTGGACCCGTACTTTATCGATTATGATGCGGATTTCATCGACGAACTCAATTTTGATCCTTTCTTGTTGATGACTTTAACATCGAAGATACATGCATCTTTTCAGATACCGGCGGAGTTCTCTCTTTTTGAAGAAGCACGGTCCTTGCGGGAACTGGCCAGCGGATTAACGCCGCTACTAGCTTCGAAAAATGTCCAGCCGCAGGATAACCAGATTCGAAAAAAGCCGGTTCGTATTGATGACTTAACCTACACCCTTTTGACGGGGCGTAAGGCGATGGATCAGCGCCTTTGCTTTGTTGCGCACGATATCGATGAGGTTCTGCGGCAGCTCCACGGCTATCTTCAAAATGCTCCCAACAGCACAGTATACCAGGGCAATGCGAAAAAAAAGGATAGTGACTTTGCTGCGATGTTTGGCGGATCAGCAGGGAAAGAGATGGTTGAAGCCATGATCAGGCATCGAGATGTCGACAAGCTGGCTCGTATCTGGGCCGAAGGCATCGATATTGCATGGCACAAGGTCTTCGAATGGTCAGATGCCCGCCGCCTGAATTTGCCATCCTATCCATTTCAAAAAAAGTCATTCTGGATCGAATCTCCAAAAAAGCACCGTTTGTCTTTATCGAAATTGCATCCATTTATTGAAAGCAATATCTCCGATTTCAGCGGCTTTAAATTCAGTATTCGTCCCGACGACAAAAGC
>WJLW01000006.1 GCA_014728295.1 Chitinivibrionales bacterium | reverse complement strand
GGTCGACAGTGATCCTCTGCTCAATCAGAATTATCAGCAAACGGCAGTGCATGAGTTGACGCATATTGCCATTAATCGGGCCTACCGTGACGTGTCGACGCCGCGGTGGCTGCATGAGGGTCTGGCCCTACACTTTTCGTATGACCTGTCGATGGAGGAGCACCTGATTCTTTCCTGGGCGATATTGTCCAACTCTCTGCTTGCGCTTGACTCCATAGAGCAGGTGAACAGCTTTTCCCGTCGCAAGGCACGCATTGCGTATTGCCAGAGTCGCCAGGCGGTGCGCTATCTGATCAAGCGTTACGGTACAGGGACAATACCTGCACTGCTCAACCAGGCATCGCGGCAGCACTCGTTCGGCCGGGCCCTGGATTCGGCGATCGGGATGAATAGTGCGGAGTTCGAGGCAGCGGTGCGAGCGCAAATTCTGGCGGATTACCGGTATGCACTTTTCTTTGCCGAAACGTGGCTGTTCTGGATGCTGGCGACCATCATTTTCATCATCGGTTTTATTGCAACAGGCATCCGCAGGCGACGCAAACTGGCGGCAATGGCGGCACAGGAACAGGATGATTCAGACCCGTCTCCCCAAGATACGCCATCCGATCAAGCTTAGCGATGGCCGGCAGCGATGAACTATTTTATCAGCCTGCTTCCGGCAGATTTTACCTGATTTCGAAGCACACGTGACATCACAGAAAGGACCGGGACATCATGAGTGAGAAAAATCTGACTAAAATACAGGAGTTGATCGACGAGCAGAATTCCTGGCGCTCGCAGTGCATCAACCTTATAGCTTCCGAAAATGTAGCCAGCGAGCGTGTGCGCGCCGCAATGGGCTCCGATTTCATGCACCGTTACGCTGAAGGGCACCCCGGTCAAAGATATTATCAGGGCACCAGATGCATCGATGAGATCGAATCCATCGTAACAGAATCAATGAAATCGATATTCAACTGCAAGCATGCCGATGTGCGCTCGGTCAGCGGTACGAACGCCAACGAGGCCGTATTCAGCAAGATGATCGGCTATAATGATGTGATCATGGTCAATTCCACACCGGGCGGCGGCCACATCAGCCATCACCGCTTCGGTGCAGCCGGCAAATACACCCGAAACATCATCGATTTTCCTCTTACCGCAGACGGCTATCACATCGATGTGGCCAAAACCGAGGAGATCATCACCATTGCCAGACCGAAGGTGCTCATTTTCGGCAAAAGCCTCTTTCTCTTCCCCGATCCGGTTGCCGATTTGAAGGAAATCTGCGAAAAGAACAAAATCACCGTTATTTTCGATGCGGCGCACGTATTGGGCCTGATCGCCGGCGGCAAATTTCAGCAGCCGCTCAAAGAAGGAGCGCAGGTTATGCTGGGCAGCACACATAAGACCTTTTTCGGCAGCCAGCGCGGCGTTATTCTGAGTGATACTGATGATGAAAAATTTTGGAACAGGATCGATAAAGGCGCTTTTCCGGGATCGCACAGCAATCACCACCTGGCGACTCTTGCCGGATTGGCCCTGGCCACCGAAGAGCTGGATACCTTCGGCGCCGATTATGCCGATCAGGTGATCAAAAACGCACAGGCGCTGGGAGCGGCGATGGACAAAGCCGGATTTGACGTGCAGGCAAAGGAGTTCGGCTATACCCAGTCGCACCAGATTGCCGTCAATCTCGAAAAGATCGGCGGGGGCAAGGCAGGTGGTGAGAAACTGGAGGAAAACGACATCATCTGCAACATGAACTTGCTGCCTTTCGAACCGGTACGCAAGGTAACCAAACCTGCGGGAGTACGCATCGGTACTTCCGAGATGACCCGAGTCGGCATGAAGGAAGACGAAATGGCTCAGATCGCGGATTTGATGAAAGCCTGCCTGATCGATGGAAAATCTGTAAAAGCCGACGTAAATACGTTCAGGCAGAAATTTCAGAAAATTCACTACTCATTTGATTAACAGCAACGCAGAGGTATGGTATGAAGCGACACATTGCACAGGGCATTAGCGCACTTCTGCCGCTTGCTCTGATTATAAGCAGTTGCTCGAAGACCGAATTCGTTACGATCGGCACCGGGGGGGTTACCGGGGTTTACTACCCGGCGGGGCAGGCAATTTGCCGCATGGTCAACAAGAAGCAGGCGCAGTACAAGCTCAAGGCCACGGCCGAATCCACAGCCGGATCCGTATTCAACATCAACGCCGTACTCAACGGCGATCTCGATTTCGGTATCGCACAATCCGACCGGCAGTACCAGGCGTACAAAGGACTGGCGGAATGGGAGGGAAGAGGCCCTCAGCAAAACCTGCGTTCTGTTTTTTCACTCCATCCCGAAGCGGTCACCCTGCTGGCCGCCGAAAAAAGCGGAATCGCGCAGATTACCGACCTGAAAGCCAAGCGCGTCAATATCGGTAATCCAGGCTCGGGACAGCTTCAAAACAGCAAAGACGCTCTGGCTGCATTCGGCATTACCGAGGATGCTGTCGTTGCCGAATATGTCAAGGCCGTCGAGGCGCCGGGGCTGCTGCAGGACGAACGCATCGACGCTTTTTTCTATACGGTCGGGCACCCCAACGGCAACATCAAAGAAGCAACTTCGGGACGCATCAAAGTATCGCTGGTATCGATAACCGGTCCGCAGATCGACAGCCTGATCAAGGCACTTCCCTATTACGCACCGGCAACTATACCCGCAAAATTTTACGAAAACGCCGTCAACCGGCACGCAACGCAGACCTTTGGCGTCAAGGCGACCTGCGTTACGTCATCCGATGTCGGTGAAGACGTCGTATATGCCGTCACTCGTGAAATATTTGAAAACCTGGCCGATTTTAAAAAGCTGCATGCCGCATTTGAAGTATTGACAAAAGAGAGCATGCTGCAGGGCTTGACCGCGCCGGTCCATCCGGGCGCATTGCGCTATTACAAAGAAGCGGGGCTGGATGGGCATATCAAAAAATAGGCGCTCGCCACTCCCGGCAGTAAGCTGGCAATTCTATCCTGCAGCCGCACAACTTCGTCACCGCCGATTCCCGCACAATCGTTCATGACCGCACAGCAGGCGACACAGGCATCACCGCGGGAACACGAAAAGCAGGATACCGGCATCGAGCCGGACCCGCAATCGGTGCGCTACAAGCTGTTTGCAATTATTGCGGCGGCATGGGCGCTCTTTCAACTGGCGCTGCCCAGCGTGCTGATTCTCGACAGCATCAAATCCCGGGCCGTGCATCTTGCCTTTGCCATGCTGCTGGTGTTCATCAGTACGCCATTTACCAGAATAACGAAGGGCATATCCGCATTCCTGCAACCACTTAATCGCCTGCCGGTGCTGCACTACCTTCTGTCAGGTATCGGATGCCTCGCGGCCCTGTACCTGATGCTTGACTGGGAGGGAATCGCCATGCGGTCGGGCAGTCCGAACGGACGCGACATCGTGGTGGGGCTAACGGTATTCGTGTTGTTGCTGGAAGCGGCGCGACGGGTTATTGGCCCGGCGCTGTCGATTATTGCACTGGTGTTTACCGCCTATGCATTTCTCGGTCCGTTTATGCCGCCGTTGCTGGCGTTCAAGGGCGTCTCCCTCACCAGGTTTGTGACGCAGATTTCGCTCTCATCCGAGGGGATCTACGGCATTCCGCTGGGCGTGTCGGCATCGATTGTCTATCTCTTCGTGCTGATGGGCGCGCTGCTGGAGCGTGCGGGGGCCGGCAGATTCTTTATCGACATGGCCCTGTCGGTGCTGGGACGCTTTCGCGGTGGACCGGCCAAGGCGGCGGTTGTCTCCTCCGGCCTGATGGGTCTGGTGTCGGGCTCCAGCATTGCCAATATCGTTACCACCGGGACATTTACGATACCGCTGATGAAAAAGATCGGCTATCCCGCCAAAAAAGCTGCCGCGACTGAAGTTGCCGCCAGCACGGACGGTCAGATCATGCCGCCAATCATGGGAGCCGCAGCGTTTATCATTGCCGAATATGTCAACGTTGCCTACATCGAAGTTGTCAAGGCTGCCATGATTCCGGCGTTCGTATCATACTGCGCGCTCTTCTATATCACCCACCTCGAAGCATGCAAGCTGGGATTGACCGGCCTGGCCAAAAGCGAAGTTCCTTCTTTCAGGAAAACTCTGGCCGGCGGCTTTCACTACCTGATACCAATCGGCATGCTGCTAATGGAGTTGCTCGTTTTGCGGCATTCGCCCGAGCTTGCCGCGTTCAGGACCATGATGACGCTGTTTGCGGTAATCGTCTACCAGGAGCTGCGTAAATCACTGGGGGCAAAGTCAGGCTTTGCACCGGCGATCCGCCAAAGCGCCGTTACTATAATGCAGGGCTGCATAAACGGCTCGCGCAACATGATCCCGGTGGCCCTGGCAACGGCTGCGGCGGGCATCATTGTCGGTATTGTCAACATGGGCATCGGCGGCATGATCACCCAGATCGTCGAAACACTGGCGATGGGCAACATATTCCTGCTGCTGCTGATTACCGCCGTGGCAAGTTTAGTTTTGGGAATGGGGTTGCCGACTACGGCGACCTACATTGTCATGGCGTCACTGACCGCACCGATCATCGTGCAGGTGGGCGGCGTGTACGGATTTGTCGTCCCGCTCATCGCCGCGCATCTTTTCTGCTTCTATTTCGGCATCCTCGCCGATGATACGCCGCCGGTGGGCCTTGCCTCGTATGCTGCCGCGGCAATTGCCGGCTCGCGGCCCATACCCACCGGGATACAGGGCTTTCTCTATGATCTGCGCACGGCCATTATTCCGTTTATGTTCATATTCAATACCGATTTACTTTTGCACGAAGTCGACAGCGTCGCTTATGGGCTGCTTGTTTTCGTAATGGCGATGGCCGCCGCGTTTGCGTTTACCTCCGCCGTGCAGGGGTGGTTTTTCCGTTCCAACAGGTGGTACGAGTCGATTGCCCTGCTCTGTGCGACGTTGCTGCTTTTTAATCCGCGCATTCTGGGCCACCTTCTCGGCAGGTCCCTGCCGACGGTAACAATCGGGTATGTGCTGGGAATGGGAATTTTAATTGGCGTCTACTTGATGCAGAAAGCTGTTCCTGCACAAACGGATCAACCGGCCCCGGCATAGACAATTATCATCGGTAACCTAAATTCATCTCTTTCGAAATTTTCTGGCAGGGATACCCGGGATGTTGCGGGACGACGTTGGATCGCCAGAATCATTGCATCAAGAATGTCGCCACGCGCAACGGGGCATGCTATATTTTCAGAGCTACGGCGCCGGACTCTTTCAGCCTGTCCTGGAGTTCGTTTAATTTGAATGGCTTTGAGAGGAATGTGTCAACCACACCATCCTTGAGATATTTGTTGGTTTTCTGTAATCCATAGACGCTGGAAATGACAATAATGTATGGCCGGTTGCCCTGTTCGTGCAGCTCGGAGGCTAATGTCAATGCATCCATTCCCATGCCAAGGTTGACATCGGTAACGATGAGCCTGACCGCATACTGCTGCAATACCGCTCTGGCTTGCATCAGATTTTCGGCTGCTGCTATATGGATATTATCTGTGTCAATCAGCAAATCCAGAAATTCGGAAATAGTTACACGTACGGCAAAGTCATCCTCGATAAGCAGAACAGCATCTTTCATATCCACAAAACTTTCCCATAAGCAAACACGAGCACTCACGCAAATATACTAAATCCGCAGAATAATGGGTTAAAGCAAATCCGCCGGGGCCGAAGTGATTGTATATTAGCAGGTATCAGTACAACCGCTTTCCAACGAAAAAAAACATTGACAATGGAAACCAATGACGCACTCGGCCCCAGCTATGATGTTGAAGTAGTCAAAGTAAAATCGGGAATGACCGGCCGGGAGACCATCGCAATCGCCACCGAAATACCTTTTACGATTGTCGCCAACGATCAGGAGCTCGCCACGCTCATGTGCACTCCCGGGCATTTGCTGGAGCTGGCGACGGGATTCCTGTTCACTTCCGGATTTATTCACCATACCAACGAGCTTCACCAATTCCATCTTGACGAAAAATCCTGGCGGGCAGAGGTACGTATTGCCCGCAATCCCGATCCAAAGCTTACCCAAAAACGCCTGTACACGGCCGGATGCGGCAAAGGCGTAATGTATGCCGGTGTGGTTGAACTAGCTGCGAAACAGCCGCTGGAATCGAACCTGACGGTCACCGTCGGACAGCTTCGTGTGCTGCTGCACTGGCTGCAGCACTGCTCGGCACTGTACAAGTCAACCGGCGGGATCCATACCTCGGCTTTGAGCGTTCAGGGTGAAGTTCCCGACTCGCATATCGACGATATCGGCCGGCATAATGCGGTTGACAAAGTCATCGGCACAGCTCTGGCCGACAACGTCAGCTTTGCCGATACGGTTCTGATCAGCTCGGGCAGAACGTCTACGGAAATATTGCATAAGGCCAAAATAGCGGGAATCCCCATCACCCTGGCGCGCGGGGCGCCTACGCACCAGACGGTATTGAAAGCTCGTGAAATGAACATTACCGTTATCGGTTTTGCGCGCAGCGGTGGATTTACGATCTTCACTCATCCCGAGCGCGTCACAATGTAGCAGAAACCTCGCAGTGCAATTCGTTATTTTATATGTTTTCAGGGAGGATGGATCTGGTGTTCCGGCTGGTCTTCAAAACCAGTAGCAGGCGGATAATACCGTCTGTGGCAGGTTCGATTCCTGCCCTCTCTGTTATTCGGAACGCTTCCTCCTCACCCAGAGCAGAGGCAGCGAGTGCAGAGAGCACAGATGGGTGCTACCTTTCATGATTTCCCTCCGTTTCCTCTAAACTTGTGCATACCCGGAGAACTGCAATGACACAACATGATGCATTCAACAGGATACCGGGAGTAGATACCGTGCTGGCATGGCCGCAGACGCAGGAGCTGGTCGGGCAGCATGGCCGGGATGTGGTTGTGTATTGCATTCGCCGGGCACTGGATACTGTCAGGGCGGCACTTAAATCCGAAAAAAAACAGCCTGACAAAAAGGAAATAATCCAGCTCGTCGAGTCTTGCCTTGACAGCATTGTGGAACCATCCCTGAAGCCGGTTGTCAACGCGACCGGCGTCATACTCCATACCAACCTGGGCAGGGCGCCGCTGGGCGAGACGGTATTGAGCGACCTGACGGAGATCATACGCGGCTATTCCAATGTTGAATTCGACCTCGCAAAAGGAAAGCGGGGGCAGCGCGCACATCACCTCAAAAGCCTGATCTGTTACCTGATCGGTGCGGAGGATGCCGTGGTCGTCAATAACAATGCTGCCGCCATAATCCTGCTTCTCAGCACCTTTGCACGCGATAAAGAGGTCATCATCAGCCGGGGTGAGCTGATTGAAATCGGCGGCTCGTTTCGTATTCCCGAGATCATGGCGGCAGGCGGGGCGCGCATGATAGAAGTCGGTACGACCAATAAGACCCGCCTGCGCGATTACGAAAATGCCCTCAACGATACAACCGGACTGATTTTCAAAGCCCATACCTCAAACTATGCGATCCGCGGCTTTACCGAAGAGGTTCCGGCCGCCACACTCGCCAAGCTTGCCTCACGCAAAAATATCCCGTTTGTCTACGACATCGGTTCGGGACTGTTGCGTAAGCCGGAGCTGGATCACTTCCGCAACGAACCCGATATCAGAGCGGCAATCAACGACGGCGCCGACCTGGTCACCTTCAGTTGCGACAAGCTCCTCGGCGGCCCGCAGGCGGGCATTGTCGCCGGCACTCACAAATACGTGCAACAGATTGCAAAGGCGCCCCTCATGCGCGCCCTGCGTGTCGGGAAGCTGACTTTTGCAGCCCTTTCGAGCGCTGCGCGGCATTATCTGAGCGAACAGTCCCTCACCTGCAACAATCCGGCCTATGCCATGTTCACCACAGCAGCAACACAGCTTGAAGCCAGAGCGAAACGGCTCCTGCAAGCCTTATCGGCACAAGGAGTGGCTGCAGAGCTTATCGACAGCGCAGGGCAACCGGGCGGCGGCAGTCTTCCCGAAACGAAGCTTCGCAGCAAAGCGGTCCGCCTCATCCCCCGGATTGACAGCGTCAAGCAACGGGAAGCATTTGCCGAACGCATGTATCGTGCGTTACTCGCATTAGACAAACCTGTTATCGGGGTAATGCGCCAGGGCTATCTTCACTTTGACGTACTGACGATATTCGATGAGGATCTGGCGTATGTTGCACAGTCAATTATCACCTGTGTTGCCAACAGGGAGAACGCCTGATGGCGCGCCATCTGATCATGGGAACCGCGGGACATATCGATCACGGCAAAACCGCGCTGGTGCACAAGCTGACCGGCATCGAATGCGATACGCACAAAGAGGAAAAGCGGCGCGGCATCACGATCAATCTCGGCTTTGCCCATGCCACGCTGGCCAACGGCGATTCAATCGGCATTGTTGACGTGCCAGGGCATAAGAATTTCGTGCATACCATGGTCAGCGGCGCCTGCGGTATCGATTTCGTGCTGATGGTTATTGCAGCCGACAGCGGTATCATGCCCCAAACCCGCGAGCACCTGCACATTATGCATATTCTCGGCATTCGTCACGGTCTGACCGCGTTGAATAAAATTGATCTGGTCGACAAAGAAGTCTGCGAGCTTGCGCAGGAGGAGATTGCCGAATTCACCGAAGGAACTTTCCTCGAGGGCGCTCCGGTCGTGCCTGTTTCATCCAGAACCGGCGAGGGATTCGACGAACTCAATGCGCAGCTCAATGCCATTGCCGCAAAGGTCAAAGAGCGTCCGTCAGGTGAAGTATTTCGCCTCTATATCGACCGCATCTTCAGTGTCAGCGGATTCGGCACGGTGGTAACCGGTTCGGTGCTGAGCGGCAGGCTGTCTCTCGATAGCAAAGCTTACCTGCTGCCCGGTGAAGACGAACTGCGCGTCAGGCGCATCGAACGCCACGGTGCGGCGGTGCAGGAGGTCATTGCGGGCGACCGGGCGTCGCTGAATCTTACCGGCATGAATCGTGATTCGTTTCGCCGCGGCATGCTCGTCAGCGACCGGCCCTTGCGCAGCACGCAAATGATCGACGCCCGGTTGACCCTGTTCAATCACAGCCGTAGATTCGGTATCTGGACACAGGTAATCTTTCTGTTCGGCACCTTCGAGGCACAGGCGCGCGTGCACCTGATTGACAAAAACAGTTTGCACGGCGGCGAAGAAGCAATCGTGCAAATCCATCTTCCCGCTCCATGCGTCGTCCAGGCCGGCGACAAATATGTAATCCGCTCTTCGTCCAGCGATGTGACCCTGGGCGGGGGAGAGCTGCTGGACGCGCTCCCCCTGCACCATCGCCGGCGCCCGCAGGAGTTGATTGAGGGGCTCAGCAAAATTGCCGCAGGCAAATTGCCGGAGTTGGTTGCCGTTGAAGTGCGCAAACAGCGTAATGGAACCAGCGCGGCATCGCTTTCGTCGCTGCTGAACAAATCTGAACGCGAGATTTGCAGCATCCTTATCCAAAACATGCCCCACGATATTTGCGTCTTTACCCACGAGACTGATGTTCTTGCCGCGCCGCGACCGACCGTCTCTGCATTCGAGGAAAAAATAACGCGCAAACTGGCTACGTATCACAAATATCACCCTCTGGAAAAAGGCGGCCTGAGCGCTAATGAATTATACGGTATTCTCGGGGTTGACAAAAACTCCGACGGTGCCCGGCTGATTCAGCTCGTGCTTGATGATATGCAGCGCAAATCGCTGCTGAAGAAAGTCCGTCACTCGTGGGCACTGCCTTCACACCAGGTAACGCTCAGCGAACACCAACGGCGCGAAATCGATTTTGTCAAGAACTTCCTCGACGCATGCGGCATGAAGATGCCGACGATGAGCGTTCTCCACGAACAAGCGGCATCGCGGGGCATGGATGCAAAAAAGGTGCGCAGCATCCTGCACTACCTCGCCGCCCGCGGGGATGCATATTATATCGAACCGGAATTCGTGAGCGCAAAGGCAGTCGATCCCAGCCGTGAAAAACTCATCAACGCTCTCAAGCAGAAACCGGCGGGCCTGACCGTCGCCGAGTTCCGTAACTTAACTGACGGTAACCGCCGCATCTGCCTGTTCATGTACGCTCTTTTCGACAACGAAGGCCTGACCGTCCGGCAGGGAGATGTGCGGGTGTTGAGGGGACCTTGAATGTTGGCATACCGCTCGGCGGGTTGCCTTCATTCATCAGAATCGAACCGGGGCCGGGAGGCTTGTTTGAATTCGACAACGACCGGGCAGCCTTCGAAGTTCCAGTGCCCGTAAATCTTGTTGGTAAGGTAGCGGATATAGCCCGGCTGGGCTTTCTGCGCATTGGTGGCGTAAATAAAAAAGAGGGGAAAATCGGCCTGTCGCTGCTTGCCGCCGAGGATACGCACTTCCTTATTTGATACGATTGGGTGCGGGTGTTCTCTGCACCAATCAAATACCAGATTTTTTAATTCCGCCGCCGTCACCTTGTAGTGCATACGCTCGTGAATGGCCAGAGCATGATCGAAAATCTTGTGAACACGCTGCCCGGTCAGCGCCGAAATTGACAGGATCGGAATGTGCCGAATGTCCATGTTCTGACGCTTCGCTTCTGCGGCGAGCTGATCGAAAGTCCGGGTGTCTTTGGGCAGTGCGTCCCACTTATTCAGGCAGACGACGGCGCCTTTGCGGGCTTCGTGAATTTTGCCGAGGATTTTGAGGTCCTGTTCACCGATTTTGTTGAGAACGTCAATGATCAGCACGGCAACATCGCATCTCTTGATGCTTTCCAGAGCGCGCAGGTTTGCATAGTATTCGACATTATTCTTCACCTGGGCTTTTCGCCGCAGCCCCGCCGTATCGATAATGACCAGTTCTTTTTGGCGATACGCGACCAGCGAATCAACGGCATCACGCGTGGTGCCGGCGACCGTGTCTACGATCATACGCTCCTCTTTGAGCAAACTGTTGACCAGCGAAGATTTGCCGGCATTGGGCCGGCCGACAATCGCCAATTTAACGGCATCGCCTGAAAAAAGAGATTCGCGGGGATGCCGGTTTTTTTCGGCTACGGCAAATGCGCAATCGAGCAGATCACCGACACCGTTTCCATGCAATGCCGAAATCGGATGAACCTCTCCCAGGCCCAGCTCCAGGTAGTGATCTACTTCGTATAGCACGCTCTCTTTTTCGGCTTTATTGGCGGCCAGCAGGATTTTGCCGTGCAGGGTGCGTCGCACTTTGCGAGCAATCAGCAGATCGTAATCGGTGGGCGGTGTTTGCGCGTCGACCAGAAAAATCACCGCGTCCGATTCGTGCATGGCAATGTCAACCTGCTTGTTGATTTCGGTTGGAATGGGTTCATCGGCCGTAGGTAATAAACCGCCGGTATCGACAACGATACAGCGGATGCCGTTCCATTCGGTTTCCATGTAATTGCGGTCACGGGTGATGCCGGAAAAGTCATCGACTACGGCGACGCGTTTGCCGACAATTCTGTTGAACAGGCTGGATTTGCCGACATTTGGCCGGCCGATAATCGAGATGACGGGAAGCTGGGGCACAAGTTCTCCGTGATAAATGTAGCCGTAAACCGGCATACGGCAAAGGTAACGAGACGAAATTGCATTCCGGGAAACACTTATCGATTGATGCGGACTTCGTATCGCTCTCCGTCATGTTTCAAACGGGAGTATACAAAAATAAAAAAAGGCACAGGCGCCGAATCCGGTATGCTTACCCGAATCGTGTTGAGGTCAACCCCGGGGCTTTCAAGCACAATCGAATCCCGGTAAAGAATACCAAAATCGGCCCGTGCATCAACAGAAGTAACGGCGACGCTTTTCACCGCAGCATCCGCCACGGCAAAGAAATCGGTATCGTTGGCCGGCGAGACGATGCCGTTGATGACACTGCTCATCGTATCGGCAAGGTAGCGTTTGTTGTTTGGTTCCTGCTCGAGGGCCTGAGTGTACAGCACTATCGAGTCATTTTCGGGAATGAACAGCGATCCGTTTTCCCCGGTTACGGCCGAAGCAAGGCGCACGACATACCGCGTGGCCGGGCTGAGCCATTGTCCGAAGCGAAGTGTAATCGTATCTTGCGTGGCATTGAGCAGCGCAAGATGGTTTGAAAAATCGGGGGTGAAAGCAAAGCTCACCTGCGTGTCGACGACGGCCCGCGAAAAGGCGATGCCG
>WJLW01000033.1 GCA_014728295.1 Chitinivibrionales bacterium | reverse complement strand
GGCTGCGTGCGTGCGATTGAGGCCCGAGACAAATTTCAGCAGTTCTTCCGAAGCGAGGTTGACATTTACGCCGACTTTGTTCACGCAGCTTTCGACAACTTCTTCGAGTGAAGATTTGAGTTTCGGTTGATTGACGTCGTGCTGATATTGTCCGACGCCGATAGCTTTGGGATCGATTTTCACCAGCTCGGAGAGGGGATCCTGCAGGCGCCGGGCTATTGAAACGGCTCCCCGAACGGTCAAATCCTGATCGGGGAACTCTTTTGCGGCAACCTCTGAGGCACTGTAGACGCTTGCACCGGCTTCGTTGACGATAACGCTGACCGGTCGCCGGTCTTCGGGATAATCTTTGAGCAGGGTTTTGATAAACGATTCGGTTTCCCGGCTTGCCGTTCCATTGCCGATTGCGACAAGCTCTGCAGCATATTGGTCAATCATGCCGTTGATAATGCGTGCCGCCTCGTCGGTCTTTTTCTGCGGCTCATGCGGGTAGATCGTCCGGTACTCCAGAAATTTGCCGGTATGATCCAGTGCCACGACTTTGCAGCCGGTGCGAAATCCCGGATCAACACCGATTACCGGCTTCTGCCCGGCCGGGGGCGACATCAGCAATTGTTGCAGGTTGTCGCCAAAAACTTTGAATGCTTCGCTCTCGGCTTCCTGGCGCAATTGTTTGCGAATTTCGGTTTCGGTTGCATCACAGAGCAGGCGCTCCAGCGCGTCGGCGAGGGTTGTTTTGAGCAGGTCGTGCGTAGCGGAACGCGGCCGGGTAATGAATTTACGTTCGAGATAGTTGAGCGCTTTGTCCCGGGAAAAAACGACTTCCACCCGCAGGACTTTTTCGCGCTCGCCACGCAGAAGTGCCAGGATTCGATGCGAAACAATCGAGCTGATTTTTTCCCGGTAATCGTAATACATCGTAAACTTGGTCTTTTTCTCGGCAAATTCTTTTTTTACCGTCGAGACAATTTCGCCCTCCTCGAGCGTCAGCGCGCGCAGCCATTTGCGCACATCAGCGTCGTCGGAAAACTCTTCGGCAAGGATATCGCATGCCCCTTGAACCGCTTTTTCGGCAGAATCGATTCCTTTCTCGTCGTTGAGAAATTCACGCGCTTTTGCGTCGATGTCTGCGCGCGCATCATCCAATTCGATGATCCAGCGTGCCAGCGGTTCGAGCCCGGCTTCGAGCGCCTTTTTGCCGCGGGTCATGCGCTTGGGTTTGTAGGGCAGGTAGAAATCTTCAAGTTCGGTTTTGCTGAACGTTGCGTTGATTTTCTTTTCGAGTTCCGGCGTGAGCTTGCCCTGGCTTTTGATGCTATCGAGCACGGTCGCACGACGATCGCCAAGCTCCCGGTAATAGTCATATTTATGTTGCAGCTCACGGATTTGTATTTCGTCAAGCGATCCGGTGCGCTCTTTACGGTAACGGGCGATAAACGGTATGGTGGCGCCTTCATCGAACAGGGCAAGCGTGTTTTGCACCTGCCGGGGATTGAAGTTGAATTCGTCAATAAGTTGCCGTGTGATGTCCAATGGTATTCCTCCGGGTAAGAACGTGAGATTGGTGCTTTTTGGGTGGTGATAAAAATAGTGGTTTTTCAAGGGAAATAAAAGTACCCACGACCTCGCAGCGCAGCAAAGAAGCCTGCAAATTCACGAAAATGCGCGAAATCGAAAATTGCATTCGATAACAGTCCCAGATAAGGGAGGGAAGGCTAGTTCAGTGCAAATGAAGTATTATTTTACTTATACGCTCAACACAGGAAAAAGCATGGGACTCATCTCTGCAAATATATCGTTGAAGAATCCAAAAAATGATTTGCTTTGCGCGCTTGCGGCAAAGCCCTTGTCGACACAGTTGCTGAATAATTCACTCTGCTTATGAACGTCACCTTTCTTGGAACGGGAACTTCGCATGGCGTGCCGCAGATTGATTGCATGAGATCGGATTACGCGCTGTGCCGCAACGATGTTTGCCGCAAGGCAGAGCATGACCCCAGGCACCGTCGCATGCGTACGTCAATTATCGTGGACGTTGGCGGTAAAAGCATTCTTATCGATGTAAGCATGGACTTCCGCCAACAGATGCTGCGGGAAAACATTCGCGCGATAGACGCGGTGTTAATGACCCATGCCCATGCCGACCACATCGGCGGCATTCCGGATATACGTTCCTATACCCCTGCGGACGGCCACAAGCTTGACTTTTACAGTTCATCCGAGACACGGCAAAAGCTGCGGCAGAGCTACGATTATATCTTTAACCCGGACACTTTCGTCGGGGGCGGTATCCCCCGCATTCAGCTAAACGAGATCGATCAAGCATTCGAGATATTCGGTTGCCGGATCATCCCGCTTCACGTGTCTCATGGAGCAATGGCAGGATGCTTTGGTTATCGGATTAATGACCTGGCCTACATTCCCGATATCAAGCGGATACGCGCGTCCGAAAAGCGCAAACTCGCCGGGGTCAAGGTACTTATCCTCGATTGCCTGCGTATTGAGCGGGAGCATTCGACGCACATGATCCTGCCCGAATCATTGGCCCTGGCCCGGGAAGTCGCCCCGCAACGCTGCTATTTCACGCACCTATGTCATCACATCGATTACGAAAGCGACAGCGCCCTGCTGGATAAGGGGATGCTGTTTGCGTGGGATGGGTTGCGGATTGAGGGATAAAAGGTGAGACGGGGTGGCAGCAAATGTACGCTTTTGTGAAATTGTCGTGGCATGCCGGAAGAGCAGAGGGCATGCTGTCGCACTTCGACAGGCTCATTTCGACGAGCCCAGAGCGACGCCGGTGCGAGGCGTTTGCCTTGTCGTTGATGAGAAGGGATCGCTACGCCGGGCTCAGCGTGACATCGGGGCCTGCAGTTCGTTTTCCCCGCCAACATCCTTTGCACACCGAAACCCAATAAACGCGCGCCTCCTGTCGGGCAGGCAGCGGTCGCGTGCCGTCGGTAAAAGCGCTTGCGGTCCGCTGGTATAGCCACCGCCGCGAATCGAGCGATATTTTCCCCTGTCAGGGCCGTGTGGATTCCGGGAAGGAGAATTGCGGTAATAATCTTTGTCGTAGTAATCACCTACCCACTCCCACACATTCCCGGTCATGTCATGCAAACCGAACGCATTTGCCTTTTTTCTACCGCAGGGATGCGTTTTCTGGTTGCTGTTGCCGGCGTGCCAGGCCCAAGCATCGGCGCTGTCGGGCGCCTGCCCCCAGGGATACATCGTCGTTGCGCCGGCTTTGAGAGCATATTCGAATTCTGCTTCGGTCGGTAAGCGTTTGCCCAGCTTCTCGCAGTAAGCCCGCGCTTCATACCAGGTAACCCGCTCGGCGGGGCAAGTGGGGCAGAGATTGTTCAGTGAAGGATTGTTGAGCATCGACTTTTGGTAATCGACCTGTGTAACTTCACATTTGTCAAGGTAGAAACTGCTCAAACCGACTTTATGAAGCGGGGCCTGGTCGGTTTCTCTGGTATAGATAGTACTGCCCATCATGAATTCACCGCCCTTGACATAAATCATATCGGTTGAATCCTGCCCACGTGCCGGAAATGAAATCAGGCTGATCAGCAAGATGGCATTTACTAAAAGAACAGCTAAACCACGAATTTTCAAACCTGAAATTATCGCAGTGGAAACTTGCTCATCAGCATAGATTTTAGTGGTTGGATTCATTTGCTTTTTGTGACACTTTGGCGTATGCTGCTTCAGCATGGACATTGCCGGCTCCTCATGCATTTTATTTCTCTATCGAGATGTGATTCCCATTAGCAGGAACACCCATAGCCAATTAGCTCATGTTGAGATTTCAGCATTCTGCCTGTGATCGAAACTACATCTATAATTTAAAAGGTTCGACAAGTAACTTGACGAACCTAATTAGTTTTTCTCTATGCTTTTAAAAACTGATTATTTCTGCGGCACTTCCAGATCCGCCCATCCCTGACTGTAGTCATACAGATCCCGGGCCACCATCAAATAAACAACCAGACGTTTGGCGCCCAGGTCATCGGCACGGGCACGCAGCATTTTTCTGCGAACCAGCGGGCCGCCGCCCCAACTGGTTATGACTTCAACCGGCAATCCGGTTTTGGCGGCCATGTGCGATCCAACCCCTGCGCTTTTGCAGTCAATCGCTTCGAATACACCGGTAAAGCTGTCACCGGCCAGAATGATCGGGGCGTTTTTATTGCTTTTTGTTTTCAATGGCTTGCCGTCCTCAGTATACACACGCTCCGCCTCCAGCTCGACGGCAGGATATTTGGTGCGTTCACTTTCGGGCATCTTGTCAACGATATCGCCGGTTCGCTCGAATGTGGTGTCGCGTACGGTATAGTCGACCTTATCCTGATCGGCTTTTACGTACCAGCTATACTGCTTGATGCGATCGGCAATTGCAGTTGCAGCAATCTGCAGCCCGCGATTGGTCCAGTGTGTATCCTGATGCTGATAGAGGTGTTCTGCTGAATCCGCATCTTCGGCTTTTGCGGCAAGATAGTGCGGTAAGAGGTCGATGACTTCCACGCCCGCCTCCTGCGCATCTTTCAGAAGCTTTCTGCCATACGGATTGATGATAACATCGGTTTTATCCGGCATATCGAAAGGTAGCTTTTCATAATAGACCTCGCCTTTGGTCGGGACTACGACGAAGAGCAAATTGACATTTTCCTGGCTCAGATATTTTTTAAAATCGCTGAGGTGCGGCAGGGGATTTTTGTCGCGTGCCTGCTCGGCCAGGTCGCCGGCGGTTGTGTATTCAAAAGATTTGCGGAAGAAGATCCAGTCTTCTTTGCCGCCAAATCCTAATTGGCCTTCGGGGAGTTGCGCCAGAAAATTTTTCTGGGCGTCGATATAGGGTTTCACTTTTTCTGCCCAGGCAGCATAGCTCCCGCCATTGGCTTCGAGTTCCTGCTTAAAGCGTGTATTGTTATCTTTGAAGTTTTCGGATACGGTGGTATCCATCTTTTTACCTTCAATCGTTTTGGTGGCGATGGATTTTTTCTTTTCGGCTTTCATGCCCTCGACGGCGAATACCATGTAAATCTTTTTGCCGAACGGATTACCGCGAACTACGGCGACAGGATTCTCTACCGTCACGTCCTTGAGCTTTTTGCGGGTCTTGCGGTCGGTGTCTTTGGTCGGCCAGGTTGTCTCATCACCCATGTCAATCACATCAGTGTTGTAGGTGGGATACCAGTAGGAGGCGAGAATCATGATCCAGTCGGTAATTTCCTCGCGATTCAGCACCTTTTTTGTATAATCATTTTTGATGAATTCAATCGCTTTAGCCATTGCGTCTTGCTTTACCGCAGAAACATCGAGCTTGCCGAAAACTTCTTTGAATCCATCGGTATCTTCGTCGGTGATGCCTTCCAGAAATTTGACCCAGGGCTTGAATTCAACTTTTACCCAGATCTCAGGTTCGCCGTCGGCTTCGTGCAACCAGGCGGTGGCGATTTCCTGAAAGGGCGCAATAATCTCATGATCGCCCCATTTATTGCCTTCGATATTGTTGGTGACTGCTTCGAATCCGGGATCCTTTGCTTCCTTCCACAACAGGTCTTTCAGCGGCTTCCAGGCTAAGGGCTGCTCTTTTTCCTCAGCGGTCAAGGGCGTTTCTTTGAGAGAATTGACCGCGCCCGACAAGGCTCCGTTAAACGTGAGTTTGTCAATTGTCACCGGCTCACCGGGTTTTTTGGGTCGCAGCTTTTTGGGATCGTAGCGTATCGGATTTTTATCATACGCCGCATAATCAAGATTGGCCATTGTCGGCTTTTGTAGAACGCGGACTAGAGATAATGATTTTTTGCGATTGAACTTCGGGGTGAGTTCTTTGTAGGGTTTAGCTTGTGCAATGCAGGCAATGACCAGAATGCCTGCGCATATCAAGCTCATCAGACGTTGCTTCATAATGGCTCCTTGGAAGTAAATTGGTAGGTAACTTTTTTCCGGTAATGTAATCTATTGTTTTTAAGCCGACTTTACCTGTCAAACAAAAAATAAAAAAAGCCATGTCCCTTCCGCATCGAATTCGACATGACTCGTCATTAATCAGGCCGTCTTTACCTTTCGGATCTCATCAAGCTGAACCGAACCCGGCTAAAGCTCAACCTCTTTCCATCCTTTGGCGCCGAACCGCAGGTCACGTTCGATGAATTCCCAGACAACCAGCTTTTTGCCTTTGAGCAATTTGGTTTTGCGGGCGAGGGTTTCCCGTACCAGCGTAGAGGCGCCACCGTCGGATACAATGGTCGACAGCGGCTGCGACAGCTCCATTGCCAGATGCGCTATCCAGCCGGCCGAACGCGGATCATCGGTCTGGTAGATGCGGGAAAAGCTGTCGCCGAGAAGTAAAATTTTCGAACGGCGCCCATGCTGATCACGATATAGCGTGCGCGAAACTTCATTGCCGGCCGTGTCGCGGCGAACCTGATATACCTGATAGCATTGTGTCGGCTCTGTAGCGAAATCCATTTCCAGCTCCCTGATTTTGAAATCGGGAAGGGTCGTCATAGCACCAACATCACCGTCACGGTCTACCATTACCGAATCCATGACATACTCGACATCACCGTCTTCATACCAGTCATACTGTTTGACACGATCACCCACCAGCTTCGACGCAAGACGCAGCCCGCGCGCGCGCCAGTGCGTATCCTTTGACAAATACAACGAATCGCCGGCAAGGGAATCATTGCGGCGCTCCTCGGCAAACGGACCGAACAGATCGACAACATCCACGCCTTTTTCTCTGAGGAGCTTGATAACGTCAAGCGAGTGGGTGACTTTGCCGGCGTCCTCCGGTTTCATTCTGTCCGAAATCATATCAGGATAAATAGTCGGCTTGCCCGGTACAATAACTACCAGCAACTCTGCGCCATAATCGGCGAGCTGCTCTTTGAACTTGACAATTTCACCAATCGGATCGTCGCGGATAATCACCGGACTCGGATCGATGATGTTGGTTGTGGTGTCGGGCATCGAACGCCGGTCGCGAATATGCGGATAGGTCAGATACTCGAATCCGGGCCGGTAAAAGTACCAGCCATTCTTGCCCAATACGGCTTTCGACCCTAAATCATGCAGCAAAGTGAAACGAATGAATTGCATTGGCGGGCGCAAGCCGTTGGCAAAAACGGATGTTTCTTCCAACTCACCCTCGTAGGCGCGCAGGTAGCGGCGACTCATCCAGGTATGCTTGAAAAAAGTAACTGCCGCCATAGCGGGAATCTGCCGGGGAGTAGCCTTGTTGTACTTTTTCCTGAATGCCTGCAGTTGCTTTTGGATGACACTGAAGGTATCCAGCAGGGAAGTCGGCTTTTCATCGGGGACTGATTTTGAAAACCGGTCGAGCCTGCCGCGAATCTTGTTCAAGCGATAGATATCTTTAGCGTTGGATCGCACAATACCGTTCGACCAGTTATCGAGCTTGCCGATATTGCCTTCCTTCACCTCGTAAGTATCCACTTCCACCGTGATATGCCGGTTGACTGAGGTCATTATTTTATTGATGTCGGCAACCAGGAACATGGCCTCTTCGGCAGCATACTCGGCATCGGAATAATCCCACTCCTGCGCTTCGACTGGTTCGCCGGCTTCTGCATCGGCAGAGGTATCGGCAACAACAGTTGTTTTCTTTTCGGCAAGCTTCTGCGCAAAGGCGCGGCCTTCCTGAAGCCTGGTTTCGACTTCGTCAAGCTTTACCGCAAGCGTATCAAACATGCCGGCAATTTTATCGGCGCGCTGCACCGGCTTGACAAACGTATCATAGAAGACATCAAAGAACTGAATAGCCGGTATGGCGTCTTCATCGGCGCTGCCTTTGGCGCGATTTATTTCGACAATACCCTGAACGATACTGACGCAATATATTATTGCCAGAAAAAAGCAGATGAACAGAATATAGGCTCTTTTTGACATGTCATACTACCTTTGGCGTTAGAACTGAAAGTACAGAAACGGATTGAATGATTGTGTAAACATTGAAATAACCGCCAGGAACAAAAGCAGTGCCAGCCAGATGGCTTTTGTCGGCGTCAGCTTCTGGACCCACTCGTGGGCCTGAACCGGCTGCCAGCAAACGAAGGCGATAATTGCCATCTCAAACATATGGTTTGCCGTGAAAAGCTCGGCACGCAATAGCGGGGCGGACGGTGACGGCTTCAGCAATCCAAGCATCGATTTCCAGACATGAAAGCACTGGTCCATTGACGAGGCCCGAAATGCCACCCAGGTAAACATTACGATTATATTGGTGACGATTATTTTAGCGAACGGGGGCAGCATATGATACACCGGCTTGCGCCCCATCGTCCTTTCCCAGATCAGCAGCGCTCCATGCATGACCCCCCAGACGATAAACGTCATTTTGGCGCCGTGCCAGACACCGCATAAAAACATGGCGATTGCCAGATTGAAATAGGTTCTCCCGACACTGCCGCGATTGCCACCCAGCGCGATGTACAGATAATCCCGGATCCAGGTTGACAAAGAGATATGCCACCGGTTCCAGAAATCCGACATGCTTTGAGCGCGATACGGCGCATTGAAGTTTTTGATAAACTCGAATCCCATCATTCTTCCCAGACCGACGGCCATATCCGAATAGCCGCAAAAGTCAAAGTAGATCTGGAAATGGTAGCCCAGCACACCAAACCAGGAACTGAGCATATCCGGCGAATCGGCGTTGAAAATGGCATCCGCCACCATCCCGCCCGGATTGGCAAGCAGAATCTTTTTGGCAAATCCGGTAATAAAAATTGCCAGGCCGCTACTGAATTTGGAAAGGGTGTGCTTGCGATAACTGAGCTGTTCGGCAACGGTATTATAACGAATAATCGGACCGGCGATGAGCTGCGGAAAGAGAGCAACAAAGCAGGAGAAGGTACGCATGTCCTTAACCGGCGGAGCATCACCGCGCCAGACGTCAATCGTGTAGCTCATGGTCTGAAAGGTATAAAATGAAATACCGATCGGCAAGGTGATACTGAGAATTTGAAACAGATTGTTCGGACCGCCGGTTAATTCAGCCAGACGATTGACGCCGCCCATGACAAACATGTAGTACTTGAAAAAACCGAGCAGACCCAGGTTGCCGACCATAGAGGTGATCAGCGCTATATTTCTGATATAGGCGCGACGTCGCTCGACGGGCATATTCAATGCATTACTAATCCACCAGGTGATGTAGTATGGATATCTGAATATATTTATTACATCCAGAATATAGGGCGGCTTTGCATGCAGCACCTGATCGGGTTTTTCAATGGCCCTTCCGGCAGCATAGTCCAGAAAGGTGGATATCCACATCAACGTCACAAACCACGGCTCAAACCATCCATAGAAAAAGTAACTTGCGATGGTAATCAGCAGGTTGATCCAGCTCAAATTCACGCGCAGACCAACCATCACATAATACAACAGCAGGAAAACGGTGAAAAAGTAAAAGAGAAAATAATGGGATGAGAAAACCATTCCTTTTTTTTCCTTTCAAGGATTACTTGGCGACGTCGGCTTTCAGGCAGTAATATTTATCGGATTCATCATCGAAATATTCATCCTCGAGCGCTTCCTGCCAGACTTTATCGATGGGCTTGACAAGGACGAGCTTGTGTTTGGCGCCTTCTTCGAATTTTTCGACATTACCGTTGACGTATTTGTCCATTTTATCCTTGATTTGTTTGCGCGGGATGAGCGGGTTGTAGTGGCCAACCAGGATTTCTTTTCCGTCAAATTCGCCCTTTTCCACTTTCATCACGCGGTATTTCATGATGTACACGTAGTTGTAAAGATCATTAGGCGGAAAGGTACCGGGGATTTCGGTGACCCGTGCAATAACAACCAGCGTATCGTCGGTCTTCTTCTCGGTGTCGGCTTTCTTTTCATCCTCGGCAAATGCACCGGCAAAAAGTGCAGCCGACACAACCAGCGTCATCGTAGACAGGGTAAAACGTTTCATAGCAACCTCCCGGGTTGATAGTTGGTGAATGTTTGCTTACTTTTTTTGCGATGTGCGCGGAAAGCATTCCGGCAATTTATCAGATACCCTTGCGGGTTTGTATCCCAGATCACGAATCGCAGAAGACGGATCCAGATCCGCATCCTGCGTCATACCGGCAATGACCGGCCATCTCAGCGGCGGGCGCTTCATCAGCAGACCCAGAACAGCACTCAACGCATGACATAACCAGACTGGCAAAAGAATAAACAACTTCTTCCGACCCATCAGGCGTAAGCACAATCGAGCAAAATCCCTAATCGAAATAGCTTCAGCGCCACTGAAATTGTACATCTTGTTATAGGCTTTTTTATTTCCATTCAAGGCTACCAGGGCATTGTTGATATCGTCAACAAAAACCGGTCGTTTGATTGCAGTGCCCTTACCAATGAAGGGGATTACTGCAAACGCAGTGAGATAATCCAGAAAAATGTCAAATTCCAGGCTACCGATTTTGTCATATACCAGCGTTGGGCGGACAATAGTGAAGTGCAGGCCTGAGTTTTTCACCATTTCTTCACCGGTGCGCTTTGAATTTGAGTAGGCCGTTGGTTGGGGATACACGACCGATGCAGACGAGACATAGATAAAATGCCTGACACCTGCACGTTTCGCTTCGTTGACGATGTTAAGTGTTCCCTGCACATTGATCTTATCATACAGCAAATCGTCAAATGCGATTATGATTGCGGCGAGATGGTAAACCGTCGTAACGCCGTCACACAATCCCCGCACATCCCCCGCATTGGAGATATTGCCATAGCGCATGTCGGCGTTGACATCGCCGACGCGGTGGACGTGCGGATCGTTGGGCAAAGTGAGAATGCGCATCTTTTCACCGGCTTGCGCCAGTTTCGTGACAAGCACACTCCCCATCGTTCCCGTCCCGCCGGTTACGAGGACCATTTCAAGGCATTCCGGCAGACGTTGCGTTTTTTGTGGTCGAAGCAGTATCGCATAATATGATTAAAATGAGGTTTTTGTTTGGCTCCTGCCGCACAGGTTATTTATAGCGACCAAGAAAATAATTAATCATCACCCCCACGACCCGCAGGCCGTATCTAATCGGATTGAGATGAGAAATTTCATCTGCATACCGCGTTTGAATCGGCACCTCGCCGATTTTCAAACTGCGGGCCCGGGCACAGGCGATGACTTCGAGATCAAAATCAAAGCCGGCGCTGAGCGTATCGAAGGGAATTGACTCCAGTGCTTTGCGACTGTAAATAAGGTACCCGCTGTGATAGTCGGTCATCTTCAGACCGAATACGATATTTTCAAAGAACGTGAGTGAACGGTTCGCTACAAATTTGTAAAGCGGCATGCCACCGGACAATGCGGTTTTGGATGCGATTCGTGATCCCTGAACAATGTCGTAGCCGTCGTTAAAGACCTTTGCCGCAAGCTGCGGTAACGACTCCGGTGGATATTGCCCATCGGCATGAAGGCATAGGGCTGCATCGCATCTATCGACTTTGCACAATTCCAGTCCTTGGCGAACAGCTTCTCCATAGCCTTTGTTCCGGTCAAAGTGTTGCGGCTTTATTGCCGCATTTGCGTGTGACAACTCGTCGATGACATTTCCGGTCTCATCGGTCGAGCCGTCATTGATAATCCAGAAATTGTTCACGTTCGGCCAGACTGATTCCGGCATTCTGTCAATCACGCTTGCAATGTGCCGGGCGGCATTGTAGGCCGGCATGAATACAGAGATACTTCGGTTAATCAGCAGGCCTTCCTGCACGCAGCCGCACTTGCGTACTGCTCGATATAGGCGCGCATCGTATTTCGTAAAGCACGATCAAGACCGGTTTTGGGCTCCCACCCGATCAGCTCACGCGCTTTGGCGATATCGGGCACGCGCCGATCCGAATCTTCATATCCTTCACCGTAGAAGGCTTTACCCGAAACAACGTTGATTTCAAAGTCGCATTCGGAAAATTCGGGACGCAAATCTTTGTAAGTGGCAACCATCTTTCTGGCAAGATCAGCGATCGATATCTCATTAGCGACATTACCGACATTAAATGCATGACCTTTTGCCTGATCTGGATGCCGCAACATACACATGAGGGCATCCACGGCATCGTCGATGTAGGTAAACACGCGCCGGTTCAGTCCACCGTCGACAAGCCGGATCGGCTTGTGAAACAGCAACGCTTCCATGAAACAGGCCAGCACCCGCGGCGTTCCTTCTCCGTCAACACCGGGAATGAAATCCATGCGCGGGCCAATAAAATTGAATGGCCGGATCACCGAATACTGCAATCCCTTCTCGAAAGCAAATGCGTACAGAACACGCTCCAGAAGCTGCTTGGCGCATGCATAACTCCAGCGCTGGTTTGAAATCGGCCCCAACACCAGCGGAGTTTCGTCTTCGTTGAGCAGATAATTTTTTGGCTCCTGCTCTTCGTAGCTGAGACCGGTATAGCTGGCAATTGTGCGACCGTAAATTTCGCTGGTTGAAAAATGAATCAACCACTTCCCCATCCTGGCGCACACCTTGACAAGCTCGTAGGGACGATTGAAGTTGATATCAATTACGTCAAGCGGAATCGTATTGTAGAGCGCCGGATTGCATAAGGCGACCAGCGAAATGACAATATCCGCCTGTTCGATGTACTCCGTTACGGCCCTGGTGTCGTGTACGTTGAGCTGCGCAAATGTCAGCCGCTCGCTGTCAAGCAAATGCTCGATCTTGGATGACTGTATGTCGATGCCGATGACCTGCCGGTCGGTGGTAGTCAGAATGCGCTCCAACAGGTGCGAGCCGATGAAACCACCGGCACCGAGAATGAGGATTTTGGGGGAGGCGGGCATGCTAGTTATGGCTCTACCGTGACGACTGCAAGACTGTAACTGACCTGGTTGCCGTCATAATCTTTAATTTCAAAAACGAGTTCCCCAACATGATCTGCAGTCAAAACCAATTCAAAATTTTTATCGTTTGGAGTAAATGGGTACCAATCATCCAAAGCTTCTGAGCCAACATCGGCCCAGGTACCGCCACCATCAGTAGTATACTTTATCAAAATTTGAGAATACGGATATGGTTCTTGATGACACCACTCAAGTGCAAGCGTATCGCCAACTTTGTACGTAGCAGCAGAATCAGGCTTTGTAAACATCAAAGAATCGCAGCCGCTAGGACCATTTGGCGGATCATCATCTTCGCATGCATTAAAGGAAACAACTGCTAATGCAGTGAAAGCAATCAGTCCGGTCGCAAAAAGCTTCTTGATCATTTGAATCTCCTTGAGATAAAGATTGTGTTTTAGAACATTGTTACTTTTACGCCAATCGAGAGCGTCCATTGTTGCAGAAAATCTTTCATGTCCGGCGGATCCCACACATTGAAATTTTCAGGGTCAAACTTATTATCATCAGGATCAAGCTCAGCATTTGTTTTATCATGAATTGGCAATGATATTGCAAAAAAGAGCGGGAACTTTTTATCCTCACGTTCCATGCCCCAATTCAGTGTTGCACTCCACACCTGATGATCAGGATCTGGACGGGGGTTATATTTGGTTTTCGATTCATCGGCAGCAAGAGCCTCTGAAGGTATCCATGCAACGCCAAAAGGCATGCTATAGGTTATTCCCCATGAATGCATGTAACCTACAATGCCTTTGTACCCGTAATATGCGCTCAAAGTGAGTGAGGGCGGACTGTATCCACCCAGGTCTGTCTCACCATATGGTTTAAATCGGTAATGGAATCTTTCATCATCCTCAAGGTGTTTATAATTTGCAAAATAGTCGTCCAGGAACTGATTTTCACCCGTAACCAGCTTCATATTCATCGGGTGAGTGTAAGAAACATCAAACAGCCAAAGACCGTCTTCAACGTCTTTGGTATATCCCAGTGAAGCACCTGCTCCATAAAGACCACCGCCTTTTTGTAAGCTGGCCGGCAGAAATCCTTTTTTTGAATCTTTGCCCCGCTTGATGTCATACTGACCGGTAGGCAACGTTAGATTGAGCCCTATTGAATACTGACCTTCCATACCTAATGCATAACTGTAATCCAGGGCGATGTCGCCCATACCACCCGTAATAGCGTACTTCTCGTCAAAAATTGATTCCGGCTGCACTTCACCAATTTTTGAAGTAACAGGAATGCTAACCCCCACGGAATGCTTCCATGCAATCTTTGTACTAAATCTTGGTGTGATAGTATTGTTGAAGAAGTTTTGCCCCATTGAATAGGCGTACATAACTTGCAGATCGACCAACCCGCCAGACACGCCTTTTCCAACCCATTTGGCGCCGCCACCACCACCGCCAGAGCCACCGGCGCCACATCCACCGATGCTCGCCCAGGGTGTCTCGCATACATCCGCGCCGTTTGATGGATGTATTGTTTGATAAGTAAAGACACCAATTAGCACTATGCAAAAGCCTGAAATCGCAAATTTCAAAATTTTCATGTTAGTGTTCTCCTGTGTAATTAATTTTCATAACCATGTGCAATACTTTATTATGCTTAGAATAGGTAGATATAGGCCCACTGGTATCCGGTTACCAATGCTGTTCCATCTTTGGTTATACCACCCTGAAATGGAAGACCTAAAAGCAGATTCTCTTCCCCGACACGACGCCAGCTTGAATTAAGGTTTATCAAACGGTAATAGGTATTACCCTCGGAACCATCCTGAGGAACTTCATCCAGATATGCCCCCAGGGGACCTACGGCATCAGCATAAATAAGGAACAGCTCCCTTGAGTCCGGATCAACAAACCAATGCGGATCCGTACCGGGAGAACTTGCCAAAATCGGGGATGAGTTTGCTTCCAGTTTTTGAATGTATGCTATCCCGTCTTCGGCAAGTCGATAGTGGTAAGCAATCCATTCACCATTGGGAGATATCATCGGACTCTCCACCTTATACCCTTCTTTATCCGCGGGCACATTGAGTTTCACAGCAGCAGGTGAGGCCTGTGAATAGTCAATGAAATAAATAAATTCATTTAATACATATACAATTTTAACTGAGTCTGTTCCGAAAAATTCTTGAACAGTTGCTTTATCCACATTGCCATCACTGTCAAATGAGGCTGCGTTTGAAGGGGTGAATTGAGTGGTTGCAACATCCTGCAAATCAGGTATCGCACTCGCATCCGGTTCCGGAAGCCACAAGTGCGGGGTAGAGACACCGGCTAATTTATTATCATTGAATTTCAGTATCTTCTTATCCGATATTCGGGCAACATACCCACCCCAGATATCTCCTATTCCCGCTTTTTGTCCGAGTACAGCGATATAGTCAGGGTGCGTACTCCACTCTGGATCTTGGAATTGAGCGCCGGTTATGAAGTCTGGTTTCATCATATACCAAGTGAGTGTGTTTGTTTCATCGGTGATCTGCAGCCGATCATGCTGAATAACTTCGCCTGCGCCAGTTTTATATTCGCTTGCCCATTTAGCCGGAACATTTACCGATAATTGATCAAATCCCAACCAAAGCATTTGTCCTTCAAAGTGCCTTGGGTTGTTTGAAGCTGAAGGATTACAAATTTGTGCCCCGACATTTATGGGCTTTATTTTTGACTCAGTCGGAGGATTAGGATTGACCGAAACCATTTGTTCAGGCTCGTAGCAATTATTCAGCAAAAACACCATACTTGCTATCGCCAATACCTCTGATAGCAATTTCAAACGGTTCATACGTAACTCCTTATATAATGGTTGTTAGAGTTTATACTAAATTACGTTACCTGATTCCCCTAATGCTGTACTTAAACACTTAAATCCGGAAGGATACCTTTGATTCGTTCTTGAAATGGTGGGAGAGCAGAAAAGAAAAATCCTTTTATGTGTATTTTCCAAGCTACTGACAACTCCATCACACCTAGCACAATCAAGACAACTATTAAAATAACTTGTGCAATATTTTATGGGCAAGTTTTTTTGGCACCACGCTAGGTTAGCCATATCTGCTTCCTTTGACCATATTATAAGGGAATTAGCGTGGAGAATGCAGGTGAATCGACGTTTTTTGTTCAATAGATTGAACAGCAAAGATGCACAATCGATTTCTACTCTATGCGCAATTTGCACGTAAGTAATTGTCAATAAATATCTTACAAATTTAGTGGAGCAAAATATCGTATAATGAAAATTGCATACGGAGGCAATTGGTCAGCCAGAAATCAATGCGCATAAACGAGCAGCGGGCAGGGGGCCTCGATTCTGCGCTGTGCGGCAAAATATGTGCGTAAAGGCGGGGGGCTAGTGTAGTGTATCTCAAATAAGTGTGTGTTTGCGAGAAGCTATTTTCGTTCCTGTTGAGGCGCGAAGATGGCGAATACCGGGTGTATTCAACTGATGAGCAACGAAGACAGGGATGAAAAGGGCCCGTGGTAACATATTCGTATTTGAGATACACTACACTAGCATCGTTCTCACTCTTCGACCAGCAATTCCACCACTTCCTCAGCGCTATCGGCATTAACCAGCGCTTTGAGAACGGCTTTGGATTGAGCCAGCTTGGCAATTTCGGCGAGTGCTTCGACGTGGGGACCACTCTGATCGGGCGGGGCAACGAGCATGAAAAAGAGAGTGGAAGGGTTTCCGTCCATTGCGTTGAATTCGATGCCCTGGGGAGCGATACCGATTGCCATCTTGAGGGAGGCTACGGCGGGGGATTTTGCGTGTGGCACGGCGATGCCGCTTTCGAGTCCGGTGCTTTGCTTCTCTTCGCGGGCCTTGATTGCTTCGAGAACGCCGTCGTAATCGTCAATCCGGCCGGAGTCTTTGAGCACGTGCACAAGTTCGCGAAGCACTTCGGGTTTATTGCTTGATTGCAGGGGGATTTTGATAATGTCGGGGGATATGAGGTCAACCAGTGCCATGTGGTGCAATCCTTCCGGTGTTTGGGGGCGATTCCTGCTTATGGTATATGATACATTTTTTTATTTACGAAATCCAATCTCCGCCGACATCCCCAATTGAGCCGGGGATGAGGCTTTATAAGTTTGAAGCTGTAAAAACCGATCCCGATGCTCCGGGCGGGACGATTCTTCCAAATCTTGCAGCTATCCAGCCATTCAATCATCCCACCGCTCGAACATCTCGAAGACCTTCTCCTCATCCTTGACAACCAGGACGGAGCAGGGGGACAGGCGCATGGTGCGTTCGGCTTCGTTGTAGAATTCGTCGCGGCGGGAACGGATGCGGGAGATTTCTCCCATGACAAGCAGATCATAATCCCCGGCTTTGATGGATTCGATGACCTCGCGGTGAACGGTTCCGGATTTGCTTATGGTTTCTATATCGACGCCTTTATCCTGCGCCATCTTTTGCACGTGATTGAGATAGCGCTCGGCGTCGGTTTCAAGGTCATGTTGGTATTCGCTTTGTTCTTCCTGGAGAAAAATGCGTGATTTGAGCAAATCATCGAGAGCGCGCTTATTGACAACGTAGAGAGCGGTGAGTTCGGCGCCGGAAGAATGCGCCAGGCAAATGCTAAACTGGGCGGCAGTAATGGATTGTTCGGTTCCGTCGATCAATACCAGGATTTTATGAATCGGTCCCATGATGCGCCGTCTCCCTTTCATGTTTACGTTTTTGTTCCAGACGCTCCTTGACGGTTTTCATCAGGCTGAACATATCACGTTCGTTTTCTTCCAATCGGTTCTGAATCGCATGTACAGTTTCCTTGAGATCGGGGATAGCTATCTTTTCGAGCGCATTGACTTTACGTATGGTTTTGCGCACTTCGTTGGCCAGGCGCAGAACCGACACTTTGAGCTCGGCAAGTTTGCCCAGCATTTTGAGTGCGTTCTTAAATTCCTGGAGTGCGGATTCGATGTGATAGCTGGTTCCTTCGGGACTGAAAAAAGGGCCCTTTTCCTCAAATTCGGTATCCACGATGGGGAGCGGCACACCCATTACCTTGCGGGTTCTGATAGTCGCTTCGGCTTTGATGTTGACAGAACTTGACAAATTCAACACCTTTAGACGCCCCCTGTGCAAAACGGCGTCATGTAACTCGCGATATGCAGCGGCCAGGGCCTCCTCGATGCGGTGCTGATAGTCAACTGCCTGGTCGACGAAATTCATCAGCTCGATTATGAGGATATTTCGTTTCTGATCAAGCAACTCATGGCCTTCCTGCGCAAAGCTGAGATCGTTACGCAGCTTCATGAGATTGGTTTTGGTGGGTGCGCAGTTAAGCTGGGTCATGGTTTTGTCGGCTTGTGCAAAATGTTCGATCAGCGGGTATCCGCGTTACAATCCGCACTGCATATTTGATTGTTCATGTTTTATCCGTTGTAATAGGTATCGATTTCTTCATCGGTAACACGGTGGAGTTCATCGGCCGGTAGCAGACGCAGCGCTTCCCAGCCCAGATCCAGTGTCTGTTCGATGCTGCGGTCTTCGTCGGTTTTCTGGGAGACGAAATGCTTTTCGAATGCCGCGCCAAAATCGAGGTACTGGTGATCAAGGGGGGTAAGCTCCTCTTCACCAATGACGGATGCGAGATTACGCACGTCCTTGACATAGCTGTAGGCGGCGAAAAGCTGGCTTGCCAGATGCGGGTGGTCCGCACGCGTCATTCCTTCACCGATACCGTCCTTCATGAGCCGGGAGAGCGAAGGCAGACCGGCAACCGGCGGATAGATACTTCGCCCGTCCATCTCCCGTTCGAATACAATCTGACCTTCGGTAATATATCCCGTCAAGTCGGGAATAGGATGGGAGATGTCATCGTTGGGCATGGTGAGAATTGGCAGGGACGTAATGGAGCCGGGCCTGTCCTTGACCATACCGGAACGCTCATACAGTTCGGCCAGATCCGAATAGAGGTAACCGGGGTAGCCTTTACGGGAAGGAATTTCGCCGCGGATAGTTGATATCTCGCGCAGCGACTCGCAGTAGTTCGTCATGTCGGTCATGATCACCAGTACGTGCATGTTTTCGTTGAATGCCAGGTGCTCGGCAAGTGTCAATGCCATGCGGGGGGTGATGAGACGCTCGATCGACGGGTCGTCGGCCAGTGAAAGAAATAGCGCTACATTTTCAAGCACCCCGCTTTGCTCAAATGAGGCCGTAAAAAACTGCGCGACATCATGCTTAACGCCCATTGCGGCAAACACAACCGCAAATTGCGTTTCGCTGCCGCGGATTTTCGCCTGACGCGCAATCTGAGCGGCAAGCTCATTGTGCGGCAGGCCGTTGCCCGAAAACAAGGGAAGCTTCTGTCCGCGGATCAGCGTGTTCATTCCGTCAATTACCGAAATGCCTGTTTGAATAAAGTCACGGGGGTACTGGCGCGCTGTTGGATTGATCGGCATGCCGTTGACATTAAGTTCAGCATCCGAAGGCGGTTGCGGCCCACCGTCTCTCACCCGCCCCAGTCCGTTAAAGACACGGCCAAGCATCGCTGTGGATACTCCCAGCTTGAGCGGCTCGCCCAGAAATCGCACCCGTGATTGCGGCATGGTCATCCCGGCGGTTCCTTCGAAGACCTGCACCACAACCGCTTCCCGTGAGGATTCAAGCACAATGCCCAGGCGAATGCCACCTTGCGGATCGACACATTCCACAAGCTCGCGATAGCCGACCGGATGGGTCCTGCCGACAAAGAGCAGAGGCCCGTCTATTTTATCAACCCCGATATACTCACGCCCGCTGAGGAGTTTGCGGGGTAGCGTCGTTGTTTCAGGCATATATGGCCTCCAACCGGCTTATCGAACGCTCCAGACGGGCTTCGATTTTGTCCAGAGCTGCATGATCGTCATTAGCGACATTGAATTTCATGCGGGCAATATCCTGGTATACTTTCATTTTGCGCAACTTGACAATGGTTGCACCGCGCTTGATGGCGGAAGATCCTAGCCGCCAGTAGCCCGCGATAATATGCAGCATGCGCACCTGCTTTTCAACGGTGGAAAACATATCGACTTTGTCAAAGGCATTCTGCTGCAGGAAGGCGTTTTTAAAGAGCGTGCATACGTCAAGTACGAACCGCTGCGAATCGGGCAATGCATCGGGACCAACCAGCTTGACCACCTGCTGGAGCTTGACTTCGCGATGGAGCAGCTCCATAATTTCGGTGCGATCTTCCAGCCAGGCGCTGCCGCCGTGCTCCTGCCACCAGGGGGCAATCTGGTTCAGATATTCGCTATAACTGTCAAGCCAGGAAATGGCCGGATAGTGGCGGGCATTGGCCAGATTGCGATCCAGTGCCCAGAAACAGCGAATAAATCGCTTAGTATGCTGCGTTACCGGTTCCGAAAAATCGCCGCCGGGCGGAGAGACGGCACCGATAATCGAAACGGAGCCTGCAGTTCCGCCGAGCGTGTGCATCAATCCGGCACGTTCGTAAAACTCGGCAATTCTCGTCGGTAAATATGCCGGAAAGCCTTCTTCGGCCGGCATCTCTTCCATGCGCCCCGAAAGCTCGCGTAGCGCTTCCGCCCAGCGTGAGGTGGAGTCGGCCATGACGGCAACATGCAGCCCCATGTCGCGATAGTATTCCGCCATGGTGATACCGGTATAGATGCTGGCTTCGCGCGCCGAGACCGGCATGTTGGAGGTATTGGCAATGAGTATAGTGCGCTCCATCAATGACCTGCCCGTGCGCGGATCGATAAGCCGGGGGAATTCGGTAAGCACATCGGTTATTTCATTGCCCCGTTCGCCGCAGCCGATGTAGACAATCAAATCAGCGTCACACCACTTTGCCACCGCCTGTTGCGTCATGGTTTTGCCGGTGCCGAAGCCGCCGGGGATTGCAACCGTCCCGCCTTGTGCTATCGGGAAAAGGGTATCGATCACGCGTTGTCCGGTAATGAGTGGAATGTCAAGCGGGAGACGACGGGCAACCGGTCGTTGCCGCCGGATGGGCCATTTGTGCATCAGTGCCAATTGACGAATACCGCGGCCGGTATCGACTTCGGCAATAATGTCGTCAACCGTAGCATCACCCTCCGCTTGAATTGACTGCAGTTTTCCCGAGACATCGGGTGGTACCAGTATTCGATGCTCAATGCGTTCTGTTTCCTGAACTGTTCCAAGAATCATTCCGGGTGTCACCGCCTGTCCCGCTTCACGGCGCGGCACGAAATGCCACTTGTTGCCTCTGTCAAGTGATGGAACGGATACCCCCCGCTCGATATACATGCCGGACTTTTCACGCAGCTTCTCCAGCGGCCGCTGGATGCCGTCGAAGATCGTGCCGACCATGCCGGGACCGAGTTCGATCGACAGGGGAATACCCGCGCCGGTGACTGCGTCCCCCGGGGCAATGCCGGTGGTTTCTTCGTACACCTGGATAACGGCCATGCTCTTTTCGAGCTTGATAATCTCACCTGTCAATCCAGCTTCACCGACATGCACCAGTTCGTACATGATTGCATCGCTAATATCTTCGGCTTCGATAACCGGGCCGTTGACGCGCTTGACGCTGCCTACTCTTCGTTCGCTCATGAACTATTCGCTACTTTCAGGAAATATCAGATATTGGAGGCGATTGTTTATTTCTCGCTCACGGCGCAGCATTCGGGTGGCGACCCGATTATTATAGGCCTGTCGCCCGTCGGCCGCAACCAGGGTAATCCCCTGCTCGCTGTTGTTTTCATCCTTTGCAACCGCAAGTGTTACCGTACGTCCATGTTCGCGACACAATCGCTGCACTTCGTCAACAAAGCTTTTGTCAAGAATCGGCTGTTCCCACCGCGAACTATGAATGGTCGGCTTGTCGTCATCAAGGCCCCGTACGGCTTCGACCACCCAGTCAAGCAAAAGCCGGCGGTAGGAATCGGCGCCGACCTGTCTGGCCAGAGAATGCCTGACCGCCTCGATTAGCCCGTCCAACAGTTGCTTACGAGCCGCCAGCCGCATGCGCTTAATCTCAACGTTGGCGTCCGACCGGGCACGGTCCATGATTGCCTGCGCCTGGGTGTTTGCCGTTGCCTCAGCCTTGTGCATGATGGTATCGGCCTGCCGACGGGCATATTGAATGCGTTCCTCAGCTTGTTGGCGGGCCCGGGCGCGCACATCACCGGCTTCGTGCCGGGCATCCCTGCTAAGGCCTTCGATCAGAGTCGATTTTCCGTTGTCGTATATGTCCATTGCGTAACCTTCGCTATGACAGATTAACACCGATACTGGCATTTACCATTTCACGAATGCCCGGTCGCCGAGGATCCGGTCCGTTCCGATCGGGAATTTCAACAATGAGCGGGAACTGTTCCCTGAAGATAAATTCATTAATTATGTTGCGAATCAAATCGGCCGTCTTTTCGGTTATGATAATAATTCCGGTTTCCCGGTCCTTCAGTACGTTGCGAAAGGCAATCTGCGCCTCGTTTGCATCGGACACGACGATTCCGTTGACGCCTGCCATACCGAATCCGAGGACGGTATCTTCATCTCCCAGAACAAAGTATTTCATATTCGCTACTCTATACTTCTGAGCTAAAACTTGCCGAGAATCATCAATGCGGTTATAAATCCAAACACGACCAGTCCTTCCGCCAGTGCGACAAAAATAAGCGCCTGCCCGGCAATTTCGGGTTTCTCGGCTACAGCCGCCATTGAGGCGGAACCGACATAGGCGATAGCGACGCCGGCGCCGATTGCACCAAGTCCAAATGCTATTGCCGCCGACAGAAATCCGAATTTCATAACGCCCGCCTGCTCGCTGGAGATCAATTGGGTCGTTGTTGACGCTGGCTCGGTTTCTGCAAACGCAGCGACACTGAACAGCGTATACAGCAATCCCAGAAGGGCGCAGGTGACAACCAGGCTTGTGGAGATATCCCGTTTCAATTTGTGCTGGGAAGAGGTCATGTTTGGCTCCTTGTAGTTATGAAAAGTGCTATGAGTCAATCTTTGCTTGAAAGCGATATCGGTGAATACAACGTGCCGGTTCCATGAAAAAACTTCGTAAAAAATTCGTAATAATTCAATCTCAGCGCCTGAATGCCGGCGGAGAGGCCTTCGATGCCGATTACAAGGATGTTGCCGAAAATCAGGATGAGCACAGAAAAAATACCCGTTGTCATATCTGCCATGCTGAAAAAGGCGACCATCAGACTGACATGTGCAATACCCAGACCGGCCACACGCATAAATGAAAGCGTATTTGACAAATAGCCGCTGAAAATTTCAAGCAGTTCAACCGCCCACTCCAGCCCATAATTGAGCAGGCTCATCGGTGATAAGAGCGTTTTTCGCTGCGAATCGTTTCGCATCGCGTGCAGAGGCCCTTTTGCAAATATCAACAAAGCCGGCAAGATCTGTATCCAGAAAAGCGTTGACATCGGCGGGAACGATTTATAGGAAGTACGAATCAGATACATAGCTGCATAAATACCGCCGGCATATATCCAGCCGCCGAGGAGCCCGCCTTTGCTGAGAACGAGCTCTTCGAAATTGCGGGTTTTTGCCAGGTTGATCCAGTTGGCGAGCAGCCCCAGCGCAATCACGGTGATGCCGAAATAAATGGTAATTGCCAGGATATCGAAAATGTCATCGACAGCCGCGTAGCGATCTGCGTGCCCGAGCACGACACTATGAAAATCAAACCACAGCGGCGGCAGCAGATCAACCCCGAAATACGAACCGAACAAGATGCCGAAGACAATAGACGCCGAGCCGCACCAGGCAAGCAGGGCCGAAAGGTTGACGACTGCCTCACCTTTACTTTTCAGCACGATGGTACCCGCGACACCGGCAATGAGCAGCACCAGCCCCTGCCCTGCATCTGCAAACATCAGGCCGAACATGATGAGATAGGCCGGCATGACAAAAATTGTCGGATCAACAGAGCCATACGCCGGCGTTCCGAAGTTGGCAACGAGCATCTGGAAGGGCTTAAAAAGCTTCGGATTTTTCAACAGCACCGGCGCCTGGCTCTGCAATCCCTCAACAGCGCTATGCCACTCCAGGTAGCAGTTCCCCTGCGTCGTTTCTCTAATTTTACCAGCGAGGCGGTCCTGCTTTTCTGCCGGAACCCAACCGTGTATCGCCGTTGTCCGGGTTGAGGGCTGGAAGTGTGTTGACACCTTGTGCAGTAGCTCGGTTACCCTGGCACAGCGCCAGATACGCTGCAGTTCGTCGGCAGCGTCGGTGATCACCTTACGATCGCTTACCTGCAACTGGTCCTGCTCGGAGAGCAAGCGCACCTTCCGGGATTCGATGTCGGCGCTTATTTCTTTTGCATAGGAGGCAGCTTGTTGATCGGTTTGGGCATCAGTCCAGGTAGCGCGCGTCAGCGCATCGCCGATCGCATCCCGATCTCTCTTCATATAAACAACCAGAGCATTGACTGCCGTTTTGTCCTCACTCAACCTGATGAGCACCGCCGGAAAGTGAGCAAGCTCGGTATGCACCTGATTGTATAGCTTGCGCGGAACAGAGCCGATTTTGACTTCTACCAGTGAACGTTTCTGCCGCGCGATCTTTTCTGCCTCGGACCCGAACAGATGCAGATGCTGTTGGAGTTCTTCGATGCGATTCAATTCCTGCCCCACCTTACGCTGGCGCTCTCTGACTTTTTCTCGTTCGGCCTCAATCCTGGCAATGGTGCGGTTTGCCTCGGTGCGATCAAGCGGCGCATGGTTGGACACATCCCTTTCATCCGGTGGATCAAAATCGATCCCGGCCGGTTTGGCCAGGCCTTCCAGGCGCTTGCGCAAATCAGCGTGTTCCTCAAACACCTCTCGATCGGGAACTGCCCCAGCTTTTAGGGACGCCGACAATTGGACGACCCCCTCCTGCAGGAGCATCTCTGCAAGCGCACGTGCATCCCTGGCGAGTACGACGGCGGTCAGATGGACCATCGGTGCAGTAAACATCAGGACCGCTCCTTCCTTTGCGGGACGAACGTGCCGTAGTGCCCGGCATTCAGCAGAAAACGTACCCTGGCAGAGAGCCTGCCGTAAATAATAGAATAGGCCAATACAATTCCGATGTTGAAGGGAAAGCCTTTCAGCAGCTTTTCGGCCTCAATATCCAGGATGTGCTCAAGCAGCGCATCAATCAGGGAGAAGCTATCGCCGGCATGTTCGTGAGACGAACTCAACAACGGTGCGACGTGAGGATAGGCTGCGCGCAATGCATCTTTGAGTACCGTCCCCACTCGTGTACGATCGATAGCCTGCGGCATGTCGATTTTGCCGGAAAAACGACCGCCGGGAATGAGCACTGCGATCATTTGCTCGTGGGTCAGCCGGTAATAGGTTTTCATCCTCAGAATTCGGCTGATGTTTTTGAGATCGATTTCGAGTGCGATGATCCGTTCGGCAATGCACTTGTCATTGCCCCCGATTCGGGAAATGCTTTCCAGAAGATGCCGGTAATACAGCTTGTCAAGCGCAACCTCACAAAAGAACAGTTGCCCATTCGCCGCAATGGCACCCAGATGAGGGGCAATCGTTTCGCCATAGGGGGTATGGTTGAGCATTGTGCAGACCTCGGCGAATGACTCTGCATGCATCAGCTCTGACCAGGAAATGGGATAGACAATCGTTGCGGTGAGCAGATAGGGAGGTGCATCGGCCACCGGCCGGCCACGGATAAGCCGGTCGAACAGCAAGCGTAAAACATTTTTAACCGCCTCGATTTCATAGCGCATGAGCAGGGCGCGTGCCATTTTTTGCACCGCCCCCCGTGCGTGCGCGGCAACGGCCCGGTGCTCTCGAATTTCCTGTAGCGTTAGTTCAAGTTCCACCTGCATAATATCCGCCGTCTTGCGATAAATTTCATCTATCCCGGCAAATACCGTTGATCGCAAATGAAGAAAAACTTCATCTATCGTAGTTGACCGCTGGATGGTGCGCAGCAATTCAGGAGACGGTAATTTGCTTTTGCGGGCCCGGATGAAGGCATTGAGCGATGCGTATTTTGATAGCGGGCCTGTCATAAATCTAAAAAAGTTAAGCGTTTGTTTCAGTAATAAGCGCCACGATTTGTTGCACGGCCTGATAGCTGATTTTGGCTATCCGCTTTTCCTCGGCTTTGAGGCTCTGTTTTGCCTGTTCGAGCAGCCGCGACTTTTCACGATGCGCTTGTTTATGGGCGGCATGCACTTTTTCCCGAATCACCTGTTGAGCCCCGCTGCGGGCTTCGGCTACAAGCTGGTTTGCCTGATTATCGGCCTCGGCTTTGATTGCGGCGGCTTCTTTTTGGGCTTCTTTTATAATGCGTTCGGCTTCCTGCTCGGCAACAAAGATGTCATCCAATTGCTCTCTCATGTCAGTGTCCTCCACCGGCGGCTTTCCGAACGGTACGGTGCAATTTATGTGCGACTATGAAAAATAGGCTATTAACCTCCCGCGGCAACATCCCTGTTGACAAAATTTTCTGCAAGGACTCCGGCGCGACACAAAATTGGGGTCATGTGCGCTACAAAATGGTTTCAAGAAATGAGATCCGCTTCACCGGCAGAGTTGACCGGCAGCGTGGTTGGCAGCCCCTCGAACAACCAAGAAAACAGGCGCTGAAATTCCGGCGCTTGCGCAAGAAACAAGGCAATCCCGATGCTGTCGCCGAATTCGGGAACAAGCATGCTCGAAATGAGGAAGTGGGCGCCGCCGAAGGTTGAGAATGTTTTGTCGGGGTGGGTAGTGTGTCGGGCATATCGAAATTGTTCGCACAGGAGATGCTACACAATCCTTGTCAGGGGATTAAGATAGAAATTTGCCGGCATCCCTGCCCGAGCAAAGGTCAATAAAATATTTTTACTCACTCAACGACGAAATCAGAGTTCAATTATCGACCAGACATGCTTGCAGGAATAGCCTCGAAACATAGACAAGGAACCGCAATGGCAGAACGCATTTATGTTGCCACCAAGCCGCATCACCGAGACGCACTGGGCGAAGGTGTTCGGCAACGCATTGTCAACGACCTGGGCATCGGAACCATCCGGTCGGTGCGCATTGCCAAAGTATACTCATTCAACGGTACTTTTACCGATCAGGAGCTGATCGCCCTGGCGCAGGGCCCTTTTACCGATCCGATTATCGAAGATTTTACCGTCAATCAAACAATTATCAACAATTTCACCTGGATGATCGAGGTCGGCTTCAAACCCGGCGTCACCGACAATGTGGGTCGAACGGCCTCGGAAGCAGTAAAAATCTGCCTCAAACGGAAGCTTAATCCTGACTTTTCCGCGCACGTGGCCAATCAATATTTCATCGAAGGCGAGCTTTCCCGCAAACATATCGAGCGGATTGCCGGAGAACTGCTGGCCAATGAGTTGATCCAGAGCTCCGCAATTTACTCACAGGATGAATGGCGCAACAGGCATACTCAAAAGTTTGAAGCGCCTCGTGTCAAAAACGAATCGGACATAACTCCCTGGTTGCCGATCAATCTCAATCTCACTGATGCGGAACTTGTCCGGCTCAGCAAAGACAGTATGCTCGCTCTTTCACTTGAAGAAATGCAGGTAATCCGTGATTACTACGCAAAGGATGAGGTGCAATCGGCGCGCTCACGCATCGGCCTGCCGGCCATGCCGACCAATGTAGAGCTTGAAATACTTGCTCAGACCTGGTCTGAGCACTGCAAACATAAAATTTTCAACGCGCAAATCACCTATGTCGAAGACAACCGCAACCCGCAGAGCATATCCAGCCTGTTCAAAGTGTATATACAACGCGCGACCGGCGAGATTCGCAAAGCGCAGGCCGACAAAGACATTTGTCTCAGTGTCTTTAAAGACAATGCCGGGGTAATTCGCTTCAACAACGACTGGGCGCTGGTTTTCAAAGTGGAAACGCACAACTCTCCCTCGGCGCTGGACCCTTACGGCGGCGCGCTCACCGGTATCGTGGGCGTCAACCGCGATCCGTTCGGCACCGGGTTAGGCTGTAGGCTGATTGCCAACACCGATGTTTTCTGCTTTGCCGACCCGTTTTATGACAAGCAGATTCCCCCCCGCATTCTGCATCCCAAACGGGTATTCGAAGGCGTACGGGAAGGGGTGGAGCACGGCGGCAACAAAAGCGGTATTCCGACCGTCAACGGGTGCCTGGTGTTCGATGACCGTTTTCTGGGCAAGCCATTGGTCTACTGCGGTACGCTAGGCATCATGCCGATGGAGATCAACGGACGCAAAGGATACGAAAAGAAAGCGCTAATTGGCGACCACATCATCATGACCGGTGGACGCATAGGGAAAGACGGCATTCATGGAGCGACCTTCTCCTCCGAGCCGCTGCATGAAGGTTCACCGGCAACAGCAGTGCAGATCGGCGATCCGATTACGCAAAAGCGCATGACCGACTTCCTGCTCGCAGCGCGGGATAACAATTTATATAATTCGATTACCGACAACGGTGCTGGCGGACTCTCCTCGTCGGTTGGCGAAATGGCGGAGGACACCAATGGTGCGGTTGTGCATCTGGATCGTGCTCCGCTCAAGTATCACGGCCTCGAGCCCTGGGAGATATTTCTTTCCGAGGCCCAGGAACGCATGACCGTTGCCGTCCCCCCCGACAAAATTGACACATTCATGGCACTTGCCGATGAGTGGAGCGTCGAGGCAACCGATCTGGGCGAATTTACCGGCAGCGGGAATCTCGAACTCAGGTACAACAATGAAATTATTGCGCAGCTTGCGATGGATTTTTTGCATGACGGGCTGCCTCAGATGCACCTTGCAGCAAAGTGGACGGAACCGCCGGAGATCGAATTGGCTCCTGTTCCGGACGATTCGATCCCGCAGGATATCATCAACCTGATGAAGCGTCTTAACATCTGCAGCAAGGAGTATGTCGTTCGTCAATACGACCACGAAGTCCAGGCCGGCAGTGTGGTCAAGCCCTTGTGCGGAGTTCAACATGACGGGCCGTCGGATGCTGCTGTTGTTCGCCCCTTGCTTGACTCTTTCGAAGGGATCGTCGTATCCAACGGCATCGTACCCCGCTACAGCGACATCGACACCTACGCCATGGCAACCGCGGCAGTTGACGAGGCGGTGCGCAACGCAGTTTGTTCGGGAGCCAACCCCCATCATATTGCCGCACTTGACAATTTCTGCTGGTGCGATCCGGTGCAAAGCCCGGAAAATCCCGACGGTGAATACAAGCTGGCCCAACTGGTGCGTGCCAATCAGGCGCTGTATGACATGTGCGTGCACTACAGTATGCCGCTCATTTCCGGCAAAGACAGCATGAAAAATGACTATCGCATCGGCGCCACTAAAATCTCGATACCCCCGACCCTGCTGGTCAGTGTCGTTGCCAAAATCGACGATGTGCGCCAAGCGGTAACAATTGACCTGAAAGTGCCCGGTAACGAGCTCTTCGTCGCCGGCATCACGTATCGCGAGCTGGGCGGTTCCGAGTATGCGTTGATGAAAGGCCTGCGCACCAATTCCGTACCGCGAGTCAAGCGACCGAAGCGCTCCTTTGCTCTGTATACAAACTTGCATTCACTGATTCAACAGGGTATTATCAAATCCTGCCATGACCTTTCGGACGGCGGTTTTGGTACGGCCGTGACCGAAATGTGTTGTGCCGGTGAATTAGGAGCGGAAATTGACGTAGCGACAATTCCGCAATCGGGCTGTCTTTCAACAGCCGAGATACTTTTTTCCGAATCGCAATCGCGCATCCTTTTTGAAGCAACTCCCGATGCGCACGACCGAATTCTCTGCGCATTTGCAGATTTGCCGGTTGCCTGTATCGGTACGGTCACCAAGGGAGATCTCGTCGTTTTCAAAGACGCTGAGGGCAGCCAGACAGCCTCGGTATCCCGCATCGAAGCAAAATCAGCCTGGAAAAGTACTCTTACGTTCTAACCCGCAGGAGCAGCGCATGACACCTTCAGCATCCGCCATCGTAATGGCCGGCAACGGGACCAATTGCGAAATTGAGACCGCAACGGCGTGCCGGCTGGCGGGATTTGACAAAGTAGACATAGTAACCGTCTGGGAGCTTCTCAACGGAGATGTAACACTGGACAGCTACGATTTCCTCAACCTGCCCGGCGGTTTTCTCGACGGAGACGATCTTGGATCGGGCATGGCGCAGGCTAATCGCATCCTCAATAGTGTCGATAAAAAGAGCGCTACGCCGCTTATCGATCAGTTCAGCCGGTTCATCCACTCGGGCAAGCTGATTCTGGGCATATGCAACGGCTATCAGCTAATGATGAAACTGGGTCTGCTGCCGGCGCTTGACGATGAGTACCTGCAGCAACAGGCAACGCTTACCTGGAACGACTGCGGCAAATTCGAAGATCGCTGGGTGATACTGAAAGTCAACACCCAATCACCCTGCATTTTTACCCGGGGCATAACCGACCTCCCTTTGCCCGTGCGCCATGGCGAAGGTAAATTCGTGGCCTGCGACAGCGAGACGCTTACCCGGATCAAACAGCGCAATCAGGCGGTCGTTTACTACGTTGCGAGCCAAAACGGCGAGCCGACCATGGAGTACCCGGCCAATCCCAACGGTTCGCAATCGGGCATTGCCGGAATTTGTGACGCCAGCGGCAGAGTATTCGGATTGATGCCCCACCCCGAAGCGTTTCTTCACCGCACCAACCACCCTTCATGGACACGCCTTTCTCTGCCGGAAGAGGGGGCAGGATTGCAACTGTTCAGAAACGCCTACGAGTTTATAACATCCTCGCAGGCTAGGGCAGCAGCATAATCGGGTATTCAATTATTCGAGAGGGGTGATGGTATGCCGGGTACTTTCCGCCGGGTTCGATGGATTCCAGTGCGATGTCCTCTTCGGTTTTCTGCTCGATGAGCGGGCGCCAGAGCGTCATTCCCGCGTAGATATATTCGAGATTCGTGTTTTTATTGTGCTTGGCCAACAGCCAGAGCGGGATCTCGGTTTCACCTGCATTGCACACGTCCAGCAATGTCTGCCCGCGCCGCACGCGATATTCCTTCACGTCAACAACCTTGTATTGCGTGTAAAAATCTTCCTCAATCGCCATATGATATTCCAGGCGTGCCGCAACGAATATGTCCAATGCATCCTTGTCGGCGGGAATCGTGAGCTTTTGATTGATGCGAATGGTTGAACTGCGTCCCATGCGATTCAGGTTGCGGATGCTTTGCGTACGGATTCCCAGCCAGTCGGCATAGTGTCCGATGGTCTCATTGATCGACACGCGGATCTCAGCCAGATCGCCTGCCGCAGAGAGGACAACCTCAAGATTGTAAACTTCGACATCAAAGTGAGAACCGTGCCAGGTTGCGGGGACCGTCTTTTGCTGCTGATTGTCTGCATCGGTGAGGGCCGGTGCGGCAAATATTTCTTTAAGCGTATCGGGTGCGGAAGCTGTATCGGCTTCGACCGTTTGAGCTGCCGGTTCGGTTTTTTTCTCGACCGGTTGCGGTGCAGGCGGTTTGGGCCGCTTTGCTTTGGCCGGTTTTGCGCCGGCTACTTCGACCACCGGTTTGACCGGTTTGCTTGCCGGAATAGACGCACCGGGAATCCGCAAAACCTGGCCGGCATAGATGCGATTCATGCGGTTAATGCCGTTTTCCAGGGCGATCGCACGCGCCGTCGTACCGAGTCTTCGGGCGATTGCGTAGAGATTATCGCCACGACGAACCTTGTAGTATTTTGGCCGATCGGGCTCGGTTCGTTTAAGTGAATCGGGAATCGCCGCCAGCGATTTGAGCGCCTGCCTGCCGGAGATTGCGACCGGGAGATGCAACGCGTACCCGGCAGGAATCTGCTTTTGCTGTGAAAAGACCACATTGCGCAAGGCCGGATTGAGTTTTTTCAGCGTCTCCTGCGAGATTCCCAGGTATTGGCTGAGTACCTTCGGGCGGATATAATGTGTCAAGATAATATCAGTAACCTGTAATTTTTTTTCGTAGCGGATGCTGGAAAAGTATTCTTCGGGATTGGCGGCAATCTCACTTGCCGCCAGAAAGCAACTGTAGAAATTTTTCGATGCAAAGCGGAATGATCTGCTGCGGTGTTTTTGTATGATCACGGCAATATCCCGCGAACCGGTGCTGCGGACAGCTCGGCGCATGCCTGCGGGGCCATGATTGTAGCCGGTAATTGCCAGTGGCCATGATTTGAGACCGGCGTAGATCGAAGAGAGAAATTTTGCCGCGGCAAGCGATGACTTGAATGGATCACGGCGCTCGTCGACCAGATAATTGATTGTCATGTAGCTGCGCCCCGTACTGCGCATAAATTGCCAGAGCCCGGCGGCCCCGACATGCGAATAGGCGTGCGTATTAAACGAAGATTCGACATGCGGCAAGTAGGCAAGACGATCGGGGACGTTGTATTGTTTGAGAATGGCGCGGATTGTGTCAAGATAGGCGCCCGACCTTTCCAGGCCGCGTTTGAAGCGATCACTTTGCCCCTGTTGAAAGCGAATTCGGTGGACGGCGCCGCCGCGATCGTTTTGGGGGATGTGCTTATCGACGAGCTTTGCAATTCGCCTGGTTTCGGCAGACCACTCGGCTTGCGGCTTCGAACTGATGATATTCAGATGTACCTTGATTGTTGAGATATGCTTTCGGAGAAAATTCCGGCGTGACCTTCCGCTGCGTTTGCCGACGGTAATTTTTTTGTAAACGACGGCGGGATATTCACGATCATGAATCAAGCCCTTAGTTGTCGGTACTTTTGTATAAATCTTTTTCCAGAAGACGACATTTTCTTTGAGAATGTCGGGGGTGGGGAAGATCTCGTCGGCATGGGTCACTGCTGAAAGCGCTATGATAATCAAAAACGAGGCGATCTGCGTCAATTGTTTAGCCATGTAATCCTGATTCCAGCTTCTACGATTGTACAATCCAACAGGTCATTAATCATAGTATACTTTTTCGCACTGGTTTATTCTATTCAGGCAATTTTGATTCAGAGAAACCTGCTTGCATACTGTCTGCCTAAGCTGAATTATGCCTGTCCAAATCCGACCAGTACTTTTTTCATTTGTTGCCTCAGGCCTAATTAGTATCTTAAATAGGTACCAAACATATTTGCAAATTTGCAAAGGATTGCCGATGCGCATGCTTTATTGTTTCATATCGTTGTTGCTGCTGGTTTCAGGTACATTCGGTGGCAGTGAAAAAATCGAAAAGCTTTCAAGCACCGCTCTCAACATGGAAGCTCAGTACACCGTATTTCTGCCTGATAATTATGATGTGCAGGTCAGTGCCGGGCATCGCTATCCGGTGCTCTATCTGCTGCATTGTGCGGGATGTGATGATCAGCTCTGGACCAGCAGCAGCTACGGCCCCATGGTGGATCACTTTATAGACAGTGTAGACTACCTCATGGTTGCTCCAAATGATGGCTCAACAACCGTTGGGCGCTCATACTCCTGGTGGCTGGACAGTCCAATCAAATCTGATTATCAATATTCAACGTTCCTCGTTTCGGAGCTAAAGCCTCATATCGACTCTCTCTATAAAACATTTCCCGACCGCAAAAACACCGGCTTGATGGGTCACAGTATGGGCGGGTTTGGCGCCTTTCATAATATCATCGAGCACCCGGATGTCTATGCCGTCGCCTTCAGCGTCAAAGGCGGCTTCGACCTGCGCTACCCGCACAATCCGGACTGGGCTTCTGATTTCGGACTAAACCAGGTTCTCGGCACCGAACCGTCTCACCAGTCAAACTGGCAGGCGGTAAATGTTGTAGCTCATGCCTGTTCGCTGAAAGGCGAGGATGTCAGCATTGGATTTTATGCAGGCAAAGACGATGCGTGGTTTTATGAGGAAAACGCACAGCTTCATTCTGATTTGCAAAGTTGCGGCATTGCGCATGTCTACTGGGAAACCCCAGAAAACCACTTCTCAGTACCTTTAGACCAGACCAGAAAAATCCTGAAATTCTTTGATTCAACGTTCGTCCGCAACAATGCCCGGGTAAAAAAAAAGCCCATAGCAAGTAGCTTCTTTACATTGAACGGCAATTCTTCCGGACAGTCAAGTATCAGCCTTTATACGCTGCGCGGCAAAAGACTTCCACCCCGGAAAACAGCTTCAGCCTCACGCATTGAGTTTGCCAAAGGCGAGCATTCAAACCATCTTAGGGTACGTATCGTTATGCGATAAAAAAAAAGCCTGCCGGTAAACACAGGCAGGCCGGGTTCGGCTGCACACTGCAGCAAAACTTATACAGCATTTTTGAATGCTTGACCGGGCTTGAACTTCACGACCTTGCTGGCCTTGATTTTGATGGTCTCACCGGTTTGCGGATTGCGGCCGGTGCGGGCTTTTCTTTTGGCAACGCTAAAGCTGCCAAAGCCGATCAACTGAACGCCTTTCTTCGTGCTCTTTTTGATGTTTTCAAGCACCGAGTTTACAGCTTCTTCTGAAGCTGCCTTGCTGAGGCCTGTGTCTTTGGCAACAGCTGCGATAAGTTCTCCCTTATTCATCTACACCTCCTAAGGGTAAATGTGGTTGATTGGTGATATCAGGCTCCAAGCCTTGCGGCTCAAGGCCCCTACTTCTTTTCTCCGTGATTAAATATAGTCATGGTCAAGGTGCCGGTGCAAGAAAAAATGCAAATAAACGCATTTTTTTTAATATGCCAAATCAGGCTCTATCCCGCGTGGGACAAAGGAATAGTATATATGATACCTAACGCTAGAGTCAATATTTCGGCGGACCTGAAAATTAGCTGAAAAAAAATCTTGCATTTTGCGTGCATTTATGGAATGAAGCCTGAATTCTTGCTGCAAGCACCGCAGAGCATGTTTGCTACCGGCCGTTCACCTCGAAACAAGCCCGAAAAGCCGTCTTTTCAGGTGCGATCAAAAACTTCACACGCGCGAATGGCGGCACAAATCGGGTATGAAAAAAATGCATTATGTCAAGTATTTTTTCCGTGGCACTTTTTGTATTTCTTCTGACTCCCGCAAGGGCAGGGGGCATTGCGGGGGTAGTCCTTCGGAATATGCAAAGGCGTTTGCGGCTGCGATGATTGTTTTTGTAAACGCTCCCTGCGTTTGAGCACGTCCTGCCTGATCTCATCAAATCTTGGCTTTGTATAGCTGAGAAAATCTTTAAATCCCGGACACATGCAACTGAGCGTGCCGGCCGGCTTGGCGCCGAAAATTCTGAAACGGGTGCAATCCGCGTTGCACAGCGGCAAAAATTCACAGTTGCGGCATTCCGCGACTGCCGTTGTTTTCATCGCAGCGAAATTTGCCCGCGTTTTATGTGTAACCAGGGAGGGAAACTCATCGGTATTGATGTTGCCGATTTTCCAGTCGTCGAAGGCAAAAAAGTCACACGGATAGACATCTCCTGAGTGCTCAACGAGGAAATAGCTGTTGCATGCAGTTTGAAAACAGCACGAATTATGCACGCCGTCGATCATCCAGGCAAGGATATCGTCAAACATGCGAATTGAAACATAGGGATAACCATCTTCGTACCACAGGTCGAAAAGTGCTTTATGGAATTCGCCGTACTGCCTGCCGGTAATGCTGAAATCAGCCGGTTCAGCGGTCCCCGGCATCATTTCAAGGCAGGGAATAAACTGCAGGTGTTTGAGTCCGTTGCGCTTGAAAAAGGCATAGGTTTGTTTGACATTCTCGACACTATATGCGGTCATCATCGAGAGAACATTAAACTCGACATCGTTTCTGCGCAGAATATCAACGGCGTTCATGACTTTTTTGAACGTGCCTTTGCCGGCGTAGTTTACCCGATAATGGTCGTGCACTTGTTCATTCCCGTCCAGACTCAGGCCGACAAGCATGTTGTACTGCTTGAAGAAACGGGCCCACTCATCGGTAATGAGCGTCCCGTTCGTCTGAAAGGAGTTGCCTGCCGATTGGCCGGGAAAGCCATACTTCCTTTCATAGTCAATAATCTTGTGATAAAATTCCAGCCCCATGAGCAACGGCTCGCCTCCCTGAAAGCAAATTGATACTGCAGGGAATTTCAATTGAAAAAACTTACGAATCATATTCTCCGCTGTTTCCAGCGACATTTTGCGCGTGTATTCACCTTCGGGATACAGGGACAACGCACGTTTATAAAAACAATACCGGCAATCGATGTTACACAAGCCGGATGCAGGTTTAACGAGCAGAGAAAAAGGCTTCATGGGCGCTCCCAAGCCGGTATGGAAGAAATTGCTGATCTCTAAAAAATGCGACAGGGGCCGGATCAAATCAACTCATCCCGGCAAGCAGATCCGCACAACATCCGCTCTATCAGGCTCGGGATAAGATGATGCCGAATGTATATTATTCGCCGGACAAACTATGAATCTGAAATTGCAGTTACCCCGCCTTGTTCAAACGCTGCTTCTGACGGCATTCGCCCTTTCGGCAAAGACCTGGACTGTTGACATCAACAGTCCGCATGCATCGGACACCGGCCCGGGGGAATCAGACCGGCCATTCGCGTCTCTCAACGCAGCGGCAGCGCAGGCACAAGCGGGGGACACGGTTCTGGTACAACCCGGTATCTATTACGAACGCGTTGCTCCTCACGCCGGCGGGAAACCGGATACTCCCATTGTTTACCGTGCCGCCATAAAGCATCGCAGCATTGTCAGAGGCACCGAAATCTGGCGACCGCAATGGCAGAGAATTGACAAGCATATCTACCGTGGAATCCTCGATACCGGTTTGTTTGTGCGCACACATCCGCATTTCAAACTGAGGAGTTTCAACCCATATACCACACGCTTAAGCACCGGCCTGAGAAACTTGACGCTCGGGCAGGTTTACGTCGACGACCGTCAATTGCGTGAAGTGGATAATCATCGCGATCTGATACACTTTCCGGGCACCTGGAAGGTAAGTACGGATTCGGCCGCGCTGGAAATTCACTTTCCGCACGACAAAGCTCATCCAGACAAGCTTCGGGTGGAAATTGCCGTACGCGCCCGGATTTTTGCGCCCTACGTGCGAGGGCTGGGTTACCTTACCGTACGCGGTTTCGTTTTCGAGAGGTGTGCGAACCAGTATCCTTCTTCATTCTGGAATCCAAACGGTTTCCCGCAAGCAGGAGCTGTGGGCTGCAGAGCCGGCCACCACTGGATTATCCAAGACAACATAATCCGCTCAGCGCGCAATGTAGGCCTTGACATCGGCAATGAAGGAGATGTCGATTTCGATCGTCTGAACCAGCCCCGCCCCTCCCTCAGCGGCTACCATATTGTGCGCAACAACAATATTGAGTGCAACGGTTCTGCTGGTATTGTCGGCGCAGGGAGTCCGGGATCGCTCATTATCGGCAACCGGATCGAAGACAACAATTATAACGGCATTTACGGAAGCGAAGGGGCGGCGATTAAGCTGCATCATTTCAATGACGGCCTTATTGAAGGCAATTTGATTCGCAATAACGGCGTCGCGGGTATATGGCTTGATAATCGCTGGTCGCATTCACGCGTGACGCGCAATGTCATCCTCAATAATACCGGCGCCGGGATTTTCATCGAACTCGGGCGCGGCCCGCTGCTTATCGATCACAATGTTATTGCGACGACTCGTGCGGGGGCCAACCTTGCCGGTGACGGCATCTACAGCCATGATGCACTGCGGGTCAAGCTGACCAACAACCTCATTTACGCAAATGCAAATTTCGGCGTATGGAGCCACATCGGCTCAGACCGGCTCGACGGAGCAACGAATGTCACCGGGTGGCATATTCAAAGCAATATTATATGCAGCAACCATCGTGGGGCATTGAGCTTCCCGATCGGCGATACGACCGGGAGCAGCAATTACTGCGATTACAATTTGTATGCAGGGCCATTCGATCTGGTCTCTTCGGAAACATGGGGCATGGAACTGGCGCCGCCCCTTTTTCTGAGAAATACGAACAAGGGGCTCATTACCGTAAATCCCTCGCCTCAGCGAATCGCACTTGAATCCTGGCGCGCACAAACGGGCTTTGACCGCCACAGCAGGTACCCCGCCGTACTTCGGCCACATTTGTCAATACACCCGCCCACTTTTGAATTCATGATTGATACGCTTGCCCGCAGTTTGCAGAGGCCGCGGGATACCCTGCTGGACTATGATTTTTACGGCAGCCCCCTTGGCAGCACCTGCATTCCCGGCCCCGTTCAGGACCTGATTGTGGAGCCGCGCCTGCACGACCGCGATTCATTGGCACATGCATTCCGTGGAGATTATGTCAAGCTTAAATCCAGCCGTGACAATACTAACCATCTTATCCTCTGGCCGATTGCCCAAACGAACCGACGCGACAAGCTGGCCGCCTGGCAACAATCACAATATCTTGACACCCATCAGCCCGAAAAGAAGCTGCCCGAATCATTTGTAGCGCCCAATGCACCCGGTAGTCCGGAAACGCCGGCACGCATTGCATTCACCCGAAAGGAGTTTGCGATTGACGGCAAACTTGGCGAATGGGAAGGGGTCCAACCGCTTCCTGCGCCGTATTCGCAATTGGAGTCCGGCTCCGTAAAGCTGCTGTGGAGCCGGGAAGGTCTCTGGGGCGCCGCAGAAATCACCGATTCCAAGGTGTTCGGAGCCGCTGAGCGTCCCTATAGAACCGACGCCTTGTTTACCTACATAGAAAAGGATAATGCCAAGTCCCCGCGCCTGACCCGCTTTGCGGCAGAGTATACCTTCACTCCCGATACCGCAATCGGCAACGACCGGTGCGGCCTGCGCACCTTCTCACATAACGACGATGACGAGCACCCCGAGCTGCGTGGATACTGGCAAAAGAGTTCACGGGGCTACACTCTGGAGTTATTTATTCCCGCCGAAATCCTCCAGCCTGCTCGCATGAAAAAAAACACGCTGCTGGGATTTAACTACAGTGTCTACAACGAAGGCAAAGGCGTGGAACACTTCTCTATCGATCGCCGTTTTGACCGGGCATATCGCAAACCGTATTACTGGGGTACCATCAAACTTGCAAGGTGATATCATCAGTTTCTTGCCGAGGCCGACTTGTTCAATAATCGCAATTGCTTCGGCTGCAGAAACCAGACAAGACTGCCCTCTTTGGGCGCCGGCTTACCTGAAAAGGCAATTTTGCACACGCCGGCCTTTTTAAACGGCAAATCCAGCGAAGCATCACCGGCCAACAGCAATGCACCGAGCTCCTCCAGACCGGGCATGTGGCCGAAAAGCATAATCGTGCGCTCATCCCGTTTTGCAAGCAACTGAATACTCTCCGAAGCACAAGCGCCCGGAGCCAGCTCATCGGCCTGAGCAATCGTTTTGCCTATATTAAACACCTCTGCAAAAATTTCGGCCGTTTGCAGCGCGCGCACGTATGGACTTGATATGAGCAGATCCGGTTTTTTTTCAAAAGCGAGCAAACCGGCTGCAGCTTGCCGGGTTTTACGTATCCCCGCTTCTGTCAACATACGTCCGGCATCTGTGCGGATGCCTTTCGTGCCGCGTTCAACGGCAATTCCATGGCGCACCAGGTAGAGTTCCATAGCACTGCTCCGCGTGTTCAGGTGAGTTCAAGATACAGCGCGCGTTTGCGATTTTTTTTCCAGGCCTTCTTGAAGTCCAGTAGTGCAGTATATCTGGTTTTCAGCACCTGCGCAGCAAGCGGCTGCGGAGTGGCGTATATTGTATCCATAAGCCAGCCAAGGGCAACACATCCATATCGTGGCACTACGCCAAGCGGCGATGTCAGCTCCGTGCACAGCATGATCGTGCTTGCCCGAAGCAATGCCAATATCGTGCAGATAACACACAGCCTCCAGTGGTTTGCGCAAAGCGAGGGAAAGTTGCAGCGGCTCCCGCGTCTTGCCAAAAAGCACTAAGGCAAGCTGGGCAACATGCTCAACATGATCGCGCTCGCAACAATATTTTTTACAGAATTGAGAGACCGTCGAAGACATGGTTCACGATCGGCTGTCGGGTGGCCGATGGGGTTCAAATGTGGTGCGCCGGCGTTTAAGTGCCTTTGTCAAGGCTTTAGAAGCCTGGTGGTGCAAGGCCTCCTGGCATCTCAGCCCTTTCTTTTTCGTTTTTGGACTGAGGCGCACCCAGGTATCATGCTGCGTGAGGATCCTGCCCTTCACCGTATCCTTGAAATGTGTTTCGAGCATCCCCGTTAATTTCCTGCGGCACGCAGCATCAATAACGGGCGCCATAAGCTCAACCCTTTTGTCAAGATTTCGCTGCATCCAGTCGGCGCTTGAGATAAACAGTTTCTCATCGCCTCCATGGAGGAAATAAAAAATTCTTGCATGTTCTAAAAACCGGTCGATAATGCTGACAACACGAATGTTTTCACTCAATCCCGCAACACCGGCCCGCAGGCAGCATATGCCGCGTACGTTGAGATGTATTTCAACGCCCGTCTGGGATGCAGCGTAGAGCGCTTTAATGATTTTGGGATCTACCAGAGAATTCATTTTTGCCATAATAAGCGCTTTCTGGCCGTGTTTTTTACGCTCACATTCCTGTTCGATCAATTTAAGCAACGTATCTCGCAATCCTGCCGGTGCGGCCGCGATATGACGATATTGTTGCGGCTGCGAGTAGCCGGTAATCGCATTGAAAAAGGAAGCGCCGTCGCGCCCCAGCTCTTCATGAGTGGTGAGATAGCTGATATCGGTGTACAGGCGTGCCGTGCTCTCGTTGTAATTACCGGTTCCAAAGTGACAATAGCGCACAATGCCCCGTGATTCCCGACGCACAACAATTGCGATTTTTCCGTGCGTCTTGAGACCTTTTACCCCGTAGACAACCTGCACACCGGCCTGCTCCAGCTCTTTGGCCCATTCGATGTTGCGTGCTTCGTCAAACCGGGCTTTTAATTCGACGATTGCAGTGACATACTTGCCGTGCTCGGCAGCCTGCTTGAGTGCAGCAATTATCGGGCTGTTCTTGCTGGTGCGATAGAGAATCTGCTTGATGGCCAGGACATCAGGATCTTCGGACGCTTCCTGTATGAAGCGCAATACCGGTTCAAAACTTTCATAGGGATGATACAGCAGGACATTGCGCTTTGCCAAAACAGAAAAAATGCTTGCCTTTGGATCCACGTCAATCGACTGCTGCGGCAGCCAGGGCGTATAGACCAGTTGTTCAAATCCGTCCATGGTGGCAATGCTCATGAAATCAGAGAGACGCAACGGACCGCTTATGTGTACCACCCGTTCGTCACCTACTGCATAGACCTGTTTCAAAAAATTCAGCGTGATGCGTGAGACGTGTTTTTCTACCTCCAGTCGCACGCATTCACTGACTTTTCGTGCTTCAAGAACCGTTTCCATTTCCGCCAGTAAGTCGGATGCGAGATCTTCGCGCACGCTCAAATCGGCATTGCGCGTAATTTTAAATGCGACACATTCGGCGATTTCTTCGCCCTTGAACAAATGATGCACATGCGCTTTGACCAGATCTTCAACACAAAGGTACTCATATCCTTTATCCGCGGGAAGCTGAATAAATCGTTTGATATTGATACCGACCGGAATCAGGGCAAAGCGAGGGCGCATGCTTTCCGATACGGGTTTGAGTCTGACGATGAGATGCAGATGCAAATTGCGCGTCAGCGGCAGCTCCGCATCCAGATCAACGGCAATCGGCGAAATGACCGGTGAAATTTCGTTCTCAAAAATATGGGCAGCGTAAACTTTCTGCTCGTCGCTTAGCTCTTCGAAACGCATTCGTGACACACCGGCTTTTTTGAGCGCGGGTTCAAGATTGCGGTTATAGCATTGGTATTGATCGTCGGCGAATTGACTGACCCGACGGCGGATTGCGGAGAGCTGCTTGGACGGCGTCAAGCCTGCCGGATCCGTTTTGCGGCTGCCCTGTTCTTCGAGCATGCATAAACCGCCCACGCGAACCATAAAAAATTCATTGAGGTTTGAATCGGTGATCGCCAGAAATTTCAAGCGCTCCAGCAGGGGGACGCTTCTGTCCTGCGCTTCTTCCAGCACCCGATGATTGAATTCAAGCCAACTGAGCTCGCGGTTAATAAATTTTTTTGGATGTTGGGCCATGGTTATGCATGCGCCTTTCGGATAAGTACGCTTTTTCCATAAACACGCTCAAACAGCGCGCCTTTTTCTTTCATAGCCAATTGTTCCAGCGTCAGATCGACTTCGCCCTTGATCACGATTTCTACGTGATCGCCGGTCTGTTCAATTTCAAACGAGCTCGGTTTCGGCTTGTACCGCCTGTCTAGAGCATCCGCGATTCTGAGCAGAGACGCCATTTTCGAAACAATAATGCGATCTTCCCTTTCAAGCCTGGCATAGTTTTCATGCGTCGGACGCGGCATGGCGTGGCGATGATACCGGGCGACAAGCGCCGCAAACAGCGTATCGCGCGTGCTTAGTCCGAATAAATTGCTATTCAATATCAGATACATCGAATGCTTGTGATGGCTGCGATTGCTGACAAAGAGGCCGATTTCATGCAGCAGCGCGGCAATGTAGAGGATCATTTCAAAGCGCGCATCCAGTCGGTGCATCTGCTGCAGCTTACGAAAGAGCATCCGGCTCATCTCGGCCACGTTGGTAGCATGCTGCTGGTCGAATTGATATTTCTTGCCCAGCTCGACTGCTGAATTGATAATCTGGTTCTGAAACTCTTCGTTCCAGATATTGCCGGAGGTCATCTCATCAAGAATACCGTCGCGCATAGTCGAAGGAGACACATACACGTAGCGCAATTTCAACAGCTCTGCCAGGCGCGCATATGTCGCCAGGGCAGGCCCAATGCTTTCGGCCTCGGGATAACTCAACCGAAAATCGGCTACAAGATCGTCTACCGGTGAATCTATGATTCGGCGCGCAAAATGCTTTAGCGACGCGAATGGGATGCGCGCAATCGAACGCTGATCCCACTCCGGCAGCAATTGACCGGCCGTAAAGCGTCCGTCCCCACCGATAATCAGCAATTGGAAGCGCCCACGCCCCGTCAATGCCTCCCGGATGCTTTCGACGGTGCGCCGGATCTGATTTTGCATAGCATCCACCACGCTTTCATCGGGAGCATGCATCTCTTCGAGCGTTTCCCTGAGACGAAACGATCCTAGCCGGAACGACCTGCTGAACGTGACCGTACCTGCCTTGATCTGGATAAGCTCGGTACTGCCACCGCTGACCTCCAGCACAACCAGCGATGTCCTGCCAAGCAAGGGATGCTGCTTTATGTACTCGTTGACACTCAGAAAGGTATACCGGTTAATCTCCGCATCGTCAATAATGTCAACATCAAGATCGGTGGCAATCGCGATGCGATCCAGAATGGCGTCCCGGTTGGTTGCTTCGCGAATTGCGGCTGTAGCCACAACGCGTAACTGTCCTGTGTCACGAATGCCGTATTCGTCAAGAACTTTGCGAAAGCTCTGCAGGGAAGCGACGCAATCCTCGATGCTGCTTCGCTCAAGATATCCCTTGGTGAAGGTGTCTCTGCCCAGGCTGATTTCGTGTTGCAGCGTCTCGAGGATGTTCAGACTGCCGTCGGGACGCTTCTGGGCAACCGCCATGCGCACGGATGAACTACCGATGTCAATTACGGCAACCGGATGGGAAGAGAAGCCAGTTTTACTTTTGCGTGACGTTTTTCGCTTCATGCTATCTGTTCCGATTCTTCTAGAGCTTTTTGCATCCATGCTGCCGCACCGGTTGTTGAAGCATCGTCGCCCAGCCGGGCAACGACAACTTTGAAGGCATTTTTAAAAGAGGGCATTACCCGGCTGCATGCGGTGTCGCCAACAACTTCGCCGTAAATGTCGGGAAGAGCCTCTACCAGCCCCCCGCCGAGTACAATCGTATCGGGAGCAAGCAGATTAACCGCTGTTGCAATGCCGATCCCCAGCCATTGCGCCGATTGACGTACGATACGCTCGACCGCGCGATCTCCCGCCTGTATCGAAGCTGCAATTGCCCCACTGCGCACCTGGGCAATGTCGGTACCCGCTATTTCGAGCAAGTGCGGAGCTTCCCCCCGATAGGCAGCCTTGATCGCTTCGGAGGCTATGTATAACCGGCTGGCCACAGCCTCCAGGCACCCCTGCCGTCCGCATCCGCAGAAAGGCCCGTTGGGTACGATCTGGATATGGCCGATTTCGAGGCACGAAAACGATTTGCCGCGCAGGATGTCGCCTTTGTAAACACACCCGCCACCAATCCCGGTACCGGGAAAAACGCCCACAACGCAGCGGGCACGCTTAGCAGCACCATGCCGATACTCACCATACACACCGGCATCAACATCATTGACGACGGCCACGGGGCACCCGAATTCTTCCTCCAGAATTGATCGAATTGCAATTTTTTTCCAGCCCAGATTGGGCGCGTCAAGGATAATACCCCGGTCAAGATTCAATAATCCCGGTACGGCCATGCCAATGCCCGAGCACTTCCCGACGTCGATTCCTGCTTCGTCAAGGACATCACGAATCAATTTTTTTATTCGATTGATCGTGGAAGTAACACCTTCAACGGCCTTTGTCTTTTTGCGCGCTCTGGCAATTTGCGTAAAGCTGCCGTCGAATACCGTGGCCATCATTTTGGTGCCGCCCAGATCAAAACCAATCCAGCAATTGCTTTTCGATGCCATAAGGTTACTCCGGAGTGGATTTTGTCAGATTGCCGTGACCGTGATGCTGAATCAGCATTCTTACATCACGACATGGCACATAAAGAAAATAATAGAATAATATTAGAAAAATGTTAGAAATTTGTTAGCATTGAAAGAGGCGGTTTGGCTACCGTGCTTGACTCGAAATAAGTGAATCACAATCGTTTTTCAATTGCAGCGATAACCGTATCCAGAACTTTTATGCGCGCATACCATTTGCAATTGGATTCAACAATCGTCCAGGGAGCGCGCGGCGTGCTGGTACGATAAATCATCTCGTCAACTGCAGCCCGGTACTCACCCCACTTTTCTCTGTTGCGCCAGTCTTCATCGGTAATTTTCCATTGCTTGTGCGGCTTCTGCTGACGGTCTTTGAAACGGCGTAATTGCTCATCTTTATCAATATGAGACCAGAATTTGAGAACGATGGCGCCAAAGTTAACCAGATGCTGTTCCATTTCATTGATCTCGCGATACGCACGTCGCCATTGCGCCTCAGTGCAAAAGCCTTCCACCCGTTCAACCAGCACACGGCCATACCACGAGCGGTCGAAAATGGCAATATGTCCGGCCTTGGGCATTTGCGTCCAGAAGCGCCACAGGTAATGGTGGGCCTTCTCGATATCGTTCGGGGCTGCTACGGGGACTACTTCATAGCCGCGTGGATCGAGGCGCTGGGTCAGGCGTTTGATCGTGCCCCCCTTGCCGGCGGCATCCCACCCCTCATGCACCAGCACCACGGGAATGCGGCGCATATAGATTTGGTGCTCGAGCTCACGCAGACGTTTCTGCCGCTTTTTGAGCTTGCTGCGATACTGCTCGCGTTCGCAGGATTTGTTCAATACTATCGTGTCAAGCACCGAGCTGCGCAGAGCATCGGCGCCGTTCGGAGACGGGGAAGTGGCCTTGACATTTGCTTTGCGCTCGAGCGCTTTGGCAATCCCTTCCTCCAGAGCAGCAATCACCGTCGTAAAAATCTTAACCGTCGCAAAACGCTCATTATGCGCCTCGACGATGACCCAGGGAGCAAAATCGGTATCGGTTCGGGCCAGCATCGCTTCCGTCGCGCGCAGGTACTGATTGTATTGCTTATGACGTTTCAGATCGTCTTTATTCACGCGCCAGGCAGTTGACGGATTGGCGGCAAGCTTTGCGAATCTTTTCTTTTGCTCATCTCTGGAGATATGCAGAAAAAATTTAACGATCACATTTCCATCTTGCGCTAGTTGGCGTTCGAACGAGCAGATATCACTCATAGACTGGTTTACTTCGGCTTCGGTAAGTGATTTATCGACCCGATCGTTGCTTACCCGGCGATACCAACTCCTGTCGAACAACGTAATGCGACCGCGTGCCGGCGTATGCGCCCAGAAACGCCATAAAAAAGGATGCAGTTGCTCCTCTTCGTTGGGTGGCAGCATGCTGCGCACCGAAAAGCCGCGCGGGTCGAGCGGAAGGATCAGGTTATTCATCATGGTGCCCTTGCCGGCCGCGTCCCAGCCTTCAAAAACGATGATAACCGGCACTCGCGCCTCAAGCGCTTTGCGCTGCAATGCGGGAAGCCTGACTTCCAGTTGCTCCATTGCCGTTTTATAGTCGGCTTTCGCCATTTTACGAGTGAGATCAATTCCGGTTAACATGCGCAACCTCTCTGCGAGAAAAATATCCCCGCCTCATTCCCCGCTGTGCAGCAATCTGAGTACTTCAACCGCATAAAGCAGGGTAATAGCGGAATAGAATATCCACATTAATACTATCACAATGGAGCCCAGCGAACCATATACAAGGTTGACTCTGGAGATATGGGTAATATGAAATCCAAAAACCAGACGCGCGACATTCCACAATACACTGAACGTAACGGCCGAGATCAGCAGGTGGCGCAGCCTGAAATTGCTGTGTAGAAAAATACGCACGGTTGACAGGAAAAACACGACCAGTACGAGCAGTGTCACCAGTGACGTGTGCCGGAACAGGAAGTGCTTTCCGGCAAGCGTTTGCATCCGGTCGACAAACGTCACCAGGCTGCTGGAATCTTTCATATGGGCAAGCGCCGTCGTATACACGTTCCAGGCAAAATTGGTAATGAAAATCATCAGCATGACGGCCAGGCTGGCGATTGCGTACAGCAACTGACTGAGCAGCAGATGCCGGGGCTTGAGGCCGAATATTTTGCGATAGGCTGCTTCAAGCGATTTGAATATCAGGCCGCTGACAATCGGAAGCATAATGATATTGATCAGGGTAAAAGACGTCCCGGCCCGTGATTGCATGAAATTCTGCTCAACCCATTGCTTCGAGATAAAGGGAATATAGGTGATAATCTCATCCACCAGCGCGCCCTGCAGATTGTCAAGCCAGGTATTATTGAAAAAAAAACGCTGGATTTGATTAAAGAAGAATAAGGCCAGTGTGGTAAAGGGGATAATGGAGAGCAGGAACACATATGAAATTGATGTTGCCAGAGTAAAGCAGTCATCATGCAAAAAATTGCGAGCAGCTGCGGAATAGAGCCGGAATATATCGACTACTCTTCGTCCTGTTGCGCGCGGCCTGCCCATACATCAGCCTTCCGATTTCAAAGTTTCGAACCCCTCGCCCATGGTCCAGATCCGGGTCTCCCCGTCGTACAGATCCAGACGAATTCCACGCCCTGTGCCGCTCCATTGAAATGCAAAATCGCTGAGATAGTAACTATGTGGCGTGTCAAAATGGTGAATGGTTCTTTCGAACGGAAGCCATGTGCTTTTTTTTGTCAAGTAATAACGCTTGAACGGCGGCTTGGTGCGGCCGAAGTCCCGAACTTCAATTGCGTAGGCAGCCGCTTTCGTGCGGTGCCGGGCCGCGATTGATCTTTGCCAGAATTCTTCGATATGCGCCGGCGGGGTCAGCAACCACGCACTGTTTGAGGCAAAATAAATAGCTCCCGCCGCAAGATACCCGGTACGACGCAGTTTTGCATTTTTTAAACGGCGAAGGTTCCAGGCGATATCCAGCGCCATAAGCGTCAACACGGCAATTGCCCACCGATCGGCAATCTCGGAGACAAACGATACACGAAACAGCTCCATCAGCCCGGCACTCACATACACGATTAGATACATTGCATACCGCAGTGCCCGGCCGGGAAGCATATTCAACAGCAATCCGAGGGGAATTAATAACAGCGCGACACTCCAAATGATGAAATTCATAAGCAATTGGTCTGCAACAAATGCCATTCCAGGCTAAAAAGTAAGGCTTCCGTTCATACGCACCACAAAATGCGTTTCATCCTCAACCATTTCCAGCTCCGCCGCTGCATGAAACGAAATATAGCCGAACGGATTGAATTTCCAGAGCAGCCCAATACTTGACGTACGGGTAAACCCTTCCCCGAATGTCTTGATGTTCAACGGATCGGGATTGGCGGGAGTATGCTCCTCTCCTGCAAAGGTGTAGCTGGAGTCCTGCATGACGTCACGCACATCGCTGCCGTGCGCCGTGCCTTTACGTTTCGTATTGATCACTATGCCGGCCGTATTCAATCGGCCGACACTGCCTTCCAGCGCGAAGATAAATTCATCGGCGTTTGGGCCAAGTTGCGACCCCAGCGGCATGCCGAAGTGCGTATAGCGATGACTGCCGCCGTAAAAATGCGTATAGACCCAGGGACGCAACCGTGCGTATTCGAGCGTCAAGGTGATGTCCATGCCCGCAACGTTTTCGAAATACTGCGCCCCGATCGTGAATGCCAGCTTATTGCCGAAATCGTCGCTGAACAGCGACCACGGATTGGTAAAATCGTCCATGAAAAATTCACCATACCAGCGCACCCCGGCCGGATAGTAAAGAGAGGCATCAAACGACATGACGGCATTATCACGATCACCGTTAAAATGCTCGGCAAACGCATACGGCACAAATGGAATCATGTAAATCCACTCCCCCACCCGCACTTCTCCGTAGTATTCCGCACGCAACGAATCTTCCTGGGCTTTTTCAGCCGTACTTCCGTTCACCATAACTTCGTTAAAGCCAATCGTCAACCGCTTTTTCCACAGGGGGACCTGATAGCGGTGAGCATAGAAATATTTCTGCTTATCCTTCTGTTCTTTAAGCCGGCCAAAGAGGTGATAGTACCTGAATTTCCAGACGTTTATCGAACCCCGGACGCTGATCACCGGCGGCGTCTTGGCGGAAAAAGTCAGATGATTGTATACGGCCGGGCCCATCTTGACGTAATCAACAGAAGCCTGCAGATCGATCAGCTCATGGTCATAGGCTATTCCACCGCGCAGAATATCCGAAGACCGGGTAGATGCTTTTTGCTTGCGAGAGTACAGGTTGTAGGGTATGCCGTCAAAGGGCTGATAAGTCGAGCGCGAAAAGAGCGTATCGGAATCGTATTCGGTCCATATATCCACACCCGAGAAAAAGGAAAAATTGCCGGCATTCCCGGTCAGCCGCGGATTGATCACCCCGTTCAGCCGCATGCTGTTTTCCCGCTGGGCAAACGTTGGGTCGGCGTCACCTGCTAAGCGCATACGTAAATTGGCAGAGACATCCTTTTCTTCATGGCGCCAGCCGTACAGCCTGGACGACGCCATGGTCTGTCGCAAAAGCCGGGCACGATGAAAAGACTCCTGCGCCGTCAGCCTGCCCATGCTGTCCAGGGAGTCAACCTGTCTCAAAAAGGCCAGCAGTTCCGCAGCGTCCATCGGTTGGGCAAACACTCCCGCCGGGGGCTGCAATCCATAACGTGAGGCAATCCGATGCACGAACAGATCGGTCTGGTCATTCAATCGAAGATTGGGAGCATAGCCGGCTGGAATATTTTGGGTTGCAGTCGTCAGACAGGTGCACACTATGAACAAAAACGGTGAATTCATTACCTTCGCATCAGGTAAAGTTACTGAATTGAAACTATCCTGCAAAATAAATCATCGCCAGCCCCTTATCTCCCATACTTGCCGCTGATAGCCTTGATTTCATCAAGATGAGCATTGACGTAGGGAATTGTACGGGCATGCTCGGGCAGTCTGATGCGCAACGCTCTGTGCGAATAGTCCAGAACAGAATCCTTTTTGGCGAAATGGTCAAAGCTCTTGATAGCGATCAAATAGGCAGATGTCAAATCACTCCAGTTCGTCGGTTGGCGATCGAGTGACGCCTTGAGCAGATCAAGTGCAGCGGGTTTTGCTTTTCGCCAATTGTGTGTCCGGTAATGCAGGTTGGCCTTTATCCGCAGAAACACCGAATTTTCGGGATACTTTTGCAATACCGTGTTGACAAGTGAATCTACCCGGTCATATTCTTCCTGTTCGATCAAAATCCAGCACAGAGAATTTTTTGCCGCAATATTAAACGGATAATCCGCTCCGGTGGCTTTGGTTACATAATTGACACCCTGCTTGATGCGATTGCCGCCCAACAGCACCCACCTGAGGTTGGTTCCCAGATAATAGTCAAAAATCCCTTTTCCCAGATAGGCGGCAAGATACTGCTTGTCCTTTTTCAAAACCCGGTCAAGATAAGAAAGCGAGGCCAGGGCGCTTTTAACCGCCGCGACCCACTGTGCGTTTTTGCCGTGGATGAGCCCCTTGCTACCGTGCGTATTGCCCAGATAAAACAGACAGTTAATCCGTGCCCTGCCCTTCAGGCGATTGAGATGCTGCTCAAAAACGGCAATCGCGCTGTCGGCGAAATCTATGAATTCATCTCCACCGATGCCGTATGCCTCGTAATCCAGCAAACGCGTCTGGCGGGAAGCTACCCGCAAATAGAGAGCATCGATATTATGCGGATTCTTGCTCAGGACCTGCGCGAGTTTTTTCTCTGCTGCATCATATTCCTGCGACACAAGCAAGTTCCCAACGCTGTCCAGCACAGATTGTCCCGAACAGGCAGGAAACACCAGCGCGCAGAAAAGTAGGGCAGGCAGGTAGAATTTAATCATGCACGATGCTGCTGCGTTTCCGGTGGAAATGTCAAAGCACAAAAACCAGAAAAATATACAAAAAAACCGCCAGCAGCACGATGGCAAAGACAATCAGGAAGGGCGATTTCGAAATCTGCTGAAAAAACAGTGAAAGATGAAATACGGTTTCGAGCCTGCTTTTGTGAGGCATAGCAAGGATTTTTTTGCGAACGTCATCCGGAATATGTACATCGGGCAGATCTTTGATTTTCTGCTTTGCTTCCTGAATAGCCTGCACGTACCGGTGACACTCGCTGCAGGCATCAACGTGCTCCCGTAACTCAATATTATTTAATCCAAGTGCGAAGTGAGTCAGAGCTTCTTCAGCGGGATGGGAGGATGTTTCGGTATTCATTGCCCTTCCTTTGACAGTTTCTTGCGCAGTCGTCGAAATGCACGAAAAGCTTTTACTCTGACCGCATTTTCCTTTAAATCCAGAGATTGGGCGATTTCTTTATAATTATACCCCATTTTGATATGGAGGTAAATAATACTTTTTTCGATATCAGAAAGCTCACTGAGAATTTCCCAGGTAAATGTGCGATCGGCTTCATTGTAGCTGGTTGATTGCCTTTCACGGCTGTATTTCAGTCTGAATCTGGTGGAACGCTGGCATGACCGGAAAAAGTCCATACAACAGTTGCGTGCAATTGTGAACAACCACGCTTCCTGCTCAGAAATCGTAGCCGGCGCCGCTGGCTGTTTCCATACCCGGATGAAAACGGTCTGCAGAATATCATCGCTGGCCGGTTTGCTGTGAGTCATCCATAAAATGAAATTATAGAGTTTATCCGAATGCTCACCGTAAAGTTCTTTGAATGCTTTTTCGTGCACGCCGTAGTCGTTATCTGTTTGAAAATTAAAAATAATGAATGCAGTTTCGCTATCGGTGGATCAGGCACAACAAACCGGGCGCGCCCGGTTATTCCAACACTCTGAAGGAGCAAAGACTGGAGGAGAGAGTGCACCTGCATAGCAGGGACAAAGGACAATTAGACAGGCCCGGCTTAGTCCCGCAAGCGTTAAGAGCGATCTGCCCATTGTCCTCATGCGGCTGGTCCCTGCTATATTCAGTTGGTAAAGGCGAAAGGGTACACCACCGTCATTACGTCGCCAACCAGATCGATTTTGTCAAAACGCCAGCGTCCTAGGACAGCGGCAACCTGCTCTTCCAAGGCGGCATCATTGACCGTTGAGCAGAGCACGTCACAAAAGATAATTTTGCCGAACTCGTTGATGGCAAACTTCACCGTTATTTTGCCGCGCAGTCCCGGCCTGGCTTTAAGACGCTTGTTATAGGCGAATCGCAGGGCCATCATATTCCGACGCACTACCCGGTTGATACCGGCACGATTGCGCCCGCCCGCGAGCGGGCCCGCGGTAGTGGTTTGGATTTCAATCATAAATCGAACGGTTCGGCCGGTCTTCGGCTTGAGTTCAAGGTCCGGTTCATCAGGCGCCAAAAACTCTGCCCTGTTCAACAATCTTCCCGGCGCCTCCTCATCGTCGTCCGGTAAGCCGCCACACCCGACGGCAACGGCGAATGCACTGTTCGGCGATAACATCGTCATGGAACCCTCCTCACTGCATAAGTGCTTTTCAAGCAAGTAAACATGTTCGCCGCTTATTCACCAGTAAAACGCCCGAGCAATTAACATCGTTACACGTGATTGCCGAAAAAACCGTAAAAGAGTATTTTGCACATAAACAGTGTGATCGTTGGCACCCCGGTTCGAGACGACAGCATGGCCCACCCGCAAAGCTTTTTTGTTACCGGTACCGATACCGAAATTGGCAAAACCTACGTCATCGGATTGTTGATGCAGGCATACGGCGAAGTTTCGAAAACCGCTTATTTTAAACCGGTACAAACCGGATGCTATCCGGATGCCGACGGTATTCTGCAAGCTCCCGACTTTGAAGAAGTATATGCACAATCCACCTCGCAAGTCTGCCAGGACCTGCACGTACCCTATCGTTTCGAGCCGGCTTGTTCTCCACACCTTGCAGCCTCCCTGGCGGGCGAAACCATTTCAATCGCAAAAATCAAGCAAGCCTATGACAAACTCATGCACCGGTACGAAACGGTGCTCGTCGAAGGCGCGGGCGGATTGCTGGTCCCGCTCAGCAACAGACGCTTTATGATCGACTTGATTGCCGAGCTGGGCTGCGCCGTAATTGTGGTAACTTCGCCACGGCTGGGAACCCTTAACCACACTATGCTTACCTGCATGCAGCTTGACGCCTACAAGATTCCGATTGCCGCCCTCGTCTATAACAATCACTGCAATATAGATCCGCAGAACTTTATTTACAAAGACAACAAGGTCACCCTGTCTCAATTTATTGCCCCGGTGCCGCTGCTCGAAACAGGCTATCAGGAAACCGACAATGATTCGATACGAAGGTTCTGTCATGAAAGCCTCATCTGATACCTTGAAACATCTCTGGTTCCCCTTTACCTATTATAACGACCTCGAACACAGTCCGCCGCTGATCATCGAATATGGACGCGGCTTATACGTCTATGACAAATCCGGCAAAGGCTACCTGGATGCAATCGGCTCCTGGTGGGTCAGTATTCTGGGGCACAACCATCCCGAGATCAGCGAAGCAATCAAAAAGCAACTTGACAAACTCGAGCATGTTATGATGGCCGGTTTTGTTACCGAACCGGCCATCGAGCTAGCGGACAAGCTGATTTCGATATTACCACGGGGATTAAACCGCATTTTCTATTCCGACAATGGATCGACCGCCGTAGAAGTCGCGCTGAAAATTGCCTTGCAGTACCAGGCTCTCAAAGGCAGTCAACGTTCAGGATTCATCGCTTTTTCGGGTGCCTACCACGGCGACACGCTTGGAGCCATGTCGGTCGGCATGATTCCCCACTACCATGCAACATTTCATGCCCGTTTCAAAATGCAGAGCTTTGTCAATTCTCCCTACTGCTACCGCTGTCCGACCGGCAAGGAAAGCACAACCTGCAAGGCTGAGTGCATGGATTCACTCGAGCAGGCACTGGCGGATCACGGCGACACCACCGCCGCCTGTATTTTTGAACCAATGGTACAGGGTGCGGGCGGCATGCGTATCTATCCCGAAAAAGTGCTTAAGCGGGTATTCGCCCTGTGCCGAAAATATGACGTTTTGACAATTGCCGATGAAGTTGCGATGGGGTTTGGCCGTACCGGTAAAATGTTCGCCTGCGAACACGCCCGGGAAACGCCTGACATCATGTGCCTGGCAAAGGGCATTACCGGGGGCTATCTGCCCCTTGCCGCAACTGCTGTCAAAGAACATATTTTCGACGAATTCAAAGGCGGTTTTGCCAGCGATCGCATATTTCATCACGGGCACACATTTACGGGCAACCCCCTCGCCGCAGCCGCAGCCTGCGCGACGCTAGACGTGCTCAAAAGAGAAAAGATCCCGGAGTCACTCAAAAGCAAAGTCGACTATTTCCAGAAGAATCTGCAGCACTTTAACGAATTCGACATCGTCGGCGATATACGTTCAATCGGCATGATCGGTGCACTCGAGCTGGTACGCGATCGCCAAACCAAAGAGCCTCCTCCGCCCGAAAGCCGTCTTGCCTATCGCATATGTCGCAAAGCGATTGGCCTGGGCCTGCTGCTCAGACCGCTGGGCAATGTCGTCTACTTCGTCCCGCCCTATATTATTTCGGAGGATGAAATCAACAATATGTTTCATATCGCCAAAATCGCCATGCATGAAGCTTTACATGAGACAGACGCCACTCTCTGACCGCCTCGCGCGTGAACGTTGTGCGCGCAAAGCATCCGCGCTCTTTCGACAGACTGCCCCCTGCGAAGAAGTGTCAATAGACCTCTCGACCAACAGCTATCTGTCGCTGCATGACAATACGCACGTGCACGCCGCCGCACACAAGCTGATCGACGGGCAATTGAGCGGCAACCTCGCCTCCCGCATAATCAGCACCGGCACAGCGCTGTACGCCCGACTCGAATCGGCGCTGGCGCAGTGGAAGCAAACGGAAACCGCCCTGGTCTTCAACTCAGGCTATGCAGCCAATGTCGGCATGATTCAGGCACTGGCGAACCGTTCAACCGACATCTTCTGCGATCGTCTCAACCACGCGTCAATCTATGACGGTATTCGCCTCTGCGGCGCCAGGTTGCATCGCTATCGACACTGCGATGTGAATGATTTACGAAAGCGAGTACAGACATCATCGTCCCCCGAAAAAATTATTGTCACCGACTCCGTATTCAGCATGGACGGCGACTGCGCACCGTTGGCCGATATCTGCGATGTTGCGCGCGCCCACGACGCACTCGTGATGGTTGACGAAGCCCATGCAACCGGCATTTTCGGCATGCGGCATAGCGGGTGGGTGGAGGCCTGCGGTGTCGAAGAAGCAATTGACATACGCATGGGAACCCTCAGCAAGGCCGTGGCGGGATTGGGCGGTTTTTTTTCCGGGAGCTTCCTGCTGCGAGACCATTTTGTCAACCACGCCCGAAGCCTGATCTATTCGACTGCGCTGCCGCACAGCGTGCTGGCATTTGACCTGGCCGCAATCGACTATATCCGCTCGCACGTCGGCATCCAAGCGAAGCTGCTCGCCAAAGCACAACATTTCCGGCAGCTCTTAACCGATGCTGGATTCGACACACTGAACTCGACGACGCAGATTATCCCCTGCCTTATCGGAGATGATGCTCGTACTTTGCACCTGTCCCGGCACTTGCGCAAACACGGCATCAAAGCACCGGCAGTGCGTCCGCCGACCGTGCCGAAAGGAACATCCCGGCTGCGATTTTCGATTCACGCCAATGTCGACGAAGAACACCTCAGGCGCGTCGTCTCGATCCTGAAAAGTGAAATAGCGGGGCAATCTCCTAAATGCTCACGGTAACACCAATTGACACACAAGACAGCATTCTGGTGCTGGGCGGGTGGAGCTTCGCACCAAACATATTGCGTCCGATCTTCGGTGAGCAGGCGATCTATGCCGATGTCAATACACTCATCCCCCAGCTCGTGAATGATGATCACCTGGTTGACAATTGGCAGGAACGCCTGCCCGAAGCGACCGGCATCGACTCGCTCGACGCATTCACCATTGTTGCCGGATGGTCAACCGGCGCCATGCTTGCCTGGTCGCTGGCGCAGAGCTGCTCACCCCGCAAACAGATTCTGCTCTCCCCTGCGTCGGGTTTTTGCAGCCGGGAACAGTTCTCAGCCGGCTGGAAGCCATCCGTCCTCAAAATCATGCGACGCCGGTTGCGCAGAAATGTCGAGGCGACGCTCGATTCATTCCACCGGCAGGCCGGCCTTGCGCATCCTGACACCGGCTATCGTCGCTACTCCGCCGACCAGCTTGAATGCGGCCTTATTTTTTTGCAGGAAGCCTCCCTGCTCCCCCTTCATCGCGCGCGGTGCACTACAGAAGTCTGGTACGGTACGCAGGATGCAATTATCCCGCCGACGGCAAGCGCCCTGTTTGCCGAGCGGATCGGCGCCCACCCCAAAGCATACCCGGGCGGGCATGTGTTTTTCATTCGAGGAGGATAAGCTAGTGTAGTGTATCTCAAATACGAATATGTTACCACGTGCTTATTTCAGCACAATTGGCCGAGCAGTTCCGGCAAACCTGCCTTGCGGGCAAAGAAAGTAGGTTCCGCGCGGCAGGTGAGCTGTTTGTGATGAAAAGCCCGTTAAATTGACATCGGCTATCACCTTTCTGCCGTCAAGCGTGTAAAGTGCGTAAGCGGATGGCTCATCTTTACTTTGCAGAACAGTTGGTGCAGCAACTGAAGTGACCGTACGCGGCGCCTGAATCCATCGGTAATACTCGTGCGACGAACCGGTCAGATACGTATAAACCCGGTCAAACTGCGGCGAGGAGTGCGCAGCGATGTATGCTTTGCCGTCTTCTACCCGCACGATGAGCGCGATATGGGTGCCCCACCCGCTTGACTTGCCGTAGACGATGACATCCCCCGGTTTCATCGAGGCCGGCATCGGTTCGCGCTTGCCATAGGCGATTTCCCGCCATCCATGATATTGTTTCAGGCATTCACCAAGATTATTGGCCCCGATTTCTTCCTTCCCGCAGGGAAAGCCGCGACAGGGCGGATTGGGTTTCGTATCGTTGAAACCGGATTCGCCGCCGGCAATCAGGCACTGCGAAATAAAGTTGGCGCAATCGCCGCCTTTGGACGGGTAGCCGCAGCAGTCCATGCCCCAGTATGACCAGGGTGTGCATTCACGGTAAAGGCTGGTGCACTCATGATTGCAATCATCATACCAGAGTTCGGCATACGCGATGGCCGGATCTGGATCGTAAGCATGCGCCACGAGTACGCTCAAGCACAAAACGATGCAGAAGAATCTGACTACAAACAATCCGGGCACTCCTTTTGCAGTATTCGACCGGCGGTGATACGCAGCAATTTCTCGTTGTGCTCGTCGCGAACTTCCTGCAAAAAGCTGCTAACGTCCTGTCGCTGCACGTAGGGTGCCAATGCATAGAGCGCTTTTGCGCGGGATCGCTTGTCGGGCGCCTTTTTTAGAATATTTTTCAGATGGCGGATGCCTCTGGATTCGTTGCCCAGTGATACGATTGCCTTTGCAATTGCGATTTTAATCTCCGCATCGAGGTCGCCGTATGCCATTGCGCGATACAGAGCTTCCCGCGCCCGTTCGCCTCCGATTGTTGCGATGCTTTGCGCAACGCACCCCTTGCACGCCAGACACTTCCGGCAGCTTCTAAACTCCGGATTATCGTAAGCTGAAAGCAAGACCTCCCGGTTGGCGGCAGCTTCGCCAAACGACATCAGCACGACGGCGACCTGCATGCGCACTGCGACAGCATCGTGCTCGAGCAGTTTTTTGAGGTAGTAGATATTGTCAAGCACGACCGCGTCATCGAGATCACATCCATGCAATAAACTGGACAAGGTGCTGACGGCGGATGTCCTTGCGGTCATATCATATTCATCACGCGCAATAACCTGCTTCATCAGTGCGATTGCTTTGGGTGCATTTTTGCCGCGCGCATACCCCAGGCGATACAATGCTTCCCTGACCAGGCCGGGATCATGCTTATGTTTTTTGAGGTAATCAACCCAATAGGCAAAGTTGGCGTTGACCTCTTTTTCTTTCTGCCTCATCAGTTCACGCCCGGCTGCAGCGTCTGCTTTCAGCCGATAATAGTGCGTGGGTGTTTTACCTGCATAGAGGCGCACGGCTCTTCCCTTTCCGGGAATATGCCATTCGTCCGCATGTTCATCAATTGCTGCGCTGCTGTCTGAATTGATGGCGAATAGTACGCCGGTCACCAGAACGCTGAGAGTAAGTAGCTTCATATTCGGAAAATACATCTCCTTTCCCCGACCGGAAATAAAAAGGGCAGACCAAGTGCCTGCCCTTCGATTAACCGCATTATGTTCGCCAGATTCAGCTTCTGATATAGGCACGCAGCCTTCGGGTGTAATTTGACCTCCGCAGGCGCTTCAAGGCAATTTCCTTGATTTGACGAGCCCGCTCGCGCGTCAAATTGAATCGCTTGCCGATTTCCTCGAGGGTATATGCTGTTTCATCACCCAGACCAAAGTAAAGTTTTACAATCTGGCGCTCCCGCTCATTAAGCAAATCCAGCATGTTACCGATTTCATTATGCATGGTTAACTCGATCAGCTTTTCGTCGGGCATTTCCTGCTTGTCGTCAATGAGCAGATCGTACATATTGGAATCTTCACCTTTGTCAAGCGGAGCTTCGAGCGACATGTGACGATCGCCAATTTTCATGGTCGCTTTGACTTCGGTGGATTTAAGCTGCGTCTCGTCGGCAATCTCATCGACATTGGGAACGCGGAAATATTTTTGCTCGAGCTTTTTAAGCGCCTTGCCGATCTTGTAAATCGCTCCCACTCGATTCAGCGGCAAATTAACGATACGCGATTGCTCTGCCAGGGCCTGCAAAATGGCCTGACGTACCCACCATACGGCATAGGAAATAAATTTGAATTTCTTCGTTTCGTCAAACCGCTTAGCTGCGCGAATTAGGCCGACATTGCCTTCATTGATCAGATCTCCCAACGGCAGACCCTGATGTTGATAATTGCGAGCCACGGAAACCACAAAACGCAAATTCGCTTCCACCATACGATGAAGCGCCTTCTTGTCGCCTTTGCGGATCAACGCCGAAAGCATTGCCTCCTCATCGGCAGACAGAGGGTTACTCCGGCCGATTTCCCTCATATAGAGTTGTAAAGCAGTTTCCTCGGCAAGATTTACGCTCTTTTCCATGAGACCCACCTCACTTTCCGGTCAGGCACACACGCCACCCAGCACCATAGGGCGCATGCACCTGTAAGAATTATTCCGAAACAACCCAACGGAATGACGCTTTGGCGCCGTTGGCTGTCTCGGCTTTAACGAGATATAATCCTGAATGTGAAAAGTATCCCCGGTTAAGCGTGATACTCTTCCGCGAAACATCTATTGCACGAATCAATTCACCCTGAACATTAAATACTGCAACCTTTTTAATGTCAGAGCTTGCAGAAATTACATTATCCCGGGCAGAGATAATTCCATTGTCAACCGATCGAAGCTGCGTAGGTTGGACAACCGGGCTGATGTCGTTTTTAAGCCAATTTTCATCTTCGTCGAAATTCTGAGGTTTTTCAACCCAGATCCAGACGAATTGAAAATGGTGGTCAAGGCTTTGAGAAGATTTGTCATCGACTTCCATAATTTTCAGTTTTTTGTCTTCTTTGAGGTTGACCAGGTAAATTTCCTCGCCCAGATTGCGATCAATCCATTTGATCGGACCCGATTTACTGGGATCGTACCATCTGCGCTTGACTTTCATGGCTGAGGCGGCAAAGTAGGGATGGTTGGTCCATTCGCAATGCTCCCATTGCAGCTCGGTGATGCTTGCGCCGGGCTCTTTGCCGTCTTTAATATCAATACTGGCAACGATATCATAGTCACTATGGATCGGATCGATGAATTTGTAAACCTTGCCGTCCGACCTGCTGATGAACATACGGCCATGAAAATTCCACTGGCCGGAACCGAGCTGAGCATGAGTGCACTTGCACGATGATGCAATAGAGCTTCCGCCCATGTCCAGATACAGTATCGCATCGGTAAATATTTCGCTTGCAGAAATGGATGGATTGCACGTCTGCATTGACCAGACGGTATCGGAACCGTCAGCATTTTTTGTCACCTCAATCGTATGCACTTTGGACGGTCCGGAACTTGCATTTTCCAAATCGAGGATAAAGCCGTTCAGGTCATTTTCGGCTGCGCACATATAGCGATTATCATAGGATAAGCCGCCATGATAGCTTCCGCCTTCATATACCGGTACCGGGTTTCCGAATGAACCTCCACTATAGGCACGTTTGTACATTTTGCCGCATCCGTTCCAGATTTCCGAACCGGGATTGGTGCCGCAGGTTGAATAGAGCACGGTGGGCGTATTTATCTGATCCTGCACAAACCGAGGCACAAATCCCTTATCATCATCGGATACCTGTATCGGCGTGGCGCTCTCCTTCATCTCAACCAGCCAGGCGGTGCTGGGCGAATTGGTATTTGCATCGGCCGAAGTACCGGTCGCATAGGTTATCCAGTTTCCATCCGGAGAAATTACCGGAATTGCCGCTTCCGATTCGGCAATGATTTCATGCACCGACGGATTGTTGCTTTCGGAATAATCGACATAGTAAAGACTGCCTTCGGAGGTAAATACCACTTTCACATTCTGTGTACCGGTAAACGTTTCAACTTCATCCCGGTCGGCCAGCAACGTCGCCCAGTTCACGGCGGATGCATTCAACGCGATAACGCTGAGCAATAGTGCCGAAAGGATCCACTTATTAACCACTTCACAACTCCCAACCACAGACTTTGCAGGATGATACATAATTAAGAATTCTCCTGTGAATTAAACAATGAATATTGTTGCACCAAAAGTAATGCTAAATATAAAGAAAAGGGGTAGCATTTACCAAGATTTCTTGTTTTGGCAGATTAACTGATGATTAAGCGTTCAATCTATTGAACGGCGAAGGGCAATTTTTCGCAGTCACCGCAACTCCTCACAGCGAGTAACTCCTTGATAATAATAAGCGAATTCCACTAACACCATCGACTCACGCGACCTAGTGTCAGTACTCCCGGGCCTCTTTGCTTGATCAATCCCGACTTACTCTTAACCGCACAGGCTGAAGCCCCATGCTCCAGCCTGTGCGGCTTCAAATCCGATGCGATCTTATCTGGTCAGCATCAACCGGCCCTGCTTGCGGAATTTTCCGCTTTGCCATTTATATATGTATGACTTACCGGCAAATTTGCGGGGCATTCTGAAGTACGAATTAGGTTTGATAACCACATGCGCTACCAGACGTCCATCAAGCTGATAAATCAACAGGTTGCCGCCCGCTTGCGAGGCAAATACAAACGATTTCGGCTGGCGCTTGACGAAAACATCGTGCGAAATCTGCTTGCGAAGCAGGTCGTTGACGCCCACAAACGGCGTCGTATCCTTCGACGGAGTTCCCTGCTGATTCGTCTCGATTTCGTTTTTGCCGCGATAGTAATATGAAAAACGCTCAAACGGACCGATATCCAGAATACCGTCGAGGCGGGTTCTCGGATTCCAGTCGCCATACGCAATCCCGCCGCGATACACGCCGCTGCGGCCGTCTGTCTCGACAAGCATGACGCGCTCTTTTTCGAAGTTCGGACCAAGAATATCGATGTATACCGTATCGATGCCGGTGGTCTGCATATCGTCAAAAACCTGTATATACAACGAATCGCCGGAGACGGTGAAGCTGTCGAGGACGGTGAGGTCGTTGTAGGTGCCGGTTGAAGAGAATTTTACGTCGGATTGTACACCGGCACGATCGTAGGTGTCGATACGGAAGTTGGTTACGATTGCCATGTTCGAGGCCCGATGTTGACGCTCCGCGTGAAAGAAGTCGAATGCATACGATTGACCATCCTCAAGAAAGCCATCCGGCAAACTATCCAGAAATATGCTGTCGCATAATTTTGAATGTAATCCGCCTAAATCCATTATAAGACTATCATTTACGAAAGCCCATACATCGTCGTCACCGCAGAACTTGAAATAATGTCCCTGACCTTTGTTAAATTTGATTTGGTTGTGAATTTCCGTTGTGAAATGATAATTATGGTCTGCATCGCCGGAAAAACATCTTTGACCGTCCCAGTGACCGAATGGCATTGGGCCATTGGGGTAAAAGGGCTGCCAAAGGCTATCTTCATCAAGCGGCCAGAAACCATAGCTACCGGCATCATATCCCCATACTCCGGGAGAAATTTCGTCAAGTACAATATCGTATCTAAATGGTCGCACAGTGTCAGTTCCAAGATCATTGTACCAATAATCATACAGAGATTGAGAGAAAAAGGCGCAGTCAGAATTTTTTGCCTTACTAGTAATAAGCGGTGTCCTATAATCTCCGCTAAAACTCGTATTCATGCCTGTCGTAGCAATCTTTTGCTCCACGTAGCCTCTATCAAAGCAATTTTTACAGGGCTCGAAACCGTCGTGCACTTTCCCTTCGATATCCCTCACCTTTGCCTTCAAAATCTTCGTCCGTTCCCGCGGTACCAGAAACATGCTGGTAATTTGCACACGCGAACTCAGCATCCGCCTTTCTGCATGGAAGAAATCAAATGAGTAGCTTTCACCATGCTGCAAAAATCCATCCGGCAAGGAATCGAGATAGAGTGTTTTACTGAGCTTGGAATGAATCCCGCCAATTTCCAGCACCAGGCTATCCTTGATAAACACATAGACATCATCATCACCGGTAAAGGTAAATGTCTGGTTTGCGCCTTCATTATATACGAATGACGCATGAAATTCAGTCGTGAATCCGTAGTTATGGGCAGAGCCCTGGTTGCCGAATGTACTTACCGGTGGCTCACTCAGGGGAAGCCATGTTTTATGGTCATCCAAAGGGAAAAAATTCAGGTTTGTGTACCTCATGAGACCGTCATTATATACCAGGAAAGGTATGCGAACCAGAAATGGCCTGTTCGTCAGCGTGTCTTTGTCACTATACCAATCCTCGAAAGACTTGATACATTGCTGATTGCTTCGGTTGGGGTTAAGAACCGGGCCCCGGTTATCATAATCATAAAAGGCTGATGTATCGTCAACCGTATCAATTTTGGGCATCATAAAATCAGACCCCATGCATGGTGAAGGACCATCATTGCTGTAAAAGTCCGGATGCTTACCTATATCATAGCATTCCGGTCCGGGATTACCTTGAGTTGCCTGGCAACCGGGACCGTAGGTGTCTTTGTAAAGAAAATCCCTCATCTTCACTTCCATCCAAATCGTATCGATCACCTTCAACGTATCCTGTCCGGATGTATCTGGTGGGTTTTGAGCACGAGACAGGGAAGAAAAACACACCAGCAAAAAAACAGTTAAAACCATACGCAGAGGCAGGACGCCAGAAAATTGAGCGTTTAAACTACGCAACCAGCTTTTGAGAACCATCAGGTCCCCCTTTCATGAAAATTAGCTGCAAACCCTTAGCAAAATTGAAAAAAGCGCGTCCCCACAAAAGCATACTAAAAATATAATGAAAAATGAAGTAATGCTACCTAAATTAATTGATAGCATTCATATTTAGCTGCCGATTATCCCGATGCTCTGCTGAATCTGCTACCCGGTGAAATCATCTTGTGGATGGTTCACCGGTACCTTTCCCTTATTCAGTTTGACACCTGAAGTACAAACTCAGTCACCCCCGTTCAAAAATATACCTTGCCGGCATTGTGATGCAATTCGCATCAATCGGACAAAATCCAGCCAGCATTTTTCCAGGTCAACCTCTTCAGGCGCGCATTTGGAAGTATTCACCTCATCCCGACACCTGCTTTGGATAAAAAAATATCGGGCTCTATCCTGACTATGCTGCACGATAACCGCCTCACGGCCCAGGCCATTTATCTATTTTAACACAATTATAAACCACTACCAGGGACAATAATGAATCAGATACATATCCGCGGCGTATTTCTGGGAATTGCAGCAGACTGGGGCATCACGATAGCATTTGCGTTTATTATCCAGATAAGCTACGCGGTCTATTGGCACCTGCAGGGTCTGGATCAAGCGGCAATTGCAGAAAAAATCGTAGCACTTGCCTGGAGCACCCAATTCAATCTGTTTTTCCTGCCATTTGGTCTGGCATTCACCGTATTCGGCGGGTATATCGCCACGCGAACCGCGCAATCCGACAACCTTATCAATGCTGCGCTGATGGGATCGACCAGCATTGCGCTGGGAATGGTGATTCAGGAGACCGGACCGATGTGGGTGCAGTATATCGGAATAATCGCAACTGTACCCATGGCGATACTGGGCGGGTATCTGTACACGGGTGCGTGGAACTTTTTCCTTACCCGGCAATCTTGAAAAGGCAAGGAGGTGGATGCCCTCCCTGCCGGTAAAGCTTTAAATCGATTCCTGCGAACTAATGCAAAATGGCCTGCAGATCTTCCTCGGCCGAAGTGATTGGCTTGATATCGAATTTCTCGACCAGGAAATTGAGGATGTTGGGTGAAATAAAAGCCGGCAGTGTTGGTCCGAGGCGGATGCCTTTGACGCCGATGGAGAGAAGCGACAGCAGAATCACGACAGCCTTCTGCTCGTACCAGGACAGGATCAGCGACAGCGGCAAATCATTGATGCCGCAGTCGAATGCCTCGGCAAGGGCCTGGGCGATTTTGACGGCTGAGTACGCATCGTTGCACTGACCTACGTCAAGTAGACGGGGTATGCCGCCAATATCACCAAGCTCGAGATGATTGATACGAAACTTGCCGCAGGCGAGAGTGAGTATCACCGTATCACTCGGCGTATTTTCGACCAGATCGGTATAATAATTTCTGCCCGGTTTGGCGCCGTCGCATCCGCCAACCAGAAAAAAGTGCCTGATAGCGCCGCGCTTGACGGCATCAACGACTTTATCGGCAACATTCATCACGGCATTTCTGCCGAAGCCGGTGAGAAGCTGCCCGCCCGGGTGCTCCCCGAATCCGCCGAGTTCCTTTGCTTTTGCGATTACAGCCGAGAAATCGTTGTTCCCGACGTGCTTGACATCGGGCCATTGCACCAGTCCGGTGGTGAAGACGTTGTCCTTGTATGAATCCAGCGGCTTCTGTATGCAGTTGGTCGTAAACAGAAATGCGGCCGGTACGCCGTCGAACTCTTTTTGCTGATTCTGCCAGGCGGTGCCAAAGTGTCCGGCAAGGTGCGGGTACTTCTTCAATTCGGGATAACCGTGCGCAGGAAGCATCTCGCTGTGAGTGTAGATGCTAACGCCGGTACCTTCGGTTTGCTTGAGCAGGTTTTCCAGATCGAGCAGGTCATGTCCGGTAACGATTATGGCTGGACCGGCTCTGGTTCCGGTCGGCACCGGCGTCGGCTGGGGATGACCGAAGCGTCCGGTATGACCCTCGTCAAGCAACTCCATCGTGCGGATGTTGACCTTGCCGCAGCGCATGGTCAACTCTACCAATTCCTCGACGGTAATATTCTGCCGCGTAAGGGAATGCAACGCTTCGAGAAAAAAGGCAAATATCGTCTCGTCGGATTTGCCCAGAACGTGTGCATGATGTGCATACGCGGCCATGCCTTTAAGCCCGTAGGTCAGCAATTGCTGCAACGAGCGCACATCGGCATCGACGGAATCAGCAAGAATACCGCGTGCCGCCCCCTGTGCAATCAGATCGGATGTTGATTCTGCGAATTCGAATGCTGCCGCTTCGGGGAACCGGTCGTCACTGATTTCATGCCCCTGTGCCATTGCAGCCTGACGAAAGAGCCCGAATGCGCGTTGCCGTACCCCGACACCCTGACGAACGATTTCGGCACAGGTCTCTTCATCGAAGTTGACGTTTGTCACGGTCGTGAAGAGCGCATCGAGAACGAATCTATCTACAGTTTCATCAACAAGCTTACCCATGCGAGCCTCATGGGCAAAGTAGCCGATGCCCTTGAGCTGAAACACCATCAAATCCTGCAGCGCCGCTACCTCAGGCGACTTGCCGCATACGCCTTTCGCTTCACATCCGGTTCCTTTTGCGGTCTGTTCGCACTGATAGCAAAACATTCCCATGAATGTACCTCCGTCGTAGTTAAGATGAAATCGAAATATACACTAAATTAGTCGACATTTAAATATGCATTGCATCCCGCAGAGATTCCTTGACTCGCATCAAGAAAAGGGAAGATTTTATATGCATGGCAAATCGACTCATCACTGCGCATCGGTGCTCTAATTGTTAATTTCCGCAACCCTGATGCACGCGACATTGCTGGAATGATATACATCCAATGCCGGAACCGCTTCTTTGCACGCGGGTTGGGCATAGCGGCAGCGGGGATGGAAGGGACAACCGGACGGCGGATTCATCGGTGACGGCGGATCGCCTGACAAAATGATGCGGCGCGAGGCGGCAGGCCGGTTTACCTCGGTCGAGGGCGCCGCGCTGATGAGGGCCTTTGTATAAGGATGCCGTGGCCGCGCAAAGACTTCATCCGCCGGACCCAACTCTACAATGCGCCCCAGGTACATGACCGCAATACGATCTGCAATGTGCTTTACAACCGACAAGTCATGCGAGATGAAAATCATGGTAAGCTGCATCTCCCGTCGCAGTTTCTCGAGCAGGTTGAGGATCTGCGCCTGCACCGAGACATCGAGCGCCGACACCGGCTCATCGGCGATGATCACCTTCGGTTCGAGTGCAAGGGCTCGCGCAATGGCAATACGTTGACGCTGCCCGCCGGAGAATTCATGGGGATATTTACGGATGTAGCGTGGGGCAAGCCCGACACGCTCCATCAGTTCGATAACCATCCGCCGGTCAACCGTCCCCTTGAATTGGCGCCGCACCATGAACGCTTCTTTGACGGCGTCATACACGGTCATGCGGGGATTCAACGACGCGTAGGGGTCCTGGAATATGATCTGGATATCGGGGCGCACGGTGCGCAGTTCACGCTTGCCAATACCGGTCAGGTCGGCACCGTCGAGTAGTACCTGCCCGCAATCGGGCTCGACAAGCCGCATAACCGATCGGGCAAGCGTCGATTTGCCGCAACCGGATTCACCGACCAGCCCTACCACCTCTCCCCAGCCGATATCGAGCGAAACGTCCACTACCGCCTTGACGGAGCCCACTTCCCGGCGGGCAATGAATCCACTGAACACCGGAAAGGTCGTCGTCAGATTACTGATACTCAGGTACGAATCATTCACAAGGCAACCTCGTTTCGCTGGACGCGCAGGCAGGCGGAGCGGTGATCGGGCGCAACTTCCATCAGGCTGATCCGGGTGTGGGTGCAGTCGTCAGCGGCATAAACGCACCGCGGCGCAAACGGACAGCCGGGCATCTCCCGGGAAAGGTCCGGCGGCAGTCCCGCAATAGTAGCGAGCCGCTCATCACGTCCGGTGATTGACGGAATCGATTTCTGCAGCGCCCGCGTGTAGGGATGCTTTGCATTGGCAAACAGCTCCCGCTTTTGCGCCGACTCGAGGATTTGTCCCGCATACATCACCAGCACCCGGTCACAGATTTCGGCAACCACGGCCAGATCGTGAGTGATAAAGATGATTGACGTCGCATGCTTTTCCTGCAGTGCGTTAAGCAAATCCAGTATCTGCGCCTGCACGGTCACATCGAGCGCGGTCGTGGGTTCATCGGCTATAAGCAACTTCGGCTCGGGAATCAGGGCCATGGCAATCATCACCCGCTGCCGCATGCCGCCACTGAATTCGTGCGGAAATAGCCGGATACGCCTGGGGGCGTCCTGTATACCGCATTCTTCGAGAACCTGGACAGCGCGCCGGCGCGCCGCCGGCTTGTCGCACTTGCCATGCGCCAGCAGCGGCTCGATAAGCTGTTGCTCGATGCGCATGTACGGATTCAAAGAGGTCATCGGGTCCTGGAATATCATGGCTATCGTATTGCCCCTGATGCCGCGCAAGGTTGGCGGAGGACACTTGAGCAGGTCAACGCCGTCAAAAACGGCCGATCCCGATTCAATGCGTCCCGGCGGCTGCGGGATCAGTCCCAGCAGCGAATAGCACAGCACCGACTTGCCCGAGCCCGACTCCCCTACGATGCCGACGACCTCATTCGCCCCGGCGTCAAAGGAGACACCGTTTACCGCACGGACAATCCCGTCCCGGGTATGGAAGCTCGTATGCAGATTCTTAACGGACAGTAGTGTCACGATCAATCCTTCGACGTGCGCGGGTCAAGCGCATCCCGCAAACCGTCGCCGATAAAGTTGAGCGAAAACAGCGTGATCGACAACGCCAGTCCCGGAAAGATAAGCAACCACGGGTACTCTTCCATCCACTCGACGCCTTCCTTGATGAGCAGGCCCCACGAACTCATGGGGGGCTGCACGCCCAGTCCCAGAAAGCTCAGAAATGCTTCCATCAGCATTACCTGCGGGATCGTCAGGGTCGTATACACTATTACCGGCCCGAGCACATTGGGAATGACATGCCGGAGAATGATCCTGCGCTGCGACAGTCCCATCGCAACCGCCGCTTCGATGAACTCCTGCTTCTTCAGCGACTGCACCTGCCCCCGGATAATACGCGCCATGGTCAACCACTCCACCGCGCCGATCGCACAGAAGAGCAAAACGATGTTGCGCCCGTAAAGGGCTACGAGAATGATCACGAAAATGGTAAACGGAAATGCATATATTATGTCAACGATGCGCATCATGACCGTATCGGTGCGCTTCCCGGCAAAACCGGCGATAGCGCCGTACAGCACGCCGATCAGCAAGGACACTGCCGTGGCTGCAACGCCTACCAGAAACGAGATGCGCCCGCCGTACAACAGGCGCGTCAACAGATCCCGGCCCAGAATATCCGTACCCAGCCAGTGCTGTGCGCCCGGTCCGGTTGCACCGATACTCAGGTCCTGCTCTTCGTACGAGTACGACGTTACCACCGGCGCAAAAACCGCCAGCAGCACCAGCACCAGCACACACACCGCACCGATCAGCGCCGGACGGCTCTTGCGCAACCGTATCCAGGCGTCATGCCACAGCGACGTGCCTTGTTCGAATTCAATATGCATCAATCGGAAAATTTCAGTTTGGGGTTCAACCAGACCTGTACTATGTCAACTAGCAGATTAAATACAATAATCAGCACCCCGTAAAAAACGCCCAGTCCGATAACCATCGAATAGTCACGATTGAATCCGGCGTTGATGAAGTGCTGCCCCAGCCCGGGGATTTGAAATACTTTTTCGATGACGAACGAACCGGTAATAATTCCTGCGCAGGCCGGTCCCAGAAACGACACAACCGGCAGCACACCACCCCGGAAAGCATGCCTGAACAGAATTGCCGACGACGTCAGCCCTTTGGCTCTGGCCGTGCGAATGAAATCCTGATTGAGTATCTCGAGCATGCCGCTGCGGAAAAGGCGGGCAATATAGGCCGCGTACGGCAACGCCAGCGTCAATGACGGCAGCAAACGGTCACCGAAGGTATTCCAGCCGGTAGCGTTGACGAGATTCAGTTTTAATCCGAACAACAACAGCAGCAACGGACCGATAACAAAGGTCGGCAGGCAGATACCGATCATGGCCAGGGACATGGGGAGGTAGTCGGAGAGTGAATTCGGCTTTATTGCAGCGATCATACCGGCGGTGAGTCCGATGAGCAGTGCAAGCAGCATTGCCCACAGGCCCAGCTCGAAGGAGATCGGGAATGCGCCGGCAATGACTTCGTTGACGGAACGGTTCTTGTAACGGAACGAGGGGCCGAAATTGCCGTACAGAAGATTTTTCAGGTTGAGGAAATATTGCACGATGAGCGGTTTGTCGAGACCGTAGTAGGCTTTGAGGTTTTTAAGTGTTGCGGGATCGACGTCCTTTTCGGTGCTGAATGGCCCGCCGGGTGCCAGCTTGAGCATGACGAAAGTGATGGTGAAAATGACGAGGATAGCGGGGATAGCCTGGAGGAGGCGTTTGATGATGAAACGAATCATGTATTAGGCCCACGAAATGCACGAAAAGACACGAAAAAAAAGATTACAAAACAATGCGCTTGTATTCCAGTCTGGGATAATGACGGAAATTAACAAGTATTCCTAATTTGAGTTTTGTTGCACTTAGATAATTTAATACCTGGGCGTAGTGCTCGTCAGTCAATTGCGACGCTGCTTTTATTTCAACAATAATTTTATCATAGCACAAAAAATCGGGTGGGGATTTCGATTTTAGAGGTCGCTCCCGATAATGGAGCTTCAAGTTGGACTTGGTAACAGAGGGCATGGCTCAATGCTCAAGCTCTATTACCATGCATTCATGATACACAGCCTCCAGAAATTCATTGCTCATCCTCCGATAAACCTCAAAACATGCCCCCTAGAATATCATACGACTCTTCTATGTAAACAATATCGCTCATAACATTCAACCTTTCTGTTTTGACGATGTTTTTTGTTTTTGATTCTTTTTTCGTGTCTTTTCGTGCATTTCGTGGGCTAGATAAACATGCTTATACGGATGGTGGTCCAGGATCGTGGGATAATACCCTTTGACACCGGGTTGAATCAGCGACAGACTGGTATAGAAATAAATCGGAATAACCGGCATCTCTTCCATCAGAATCTTTTCCGCTTCTTGAAAATACCCGTATCGCGTCTGTCTATCCTGCTCCTTCGACGCTGCATCAATCAAACTATCATACATCCCGTTCGAAAACCCCGTCCGGTTATTGCCGCCGCCCGTCACCCACAAATCAAGAAACGTATTCGGATCATTATAATCCCCGATCCAGCCCGCCCGCGATATATCATACTCCTTCTTCTTCTGCGTCTCGAGATAAACCTTCCATTCCTGATTGATAAGCGACACCGTAATGTTCAGATTCTTGTTCCACATTTGCTGAATTGCCTGAGCCAGAATCTGGTGCGCCTCCGAGGTATTATACAGCACCTCTACTTCCGGGAATCCCTCTCCATTCGGATATCCCGCTTGCGCCAGCAGCTCTTTTGCTTTGTCGACGTCATACGCGCTTTTCGCCTGCGCTTTATATCCGTTTGTATTGGGTGGAGTAAAATGAAATGCCGGCAATTGCCCGCCCTTAAGCACATTATCAACGATTGACGTGCGATCAATCGACATCGCCAAAGCTCTGCGCACACGCGGATCATCCAGCGGTTTCTCGGTTACATTCACCAGATAATAGTACGTCCCCAGATACGGATCAATCGACAGCAGCTCCGGCTGCTCCCGTTGATAAACCTCGATTTTGTTCAGCGGCACCGTGCCCGTAACGTGCAGTTGTCCCGAACGAAAAGCACGCTCCTCGGTCTGTGCGCTTTCAATAGGATAGAAGCGGATCTGGTTGAGTTTGACAGTTTTATTATCCCAGTAAGTCGGGCTCTTTTCCACAATCACGATTTCGTTGAGCTTCCATTCCTTGAGAATAAAAGGACCGTTGCCGACATAATGTTCCGGACGCGTCCACTTTGAGCCGCGCTGATCGATCTTGCCATACTTCTCGATCGTCGGTCGATGCACCGGGAACCAGGAATAATGCGTCATCAGGGAAAGAAAGTACGGCGTCGGTTTGGCAAGCTCAATTGTCAAAGTAGTGTCATCAATCGCAGCAACGCCCACATCAGCAAAGTCCGTGATATCACCCTTATGGTACTTTTCGGCATTTTTCATGCAGTACAGCATATAGGCATACTCACCGGCAAGCGAAGGGGTCAGCATCCGGCGAAACGAGTACACAAAATCCTGCGCAGTCACCGGATCGCCATTGGTCCATGTACCATCCTGCTGCAAAAAAAACGTGTACGTCAATCCATCTTCAGACTGTTCCCAGCGCGCAGCCGCTCCCGGCACCGGACTCAAATCTTCGGGATGCTCCGCCACCAGCCCCTCAAGCAGCGCGACAATGATATTGTGCTCCGGCACGCCGGTCACGATATGGGGATCCAGATCCTGCGGCTCCGAGCCATTGCCAAAATGCAATATCTGCTCCCGATTCCCCTTTTCTACCGGTGTTTCTCTGGTGGTGCAGCTTAATATCACTACCAATGAAACAAACGCAACTGCAACTAATGGCGCAGACTTTTTCATGGACCCATCCTTCACGAGGCAAGTGTTAAGTAGTTTCAATTAAAAGCAATTAATTCAAAAAACATATAGAGCGGAATATCGATTCAGTGATTATATATGGATTAAATGATTACTTATAAAGAGGACTTCCTTGTAAATCATCTTGAAAAATTATGCTGCCCTTGAATAAATATAAATGTCATACCCGTGCCGTCGGATATCCATGGACAGTTAGAGTAGCATTAAAACCGAATTCCCCTTCACGGGAATGAAGAAATGTGTTTTATAAAACATGCCGCAAAAATACAGCAAGGTTATCAAATTGGATACATCCCATAATGAAATAACCATCGGCCGAATCGCTCTATTCATCCTGAAAAAACGCATGGCAGCAAAAAAATGCTCAATCACGTCAAAAAAATAGTCAAATTTATTTTTTATACATTATTTTATACATGGTCACTCAAAGATACTTTGCAAGAGGGAAAATTAATCGCTTAACCATCGGCGCATAAGCAGCGCCAGAGTAGTAATCAGCTCGTTCAGCAAAGCGGGTGCGCGTTTCCTGCAGGTAGCTTTTTCTGCGGGGCTTATTACAAATGAGCAGTCAGTCTGAAACTTTTCACGAGAAGCACGCGTTGAGGCAGATCATGTCACATATGAAAAAGATTTTATTGAATCGTTTTTGTTTTATCACCCTTGTCGCTTCTGTGGGTGGGCTTTTTACCATTATTCTGGTAATGGATCAGGTGCGAAACGGAACGGGTATGAGACCATGGGCGAATGTCGGCGGGTGTGGCGCGGGTGGGGGGGCCGTCTCAGGTGCTGCGAGTGCGATGTGGCTTGGCAAGGGAATACAGGGCTCGATTCTCGATTTCGAGATTCGTTCTTCACATTCAGTTGTGCACGCAACTGGAGCGGGTATGTCATTATTGAGAACTCATTCCATACCCATCACGGCGAATTTGCATGTTAGTGCGACTGATATTGCGCTTTCGATGCCGCTTATGTGGAAACAGAAACTGGAAGGCGGCAATCAAACAGCAGGATGGGGAGACTTGGGCCTGACAGCAACACCCAAGCTCGGTATGAATGGACAAATATCGATACCGGTCGGCATATCCTTGCCGACAGGAAAGTCAGACATACATGATTTAGACCACTTCCTGCTCACCTCCGATATGCAAAACGGAAGCGGTGGTTTCGGTTTCAATCTCGGCCTGGATCATACATTCGATTTTGAATTCGGCATGCTGATTGCCGGAGCTTCTTACTCAGGAAATCTTTTCTATCTGGAAACCACCCAAAGAAAATGGGATGAGGATCTTGGAAGAACAAAATCTACGTCCAGAAAACTGTCAATCGCACGAACCGGTTTGTTCGCTTACCAAAACGATATGGGCGTTGAAAAATTCGACAATGTTGATGCGCATGCCTATTTGGGATTTACCGGCGATCCGATAACGCATTCCATTGGTTTCAAGAGCTCCATTCCTTTAGGTCAAGATGGCTTCGAGGTTGAAATAACCGACACGCGCTATTCAAAAAATGATTTTGACTATGATGACGACAATAAGCTGCTGCTTGATCTGGTATATGGGGACACCCTCCTGCAGGAAACAGACAGCACAAAATTCGACGTATATGACCTCAACGATACGACCTACGTAATTCGTGAGAAAAAGATCAACAAACAATGGGTCTCGCTTGACTTGAGCTATGGTATGGAGGTCCATAATCCCGACTACCCTCTTTTCTGGGCGATACACCTGCCGATAGAATTCAACACCGATGACGGCGTCGGATTTAATGGATTTACTTTGGAAGTCGGGTTAAAATTCAGAGCATTTTAGTACAAAAACGAACATAAACGCTCCTAATAAACCCAGGGGGAAAGATGAAAAAAAGTTTCAGCAGTTTCGGTGGATTCCTGGTGTTGGTTGTCTTGCTCACAACCAGCGCTTTCGGGCAGGATGGTGCACTGGAAGCAGTACTTGAGGGCGCGAAAGTTGCATACCTGAAGAACAATCGGCTTTACATTATGGAGGTTGGTCAATGGAATGCAATACAGATTGCGAGTAATCTGAACGACACCGGCAATACTGTGAAATGGGCGGCCACGGGAGATCTCATTGCAGTAGCAAACGGCTCAAGAATTAAAGTATACGACATACATACTAAATCTGAGGTTTTCAGCAAATTTAACCTGAGCATCAACGGCAAAGGTGGCGGCAATTATTCAATGGAATTCGGCTATGACGGTAAACATGTCTATTTTGTTGACAACAGAGATATAAAAAAGATTTCACTATCCACCGGACAAATCAGCAAGGTGTATACAACCAAATCCGAGTTCAAAATTGGAGAAGGCGAGTTTGGAATATCCGAGAACGGCAAGCGCTTTGCCGGTCGCTACAGCAATCAGAAGGCCGTATACATTGACATCGATAACAGTCTCGAAGGCACATACGACAACGAATGCTCCGCCTGCATTTCGCCCGGCGGTACACGCCTGGCCGTCAATTCGAGAAACCCTCTGCATACCAGACTGCACGTTAGCCGGTGGCCACTAACTGCCGACTCTCCTTCTCACTGGAGAAACGTAGATTCCAGATGGGGCAAATGGGACAACCACACCTGGTCAAACCACGAAGACTGGGTAATCGGCAGCCAGGATGAATGCGCACTCATCAACGTTAATCCCAATGCAGGTACGGCTTCATACAAAATGCAGCACGGTACCGAAAGCTGGTACCCCGACCTCTGGATACCTGCAAATAAAGGCGGCGTCGTGCCTTCCAACCCTACCTATATTGCGACGAAAAACAATTTTTCGAATATCCTCACCGTTAAAGCCAGCAATCGCCTTATGACCACGATTCGTGATAATCAAAAACGTGAGCTTGCTGTTCATGAAGGTGCGGCCTTTTCGATACTTGGCCAAAAAATGCATGCGCAGAAAACAATGCAGCCGGGCAAAATTGCCGTGGTTAAAATTGAAAAAACCAATTGATGTGAGTCAGGATTTCAACACAAAGCAGCGAGTTTGCCTGCCCCGATTCCCAATATACGCCATTGGTTTTTCCGTAGTACGCCCTCATTTATAGCACACTCGAAGGGGCTGTGCGTGCTTTTTCTGCAAACGGCCCGTGGAATCGTACTCGAATTGGGTGTAGTTTACCAAGTGATAAGCCTATTCTCTGGGGCTCAAATCTTCTGCACGGAAGGAATAAATACGGTTTAGCTTCCCATCAGGATTGTAGTGTGATATGCCGTGCGCAGGGACGATCCAGACAGGTTATGCAACCGGGATAGCTGAAATACGTCTGCAGATTTCGAGTTAGTTGCCGATTCATATTTGCCCGCCTGTTTGGGCTGTAGCCCGGGGATCAACCGGAATGGTTTCATCCCGCTGAGATGAGCGGCATCACAAAAATTATACATGCTTGAATTTGAGTAAGTGACCATCGTCACATCAGTTCACCGGCAGAAAAATCCACGCGCTATCCGTTCCCGAGAAAATCAGCTTATTTTATACACACCAAAAGAAACATTTGCACGACACCCACAAGGACCAGCCCATGCAAACCTGCATTGCGCTCTTTCGGGGCATCAACGTCGGCGGCAAAAACTTATTGCCGATGAAAGAACTTGTCACGATCCTCGAATCCCTTGATTGCCACAACGTAAAGACTTACATCCAGAGCGGGAATGCCGTATTTCGATGCAGGAAAAGCGCCTTTGCGAAACTGGCCGGAAAGATTGCCGATGCGATTCATGCACGGTTCGGATTTACACCTGCGATCCACCTGCTGCATGCACAGGAGCTGAAGCAGACGATATCACAGAATCCCTTCCCCGAAGCAGTGTCGGAACCAAAAACGTTGCACGCCGGATTTCTCGAATCCAGGCCCGCGCATCCGGACCTGGAGGCAATGGAGAAACTCAAGACACAATCCGAGCGTTTCGCTCTCAAGGAAAGGGTCTTTTATCTGCATGCGCCGGACGGCATTGGCAAATCGAAACTGGCCACGCGTGCGGAGAATCTGCTCGGTGTTTCGATGACGGTCCGCAACTGGCGGACGGTGGAGAAGTTGGCGGAGATGATTGATTTGTAAATAGGGACGGAAGGCAAATCACAACACCAACCTTTTCCTCAACCGCACAATCGCCAGATAGCCGAATACCGCTGCAAACAGGGCGATATAGCCCAGGTCAATTACCACCCACCACTCCCATTCCCAGCTTGCCAGAAGCCGGGTCAGTCTTACCGAATGAGTGAGGGGTAAGATTTCGGCAACCGGTCGCACGACCGGCGGCAGGTCTTCGAGCGGAAATACGACGCCGGCAAAAAAGAACATCGGCGAAAGCAGCCCGGTGAAATAGAAATTGAAATGGTTGATGCTCTTGACAAATGAGGTTATCAGCAACGAGAGTGTTGCAAACATAAAGCCGGTTAAGAATCCCACAAAAGGTGCGAGCAGAATTTGCGGGAAAGCAACCAGCCCAAAACAGCCTACGACCGCCAGCACCGTACAGGTAAAAAAGAAACCCTTGGTTCCGGCCCAGAGCATTTCGCCAATCAGCAGATCGGATATGCTCATCGGCGCGGCAAGCATGCCGTCGTATACTTTGTCGAATTCGAGGCGAATAAAGGTACCGAAGCTGCATTCGAATGCGGCGGTGAACATGGGAGCCGTCATCAGCAGGCCAATGGCGAGGTACTGGATGTAGGGTACGCCGTCCATCTCCCGGACATATGCGCCAAGTCCCAATCCGATACCACCCAGAAAAATGAGCGGTTCGAGAAACGGCGGGAGTCCGTTGCTGATGAGGTTTCGGGTATAGACGCGCATGTGACGAAACCAGACGCCATATAGCCGGGCGGTAAGCGGGGGATATTTCCAATGGCTATTGCGCTTCATTGAGTCCCCTTCCCGTTGCTTTGAGAAAGACGTCTTCCAGGTTCGAATGGCGCAGGATAAAATCGCCCGGTGCAAGCGTTTCGGTCAACTGTTGCAGATCTTCCAGGCTTTGCGCGTAAAACATGCTGACATCCCGCGACAGCTCATTGCGAATATTTTTGCGTTGCGCCTTTTCTTTCAACTTCTCAAGCGCGTCGCTACGCAACAGCTCGAGAACATAGTTTTCGATTTGCTCATTTACCACATCACGTGGCGGGCCTTCGAGCACTCTTTCGCCTTTGTGCATAATGACAACATTGTCTGCGATTTGAAAAGCTTCTTCCATATAGTGCGTGGTGAGCAGCACGGTCAGGCCCTGCTTCTTGAGCTGGCGGATTTTTTCCCAGATTGCATGACGCACCTGCGGATCGAGACCGGTAGTGGGTTCGTCCAGAATCAGCAGGCGGGGTTCATTCAGCAGAGCCCGGACGATCACCAGGCGTCGCTGCATGCCGCCGGAAAGCTCCCTGATACGGGCGTCATGCTTTTCGCCGAGTTCCATGAATTCCAACAATCGACTGATGCGCGGCTTGGCTTCATGAGGAGCAATGGCATAAAACTTTGCGTAGATCATCAGGTTCTGCGTGACATTCAATTCGGTATCGAGGTTGTTGTCCTGGGAAACCACTCCCGCAAGGTATTTGATTGCCAGTTCATCGTCCACGGGATCATAGCCGAATACCGATATACTGCTGTCATCCCGATACTCGCGGCGACAACGACCGTAGACCATGTGCATCATCGTCGATTTGCCGGCGCCATTCGGCCCAAGAAACCCGATGCAGGATGATTCCGGAACCGAAAAGGTCAGGTTATTAACCGCAACCAGGTTGCCGAAGCATTTGGAGGCGTTGCGTACGTCAATTGCAATATTTTCGGGCATGATAGCCAGTCTCTGGCAAATGGTTGTGTGCGGATTCGATAATAGAGCTTCAGAAAATAATTGAAAACTTACAGGAAGGCACGGAGTTGCGACGGAACGAAGAGGCGACGCGGCGAACCACTGATCACCGGCCTCTGAGTTCTGAGTTCTGCTCACATTCGCCGATTGCGCAGCATCGAAAACAGCAGCCCGAACCCGATAAATCCCGCAATGAGAAATCCGGCAATTGCGATGACCGGTACGCCGAATAATTGCAGCGGGATGTCCGAGCGGACGACCAGCGACGTCCCCACGATCAGGGCGCCCAGCACAATGGCAAACACCAGCTTGTTGACGATCTGGTCCAGTTTCACAATCAACGGCTCCAGCCCGCGATGCTCGAATTGTATGCGCAATTCGCCGGATTTGATGATGCGCACGATCTCTTTGATCTCAAAGGGCAGGTCTTTTGCGAGAGATGCCGCATCTGTCAACATGAAATAGATGTCGTAGGGCAGATGCTTGATGCGCGGATTGTCACGCAGCATCTTCTTGACAAATGGTTCGAGATGCGGAATCAGGCTGAAATCGGGATCGAGACGGGAGCCGACACCTTCGATGCTGATCAGCGCTTTGAACAGCAGGTAAAAACCCGGAATTACCCGCAAATCATGCTCGATGACGATATTTGAGAAGCGATTAAGCAGATTGCCGATGTCAAGCTCTTTGAGCATGGTGAGCGAGTAGTCTTCGATGAATTCGGCAATGTCGTACTCCAGGCTTTCGATATTGCGTATCGGCCGACGGGCGACCTGCGTCAGGGAGCGTATGATGCGTTGGGGGTCTTTCTTGACTACACCGTACAGCAATATTGACAAATGATAGCGTAGTGACGGCGGGATGATCCCCACGGCGCCGAAATCAAGAAAGCAGATGGCGCCGTCCCTGCGCACCAGGATGTTGCCGGGATGCGGATCGGCATGAAAAAAACCGTGATCGAATATCTGCCGCAGCACCAGTACGGTACCGTGTTCGGCTATTTCACTGCAGTTGAGATTGGCTTGTTCGAGCTTGTCGATATGCGATATTTTTATGCCGTGCACAAAATCGGTAGTCAATACCTTTTTGGTCGAATGCTCGGCATATACTCCAGGTATGATGACTCTTGGATCGTCTGTGAACATGCGCGTAAAGCGTTCCATGTGCGCGGCTTCGATGAGAAAATCGAGTTCTCTGGAAATGACCCGTTCGAACTCGTCCACAAGCTGTGTGATGTTGAGGGGGCGTGCGCGCTCGTATTGACGTTCGATAAGCGACACGGCAAAGGAGAGAATGTCAATGTCGGTCGCAACCATTTGCTTGATCCCGGCCCGTTGCACCTTGACCGCAACTTCCTTCCCGTTGTGCATAATTGCTTTGTGCACCTGGGCCACCGATGCAGAAGCAAGTGGCTTTTCGTCAAATTCCCTGAACAGTTCCGCAATGGGTTTTTTAAGTTCCTTTTCGGTAATGTCAATGGCAATTTTGGCGGGAAAGGGTGAGACTGAATCCTGTAGCTTGATCAATTCCAGAATCAGCCCCTCGGGCAGCAAGTCGGGACGATTGCTGAGAAACTGGCCGAATTTGATGAAAGTCGGACCCAGCTCCTCTATGGCAAGACGTACCCGCTCCCAGCGGGTCTGCTTGCCGGCGGAGATTTCTTTTGCTTTCCTTGGAATGAAGCGCCTGGTAAAGTTGCCATACTTTTCGAGGTTGAGGCTGGATACAATATCACCAAAGCCATATTTGACAAATACAGAAAGTATCTCGCCGTATCGACCGATGTGAAGCGCCCCCCTGCGGCGGCGTCGAATAGAATTATTCATACGTGCTCATAGAAACGAGTTGCAGTCGTGCCGGGTGCCGGATATTTTGCACGGTACGCGGGGAAAACCAGCTATGCATTTTCCTCGAGTTTGCTGATTCGTTCTTTCAGTTTGTCAATATCATTTCTGGTCGCGACATCGATTGCGCCAAGCGCTTTGGCAACTGCATCGTTGACCATTTTCTCGGTAGCTTTCCTGGCATCATCCGCTTTGCTGAGCAAATCATCCAGAAACTTTTTGCCTTCGGCTTCGGTCAGATTCGACTCTTTGATCAGCTTTTTAGCGGTCTCCTCGACTTTTTCTTTGGTCATATAGGCAAGACCGACACCAGTGTAAATGCCTTTTTTGATGAAATCCAACATATCGACCTCCTGGTTTTTTGATTATGTCGCTTCGTTTCGAGATTCTTCTTTGTCAATCTCCAGACGAACTCTCGGCAAACTTGCGGGATACTCCCGTTGCAGAAATTCTATCAATTTTTCGCGCACATGACAACGCAGTTCCCATCCTTTGGATGAATCTTCGGTACTGAGCAGAGCGCGGACCTCCATGCTTTTTTCAGAGGCATTGGTCACCTGCATGACGCAGACCTTGCCGTCCCACAAAGGATGATTTTTGAGAATGCGTTTGAACTCCTCGCGCAGGACATCGACAGAAACGGTATAGTCGGTATAAATATAGACGGTCCCCAGAATGTCGGCGGAGATGCGCGTCCAGTTCTGAAACGGCTTTTCGATGAAATAGGTGATCGGCAGGATTAACCTGCGTAAATCCCAGATACGCACAACCACGTAGGTCAGGGTAATCTCTTCGATGCGGCCCCACTCTTTTTCAACGATAACGACATCATCGAGCCGGATCGGCTGGGTAATAGCAATCTGCACGCCGGCGATGATGGTAGCGATTGACCGTTGCGCCGCAAAACCGAGAATAATACCGGCAATTCCCGCCGATGCAAGCAGGCTGACACCCACCTGGCGCACTTTGTCAAACGTCATCAGAATCGAGGCTATAGACAGCAGAATAATGGCAAATACCAGAATGCGCTCAATAACGCGCATCTGTGTGTAGACGGTCCTGGCTTTCAGGTTATCCCTGACCGATAAGTCATACTTTTCCAGCAGCATATCGCGCAAGGCGCCAACGATACGGGCACCAAGAAACGCCAATGCAGAGATTATCCAGATACTCAGCGCATGGCGAATAATTTGACGAATGCTCCCCTTATCTGCAATAGCCGGCAGAATCAGAGCTACAACCAGAGCAGGAATCAACAGATTCAACGGTGCGCGCCATCGCCCGGTATCCAAAAGGATGTTGGTTTTATCGGGTTCGAAATGCTTGTCGATTTTTCGCAGGATGAAGGAAACAATGGAGTTGAGCAGCAGTCCGCAGACAACAGCCGCGACAACAATGCCGCTCGCAACCAACAGCGATTGGAGCGAATTGACGTCAATACTCGTGGTGTCTGACAGCCACTCCCGGATTTTCATGCGATCGTCTCCAAATGGACCGGATTTTTGCTGGTTACCAAGCAAAATATACGTCCCTGACATGCGGGAACGTAACTTTTAATCCCTGCCCTTGACAAACTCATCGTATGATTGCAAATAGCCGCGCGTATTTCCGGGAATGACCAGATGCTTTTTGGCATAACGCCTGCCGCCCCAGTGAGCATCACCAAAATAGAGCTTCTCACCGTTTGCGTGCTTATCGGCAAGGTTATGCAACTCGGCCGCGCGTGCGGTTGCATCCTCATACGCATTGTGCATCACCTGCTTTACGCCTTCATCCCCCAGCCGGTAAATATCGGCAATGGCCCAGGTGAGATGCCAGATGTTGAACCGGCGATGGAGTCTGTCGATATGCTCGAAATACAGATTGGCGACGACCTGCGCCTGCTCGGGGGTGAATTGCTGATCGCGGATCGCCCAGACCGTAAGCACGGATCCCCACCGGTCCTCGGCCATAGTAACTTTTGCGACTTTGAGGGTTTGATCCATATCCAGCCCCGGCAGCAGGACTTCGCTGCGATCGTGGGTTAGGTAGCGCATACAGCCGGTCATCAACAGCAGTACTGCAAAGAGTAGTGGCGCAATCAGTCTCATACGCGTCCGTAAATTTCGGTAAACGCTCGCAGCTTGTCAAAGGGTATTTTGTCGAATTGCTCCGGAAGCAGTTGCCACTTCCAGTTGCCGTGTGCAACCGCCGGCTGATTCATTCGCGCCTCCGCACCAAGCACCAGCAGATCCTGCACGGGAAGGATGCTGACATCAGCCACCGACGCATGAGCCAGCCGGATCGCCTCCCAGCAGGCGTCCGCCGTATCCAGCGTCATGCCGATATAGGCAAAAAGGCGCTCCCGGTCTTCATCGGTCGACTCGTCTTCGAACCAGGCTTTGAACGTGGTATTGTCGTGTGTCCCGGTATAGACGATTGCATTGCGTTCGAAATTGTGCGGCAGATAGGGGTGCTGCGGATTATCTTCACCGAAGGCAAAAATCAGCACCTTCATGCCGGGAAACTGATAGTGGGCGATTGCCTCGTTGACATCGTCGGTGATCATGCCCAGGTCTTCGGCGATAATGGGAAAGCCCGGAAATTTTTCAATCATTACATCAAAGAAGTCATAGGTTGGCACCTCCTTCCACGCACCGTTCATGGCGGTATCCTCTCCCGCGGGAACTTCCCAGTATTGCACCAGGCCCCTAAAGTGATCGATGCGTACGATGTCAAAGCGGGCAAAAACGCCTTCCATGCGACGTACCCACCAGGCGTAACGATCTTTTTCGAGGGCATCCCAATTGTAAACGGGAGTGTTCCAGAGTTGACCGGTTTCGCTGAAATAATCGGGCGGTACTCCGGATACGGCGTAAGGCAGGAGATCCTCGTCCAGTTTGAATATTTGGCGATTGGCCCATACGTCAACGCTGTCATAGCTTACGTAAATGGGGATGTCGCCGATGATGCGAATGCCTTTTTGGTTGCAATAATTGCGAAATGCAAACCACTGGCGAAAGAATAAAAACTGCAGTCGCTTAGCCAGTTCGATTTCCTCTTTGAACTCTTCGGTTGCACTCAGAAGCGCATCCGCCTTGCGAAATTTCAGTCCATCGGGCCACTTGTTCCACGCGACATCACCGAACGCGCCTTTCAGCGCGGCGAAAAGCGCAAAATCCTCAAGCCAGCTTTTCTGCTCTGTGCAAAAACGGGCAAACTCATCCATGAGGACGGGATGCCGGCTCAGGGCGGCGGCGGCGATAGGTAACAGGGGCATTTTCTTGGCATAAACACCGGCAAAATCAATGTGCTCTGCCGACGGCATTTCAGCGCGGGCTAAATGATTCTTATTAAGCAAATCCTGCGCCGCCAATTCGTGCAAGTCAACAAGCAGCGGGTTTCCCGCGCTGACGCAACTGCTGAAATAAGGAGAATTGCCCATGCCGTGATTGGTCGGGTTGAGGGGCAGGACCTGCCAGAATTTCTGCCCGGCTTCTACCAGCCTGTCGGCAAATGCAAACGCATTGCGCCCCAGATCTCCAATGCCGAATTCGGACGGCAATGATGAAATATGCAGCAGGATTCCGCTTCCGCGATCCATAGCGTGCCTTTCGTTAAGACGATTTAGAATCGAACATACTGAGTGCAACCATCATGCCACGCAAGGGAATTACCGCCCAGGCCGGCCGCTTTTCGAGTTCGCGGCGCAATTCAAGCATGGTTCTTTCGAGCATATACGACGCAAGCAATGTCTTGAAGTACTCCGGCGAACTCGGCATAAACGAAGCCTGTTTCGTTTCCTTCAGGTAGGCGGACAAAAATGTCCCGCTTATAAAATTAAACCACGGCTGCGCCCATGATTCCAGCATTGACAGATCTTCGGGACGAAACTCATTGCGTGCCAGCAATGCGCTATATGCTGCATAGTGAAGCGATCGAATAATCGAAGCAACATCTTTAAACGGCGAATACTTCAGCTTGCGCTCGCTGATCGGCCGCTCGGAATTGCCTTCCCAGCCGATAACCAGGAAGTCATTGCCGGTATAGAGAATCTGTCCCAGGTGAAAATCTCCGTGAATACGGATTTTGAGCGTATCCATTTTGGCCCGCGAGAGAAGACGCAGATTGCGGTTGAGCGAATTTTCGGCAGCCAGCGCCCACTCTGCATAGTCACGGACGGTTTGGGGGAGAGCATTGAGGTTGCGCTTCAGATATTGCAGTGTCCTTCGGGTTGAATTCTGAATCGACTGGTACAGCGATTTCTGATAGTGCAGGGCAAAAGGCTCCGGTTTGTATTCGCTGGTTCTACTTGATGCAAGACACCTGTGCATGCGTGCCGTAATGTTGCCCAGCAGTGCTATCATCTCCACAAACGCTGCATCAAACAACTCGGTGACCTGTTCGGAAGCGTCCGCAGGATCGATCTCCAGCATCGACGGCATAACAATGCCGGTTTGACTGAACGATTCGCCCTGCTCAAGTGCGCGTTCGAAATAGCGTGCGGCAACATCCACGATGAATGTCCAGGCATCAACGGCATTCTGCACATTCTGCTGGAAGGTTGCGATGGTAATATTGCGGCGATTGCGTGTATGATACTCGATGGTACCGAGGTAGCGCGGTGCATTGTTAAATTGAGTACAATCACTGAAATATTTCAGCATTTCGGGCTCGGGATTCGTTCCTTCGTCGGGACGACGATACAATTTCATAAAAAGGGTATCTGCATAACGAATCGTGGCATTTTCTTTTTCGCCGTGCAGCAGTTGTGAGCCGAGCGATAGTACTTTGTCCTTGATATCCTTGCCGTTTCTGGCCGTGCAGACGCCAACCAGCATGCCCTTGCGAGTATTCATTCTTTTGCGTGAGAGGATGACCTCGAGCAATTTCACATGCAAATCCGGGTCTTCGGTTCCGTCGTAGAGAAAGCCTTTTTGATTGGGAATGTGCAACTCTGCAATGAGCCCCTGCGGTGTCTGATCGAGACGCTTTTCGCCGATGGCCCCAGAGACAAATGCAACCGGCAACAATACATATTCGAACTTGCTGTCATTAAAGCCGATTTCCAGAATGAGCAGACACGAAGTGACGTGCTGCCGACTCAAAGGAATGACATCTTCTATGCTGACGCTTCTGATTTTGCGATTTCCCAGACGCAGCCAGGTACAGGCTTTGAGATAGGCAGGGAAGACCGACTCGGCCAGCTCCCGCCCTGCAGCACCGGTAAACAGGTCGGGAAACGATTTGCGGCTCGATATCACCGGCTGTTCATACGAAACGCCGGCGCCGACATTTTGTTGCTTGAGCAGCAGCCAGTAACATCCGTAGGGTGTCAGCATCAGAGTATACGGCGCATGGGTAATTGCCGGAAACTCATTTTTGCCGAAAACTTCTTCGGGTATGCGACCAGCATAATCGGGCATGTCAATCGAAGCGACCTGAGTGAACCGCGACAAATTGGCAACCACCAGAATATGCTCGCCTTCGTAACGCCGCATGAAGGCCAGGATTTTCTCATTATCCGTTGATAGCACCTCGATATCCCCGCGACTGAAGGCCTTGAATTTTTTACGCATGGCAATGAGCCGTTTCATGTACCACAATAGCGAAGAGACATTGGCATCCTGATTTTCTATATTGATCGATTCGAAATGATACTGCGGCTCGATTATCACGGGCAGGTAGAGTTTGTGCGGATTCGCCTGCGAAAAACCGGCATTGCGGTCGGCATTCCACTGCATGGGCGTGCGGACGCCGTCACGGTCACCGAGATAGTAGTTGTCACCCATGCCGATCTCATCACCGTAGTAAATTACGGGCGTGCCGGGAAACGAAAAAAGCAGCACTTTGAGCAGTTCAATTTTGCTTCGATTGTTCTCCATCAGGGGCGCAAGACGTCGCCGGATACCGACATTGATTTTCATGCGCGGATCGCCGGCATACACTTTATTCATGTAATCACGCTCTTCGTCGGTGACCATCTCCAGGGTCAGCTCATCGTGGTTGCGCAGGAACATGGCCCATTGACAGGTTTCGGGAATTTCGGGCGTAGCGCGCAGGATGTCGATGATTGGATAGCTGTCTTCCATGTGCACGGCCATGAACAGGCGCGGCATGAGCGGAAAGTGAAAAGCCATGTGGCATTCGTCACCATCACCAAAATAGGCCAGCACATCTTCCGGCCATTGATTCGCCTCGGCAAGCAGCATCCGATTCGAAAAATGAGCATCTACGTGGTTGCGAAGCGTTTTGAGAAAATCGTGCGTTTCATCCAGATTCTCACAGCTCGTGCCGTCTCTTTCGTAAAGATAGGGAATTGCGTCGAGGCGCACGGCGTCGACACCCAGCGTAAACCAGAAATCGAGCACCTTCAGCACCTCTTTTTGCACCGTCGGATTATCAAAATTGAGATCGGGCTGATGCGCGTAAAAGCGATGCCAGTAATAGGCCTGTGCTTCCTGGTCCCAGCTCCAGTTGGATGACTCAAAATCCTGAAAAATGATACGCGCATCCTTATACTTTTCCGGCGTATCGCTCCACACGTAGTAGTCCTTGAATTTGGATCCCTTTGCGGCAAAGCGCGCGCGCTGAAACCATTTGTGTTCACTTGAGGTATGGTTGATAACCAGCTCGGCTATAACGCGAATATTGCGTTTGTGCGCTTCGTTGAGAAAACGCTTGAAATCCCGCAGCGTGCCGTAATCGGGATTGATATTGAAGTAATCGGCAATATCATAGCCGTCATCCTTGAGCGGAGAGGGGAAAAAAGGTAACAGCCAGATGGCGGTGACGCCGAGTTGATCGAGGTAATCAAGTTTCCGGCGCAATCCGTTAAAATCACCGATTCCGTCGCCGTTGCTGTCAAAAAAGGCACGCACATGCAGTTCGTAAATGATGGCGTCTTTGTACCAAAGCGGATCAGGGGAAAGGCTTTGAGGGCTCATAAATCGAATTCGAAATGCGGTTTGATGGTTTGGTGTTGCGTTTCATTGTAGTTTTGTGCAAGAAAATACGTCAAGCTGCAAAATATACTACAATAACATTACTTTTGAGTATTCAGCGTGCATACCGTCAATTTCCTGCCGATCATGCTGATAACTGACCGGCTTGTGAAATAATGCGCAGCCCGAGGCGTTTCAAAATGCAACAATGCGCATCGCGTCATTCCCCTGCAACTCCGGAAAAAGCCGGATAGATATACGTAATATATTGTTATTAAACATTTTACAACCCCACTACAGTATTGCTGCGAATTCACTGCCAACCTGGCATCTACATTGCAGTAGTAAGCAAATAAAATACAGGAGGAAACAAATATGAACATCGAAAAATTTACCCGAAAATCACAGGAAGCACTGGGTCAGGCCCAATCGCTTGCCGTTGAGAAGAATCATCAGGAGGTACAACCACTGCATCTGATGCTGGCGCTTGCCACCCAGCAGGAGGGGCTCATCCCTGCCCTGCTGGAAAAGATGCAGCTCCCAGGCTCCACTTTCATTTCAGCACTCAATGATGAACTGGGTGCAATTCCCGGCGTCAGCGGGCCGGGCGCATCACAAACCTATATTTCACGCACGATGACGCAGGTTCTTCAGGAGGCACAGAAACTTGCCACTAAAATGAAGGACGAATATGCCAGCGTCGAGCATCTGTTTCTTGCGGCGATCGAAAAGGATCAGGCCTGCAAAAAAGCGGCCGACCGCGCCGCAATCAGGCAGCAGGATGTCATGAACGCGCTGAAATCGATTCGGGGCAACCAGCGTGTCACTTCCACCGACCCCGAGGCCACCTTCCAGGCGTTGGAAAAGTACTCCCGCAACCTGATCGACATGGCACAGAAGGGCAAGCTCGATCCGGTTATCGGCCGTGATGACGAAATCCGCCGTGCCATACAGATACTCTCCCGCCGCACCAAAAACAATCCGGTGCTGATCGGCGACCCCGGCGTGGGCAAAACCGCCATCGTCGAAGGGCTCGCTTCCCGTATTGTCAATAAGGACGTACCGGAAGGCCTTAAAAACAAGCAACTGGTCGCACTTGACATGGGCGCACTCATTGCCGGGGCGAAGTTTCGCGGCGAATTTGAAGAGCGCCTCAAAGCGGTGCTTAAGGAGGTCTCCGAAAGTGACGGCAACATAATCCTCTTCATTGACGAACTGCACACGGTCGTCGGTGCGGGAGCGGCAGAAGGCGCCATGGATGCGGGCAACCTGCTCAAACCCATGCTTGCCCGCGGCGAGTTGCACTGCATCGGCGCGACAACTCTTGACGAATACCGCAAGCATATCGAAAAGGATAAAGCCCTGGAGCGTCGTTTTCAGACCGTCGTAGTCGACCAGCCGGCGGTTGAGGACACGATTTCAATTCTGCGCGGCTTGCGGGAGCGGTATGAGGTGCACCACGGCGTAAAAATCCGTGACGGTGCGCTGGTTGCCGCTGCGACGCTTTCGGATCGCTATATCTCCGAGCGCTTTCTGCCCGACAAGGCGATTGACTTAATCGACGAAGCCGCGGCAAAGCTGCGTACCGAGATGGACAGCAGACCGGTCGAAATGGACGAGGCCATGCGGCGGCGCATGCAGATTGAAATCGAGCTTACCGGCCTGAAAAAAGAAAAGGACATTCGTTCCAAAGAGCGCATGACCAAACTCAAGGAAGAGCTGGCCGATCTCAAATCCGGAATTGACGAGATGAAAGCCCGCTGGGACGCCGAAAAGCAGGCTATCACGTCACTGCAGTCTCTACGCGAACGCCTCGAGCAATCCAGGCTTCAGCTCGAACGCGCCGAACGGGATTACGACCTCAACCGGGCAGCGCAGTTGCGTCACGGCGAGATCCCGGAACTGGAGGAGGAGATCCGGCGCGCCGAGGACATTCTGCAGGAAAAAAGCTCCCGCATGCTCAAAGAGGATGTCGAGGAAGAGGATATTGCCGCCATCGTCAGCAAATGGACCAATATCCCGATCAGCAAGCTGGTGCAGAGCGAGAAAGAGAAGCTGCTCAACCTCTCCGAACACCTGCATACCCGAGTTATTGGTCAGAACGAAGCGGTCGATGCAGTTGCCGACGCCGTACTCAGGGCCCGTGCCGGCTTGAAAAATCCGCAACGGCCAATCGGCAGCTTCATCTTTCTGGGACCGACCGGAGTCGGCAAAACCGAGCTGGCCCGATCGCTGGCACATAACCTGTTTGATGACGAGCACGCAATGGTACGCATCGACATGTCGGAATACATGGAAAAACATGCCGTCTCGCGGCTGGTGGGGGCGCCGCCCGGATATGTCGGCTATGACGAGGGCGGTCAACTGACCGAAGCGATCCGTCGCAGGCCTTTCTCTGTTTTACTCTTTGATGAGATAGAAAAGGCGCATCCCGATGTTTTCAACATTCTGTTGCAGATTCTGGATGACGGTCATATCACCGATTCGCAGGGACACAATGTCAATTTCAAGAATACAATTATCATCATGACCTCGAATATCGGCAGTGCGTATATCACCGAGCACACCGACGAATCATACGACCATATTCGAACGACAGTCCTGGGCGAACTGCGCAAATATTTCCGTCCGGAATTTCTTAACCGGGTTGACGAAACGGTTGTATTTCACTCGCTCAGCCGTGAGCACATCAAAGGCATTGTTGATATCCAGCTCGCCAGCTTTGCCCGACTGCTCGCAAGCAAAAGCATCACGTTCACTTCGGATGAATCGGCCAGAGAACTGCTGGCTGCGATGGGCTATGATCCCGTCTACGGCGCCCGCCCGTTGAAGCGGGTCATCCAGAAAGAGCTCGAAACCGCCGTATCCCGCAAGATTATCGAGGGGTCGATTGGCGAAGGCGTCAAACTGAATGTTTCGGCCCGGGACGGCGAGATTGTAATCGACACTGATTAATCATAGTGCGATACAGCTTCAAAATGCGACGTTTTTTCGGTGCAGGGAAAGCGTCGTTTCTTTTTACGGCAATCTTTTCCCGCTTTGGGCGCGAGGAAATTCCTTTTGGGTGTGTCTAATGCGATGATGCATATTCTTAATCATCACGAGCGAAAGCGCGCTTTTTGAATGATCACGAACTTATCTCAGCAATTGCCGCCGGCGACAATACGGCGTTCCATCGCCTGGTTACCCGTTACCGGACAATGGTATATACCGCCTGCTACCGCGTCATCGGCAGCAAAGCGGATGCGGAGGAGATTGCTCAGGATGTTTTCGTGCAAGTATTTCGAAAAGCAGGCAATTTCGAAGGAAAATCCAAAGTATCAACCTGGCTGTATCGCATTGCCGTGAATCTTTCGCTGAATTTTTTGCGCAAACAGAAGTGGTCCCGCCTCTTTTCTCCCCTTTCTCCCACTGATGAACAAACCGACAGTGCTATGATTGTGCTCCCCGGCAAAGAAAATGACCAACCGGATGCACGCATGAATTCCAGGGCGGAACGGCATATGCTGCAGCGCGCACTTGCGTCACTTCCCGGCAAACAGAAAGCGGCATTTCTCCTGCACAAATACGACGGCCTGAGCTATCAGGAAATAGCGGACACCCTCAACACGTCACTCAGCTCAATTGAATCGCTCATTTACCGCGCGCGTAAGTCATTGCAAAAAATTTTGACGGCCGAAATGCAAAAAAACGAAAAAACAGCGCGGGTTTCGCCGGCGTTGTGCTGTCTCATTCTATGAACACACGAGGAAATTATGAACTGTACATTCATCAAGAACAATCTGTTTGACATTGTCGAGGCAAAGCTGCCGCAAGCGACAGCAGAAGAGGTCGAACACCACCTGCATGAATGTCACGCGTGTGCACATTTTGTCACCACCGCCGCTGCGGCCATCCAACATCCTGATCTCACCGAACCCGCAGAACCCTCGACGCATTTTTACTCCGCTATTCAGGCAAAAATAAACGGCACGGCGCACTCCCGGAAGACAAGCTGGACATTTGCACATCCCGTCCTCTCGCCCCTTGCCGCAACAGCCGGACTCGTTGTCAGCATCTGGTTCGGCATCTTTCTGGGCAATGCGACGGCAAAGGAGGTCTCACGAGGCAAAACCGCCGATACGACCTACTTCGCCGGAGAATATGTCTCCGCGCTTGCAGATTTCACCGGCGGCATACCCGGTGAGTATGTGCAGGTCATCAATGCCTCTGCAATGGAGGACTCACATGAATAACCGGCTCATCAGCATCATTCTGGTCGTATTGACCGTCGTCAACCTTGCCGCACTGGGAACATTCATGTTTCATCGTTTTCGGCAACCGCCCCCGCCCTGCTCGATGGAGCCGGGCCTGCAGCACAGACGGATGCATGAAATGCTGGGTCTGAGCGAGGAGCAGCATCGCAGGATCAGAAAGGTGCGCAGTGAATTCCGCAACACGACCCAACCGTTGCGCGATTCAATCCATGACTACCGCATGGAGCTGCTGGCACTTCTGGAAAAGGAAGGCCCCGACATCACCGCGGTTGATTCGCTGCTTGACTTTATCAGCAATTTACAAAACAGAATGCATAAAATGTCGGTGCATGCGATGCTGCAGGAAAAAGAAAATCTGACACCCGCGCAACACAAACTTTTTATCGATAAATTCAAATGCAAATTTGCTCCTCACTCCTGGCGACCAGGCATGCATGGCCCGGGCCGAGGCAGGCACAAACATCGTCACAAACATCGCAACAACCATTAATCTTCAATCCAACAGGAGGCTTTTATGAAGTTCAAATCATTTACCTCAATCGCAACAATGTTCGTTCTCACCGGAGCCCTTGCCGTCTCGGCCGGCCCCGGTCGAGGCAAAGGAAAAGGACCACACGGCTGTGGACATGGTAAGGGGCCGCATGGCATCATGTCCATTGAGAATCTTACCGACGACCAGCGCCGCCAAATCCAGGAAATTCATCTCGGCTTCAAGAAAGAGTTGATTCCCCAGCACAGCAAAATCAAGATGCTTGAGACTGAAATCCAGGAACTGCTGCTCAAGGAAGCGAATCTGACGCAGGTCGATGACAAAATAGACGAGATCTCAAAGATCAGAGCCGATATTATGAAAAAGAAGATCCGCAAGCATCAGAAAGTTGCCGCTCTGCTTACGGACGAACAGAAGCAGAATTTTAAAATGAAAGCTCCCATGTGGCATCACGACTGTCGCGGCGGATGCAAGCACGGTGGCAATTGCCCCCGAGCAGGAAAGGGCAAAGGCCGGCAGCCGCAAACAAATTGAGCAAACCTTAATCCGACCCCCACCTCTCCGAAAAGCCCGTTCAGCCGACGGGCTTTTCTATTTTGCCGCTCATTTGCCTCGATCAAGCATTACCTACTATTTTTCAAACCCATAATCAGTACATTGCGCCCGCGTCACGGGCCCATACCATAAACCTCAGAGGATTATATGTCAATCGAGTCCACCGCTGAAAATTGTTTGTCGAAAATGAGCGTTGAAGAGAAAATCGGCCAGTGCTTAACATACTGGTGGCGCGGCGCCATGATTACTCCCAGCGTCGTTGAAACTATCACCAGGCTGCACTGCGGCGGCTTGCGGGTGGAACCATATCGCACCGAAAGCGGTGTTGAGGGATATTACGGACTCGATCTGAAAGTAAAGAACTTCGAAAGGCCGCAGGGCTACTACAAAATCACCGAATCACATTTCCAGGCGTCATTGCCGAATTACAATATCACGGCAAGCGAATATGCCCGCAGGCTGAACCGGCTCAAAGAAATTGCCATGAACCGCCCCAGCGGCGCTCCACTGCATATCTGCACCGATTTTGAGGGTGATTTCTCACACGATTTTGCATTTGACGGTATGAACCTGTATCCGCCGGCAATGGGCCTGAAAGCAACCGGCAGCGCCCAGACCGCCTATGATGTCGGCTACGCCATCGGAAAGCAACTGGCCGATATCGGAATCAACATGCTGCATTCGCCGGTCTGCGACGTCAATCTCAATCCGAAAAATCCCGAAATCAATATCCGGGCCTTCGCCGATTCGCCCGGGCAGGTGAGCACCTACGCGGCGCAGTTGACCAGAGGCATCGTTGATGCGCGCGTCATCGCCACGGCCAAGCATTTCCCCGGACGCGGCGATTCTGCTGTTGACGCGCACAAGGAACTGCCGGTGCTCGACGTAACCCGTGAGCGGCTCGACGCAATCGAACTGTATCCCTACAAAGCGCAGATCGAAGCCGGCGTTCCGGCTATCATGACCGCGCATAACGTATACCCGGCCCTGGACGACAGCGGACTGCCCGCTACGCTTTCGCACAAGATCCTCATCGATATTCTGCGCAACGAAATGGGATTCAAGGGTCTAATCACTTCCGACGCCATGGGCATGGGCGCCATTGTCAACAAGTGGGGCGTGCCAGTCGCCAGTGCAATGGCCATTAATGCAGGCTGCGACCTGATACTGCTGAAATTCGAGGATGAGCTGCGCTCGCAAACCTTCTTCGAAATAAAGCGCTGGGTGGACGACGGACGTATCAGCATGGAAACGCTCGACGCCCGCGTCCGCAATGTACTTACCATGAAAGCCGAATTCGGCATGTTCGAAAACGGCGGGCGGGTCAACGTCGATCAGGCATCAGCAACATTGAAAGATCCGAAGTTCATCAATCTCGCAAAGGATGTTGCCGAAAAAAGCGTGATGATCATGCGTGACCGCAAGAGTATATTGCCGCTGTCAACCGGCAAAAAGGTGCTGATCGTCGAACAGCTCCTGCAGGACAAAACCGTGCCCCGCAACAGCTACTATCATCAGCATTCTTTCAATGAAGCAATGCTCGATCAATCGCTCAATGTCATCAATGCCGACACTTCTTTTTCGGCGACGGATGAAGAGATCGACATCATACTCAATGCCGCACACCAAGCGGATGCTGTCGTCATGACTAACTATTTCTGGCGGGTACGCAAGGAGAATAATACAAAGCTTTTTGCTCAAATCAAGGCTACCGGCAAGCCGGTCGTTGTCGTGACAAATAATCCCTTCGAAATGGGCGCCGGACCGGAGGTAGATACGGCGATATGCACCTTCAGCGTTACGCCGCAATCACTCAAAGCGGCCGCAGCGGTTATTTACGGGAAGTTGACGCCGACGGCTCAATGGCCGCTGGATACGATTGAATTGAAGAAGTAAGTTTTTGAATTGACAGAGTTGAACGCGTCGCTATTGAGAGCACCGCTAGGGGGCTGCGGTATCAGCACAAACAGGCCCGATAACAGCTTCGGCCCACCTGCGCCGGGAATATGCCTGCTCGAAAAAAAGTGCTGTTCATTTTTTTTGAGCAGGCACCATTTTTGAACAGGCAATTTTGCACCTCACCTGCCCAAATACCCCAGCATCTGCCCCAACAAATGATACCCTGCCGGATCGTCAAAATGCCTCAGCGAACTGGCCAGCAGCTTCGCACCGTTGCGTTCGCCTTCGACAAGATACGCACGGTCTTCGGTGCGCAGACCGTGCGGGCCCAGATCCTTTGCGTGCAGCTTGCATATCGAGCGAATGATCACCGAACGCTTGATAGCCTCATCGCCGAATACCTTCTGCGTCATAAACGGACGGCCATCCTGAATCATGCCGTAAAACTGCAGATCGCAGAAACCGTCATGGGGCATATCCCCGAGACATTCCGCCTTGTCAATCAGCGTCGTTACCGGTCCCTGGTCCTGGGTTGAGCGAAATGGAGCATAGAGTTTTGATACATCGCGGGCTTCACATTGTAAGGCCGTGACACCCAGCATAGGCCCTGGATACCAGTTGGCCGGAAAGTTGCCGGTATCCAGATACAGCAGGTTTTTGCCTGCGTAACTCCACTCCCGGGCATAGTCATTGAAGCTGTCGGTAACCAGAATGACATCACCCCATCCGGCGAGTGATTCTTTGAGATTGGTTCCCCACCAGACCTGCGAGCCGCGTACCATGCTGTCGTAATCTTTGAAATGAACGCTGCCGGGGAATGCTTTGAAGAAACTGCTCATCATGTGTTCGTCCTGAAAATCGTAGACGGGCAGCTTGCCTACGGCGTATCTTTTCTGCGGGAAGGCCCAAAAATTCCATTCGTTGGCGGCAATTTCCCTGCCATTGACAGATGCGTTTATCTTCAGCCGCAGCGGGCGGGCGTTTGGCTCCTGGTTGACGAAAAAGCAGATATCACCGACGACCGCATTGGTTCCCCGTTGACATGCAACGTCCTTGATCGTACCGGATGCGATTGGTTGCTCACGGGCATCGAGCAAGTTCCATTTGATGGCGGCGCCGGCAATTTCTTCGCTGCCGAAATTTGAAAGCGTGACGGATACGGCAACGTCCTCACCATTCCAGAGGCTGCGCCCCTTGAAATCACGATCTATCAGGACGGCTACCGGCCCGTTGCATTGGCTGCGCACCTGAGCCGGCGGGACATCGCAAACGCTTCCCATATCGTCAATGAATCCGCTGTTGGCAAATCCGTTGCGGGTTCCGGTCCAGATGACATAGCCGTCACAGCCCGGTTGACGACGCGCCATCTCCATGCCGAGGCGCCAGCAATTGTACCCGAGTTTATGCGACGCATCAAGCGCCCTCTGGTGCAGCTCACCCAGCCCGATTGCTTCAAGAGCGAGGCGTCCGTGTTTGAGATAGCCGGTGTTGATACCGTTACCGGGGAAAGCTTTGGCGTCATTTTCATCGGGCCAGACGGTGAACTTGCCGTACTCGTGAATAACGCTGGGATTCTTTGACATGAGCGGACCGAGCAGCTTCCATTGCACATCCGTCAGGCCGCGAAACGACCAGCGAAAGTAGTCGCTCCACAGGTGCGGGGTTTCGATATCATTGGGGACATCCCTGATCTCGCCCTGGTGACCAAATGAGGTGAGGACGATGTGATCGGGCGCATGCTTTTTGATCGCCTCGTATCCTTGCCGGGCCTTGCGGCGCTCATCATGATCATCCGTGACCATGAGCTGCGAGCCTTCATTGCCAAGGCAGTACATGGTCAGCGACGGATGGTTGCGCGATTGCAGAACATGCTGCTGGATCAAAATCACACCCGCTTCAAAGGGCTCGCACTTGTTAAAGTTGGACGCCAGCCCGGTCTCGGAGCAGTACATAAAGCCAAGCTCGTCGGCAACATCCATCTCTTCGTCGGTCGGCACGTAGGTGTGAAAACGCTGGAAATTGAAGCCGCACTCGATCAGCTTGCCGGCACGTTGCGCAATGATGTTTTTGTCAACCAGAGGCGAAATGGTCGGCGAGTAGTATTCGGTTCCCATGCCTCTGATCAGGCACGGTTCGCCGTTGAGTTTGATTTTTGCTCCGTCCGGGGCGAGCCGGCGCATGCCGAATCGTTCGGAAACGCTGTCGACACGCTCACCCTCTGCGGCAAGCCAGAGCGTGGCGACGTTCAAATTCGGGTGATCGCACGACCAGAGCTGAATATCGGGACTGGCGCAGGTGAGATGAATTTCTACACTTTCACCCGCGGCAATTTTGATCTGCCTGTCACTGCGCTCGGCCAGAATGCTGTTGCTTTTCCAGGGCGTGATAGTCAAGAATGGCTTCACCTTTGCGTCTGCGGGACCGTCATTGTATGCGCGGGCCGTAACACTTACGGTGCGTTTGTCAACTTGTGTCCGGATGCAGATATCCTCGAGGTGAACGGCGCTGATGACTTCGATTTCGGCGCTGCGATAGATGCCGGTCCATTTTGCGCGACACCGGAATCCGCCCAACAAGCCCAGATCCTGCTCGACGGTTGCGACGGTAATGCGGTTTTCGGCATTCGCCTGTGCAAAATCGGTGATATCGTATTTGAACGAGACCATTGCGAAGTTGTGGTAGCCGACATAACTGCCGTTTACCCAGATGTGGCAGGATGGACAGACACCGCCCATCTTAAGCCAGACACGCTGCGCCGGATCAACCCCGCCAACCGCTGCGCGGCGCTCGAACCAGGCAGTGCCGTCGTAGGTATTGCGCAGGTATTCTTTTGCGGGATAGCGATCGGCCAGTTCATCCATTGTTTGAATACACCCCGGTACGGTGACCGGATACTGCTTTTCGATACCTGTTTGCGCCCAGCCCTGCGCCATGCCTTTATTGTCGGGATCCAAAGCCAGCGCCCACTCGCCGTCCAGTGAGGCTACTGTGCGTTGGGGATTATCTAAAAGCGCATTTGTACGGATGCCGGGAATTTTAGTGATGGTTGCGGCCATTGTCTTCCTCCAATTGCTATTTCTGAAGTGTAATTTCGTATGAACATGTATCCTGTTGTGCCACCGGCCAGGAGAGGTGTACCGGTATCGCTTCGAACCCGCCAACGTGACTGAATATTCTGTCGTGCCGGCAGGCAACGATTTTCATCGGAACATCCGTTTTCAAGGTGAGCCGGGATGATTGTTTTTCGAGGCGCAGGGTGGTATCTGCGTCAAATTCGAATGATTCATGTCGTGGCGACAGGAGTGGTATGTAGATGTCAAATGGCATTGGCGGCGCAAACAGCTCGCTCCGCTTATAGATGCAGGTAAAGCTATCGTTGAATTGGTAAAGACACTGAACGGCGATTTCTCCCTCGGGCGGATGTAGCCAATCGATATCAACCAGTCGTGCCAGAACATGCAACTCCCATCCCGATTGGGTCTGGTGCCTGGTAATGATCGCGTTTTGATCGTTAATATTCGTGTACATCCTGCCGTCAATGCAACACTCGATGCGGGGAGTCAGGGCCATCACCACTTCGTCAAAGTTGACCTGCATGTTCGAGGGTTCACGCAGGAAATAGCGATTCGTCCCCGCCGCCAGTATCGGTCCGGCGTCTTCATGCCAGAGCAGCGACAACGCACCGCCGGTGGCGTGACCATCCTGCTTTGCGTCCCAGTCATAGCCGGCTACCGTAGCCCGCCACTTTTCATGTGAGATCAGGTACGTATCGGTTTCGGCGACACATTTCACCCCGCATGCTACCCGACGCGGCAGGCTCACCGGTTCTGCCGGCGCTACTTCGCCGACCTGCGAATCCAGCAGCATCGCCAGCGCCTTTGCATGGCAAAAAGTGTGATGAACGCACGGCAACACGCCATGCGTATGATAGTGCGGACCACCATGCAGCAGCCCGTCATGCGTGCACTGTTCGAGCAATTTCAAATTGGTGAGCGCGGCCTGATAAAAAACCGGATCACGATCGGCCAGCAGACCATACGATGTTTGACATCCGTCACAGGTACGGCTGCCCCAGTAGGTCCATTTGTAGCTGCGCGTCCCCCAACTGTTATCCCAGGCCCCGTCGGGCAGCAGGAAGTCGAGATGAGCATGCATGGATGCAGCAACCCTGTCAAGCACCACCCCATCCTGTGCCAACACGCCATACATCGCCAGTGAACCGAGAGTCTCTTCGACATTGTAGCCCAGGTCAATCGGCGGACAGCCCTTTGCGCTGCGTGATCCGATCGGCTTGCCTTCACCGGCGATCAGGCCGTTTGCCGGGGAGATGAATTCCAGGCATTCACGTGCCAGGGTGCGACCTTTGGCCGGAAAATCCGGATGCTCAAGCAATTTTCCCGCAAGACACAGCGCGTAGGCGGCGGTTGCCGGATAGTTAATGTTGCCGGTATCGATGGAGAAGGTATTATAAAGAAACTGCGCGGCTGCGCGCAGGCGATCGGTCCAGGGCCGGGATTCAGGTGCAGTGAGGGCATCGCCGTGACGACGCAACGCTTCTCCCAGTGCAACCGCGCCATAGGCGGTGATGCCGGTCCACAAATCGACGGCAACATCATTATACCAAGCGCCGTCGGCACGCGAGACATTGCGTTGCCATACGAATAACTGCAGCGCAGCCTGCTTGTAGGTATCATCCCCCGTAGCATTAGCAAGATGCATAAAAGGATACATCGCATCCATGCAGCGACCGTGGATGCGCGCGCATGCCGGACACAAAATGCCACCGTCCAGGCCGGGAGAAAGTGATTGTCTGATTTGCAGGGTAAGGAGTTTATCGCACCAGATTTTCAGTAGTTTGCCGGATAAATCTACCAGTTCGGAACTCATAAAACGGACTGACTATGCGCAATGCGCTCAAGCGTGAGGTGAATAAAATAACCTGTGCAGACGGGTAGTGCCGGACACCATGCGCAACATTGCCGGCAGCAGAAAAACCGGCGGCGCTTGACGGTGTCGGCTAAATGCGACAGGTGCTGCTGCGTTCGATTATCAACCCGTCAACTTCGACCGGGGTCATTTTGAATTGATAATCTGATTCGTTGTAGTGAAATATGAACTCAAGCATGATACTTGCCATGGCCCGTACATTGAAATTGAAACTGGTCACACTTTTGCGCAGTGTATCATACATATCATCAAAACCGATTATCGAAAGCTGTTTGCCGATTCCGACCTTCTTTTCCATGAGAAAACTGTGCGCCGCCAGTGCCGCATCGTCATTTGCCAGAACCCAGGCGGTAATGTCTTTGTTTGACAACGCCTGGACAAACAGTGTAGCCAGCCGGTTGCCCAGTGCGGCTTTTGTCAACACCCGTTCGGGAATATGAAATTCGAAATAGGGATCCAGTTCCTTTTTGATAAACTGTGGAATTTTACGTTTCCAGGAGCTGTAGAATCTGGTAAGCGCGCCGATATCGCAAGATGCATGCACATCATCATGATAGACGGAGTGGATAATGGGGGGCTTATCAAAGGTAAACGTCTTGACAGCACCTTCATGGCCGGCTTGTGCGTATGCTTCGTTCAGCCCCTCGAATCGGTTACGCGACCAGGCAGCATGGTGAAAGGGAGAAATATAGGCAATCTCGGTATGGCCGAGATCAAGCAGAAATTCGCCGACCTGTTTTCCCGGGTGCGTCGAGACCGCCATGGAAAAAACGCGCACATTGGGTTTCTGCAGCTCGGGAGGCAGCAGCCATCCGCCAATGAGATCGAGAATGGCAATCGGCTTGTTGAAATTGACAAGTTTCTTGAGAATGACTTCGGGATTAACTTCGGGCGTGACCACCGGAAAAACATATCCTAGTATATCCTCGCTGTCTTCCAGCTCGCATGCGCCGACGGCCAGATTCTCCCATTCCAATTTGTCAAATTTGAAGTAGTAACCGTAAATATCCAGACGGGTATTGGCATGCGAACACTCGGATTCAAAGTGTCGCAGCAACTCTTCGTTGAGCGTTTCGAGTTTCAGTTCTTCACGAATGTTACCCCAGGTAACCATTGCCACTCTGGTCGTAGAAGCCTTTTTGATGGTTCGTTCAACGGCATGTGTACCTGACATAAGCATACCTGCTTTCGGATCGTGAATGTATTGTTGGAAAATGCTATGTATATTAAAATTAACAACTTGCGTATATTCACCCACTAATGGTATTCAACAGGCCGGATGATTCGTATGCGGGTGTCGATCACCTTCTGCTCGTTGCGAAGTACAGAATTTATTGGTGCATCATCTGGCAGTACCTTTTAAAATAATAAAGCATGCGGGATTCGCCAACATCAAGCAGCACGTGTTCACAGCTTTCCCGGCAGTATATTATATCCCAGTTATCGCCACATTGATAACAGTCCAATCTAGACAAGGATGAATCACCATGTCGCACTTTCCCTGCATCTCTCTGCACGCCGCCGATTCGCTTTCATCATGCGAAAAAAACGCAATCGAACTCTTTGTCGATGAAGTATTCAAGCGTACTCGACTTCGGCTGCCGAATTGCTCCGGTTCGAATGCGGAGGTGGACTACGAAATTCACCTTGGCAACGTATGCCGCCTCAAGTCGCGCATGAGTGATGCACTGGCGGAAGAGCTTGACAAAAACGGCAATACATTACCGGAAGGGTATAACATCTATTCCGACAAGCGCGACAGCCACGTGCGCATATTCGTGCTGGGAAATGACGATCGCGGTACGTTGTTCGGCGTCGGCAAGCTGCTGCGTTCGATGCGCATGACCTATGATACAATTACCTTTCCGGAAGAACCGGCAATTTCATCTTCACCCCAGTTCGGCATGCGCGGCCACCAACTCGGTTACCGCCCCAAGCCCAATTCCTATGACGGATGGAATGTTGCCACGTGGGAGCAGTACATTCGGGACCTGCTCGTCTTCGGCTGCAATGCAATCGAGCTGATCCCCCCCCGTTCCGATGATGCACACGACAGCTCTCACTTCCCGTTGCCGCAAATGGAAATGATGGTCGAGATGACGAAGATAGCCGTCAAATACGGCATGTATGTCAGCGTCTGGTATCCGGCGATGGATGAGGACTACACCGATCCAGCCACAGTCGAGTTTGCGCTCAACGAATGGAAAGGCGTGCTGTCACAATTGCCGCGTCTTGACAATATCCATGTGCCGTGCGGCGACCCCGGACATACCCCCCCCGAGCATCTTATTCCCATGATCGCCAGACAGGCCGAACAACTCAAAGATATTCATCCGCAGTGCCGTTGGTGGATTTCGCCGACCTGGCTTTCCTCTCAGCAGCTCGAGACTTTCATCTCCCTGGTAAACGAAAGCTGCGACTGGTTAAGCGGCATTATGTACGGTGGCATGATCCGCATGAAACTCCCCGAGTTGCGGGAACGCATTGACGACCGTCTCGCCTTCAGGACCTATCCCGACATCACTCACATCCGCTTGTGCAGCTATCCCATTGCCGAACTCGATCCGGCATTTGCCCTGGTTTACGGTCGGGAGCCCATCTGCCCCCGCCCGCGTGACATGTGCGATATTGCCGGGCTCGCGCTTTCGATTACCGACGGCTCCATAGCCTATTCCGAAGGATGCAATGACGACGTAAACAAAGCCGTGTGGAGTTCGCTTGGCTGGAATCGACAGGTTGACATCAACGAGGTACTCCGGGAATACACCCGCTATTTCATCGGGCCGGAGCATGAGCATGCCTTTACCAGAGGTCTGCTCGATCTGGAAGAGAGCCTGCATAAACCGGTTTTGACGAATGCAAAGATTAATGTAACGTTTCAGCAATTCAGAAGCATGGAACGCAATGCACACCCCCACCTGATGCTGAACTGGCGTTTTCTGCAGCCACTCTACCGGGCGTACGCCGACTTCTACATTCGCAGTCGCCTGCTCAATGAGACGTCGCTGCAGCAACAGGCATTTGACATATTGCGGGATGTCGAACGTAGCGGAAGTGAAATCGCCATTGCCCGGGCTGCCGATATTCTGAACGGGTCAATTACGTCTCCGGTTGCGCAGGACGTACGTTCCCGGCTATTCGAGCTGGGTGAAGCCCTGTATCACAGCATTCGCATGCAGATGTGCGTCGTCAAGTACCAGGGCCAGTGCGGGCGCTCGAATTCACTTGACGACATAGACTTTCCGTTCAACAGCAGATTGTGGCTGCTGCAGCAATTCAAGCAGATCGCTTCAATCGATTCGGAATCACAGCGCCAAAAGGAGTTACTCGTGCTGGCCGACTGGACGAATCCCGGGCCCGGCGGATTCTACGACGATCTCGGCAATCCGCTGCAACAGCCCCATCTGGTCAAAGGCGCAAGCACCGATACCGACCCGATGGGCCGGGAGACGGTTGTCAATGAGATTTATGACAAATTTATGCAGATGGGCAATTATGCCACCATGTACGACCCCGTACCCGAAGTCATGTCTAAATACACCGATTACAATTTGGCGCATGTCAAGCCGATAAGCTGGATGACCAACACCAGCACCTTCGATGATTACCAGGTTAAGCTGCACTATGACGAACTCGACACAAACGTGACCTATCGTCTGCAGGTTGTTTATGCAACCGGTAATCTCTGCGCATACACCGGAGAGGGTATGCAAATTCACGGCGCCAATATACCCACCTATGAAAAGCTGCAATTCGACATCCCCGCCGAAGCTACCCGCAGCGGCAGACTGACGATCATCTGGAAACAGCCCGGCAACTCCTTCGGGCCGGCTCGCGGCAATTGCATATGTGAAGTCTGGCTCAAGCCGGTACCGGCGAAAGAGCGGGCTGCGTGAACATTGTCGTACTTGACGGATACACCGCAAATCCGGGCGATCTGAGCTGGGCTCCCCTCGAAAAATACGGCAGCGTGACAGTATATGATCGCACGCCGTACGAGTTGATCGGGGAACGGGCCGGGGATGCTGAAATCATAGTCACCAATAAAGTAGAGCTTGACGAACCTGCCATTGCCCGCTTGCCGAACCTCAAACACATCGCCGTGCTGGCAACCGGCTACAATATCATCGATATCGAAACGGCACACAAGCGCGCAATTCTTGTCACCAACGCGCCCGGTTATGCAACCGAGTCGGTTGCGCAGGCGACGTTCGCACTCGTGCTGGAACTGACCAACCGGGTCGGCGTACACAACGATACCGTTAAGCGGGGAGCATGGAGTGCGCAGCCGGACGCCTCATTTACTCTGACCCCGCTCATGCAGCTTGCCGGCAGGACGTTCGGGATCATCGGCCTGGGAGCCATCGGCAGGGCGGCCGCCAGGATTGCACGCGCATTGGGGATGCAGGTAGTGGCCCATTCCCGCAGCCCGATTACGCAGAAAGGTATCACATCACTCGATCTGCACTCGCTCTGCGCACAAAGCGACATCGTATCGCTGCATTGCCCGTTGACGGAGCATACGGCCAACATCATTAACGAAACAACACTTTCTCTCATGAAAACTGGCGCACTGCTTATCAATACATCCCGCGGGCGCCTCGTTGATGAATCGGCACTGGTGCCGGCGCTCAATGCCGGTGCGATTGCCGGCGCAGGGCTCGATGTGCTGGCGAGCGAGCCGCCGCCGGTAAACCATCCGCTCTTTTCCGCAAAAAACTGCATCATCACCCCGCATTGTGCCTGGGCAACACGTGAGTCACGCAAACGGCTTATCGAAATTACGGGCCGCAATATCCGGCAATATCGTGCGTCGAAGAATGATCCGGCGCAGCCGATCGAGCATAGAGTAATATAGCCATACGCTGCGCATTTCCCACTGTTCGACGGGTCGGATTGTTTCGACATTTACTATTTTTGAGGATATTATGATATGTATGATCATACTACCAGGACGCCATGTTCCAATCTCCTAAACTCAAACGCAATGATCCATGCTGGTGCGGCAGTGGTAAGAAGTACAAAAAGTGCCACATGCTGCAGGACCAGCAAGAGCATGCTTCCCAGCCCCGCACGGCAAAAAGCAAGTACGCCAAAACGCCGGCGGAGATCGAGGGTATGCGCAAGGCCGGCAAATTTAATGGTGAGCTGATGGATTTCGTCCGCGGCCATGTTGCGGAAGGCATCTCGACACTCAAGCTTGACATACTGGTTAACGAGTACACGCGCGATCACGGCCATGTACCGGCAACGCTGGGGTACCAGGGATTTACCAGATCGATCTGCACCTCGATCAACAACGTCGTCTGTCACGGCATCCCGTCCGAAAGCGAGATTCTGCGCGACGGCGATATTGTCAATGTCGATCTCACGACAATTGTGGACGGTTTTCACGGAGATTCATCCGAAACGTTTTTGATCGGCAGGGTCGCCGAGGAAGTGAAAAAACTGGTTCGCGTCACCGCCGAATGTATGATTCAGGGAATCAGAGCCGTCGGCCCCGGCATACCACTTGCAATTCTCGGCCAGACTATCGAGCCCTATGCCAGGCGGTACGGCTACTCTATCGTGCGACAATATACCGGTCATGGAATTGGCCGCAAATTTCACGAAAATTTCTCGGTCTATCACCATGAATCCAATGAAGGCGACAATGTGAGCCTGCAACCGGGAATTACCTTCACTATCGAACCAATGGTCAACATGGGCGGCTACCAGGTCTCCACCGATAAGGTTGACAAATGGACGGTCCGCACCAAAGACGGTTTGATGTCGGCCCAGTTCGAACACACGGTCCTGATAACCGCCGAAGGTTGCGAAGTACTCACGCTCACTCCGTCTCAAAAGGAAAAGGGCGTCATCATCGATATCCCCGGCATGCCTCTGGAGATTTCCGCCGCTATATGACCCCTCACGTTTGGCTGTATTATCCCCCACACACATTTCACCGGAAGGAATCACCTGGTGCGCTCCATGTTTGAAATACCCAATCCGGCGCCTTCCGAAAAAGTTATCCTGGCAGGACTCATCACCCCCGAAGACGATCCCGCCCTCTTTGATGCAGATTTGCAGGAAATGCAGATGCTGTGTGACACGGCCGGCGCCGATGTTGTTAAAGTCGTCATTCAGAAACGCGACAAACCTGAATCCGCAACTTTTCTGGGCAAAGGCAAAATACGCGAAATCAAATCGCTCATGAACGAGCACAACTGCAAAACCTTTGTTCTCGATGCCGAACTCTCCCCCGGCCAGGTGCGCAATATAGAAAACATTACCAACGGAAAAATCATCGATCGCAGTCAGCTCATTTTAGATATCTTTGCCCACCATGCCCGCACCAACGAAGCCCGAATCCAGGTCGAGCTGGCGCAGATGCGTACTCTCTATCCCCGCTTGACGCATGCGTGGTCGCACTTTTCGCAGCAGGTCGGCGGTATCGGCACAACCGGCCCCGGCGAAAAACAGCTTGAGGTCGACCGGCGTCTGGTGCAACGTCGCATCACCGATCTTTCCGGCAAACTCAAAAAAATCGAAAAGTCACGCCATACCCAACGCAAAGGACGCAAGAATATTTTTCGCGTCTCGCTCGTGGGATACACGAATGTGGGTAAATCAAGCCTGCTCAACGCACTTTCGGGGGCCAATGTCCTCGTCGAAAATCAGCTTTTTGCTACCCTCGACACCTCCACCCGCCGCACGTTCATTCCTGATATCGGCTCTATTGTCATATCAGATACCGTTGGATTCCTGCGCAAGCTCCCCCACCAGCTAGTTGCATCATTTAAATCCACCCTCGAGGTCGTGCAGGAAGCCAATCTGCTTCTAATGGTCATGGATGCTTCATGCGGCTGGACCGAACACCAACAGCACACCGTCAGGGAGGTACTCGACGAATTAGGCGCTCACGAGGTTCCGCGCCTGCTGGTATTCAATAAAATGGATTTGATTGTCGATCCCTTCATCAAAAAACGCCTGCAGATTACCTGGCCCAATGCGGTTTTCGTCTCAGCATTCAGACAAGATGATATGTCCCGGCTCAAAGTCGAAATTGCCGAACGCATCAAAAGCAACCACTCCGAGCAGGAAGCCAAAGCGCTCATCAAGCGAAAATCTACGGAGTTGCAGAAGGAACGGGAATATGACGAGGGCTTGCCGGAGTTTTTGAACCGGAAGATCGGGTGAATCACGTATCTGTCGGGCATAAATTGCACTTGATCCCAGGCTGCACACGATCGGTCCGACCGTAGTACTAGTGCTCGGCATTTAGGCTGTACCGCGGGCAAGCGAAACCGGGAACTGCTTTTGGCGGGAAATTCTGCAGCGCATACATTAAAAAAAGCCTTTCGAATTCGAAAGGCCTTTTTAAAAGCTGCTCAGCACGGACTCGAACCGCGGACCCAGTGGTTAACAGCCACTTGCTCTGCCGACTGAGCTACTGAGCAGTGCTAAATCTTCCCAGACAGGAAGCTTTAAATATACATCCATTAGCAAATCCAGTCAATGCAAAATAATTGGACACAGCCCAACCTGATATATTTTATCACCTTATGACGCAAACCGATCCGGCTCAAAAACCTGCATCGCACTTCTCGACCTTCTCTTTGTTGCTCGCATGCGCTGTCGCGCTGCGCCTTTTTTTGCCCGCAATTTTGCCGCATGGAGCAGATACTCGCTTCTGCCTCGAAGGGTTGAATGATGAGCCCTCGCACTACAATTACACCAGGTATCTGGCGAATAGCCGGGGATTTCCCATCCAGTACAGCTCAACCGCAGACGAAGATGCCTTTCTTTTGAATGAATATGAATATTACCAGCCACCGCTGAATTATCTGCTGGGGGCGCCCTTTAACCGGGTTTTCGGTCAAGCGGCCGGATTGTATTTCGGACGACTGATTTCCGTTATCTGCGGCTTGCTGACGTTGTTGATCTGCTACAAAGTACTGCAGCAGCTCTCATTGAGCGAAACGGCACGCAAAGCAGCAGTGCTTTTTCTGGCATTGCTGCCGGCCCATGCCTACTTTTGTTCGATCGTATCAAATGATGCACTGAGCTGGCTGCTTGCACAGTTGATACTGCTGCAGCTCATGCGCATCGTGCAGCTTGACGAGTCGGACAGCAGCAATGATATAATTCGGCAAACAGCGCTGCTGGGCATCTGGCTGACATTGGGAATGTATACGAAAAGCTCGCTATCGATGTTTTTTCCTCTCGCAGTTCTGGTACTTCTCTACTCGCTGTATTCAACACGCGACGCCCGCATAGCCCTGGGCGTCGCGACCGCGCTGCTGACGTCAAGCTTACTGGCGGCGCCTTGGTACCTGCGCAATCTTCGCTTGTACGGATCGCTCTTTGCGCTTGAAACCGGCTTCGGCCGGCCGCAGATGTGGATTGATTCGTTGGGAGACGCTCTGGACGTTGTCAAGGCAACCATCCGCCTGATCTGGTTTCCCATGCAACACGTGCGGGAAGGCGTTGCGCTTTCGGGGATGCTCTATCTCAATGCGAGCGTACTCGCGGCTGCCGGAGCGCTCTGGGTAAGATATCTGATTGTCCGCAGAATAAAGTCGTTTCAGGAATTTCTGTTGTATGCGGCATTGCTTCTGTCAATCGCAGCGTATATCCGCCTGAATATTTTCTGGTTCAATGCCGAAGGCAGATATCTCTTCCCGGCAGTAACCAGCATCACCTATGTAATGATTATTCCGCTCGTTGACCTGATGCGGCGATTCGGCCCGACAGCCAACTATGCAACAGTCGCGCTTGTATCGTTGCACCCGTGGCTGTATTTGTTCGCGGTACGCTGTTAGCTATCGACAATCGTTTTGACCACCTGGCCCAGACGTTTTATGCCGGAACACTTGTTTACATAACGGGATCGCAGTTCGGTCGCACCGAGGAGCTTTTTGAATTGAGACACCCCTTCGAGTCCGCGGCAGGGATTCATATCAAAAACGCTGAACTTTTTTTGCGCAGCATCACGAATCATCGCCGCGTATAATAAATTGTTGGGGCGCAGGTCAAAGGACGCTTCCCAGGCGGCGCCGTGCCAGGCAACGGCATACGTATTCCAATACAGGCAAATCACTCCCGCAAGATAGTTCGCCTTTTTCTCGGCAATCCACAATTGACACGTATCTGAGGGCAACAGCGCCAGTTGGCCGAAGAATTCCATGGTATAGACAGTACTGATTGTGAGCTTCTTCTCCTGCCAGCGTTTTACCGATGCGAGATAGGCCCGGTAATGATTGCTCCAGTCCTGACCGCAGGTAGCTTGACGGATAGTAACTTCGTTAAACGCAGCTTTTTTGACTGCTTTACGATGTGCATGAGGCGCATTCGTCAAATAGTCGCCGGGTTGTTTGTCCAGGGCGATGATTTGCGAGACGTCATGTATGCTTTGCGGGATATCATATTCGCTCAACGTTGCATCATACGGATTTTCGCGCCAGAAGACATTGCGAAACGAGGTCACATATTGAACCAAGGCCTCGGTATGCGCACGCGTCAATTCGTCCCGCGACAGCCAGCCGCCATAGGTCCCGCCCGGTGAAGAAATCCAGGTTTTGAGCAGGCCGTTGAGGCGACGGTCAATACACAGGGGAAGCAGGGCTTTGCGGCCGTCGTCAAATTCAACCAGTCTGGCACCCGGCCTGATGCGTCCGGGCGCCTGTACCTGAAATGCCTCGAACCACATCGGTGTATGAAAAAAGGTCGCGGTTGCGCAATTTCGTGCGTAGTCCAGCCATTGTGCACGCGAGGCCTCCTGTATCGTTTTGATTGATATGGACATACGGGAGAGTAAAATACTCGCTGTGGCGGTGAGGATAGAAGGGGTACAGAGGAATTATCGTTTGCGCAGGCGAATTGCCTTCGGGGTGATTTCTACCAGCTCATCATCGTTAATGTAAACAATACAATCTTCTAGGCTCATTTCGGCAGGCGGGATGAGCAGGATGTTGTCATCAGAACCGGCGGCGCGCATGTTGGTCAGCTTTTTGCTTTTGGCGGGATTGACGGTGAGATCGTTGTCACGGGAATGCTCTCCCACAATCTGCCCCGCGTACACTTTGACGCCGGGACCGAGAAACATTTTACCGCGTTCCTGCAGATTGAAAAGGGCATAGGATACCGTCTCGCAGTTTTCCTTGGCAATAAGCGCTCCGTTCTTTCGATTTTTAATCTCGCCGACATGCGGTCCATATTGGCTGAAAATGTAGTTCATAATGCCCATGCCCCGGGAATCGGTCATGAACTGCGACCGGAATCCCAGCAGGCCTCGCGTTGGAATAGTAAACACCAGGGTGGTCATACCATTGTCGGTTTCCATGTGATTGAGGCGCCCCTTGCGCTGCCCCAACTTCTCCATCACTGGACCAACATACTGCTCGTCAACATTAATGGTCAACTCCTCATACGGCTCGAGGAGTCTGCCGTTTTCCTCTCGCAGGATAACCTGCGGACGCGTCACCTGAAATTCATATCCTTCGCGGCGCATGCGCTCGATTAATATAGACAGATGCAACTCCCCCCTGCCCGACACTTTATAGCCGATTGCCCCTTCCAGATTTTCAACTCGCAGCGCCACATCCGAAAGTATTTCGCGCTGCAGCCGTTCTTCGAGATGACGAGACGTGACAAACTCTCCCTCGGTTCCGGCAAAGGGCGAATCATTGGGAATGAAATTCATCGACAAGGTCGGCGGATCGATCTCGATGGGCGGCAGGGGCCGGGGGTCGGCGGGATCGGTATACGTGACGCCGACGGTAACTTCATTCATCCCGGCAACGGCCACGATTTCACCGGCAACAGCCTGATTGGTCGGTACTTTCTGATTGGTCTCGAATCGAAAAATTTTGGTCACGCGCGCCGGAATAATCGATCCGTCCCGCATTGCAACCGCCATGTCCCTGTTGATATTCATGGTTCCTCCGGTAATCTTGCCAATTCCCAGGCGCCCCAGATACGGAGAGTAGTCAATCGAACTGACCAGAAGCTGCAGCGGGGCAGAAGGATCGCCTGCGGGAGCGGGAATGTGCTTGACGATCGCTTTAAACAAAGGTTCTACGGTTTCGGAGGCGACATGCAAATCATCAGTCGCCCAGCCGTCTTTGGCGGATGCATAGGTGACCGGAAAGTCCAGGATATGATCCGGGGCGTGCAACTTGACAAACAAGTCAAAAACCTGATCCACCGCCCAATCCGGACGCGCTGCCGGTTTGTCAATTTTATTGATGACAACAATAATCGGGAGCGACAGGGCCAATGCTTTTTTGAGTACGAAATAGGTTTGCGGCATGGGGCCTTCCTGTGCGTCAACCAGCAGCAGCGCCCCGTCGGCCATGCGCAGCACCCGCTCGACCTGGCCGCCGAAATCGGCATGACCCGGTGTATCGATAATGTTGATATGATAATCGTGATAGGTAAATGATCCGTTCTTGGATGCGATAGTAATGCCGCGCTCCCGTTCGAGATCCATCGAGTCCATCAGGCGTTTGGTCACTTCCTGATTTTTGCGAAACATACCGCTCTGACTGAAAAACTGATCGACAAGCGTCGTTTTCCCGTGATCCACATGAGCGATAATAGCGACATTTCTGATTTTTTGCTGATCCATGCAGTGCTTTCCCGGAAAAAAGAAAGGGCAGGTAAATTACATTCAGACAGGGGAAGTATCAAAGCTTGCGAGGGTTCCACGCGTCTGTACTACCCGGCATGTCATATTGCTGGATCTGAGTTGAAGGCAGGGGGCAATATAAGCGCGGCATCTTTTTATGGTGTGGCAACACTGGTGCATCCGGGCATGGAGGAGGAAACTTATTTTACCTCTGTAGCTCAATATTCGTATCAGTCACCGGCGAACCTGTATCAGGCTTTGAGTACCGGAGGCGAAGACACAAAATGACCGGCAACCACAGACAAACGGCACAACACCTGCAGACTACAGCCCCATTCCCCGGCAATTACGCAATCATGTATTCCATCAAGGCAAGTACACTCATACCAAAGGCTGATGTCCCATGTCAAAAAAACTGAATAAGCAGCTCGGGCTCGTGCACGTATTTGCAATTGCGACTGGTGCAATGATAAGCTCCGGTCTGTTCGTCCTGCCCGGCATTGCGGCTTCGAAGACCGGCCCGGTTGTCATTTTCATATATCTCTTTTCCGGTCTGCTGCTGCTGCCCTCCCTGTTTGCCAAGGCCGAGCTTTCGACCGGCATGCCCCGCGCCGGGGGAACCTACTTTTTTATCAGCCGAAGTCTGGGGGGAATGTTCGGCACGATTGACGGGGTGGGAGTCTGGTTTGCCCTTATTCTCAAAACGAGCATCGCACTGGTTGGTTTGGGAGCCTACCTTTCCGCGTATATCGGCCTGCCAATGCAGGTTATCGCCGTCATTTTTTGTGCCATTTTCATGCTCATGAACTTCTTTGGCGCAAAGGAGGCTGCCGGGGTCCAGGTGTGGATGGTGATGGGAATGATTACCATCCTGATATATCTCATTGTGTACGGCCTGCCTCGAATAGATCCAGCACAATTGACTCCCATGATGCCCTACGGCGCGCAGCCAATCTTGCCGACGGTAGCCTTTCTTTTTGTCAGCTATATCGGTTTGACCAAAGTGGCCAGCCTGGCCGAAGAAGTCCGCAGCCCCGAAAAAAACATCCCGCTGGGCATGGTGTTGTCATTGGTTGTTGTGATGCTGCTTTACGGATTGATTGTCTGGATTGTCGTGGGAGTTGTACCCCACGACCAGTTGGCATCGTCGCTGACCCCCGTCAGTGATGCAGCCCGTCTGGTAATTGGCCCGATGGGCGCACATATCATCAGCTTCGCCGCCATACTGGCTTTCGCCACTACAGCCAATGCAGGCATCCTTTCGGCCAGCCGCTACCTCCTGGCCATGAGTCGTGACCGGGTGATACCTCATGAGCTATCACGCTTTTCGCGATTCAAAACCCCGAAAAACGCCATATTTCTCACCGCAGGCATTATTGGTGCCATCGTTTTGTTTACCAGCCTTGAGGCCATCGCCAAACTCGCCAGCACATTCCAACTGCTCGTGTTCGCGCTTGTCAATATCGCAGTCATCGTGATGCGCGAAAGCGGTATCAAGAGCTATGACCCGGGATTCAAAGTACCGCTCTATCCCTATTTGCCCATCATGGGCATTATTGTTTCCGTTGTGCTAATACCGGAAATGGGGCTTATGTCCAGTATCTTTTCGATGGGACTTATCGGCCTGGGCGTTATATGGCACCATCTCTACGCCGGCCATCGCATCACACGGGTGGGGGCCGTTGCTCACATGGCCCAGCGGGTTGCCGAACGTTTGCTGGTCCCCGACGCCTCCGCCATGGGATTGAATGAAGAATTGCGGGAAATCCTCAAAGAAAAAGGGTTGCGTCCCGATGACCCCTTCGAGGAAATAGTCAAGCAGGCAGGCTTTTACGAGATCAAGAAATCCGAACAATCTGAGGATGTCCTGCGGCATGCATCTCTGGCGTTGAGCAAAGCAAGCGGTATTTCCAGTGATTTGATTTATGGGGCATTGTTGCAGCGCAACCAGTTGGGTGAAACCCCGGCCGAAGCCGGTGTTGCCCTGCCGCATCTACTGCTCGATGAGGTCGACGGCTTTTATATGATCATGGCCCGCAGCATCAATGGAATAGATTTCCCCACAGCCAATCAGGCAATCCATGCCGTCTTTGTGCTGTTGGGCAACCGCACGGTACCCACTCAGCACTTGCGTTTTCTTGCTGAAATTGCCAGGCGGGTTGAAAACCCCGCTTTTCTTGACCGCTGGATTGCATGCACGAGTGAGTCAGAACTCAGGCAACTGCTTATTGATCACGATTATTGACATTGGCCGATACGCAGCAGGTGCGGCAAGATCGGCACAACTGGCCGTTTCCGCGGACTTCATCTCACTATCTCCCCACAAGATCCGACACCGGGCGCAAACAAGGCAGCCACGGGATATCTGCGCTGCCGACAGCAAAACCGGCTGGTAGTTGACGGTATGATAATCGAACGGACGAAAACCGGACGCTCCCGGGAAAAATAACTCCCCCACATGTGCCGGGAAAATCGGCGTTTCATTTGTTAGCGGACTGCAAGATACGGGAGCGTTTCCGCCTTACGGCCGGTATCGACATGTACAAAATAGCGTCCGGATGCAAGCCTGTTGTTACGCAGGTCAACGGGATTGGCTCGCAGCCGCGAAGGCGCAACCCGGTACACTGTTTTGCCGAGTACATTATTCACGGAAACGCTCATTGCTTTGCCCATCGACTCCGGAAGGTAAAGCAGACCGTTCTTGATCGTGATCTGCGCAGGCGCGGACCGCTGTCGATACGAGGCGGGAGTTGCATCACACGCCATATTGCCGGCTCCGTAATAGGGGTGCTCATCCGGCACGTCACCGGTAAGCAGCGTCTGGATATGATGACGTGCGCAGGCAGCGATACCGCAAAAGGTATTACCCGTATTTCTGTCGGCGTAGCCGCCTTCGAGCATGGAAACGAGACGGCCGTCACAGTATGTATCGGCGATTTCCATTGCCTTTTTCGTAAGGAGTGAGAATCCTTTGGCAGTGACATCAAAGCATCCCAGCAAATCATTGCGCTTGCTGTCAAAACCCGACGAAATCAACACAAAATCCGGTTCGAACTGTTCGACTTTCGGCAAAAGCCGTTCATCCCATTTCTGAAGCATCTCGTCATTGGTCGTAGCACATTCGCAATGAATGTTGATGTTGTATCCTTCTCCCGCCCCTTCACCGGTGAGTAGCTCGTCTCCGGTACCGGGATATGCATAGAAATCGTGGGTTGAGCTAAAAAGCACCGATGGATCGTCATAAAACACGTCCTGTGTGCCGTTGCCGTGATGGTAGTCCCAGTCGATGATCAGGATTTTTTCATATCCCAGCACATCCTGCGCATACCTGGCTGCAACGGCGATGTTGCTGTAAAAGCAGAAGCCTTCTTCATAGCCGCTGTTGTGAGCATGGTGACCCGGAGGACGAATTGCACAAAATGCATTCCTGATGTCGCCGTCACTCACCATCTTGATAGCGCCCAGAATCCCCGATACTGCAAGCTTGGATGCCAGACCGGTATTGGCCAAGGCATCTATGGAATCAATGTGATCGGCTGTGTGCACACGTTCAACATGCGTGAGCGGATCGTCCAGAAAGGCAACCTCGGTCAACTCCTGAGCAAGACCGGTTCCGGCAAGCTCGTCCTGAATATACAGCATCCGCTCGGCCTGCTCGGTGCCGTGAACATGTTTCAGACAATCCGCATGATAAGCATAGCCGGTTCCAGTCGGAGATACCGCCTTCCGGGCAGCGACAGCAGCGGCCGAAGTACCGACCGAGGCGGCGGCATATGCTTTTACCATATTTGAAAGAAAGTTGCGGCGGGATTGGTAGTTGCTGTCGTACATAATAGCTTCTCCTGCTGGCCAGAGGCACATTGCGGAAATTTTGTCTTCAAGGTTCTCGTAATAATATAAAGAATAAACGCTGCTGGAGTGACGGCAATGAGTAAATATCGTTCCCGAAAAAACGCCGCTCCGGCTTTAGCGCTTAAGTTGGTTTGCAGTGGAAATTTAATGATTAAATGAATATGCACCCAGAATGTAGTATATTATGCAAAGAAGATGTGATTTTGAAAAACATTGAATTTCCCTATGGACGGGAGGTTTAACATGGAAGTTAACCCGATCCTGCCTTCCTATTATCGACTCAAATTCAGAGATCTGATTCTCAGTCGTCGTCGCAGTGCCACGACTCAGCGCGAAGCGGACGTGCTCATTACCGATGTATACACTTCGGGCCGGGCCGGCAAAGGTGCGCCGGCGGTTGCGCAGGGCATTGCTTCGGAGCACAAAAATGCCGTCGCCGATGAGCATCGCACAAATGCTTTTATTCAGGAGCAGGATACGGTGCAGCAGCCGGTGCCCAAAACCGATGACTGGCAGGCAGAGACTTCATACCGGTATGTTGCGGGATCTGCGCATGGCCCCCCGCCGGAAGTACGACGCCGCATGGAAAATGTGGTTCGCAAACGCAAAAAAGCCAATCTGCCCTGTCCTTATAAAAACCGACAGAACTGCTGTACCGCCACATTCATCCGGTGCGGGGATCGCATACAGTTCAGCAATCGCGAAAGTGTCAAGCAACAGGGATTGCCGCATGGCTGCAATTATCAGCCGGGCCTCGCAGACAAACAGATACTTATTGTCGATGAAGACCGCAACATACTAGAATTCTGCAAGAACACCATCGAGATCTTCTTCGGAATCGCGGGAGGCAGAATCTCCTTTGCCAACTCATCAGAGCACGCCATTGATGTTTTAAATGAGTTCAAGATGCAGGGCATTCAGTGCGGCCTGTGCATTGCGGATATCGATTTGCCCGGCTCATCCGGCTATGAACTGGTAAACGAGCTGTATGAAAGAAATCACACTATGGAGATCATTTTGCTCTCGGAGCAGGATCTGGTCATACCTATGCCTGAGAAGTATACCGGCGGTATAGAAATCGTTCCAGGACACCGCTATGTGAAGACCGTCATAAAAAAGCCCTTCCATTCGGCACAATTTGTTGAAGAGATCAAGGCTGTCGGTTTTAAACCGCTGGTTGAAGATGACGGCTATCTCGCTGAAAGGTAAAACATCTTTTTGCGAAATAGTGCTTGCATTTGCTTTATCGTCTATTATAATTATATTTTTTACACGCTTTTTTGGGGTGTAGTTCAATTGGCAGAGCATCGGATTCTGGCTCCGAAAGTTCCAGGTTCAAATCCTGGCACCCCAGTTACCAGAAAGCAAAGCGGAAGCTTGCAGGATATCGAGGCGAATCGCTCAATCCTCTGTCCGCTGCCTGTCTTGATATGACGGCGCTATCGTCTAGTGGTTAGGACTCAGGATTCTCATTCCTGCAACCGGGGTTCGACTCCCCGTAGCGCTATTAACAAATACCGGGGGCGATTAGCTCAGATGGTTAGAGTACTACCTTGACATGGTAGGAGTCACTGGTTCAAATCCAGTATCGCCCATATTCTCAAACATGTCCCTCGGTTCCCCTCTTACCCCGGGGCACCGTGCACCACGCACGGCCTGAGCGCGAAAAGAGGTTGCTGTTGTATCGCATGCTGTCCGGCGACGGCACTACATGCACAAAAAGAACTTTTTTCGGTTTCTATATAAAGTGAGATTTTCGTGAAGATCATTTTACCGGATGGGAAGTCAATCGATCTGCCCGAAGGGGCGACATCTGCAGATGTCGCTAAGCAGATCAGCCCCAAACTGGCAAAAGCCGCACTGGCCGCAAAAGTCAACGATGCACTGGTCGATTTGAAACGTCCGCTCAGTGACGGGGACAATGTTGCAATTGTCACCTTCGATTCCGAAGCGGGCAAGGATGTATTCTGGCACTCGTCGTCACACATCATGGCTCAGGCGGTGCAAGAGCTGTTTCCTGATGCCAAAATCACTATCGGGCCGGCCATCGCCAACGGCTTTTATTACGATTTTGACGTAGAGCGGCCGTTCAGTACCGACGATCTTGAAAAAATCGAAGCAAAGTGCCGGGAAATTGTTAAAGCAGACTACTCAGTCGAACGGCTCGAGCCGACCAAAGCGGAAACCCGCGCCTACTTCAGCGACAAGGGCGAGATTTATAAAGTCGAGCTGATTGACGAACTCGATGAACCGCCCAGTATGTATGCGCAGGGAGGCTGGCGGGATTTGTGCCGCGGCCCGCATTTGCCCAGCACCGGCTATGTCAAAGCGATCAAGCTTCTCAAAGTTGCAGGCGCCTACTGGCGCGGCGACGAAAACAAAAAAATGCTGCAACGCATCTACGGCGTCTCGTTTCCCCGACAGTCGATGCTCGACGAGCACGTGCATCTGCTGGAGGAAGCACAAAAACGCGACCACCGCAAACTGGGCAAAGAGCTCGATCTGTTTTCATTCCATCTCGAAGGAGCGGGCTTTCCGTTCTGGCATCCCAAAGGCATGGTTCTGTACAATACGATAATGGACTTTTGTCGCGTTGAGCACACCAGAGCCGGTTACCGGGAAATCAAGACACCGATCATATTGAACGAAGAGCTGTGGCGACGCAGCGGACACTGGGACAAATATCGTGAAAACATGTACTTCACCGAAATTGACGACGTCATGCACGCGGTCAAGCCCATGAACTGCCCGGGACATCTGCTGATCTTCAATACCCACATGCACTCCTATCGCGAATTACCGCTCAAGCTGTGCGAATTCGGCCTGGTGCATCGCCACGAAAAAGCCGGTGTGTTGCATGGTCTGTTTCGTGTCCGTCAATTCACCCAGGATGACGCGCATATCTTCTGCCTGCCCGACCAGATCGAAGAGCAGATTACCCAAGTCATTTCTTTTATTATGAACATGTATCGGGTATTCGGTTTCGAGGAGTATAAAATCGAGCTCTCCACCCGGCCCGAAAAGTATATCGGCTCGATCGAAATCTGGGATCGCGCCGAAAAAGCATTGGAAAATGTGCTCGTCAAAGAAAAGATCGATTTTCAGCTCAATCCCGGCGACGGCGCCTTTTACGGACCGAAAATTGACTTTCACATCACCGATTCACTCAAGCGCACCTGGCAGTGCGGAACGGTACAACTCGATTTCAGCATGCCGGAGCGTTTTGAGCTGGAATACACGGATGTTGACGGCGCCTCCAAGCGTCCCGTCATGATTCACCGTGCGCTTCTGGGCTCTATGGAGCGCTTTATCGGTATTTTGATCGAGCACTACGGCGGGGCCCTGCCGGTCTGGCTTGCGCCGGTACAGGTTCAGCTCATTCCCGTATCGGACAAGTTTCTCGACTATGCCCGCACGGTCTATTCCCGGCTTATCGATGCCGGAATCCGCACGGAGCTTGACGAACGCGCAGAAAAAGTCGGCTACAAAATCAGAAATGCAGAACTGCTGAAAATCCCTTACATGGCAATTGTCGGAGAGCGGGAGCAAGAAAACCAGGCCGTTTCCATTCGTCGCAAAGGTGAAGGCGATCTGGGAGCGGTTGCCGTGGATTCATTTATCCATTCGATGCTCGAAGAAATTGACCGGAAAAAGTAAGGGCATGTTAAACCAGAACCCGGGAGGTTTTTATTAATCGAAGAAATTTCCGCAGACCAGTAGAAGATCCAACGCGTGTCAACGAACGCATCAGGGTACCACAGGTTCGCGTTGTGGGATCAGACGGCAGTCAACTCGGCATCATGCCCACCTACGAAGCGCAGGAACAGGCCCGCAAGCTTGAGCTTGATCTGGTCGAAGTTGCCCCGACGGCAAATCCACCTGTCTGCCGCATCATGGATTACGGAAAGTTCAAGTACGAAAAAGCCAAGAAGGCGAAGGAAGCAAAAAAAAAGCAGCATGTTGTCCATCTTAAGGAAATCAAGTTGCATCCCAAAACCGACACACACGACTACAATTATAAGATGGAGCACGGCAGAAAATTCCTATTCCGCGGCGATCGATTGAAGGCTACGGTTGTCTTCCGGGGTCGCGAGATCACCCACAAGGAATTTGGCGCACGGCTTCTCGATCAGTTGGATATCGATCTTGCCGATATTGCTCAAGTCGAGCAGAGCTGCAAGATGGAAGGACGTAATATGGTATCCATTTACGTCCCGGACAAAGCCAAAATAAAAGATCTCAAACGCAAAGAAGAGCAGGAGCGCAAGCGCCGTGAAAAAGAGGCCACGCTCGAACAACAGCAAGCGGAATCTCAATAAAAACACACAAGGAGCATCCCCATGCCTAAAATGAAGTCACGCAGTTCGGTGAAAAAGCGCTATAAGCTGACATCGACCGGCAAAGTCAAACGCGATAAAGCCTACGGCAGTCACCTCCTGGGACACAAAAGCAGAAAGCGAAAAAGAGACCTGCGCAAAGCAACGATCGTTGACAATTCGCAGGTGAGAAAAATCAAACATATGTTAATGTATTAGCGGCTGGAGCAGACTCTCTCCATCGAGCCCTTTACCCATTGATCACCAAGGAGATTATCCATGCCACGCGCAAAAACACGAGTTGCATCACGCAATAGAAGAAAGAATATCCTCAAAAGCACCAAAGGCTATTACGGTAAACGCAAGAGTTGTATCCGTACGGCCACCGACGCCATGTGGAAGAGCGGCACGAACGCCTACCGCGATCGCAAGCAGCGCAAGCGCAACTTTCGTTCGCTCTGGATCATGCGCATCAACGCCGCCGCCAGAGAAAACGGGATGACGTACGGCCGATTTATGAGCGCCCTGAGCAAAAAGGGCATCGAGCTCAACCGCAAATCCCTGGCCTGGCTGGCAGTCAACGAACCGGAAGCTTTCAAAAAGTTAGTCGAAGAAGTAAAGGAATAGCTATTTCATGACGGCATCAACCGAGCATACGTCTCCGGAGGATCTGGAGCAGATCCGGCGGGATGCTCTGGCGCAGCTTCAGTCCGTAAGCGACGAAGCTTCCGCCGAAGAGTTCCGCATAAAGTATCTGGGCGCCAAAGGCATCGTCAAAAAGATTTTCAAGGGCATGAAGAGCATTGCGCCCGAAGAACGCAAAGCATTCGGAGCCAGAGCCAACACGCTGCGCACTGTTATCGAGGAAGCATTCAAGGAAGCTCCCTGGATGCAAAAATCAACCGGTACGGCGCCCCATAGCTTTGACCCGACACTTCCCGGATTTCCCTTTCCGCGGGGAAGTTTACATCCGCTCATGCAAATTCGCAATGAAATTCGTGATATTTTCATTTCGATGGGTTTTGATGTTGCCCACGGACCGGAGGTGGAAAGCGACTGGTATAATTTTGAAGCATTGAATTTTGCGCCGCACCACCCGGCACGCGACATGCAGGACACGTTCACGATTTCAGATAACGTAGTGTTGCGCACGCATACGTCACCGGTGCAGATCAGGGTTATGGAAAAACAGCAGCCACCGGTTCGATGCATCATGCCGGGCCGGGTCTACCGCAACGAAGAGGTCAGTGCGCGCAGCTATTGCCTATTCCATCAGGTCGAAGGTCTCTACGTTGATGAAAACGTCTCTTTTGCCGATTTAAAGGGTACGCTCCTGGCCTTTGCGCGCCGGTTTTTTGATGAAAAAACGCACATTAAAATCCGCCCCAGCTATTTCCCGTTCACCGAACCGAGTGTCGAGGTGGATGTCGAATGCTTCCTGTGCAAAGGGGCCGGATGCAGTGTCTGCAAAAAGAGCGGCTGGCTCGAAATTCTGGGCGCGGGCATGGTGCATCCCAATGTCTTTGCTTCCGCCGGAGTCGATCCGGAAAAGTACACCGGCTTCGCCTTTGGCATGGGCATCGAGCGCATTGCCATGCTCAAGTGCGGCATCGACGACATACGGCTCTTTTTCGAAAATGACGTTCGCTTTCTTAACCAGTTCTGAGTAATCCCGGACCCTGTTCCATGTACCGATAAGGTTTTTCGTTATGATTGTAGTATATAGCTGGCTTACCGACTTTCTCGACATAAACGCAACAGTCAACGAAGTCGCCGATGCTCTCACCTCACTTGGACTCGAGGTTGCCGGAATAGAAAAGCTCGAAGTTCCACGCGGCATCGTTGCCGCCCGCGTGCTTGACGTACAGAAGCATCCCAATGCCGACAGGCTTTCACTGTGCACTGTTGACGCAGGCGAAGATAAGCCGCTGTCTATTGTATGCGGCGCCCCCAACGTCGCAGCGGGGATGCACGCACCACTCGCCGGAATCGGCGCCGTTCTCGGGCCCGAGATGACGGTGTGCAAAGCTGAAATTCGAGGCGTCGAATCGTTCGGCATGCTGTGTTCGGAGCGCGAACTCGGTCTGTCGGACGAACATGCCGGACTCATGGAGCTTCCTAAAGACTGGAAAATCGGTGATGAGCTGTCACGGTATATGCCGGTTGACTATCGCATCGAAATTGAGTTAACTCCCGACCGGGGCGACTGCCTCAGCCAACTGGGCGTGGCCCGCGATCTTGCGGGATACTACAAAATCCCGCTCAAAGCGTATGCCCGATCCCCACAGGAATCCGGCGGGGATATCAATGCGCAGATTGCCGTCACCATCGAGGCGCCCGGTCAGTGCCCCCGTTATCTGGGCAGACTGGTGCGCAATGTCAAGATCGGCCCCTCACCCGAATGGCTCAAGCAGCGCCTGCGCGCGGCGGGTTTGCGGCCGATTAGCAACGTGGTCGACATTACCAACTATATACTGCTTCATTTCGGTCATCCCATGCACGCGTTTGATATGCGCAAACTGGCCGGAAAGCGCATTGTCGTCAAAACAGCGCAACAAGGCGACACATTCACCACGCTCGACGAGCAGAAATATGAGCTGCTCGGTTCCGACCTGCTGATCTGTGACGCGGAAAAACCGGTTGCATTGGCGGGGATCATGGGCGGCGCAAATTCAGGCATTGCCGATGACACAACCGACGTCTTTCTCGAATGCGCCTACTTCGATCCGGTCGGCATCCGCAAGACCTCCAAGCGCCTGGGCTTGTCCACCGACTCGTCATATCGTTTCGAGCGCGGGGTTGATTACGGCGAGGGACTGACCAGAGCAATCGACACTGCTGCAGAAATGATGCGTGAGTTGGCCGGCGGCGAAATTGTTGCTGGCTTTATTGATCAGTATCCGCAACCAATCGAACCGCCTGAGATTTCGATTCGCCCCTCCCGCACCACTACCTTGCTTGGTGTGGAACTTGATCCGCAGGTGATCAGAGAGCAGTTACAGGCACTCAATTTCAGCCTGCTTTGCGAACAGCATGACCGCTTCACGTTTCGGGCGCCGACCTATCGTCACGATATGCAGTTGGAAGTCGATCTCATCGAAGAGGTGGGTCGACTCTACGGATACGACAACATTGAAGCGACACACTCTGCGCCCGTTTCGTTGAATCAGAAAGTCAGTACGCGGGAGATACTTGTCGATCGCATCCGTACCTCACTTGCGGCTAAAGGGCTGCACGAGATAACGACCAACTCGCTTGTCTCCGCAAAAAAAAGCACCGGCATCAATCCAGATCTCTCCGCTGTCGGGCTGATGAATCCGCTGAATCCCGAAATGGCCTATATGCGCACATCGCTGCTGGGTTCACTGCTGGAAACTATTGCCTACAATAATAACCACCGCAATTTGAATAATCAGTTGTTTGAAATCGGCACAGTGGTGATCGAAAATCCCGACCGGGAATTGCCGGACGAAAAGCAGATACTGGGAATCATCATGGACGGAGATTTCTGGCCGGACGCCTGGAACACGCAGCGCATGCCCGCCGGCTTTTTCGTGCTGAAAGGAGTTTTGGACTCTCTTATCAACGATCTCAATTTGCCGGCACTGACCTATTCCCCGGTTACCGATCGACACCATTTTCTTTCGATTGAAAGCGCTTTGCTTTCGGGGTCCTATGGTGTGCACGGATCGGCCGGCCTGGTGAGCCCGGACACAGGCAAAGCCTTCGGCATCAAAACGGATGCCTACTACGCCGAGCTGGATATTACCGAATTATTATCTACAGTATTGCCGACGCCCGCATTTGCCGGCCTGCCAAAATTTCCGGCCATTGAGCGCGACCTGGCATTTGTTATGGACGAAAAGGTACCTGCGCAGCAGATCATTGATGCTATCCGCAGTCTATCAGATCTTGTGGAACGCGTCGAGGCGTTCGACGTCTTCCGTGACGACAAGCTGGGCATCGATAAAAAAAGCATTGCCTATGCGATTCAGTTACGCGCACCGGACCGCACCCTGACCGACAGAGAAGCGGAAAAAGTGAGCACCTCCATTACACAGCGCCTGAAGGCCGATTTTGGAGCCGTGCTCAGGCAATAACAGCTTGCTTGCCGTTGCGAAGCATGCCGTTAATTGAAGCCTGCCGTTCCCGCCATTTTTTGACTTGCTGTCTCGCCTATAGTAAAATTGTTATAATATTTGATTAGTTGACGTATTTCGTTTTATTTTTGTTAGCGTCACGCCATTTTTACTTAATGAAACAATATGAGCGCCTTAAGTAAGAAATTTAAAGTAAACCATTAAACCTGATGCAAAAAAGACACATGGCATAAAGGAGATTTGTTTTGTCAGTAGAAGCTCTCACAGAATTAGAAAATAAAATTGAACAACTCGTACAAGGTTATCAAAACGCAAAAGCAGAAGCAGATCACTTAAGGAAGGAAGTGGAAGGAAAACAAAATTCAGAGTCGGAATTACATTCACAAATAGAACAATTAAACAATGAAATAAATACGCTAAAAAGCGAGGTAAATTCACGACAGGAAAAACTGGACACAGCAGCAGGCAAAGTTCAGGATATTCTCAATAAAATAGAGTCCGTTAACTGAAACAGCCCAGACTTAACTGATTAACGGGGGTACGATGGGCTTATCGTCCGATAGCGTTCACGTTTTTATTTTTGGCAATGAGTATTCCGTCCGCAGTGATGTAGATGCAGAATTGACCCGGAGAGTTGCCGACTATGTCAGCAAAAAGATGGTTGAAACCCAAAGTGGCACCGCATCACGCGACAAATTAAAAATTGCCGTCCTCTCCAGTATGAATATTTCGGGAGAACTTTTTGAATACAAGAAAATTTATGACAATCAGCGTGAACAGCTAGATTCCGTCGAACAAAGAGCGCAATCTCTTTGCTCGCGAATCGATTCGGTCCTCGGCTCCTGACAATACCCGGGCCACAGCAGGCCAAGAGCATCCTCATAATCAGTTGCGGCCGCTTTCAAGCGGGAATCCTGCAAACTTTTCCTCCCCGTCGTAAAGGTCGTTGCCCCACTTTCATAGCGTTACCGATAGATAACAATTACCAGGAGGTAGCCATGGATAATTCCATAATAATTCTAGTTATAGCGGCACTGGTATCCGGTGTCATTTTCTTTATTGTCGGGCACTATTTTCGCTCTCTGTCAGACAGGAGGTTTAAAGAGAAAAAAATTGCCGAAGCGCAGGATGAAGCAGAGAGAATTCTGAAAGAGGCCCACAAAGAAGCCGAATTACAGAAAAAAACCGCCATCCTCGAAGCAAAGGATGAGTGGTTTAAAGCCAAATCAAATTTTGAAAGGGATGCTGCACGTGCTTCCGACAAACAAAGGCAGGAAGCGCAACGGCTGAAGGAGTGGGATCTTGACCTCAAACGAAGGCAGGAAACGATCAATAAGCGTGAAAACGAATTTTCCGCGCGTGAAAATTTCCTCAATTCCAAAGAAGCCACCATCCGCACCAAAGACAACGAGCTTACCAAATTAATCGATCAGGAAAATAAAAAACTGGAAAATATTGCCGGTTTGACGCAGGAAGAGGCAAAGAAAATATTGCTGGGAAACCTTGAAGGGAAGGTTCGCTATGAATCGGCGCAGATGATCAAGGAACTCAAAGACCAGGCCCGCGAGGAAGCTGAAAAAGAGGCAAAGGAGATCATCGTTCGCGCAATTCAGCGCTCGGCCGCGGATACCACCGTAGAATCAACCGTCTCGGTCGTGCACCTGCCCAATGACGAGATGAAAGGCCGCATTATCGGGCGTGAAGGTCGTAATATCCGCTCCTTTGAGGAAGCAACGGGAATAGATGTCATCGTCGACGATACGCCGGAAGCTGTCATCCTTTCCGGATTCGATCCCATCCGCCGCGAAGTTGCCCGCATTGCGCTTGAAAAACTGATTGTCGACGGTCGGATCCATCCCGGACGCATCGAAGAGCTCATTAAAAAGTCGGATGTCGAGCTTCAGAAAAAAATGAAGGAGGCGGCCGAAGAGGCTATTTTCGAGCTTGATGTTCACGGCCTGAAACCCAAATTGGTTCAAATGCTGGGGCGTTTGAAATATCGCGCCTCATATGGCCAGAATGTTTTGCAGCACAGCAAGGAAGTGGCCGTACTGGCCGGTCTGATGGCTGCGGAAATCGGACTTGATACCAAAACCGCCATCCGCGCCGGGCTTCTGCATGATATCGGCAAGGCCATCGACCGCGAAACCGAAGGAACTCACTCCGAACTGGGCGCCGAAATGGCCAAGAAAAATGGCGAAAATGACGTCATTTGCAACGCAATTGCAGCACACCATGAGGACGTACCGGTAATTTCGGTATACCCGGTACTGGTGCAGGCAGCAGACACAGTCTCTTCGACCCGCCCCGGCGTTCGTCGCGAAACGCTGACTAACTATATCAATCGCCTGACCAACCTAGAAGAAATTGCTGATTCGTTCCGCGGGGTCAGCAAGTCGTATGTCATTCAGGCCGGTCGTGAGATCCGCGTCATGGTCGAGCCGCAAAGCATCACCGACGCGCAGGCCGAAGAGATGGCCGGCCAGATTTCGACCAAAATTCAGGATGAAATGGAGTATCCCGGCCAGATCAGGGTTTCGATAATTCGCGAAAGCAGATACACCGCTTTTGCCAAATAGGCATACACCTGGAAGGAACTGCCAATGAAAATCCTCTTCATTGGTGATGTGTTCGGCAATACCGGACGCCGCATCTTATCGCAATTTCTTGGTTCGTTGCGTTCCGAGCATACCATTGACATCTGCATTGCCAACGGCGAAAATGCCGCCGGCGGCAAAGGATTGACGGGCAATTTGTACAAAAAGCTACGCAGCCACGGCGTGGATGTGCTTACGGGCGGGAATCACTCATTTACCAGCGACAATGCACTTGACAATCAGTCCTGGCCGGTGCTGCGCCCCTTCAACTTCCCGCCCGGCAATATCGGCCGCGGGCATATCATCCTCCAAATTGAAGGCGGCCGCCAAATAGCAATTCTCAACCTGATCGGGCGCACCTATTTCAATGAAACGGTGGATTGTCCATTTAGGGCTGCCGAAGATATCCTCAAAGAACTGCGGGAGGAGACCGCAACAATTCTGGTCGATTTTCACGCCGAAGCATCGAGTGAAAAACGTGCCATGTTTCACTTTCTCAACGGCAAAGTTAGCGCACTGGTTGGAACACATACCCATATCCAGACGGCCGATGAGTGCATATCGACAAAAGGTACGGCCTACATCACCGATGCCGGGATGACCGGGCCTGAAGATTCCTGCATCGGCATGAAAGCAAATCCGGTTATCCAGAAGTTCCTGCTGCAGACACCCGCAAAATTCGAACCGGCGACGCGGGGACCGATGATCAACGCTGTCGTTATCGAAACGGATGATGAAACAGGCAGAGCAACTGCAATTACCCGTATTTATAATCGGGTTACGCTGGCATGATCACCCCCCTGAAAATACCACAGGAATGTGCGCAGCCTTACAGTGTTGCGGATATCAATCAGGCGGTTGGGGAGATGATCGAGCAGGGCAATACGCTGGTCTGGGTGCAGGGCGAACTGTCAAATTTTAAGCAGGCGTCATCCGGTCATTGCTACTTCACGCTCAAGGATAAACAGTGCCGCATTCCCGCCGTTATCTGGCGCTCGGTTCTGCCCCGCATAAAATTTACTCCCGATGACGGTATGGAAGTCATGGTCATCGCCAACCTGCGAGTCTACCAACGCGGCGGTTACTATCAGCTTGATGTCAGTCGCATGCAGCCTTCCGGGCAGGGAGCACTGTATGCCGCGTTCGAGGCGCTGAAAAAGAAGCTTTCGGCGGAAGGTCTTTTCGACGATATACATAAAAAACCGCTACCTGAAAGCGTTCGACGAATTGGGGTGGTTACCTCGAAACAGGGCGCGGCCTTCCGGGATATTATCAAAGTACTGTCTGTGCGTGCCCCGCAAACCGACATCGTGCTTTCCAGCGTTCCGGTGCAGGGTGACGGTGCAGCCACGGCCATTGCACAAGCAATTGATACTTTGAATGCGTATGGCAATATCAGTTGCTTGATTGTCGGTAGAGGCGGCGGTTCGATCGAAGATCTCTGGCCATTCAACGAAGAGTGCGTTGCCAGAGCGATCTTCAGGTCGGCTATCCCCGTCATTTCCGCTGTCGGACACGAGATTGACTTTACTATTGCCGATTTTGTCGCCGATGTGCGCGCACCGACTCCCTCTTCCGCAGCAGAGACGGCTGTTCCCGATACCCGCGAAAATGAACGCTACTTTGCCAATCTCTCAAAACGGTTCGCCTACCGCATTACCGGGTATATGCGCGACTGCTTCCTGCGCTACGGACAGGCCCGAGCCCGTCCGGCGCTGCGCAAACCGGTTCGTCTGCTATTGGAGTACCGGCAGCAAATCGACAATCTGCATGACCGCCGGACCAGAGCCGCTGTACGAACGGTCGTCACGGCAAAGACGCAGATCGCCCACGCAGCATCGCGCCTGCAGGATTTGAGTCCGCTGAATGTTCTGGCGAGAGGCTACAGTGTCGTGCAAAAAAAAAGCGGGGAATCGGTAACCCGCTGCGATCAGCTTGTTGTCGGTGAAGAGGTTCGACTGCGATTGCATAAGGGCGAAGCGCACGGAACCGTTTCGAAAATTACGCCGGCCATATCAAGGGGATAAAAAAAAGCCCTCCTGAAAAAGGAGGGCCTGAAAATCTATGCGATACCGAGAAGCGCTTTAGCTGTTGCGTTTTCTTCTCCAGCCGGCGAATCCAAGCATTGAAAGACCCATGAGCAGAAGACAGGCAGTTGTCGGTTCGGGGACTTTCCAGGCGATAAATTCCTGAGAAGGACGATCTGAAGGAGAAAATGCCGACATGGTAATATCCCCATCATTATCGAGATAGTCAAATGCATCAACGAGCCAACCTGAGGCAACACCAGGGGAGTTTGCCGTAAAGCCGCCGGAAGTTAAATTCAGGGAGGACGAAAGCCCGTCAAAATCCATAGCAATTTCCCAGATTGCAAGGCTTAATTTAGACTTCTCAGTCTCAGTCATTGACGGATTGTTGTAATAGTAATTTTCCGCAAGATAGCTGATCATGGCATATTTCTGACCTGCCAGCGCCGGATCATTACCGTAAAATGTCACGTAGGCGCCATTATCTGCAATGTCCTGGGGACCTAAATGATCTGCCACCCATGTGTCTCCTCCATGAATAGTGCCGAGAGGATCGATACACATGGTCTGCCATTTTTGACCGTCTACCTCGATTTCGTACAATCCGGTGTAAACATGGCCAAAGCTCGTTTTTTCCGTATTGCCTTTGTTTACCGGCTTTACATATTTAATGAGGTCGGCAAATGAGGCAAATGAGATGAGCAGGACGACAGCAATGATGCTTTTGAAAGTTTTGTTCATGGAAATACTCCTTTGAAAATATTCAGGTATCACTTGACTTAAGTGTAAGCAATATAAAGGCCAAAGGTGCGCCGAAATGCATAGATGCCTGAATTTGAACGAAATAGAGATTGGTCACTTATTTTGTTGTCTTTTTTAAATTGTAAAAATTTTCGACAAAGCCACCGGATAATTTACACGGCTCTCAAGGTGGGCAGGGGTACTTTCCAGATGCAAAGTCGAGGTTCGATGCCGCAGGTTTGACCCGCAACGTCACAGTTGGAGAGTGCAGGGGAGTACCTCAGAAGTGGGGGGAGGTACCGCAAGTTGAACACTGTGCAAAGAATGTCCGGTATGCAATTCCAGATAAGCTTCCTGCATGCCGAATGCATTTTTAGGTGATACTTGTGTGGATAATTGTAAGAGCGGGGCCATTAACATACAATTTGTTAGAACAAAGTGCTTACCTGCGTCGACGCGAAGAAGACGCGGGCTTGATGCTCAACGCCAGGGGAAAACTATGTCACAGCGCATTCTGGTTACCGGCGGCGCCGGTTTTTTAGGTTCACATCTCTGCGATCATCTCGTCAGTGAAGGGCATGACGTTATCTGTCTTGATAATTACTTCACGGGACGCAAGAATAATATCGAGCATTTAATGGACTACAAAAATTTCGAGTTAATGCGTCACGATATCACGTTTCCGGTCTTTGTCGAGGTGGACCAAATCTACAACCTTGCCTGCCCGGCCTCACCGGTGCACTATCAGTACAATGCCGTCAAGACGATCAAGACCAATGTAATGGGCGCAGTCAACTGCCTGGGGCTGGCCAAGCGCATCAAAGCACGCATTTTGCAGGCGTCGACCAGTGAAGTGTACGGCGATCCGAACGAGCATCCGCAAAAGGAATCGTACTGGGGCAATGTCAATCCGATCGGACTGCGTTCGTGCTACGACGAGGGCAAGCGGGTTGCGGAGACACTTTTTTTCGACTACCATCGCATGAACGCCGTTGACATACGGGTCATGCGCATATTTAATACCTACGGCCCCCGCATGCATCCTCACGACGGCCGCGTAGTTTCCAATTTCATCATGCAGGCGCTGGAAGGCGAGGACATTACCATTTACGGCGACGGTTCGCAAACACGCTCGTTCTGCTACGTAAGCGATCTCATTGACGGCATGATCCGGCTGATGAATCAGGATGAGCTTATCGGCCCGGTCAATATCGGCAATCCCGGTGAGTTTACCATCAAGGAACTGGCGGAGATGGTGATCGGGTTGACGGAATCGAATTCGGCGCTGGTGTTCACGGCTCAGCCTTCCGACGACCCGCGGCAGCGCAAGCCGGATATTTCGCTGGCACAGCATAAGCTTGACTGGGAACCGGCGATTGACCTGGACGAAGGACTACGCAAAACCATCGCCTACTTTATCGAGCTGCTTGACGAGCAGGATTAGCTCCACCGGCCGGCGATCTTGTGTCCGCACGCACCACAGGCCCCGCCCTTAAGATTCATGCCGGTAATGACATACCCAATGCGTTCGATGACCTTTGCTCTGCACCCGGGGCAAAAGGTCGTCCCGCCGTCGCCAGTACGGTAGTTTCCGATGTACACGTAGTTGATACCCGCGCTGCGGGCGATGTCTCTGGCTTCGAGCAGTTTGGACGGCGGCGTCGGCGGGAGGTGCTTGAGCTTGTAGTGCGGACCGAAGCGGGAGAAGTGGATTGGATGATCGCCCCCGATGGTATCGACAATCCACGCGCACATGTCGCGGATCATTGCCGAATCATCGGTATAGGCGGGGACAATCAGGGTGGTTATTTCGAACCAGACATTCTGTTCATGTAGCGTCTTTAATGTGTCAAGCACCGGCTGCAGCCTGCCGAAATTGAGCTTGCGGTAGACGTCGTCCGAAAAGGACTTGAGATCGACATTGGCGCCGTCAATGCATTCACACAATTCCAGCAACGGCTCCCGGTTGATATAGCCGTTGGTCACCCAGACATTTTTCAATTGCTTGAGATGGGCCAGACGGGCCGTGTCGTGCATGAATTCAAAGACGACCGAAGGTTCGTTATAGGTGTAGGCAATCGAGCGGCATTTCTTCTGCATCGCCGTTTCGACCGCCTGGTGCGGAAAGCAGGAGTAATTTTGCAGCTCTTCGGGCTTTTTCTGCGACAGCTCCCAGTTTTGACAATTGAGACAACTCAAATTGCAACCGGCAAATCCCAGCGAGAAGGAATCGGTTCCGGGATAGAAATGGTAGAGCGGTTTTTTTTCAATCGGGTCGATGTGGATCGCCGCCGGATTGCCATAGACGAGGGAGTAGAGGACGTCGTTTTTGTTGACTCGCACGCGACACGTGCCGCGGCCGTTGCGGTGCAGCCTGCAGCCGTTCGGGCAGAGTTGACACTGGACAATGCGATCCATTTTCTTGAAATGCCCGGCCTTTTTCGACCATTTCCAGCCCGGCACAACCGATGCCTTGCCGGATGCTTTTGGCGCCGTTTCACCGGTGAGAAAATCCAGCCACCCGGCCTGCGCAGCCTGCCCGACGCCGCTTGCGGCAATAACGGCAGGCGCCAGGCAACACTTGCAGAAGATGCGTCGGGCTGCGGGGTCTATTTGCTTATCCATAATTTCGTCATGCTGACAGTTTTCAAGCCACCGGCAACGGCCAGAGCAGCCGCTACCCCCAGAGCGGGAATCAGCAGTATTGCCGCCAGAAACGATCCGAGTCCGGATCCCAGGAAATCGGCGGTGTACAATTTGGATGCTCTGGTTCCCTGCGCGTCGGTGCTTGCCTGTCCGGCAAGCGGAAACTGTGCTCCGGTAAGCACGGCACTTGCTCCAACACAAATATACAACAATAATTCACTGCGCCAGATCTGCGTATGGCCCACGATCAGCAGCAACGCACCACAACCGGCTACGCTTATGCCTTCGAGCACCAGCAGCGCCGAACGGTAGACACTTTTGCCGCGCTCCTGCGCAACAAAACGATTCGCGCCGAAGCTTCCCACGGCCAGGCCCGTCATGAAAAGCGTAATGGTCAAGCCAAATTTGAGATACACATAGCCGGAATGAATCTGAATGAGCATGAGGATGACAAGCTCGATACTCACCGAACCGAAGCCGGTCGTCAGCAGCACCGTTTCCGTTGGACGGTACGCAAAGATGCAGCAGAGCGCGGCGATGCCGAAGGCCGCCAGCAGCCAGTTGATATTGAGATTGAAGTGCGAGAACAGGTAGGCGACCTGTTGACGAAAGGCAATGGGATGCAGGTCACGGTTAATTTCCGCATCCCCGCTCAACTGTTGCTGTAACAGTTCGAGCCGGTCCTCGGTCAAGCGGGCAGAGAGGTAGTAGCGATTCAGATACGCATTGTCAATCTGCAGATACTCCAGACGCCGGGCAATATCCTTTGTGACTTTGCGCGGCGAAGCGACAAAAATAGTCTGCGAACCCGGAAAGGCAGCAAGATGCTCGAACGCGGTTTTCAGTGTCGCCCAGGTCGTGCGCAGCAGGCGGCTGAGTGATGCATCGTAATAATTTTCGGCACCAGGCAGGCTGAACGAAAAGACGCCGTGGGGCGTGAGGCGCGCCCTGACCAGATCGAAAAATTCCCGGGTGTAGAAGCGATTGATTTGCACATTGGAAGGCGGCGGCAGGTCGGCTAAAATTACGTCATACTCCTGTGCGGCTGAGGCGAGGAATTTGCGGGCGTCCTGCGTATGGATGTTGATTTTACGATCATCGGGCAGCAAATTGAATCGTCGCGCCACCTGAATCAACTCGGGATCCAGCTCCACGTAATCAATGCGGCTTACGCTATATTTCAAGATTTGCTCCAAAGATCCGGTGACGCCACCCGAAAGCAGCAACACCTTTGCCTGAGACGCCCGAAACTGCGCCATCGCAAAATGCACGGTCTCTTCCGCCTCAAGCACGTTGGTCGAAGAGTGCAGAGGGATGCCGTTTTCGTAAAGATTGACCTGCTCGGCATCGCGTGTGACCGCATACGCGCCATAGGGTGATTCCCCCCAGGCAATTACCTTTTGCGCCGGAAAGAGCCAGGAGCGCGAGCGGTCGTCCAGGTTGAGGAATGCGCCGGCGATCAGCACCAGTCCGGCGGCAATCGGCGCCGCGATTAATTTTCCGCCCGAAGCATGTACCGCAACCCACAAGCCGGCAATTGCGTTCAGAGCGGCGGGTATCCATAAGGCATTGAAGGTGGTGGTCACATAGATCAGTACAAAGCTGAACAGCGCCCCACCAAGGATGTCGCCAATGTTATCGAGAAAATAGACGCGCCCCAGCCCGATGTCGGGATACTTCCGCTCGAACAGCATCGTCGCCAAGGTCAACAACCCGCCCGATAACACACAGTAGGGAATGAGCAGCAGGGGCAGCCAGGTAAGCAACACGCGCAAGTCAACAGCGCCTCCGGCAACGGCAATCACATTGCGCAGCGATCGTATCAACAGCAGGTGCCCCATCGGCAGCAAGGCGACCAGCGACAGGGCGCCGGTCAAAAGCCGGATGTGCGGCTTGACAAACCGCCCCAGCCAGGCTCCCAGCCCGGTGAGCAGCAACCAGCACGAAAGCGTGATTCCCAGCACAAATTCGCTGCCTTCGAACAGATTCAGCAATTCCCGGGTAATGCTGATCTGGGTGATGACCGACGAGATGCCGAGCATGGTTATGGCAAAAAAGAGCGGATCATGCTTTTTGAGCATGGCTGCACCTTTGGGGAGTCGTCGTGCGTATTTTCACTTCAATATAAAACAGGTGCACCCCAGTTGCAGCACACAGACGGCGTATCGCAAGCCTCCTTTCCTGCTGAGAGCTATATTTTGCCACACAATCCAAGACTCTATTCGGGTGCGTCGTGTGCGAGCATATTTGCCCGGAAGAAGGGAAAGCCGCGATTCGGGTGCATGCCTGGACGGCGAGGAAGCAGAATCGGCGGGTTAAGCGAGTTCTGAATATCTTCAAATTATTTGACGAATTCGCAGGGCTTCACTAATCGTACGAAACAGGGGCATTAGGAGAAGAAGGTATACGCTCACCACAAAATTGGTTTATTTTACCATAACGAATCGGTCATACAATTCATCGCAGCAGTAAGGAACCGATCCCGATGAAAAACATGCGCGTCGCGTTCATTCTGTTCGCGCTCCTCAGCGTTGCCTGCCGAAGAGAAGAACCAATTCGTCGCTACGTTGAGAAACAATCGCCTCGTTCAAACGCAACGACATTTCGTGAGCAAACTCCGGGCACATCCTCGAGCGCAAAAGCAAATGCGACGCTTGAATGGGATTTACCGCAGGGATGGATGTCCTTTCCCCCATCCGGCATGCGCATAGCGACACTCAAACCGCCTTTGAGCGACACCGGCACGCCGGAGTGCTATATTCTTTCCCTGGCCGGCGACGGAGGCGGAGTGCAAGCCAACATTGAGCGCTGGATGAAGCAGGTCGGTGTCGCACCCGACAAGATTGACGTTGAAGCATTCATCAACGGACAGAAACGGCTGACCTCGCGCGGAGGCCTGACAACGCTGATTATCGACATGGGCGAGCTGGTTTCCGCGGATACGTCACAAAGCATGCTGGCGGCTATTGTGTCCGAAACGGCATCGACCTACTTCCTTAAAATGGCCGGCCCGAAAAATGAATTGACCCGGTATAAGCAGGCGTTTACCGAAATCTGCGCCTCACTTCGATAAGAAACAGGCTACCTGCTCATGGCCCCGTCATACAACCGCATTATCCAGACACTATCTTCTCTCAAGCTGACGGTTGTCTGTCTGATTTATCTGATCTTTCTCACGATTTTCGGGACGTTGTATCAGATTGACAATGGCTTGTGGGCGGCAAAACAGCGCTATTTTCATTCGTGGATATTTCTGGCCTGGAAGGTGTTTCCCGTGTTTGGCGGCGCGACGGTGATGTCGGTTCTGACCATAAACCTTGCCGTGGCTTCGGTGACCATGATCAAGCATATCGCAAGCAAAATCGGTCTGCTGCTGGTGCACTACGGATTGATCGTTTTGCTGGCCGGCGCAGGTATCACTCACCTGCTTACCATTGAGTCATTCGTTACGCTTGCGGAAAATGGCTCGACCAACGTGTCCACCGCCTATCATACCTGGGAGCTGGCCCTGCTCAAGCCGCTCTCCCCGACCGAAACCCGGGTGACGGCAATTGATATTGAGGAACTTGCCAAAATTAAATCCATCGCGTTTGCGGATGGAGCAATAGCCTTGACACAGCACGTTTATTTTCCGAACAGCCGCGTCGATCGCGCCAAGCCACCCAGACTCGTCAAGCTTGGCCGGGAAAAGGATCCGGAAAAAAACCTCCCGGGCTGTGTAGTGACGGTTGCCGGTGATGCCGCGCCCGAGCGCAAACTGCTTTTGCATGCGTCCACAGCCCCGTCTGCGCCCATACAAACAAAAGCAGGTCCGATGCACCTGGTATTGCGCAAAAAGCATTACCTGCTCCCCTTCGATATCACGCTTATGGAATTCACCAAAGAGGTTCATGGCGGTACCGATATTCCCAGCAGTTTTGAGAGCACGGTTGCGCTTACCGACGCCAACCTGTCACGGGACATCCGCATTTACATGAACAACCCACTGCGCTACGATGATCTCACGTTCTATCAGGCATCGTACGCCGTTGATCCGGCAACCGGCCGGGAGATGTCAACGTTTGCTGTTGTCAAGAATGCCGGACGGCTTTTGCCCTATATTTCCAGCATTGCCGTTTTTCTGGGACTGGTACTGCACTTTGCACTCATGCTGGTACGCAGTTCGCACAGCACAACAAAATTCTGAATACACAGGACAGGTCATCATGAAATTGAGAAGCATCTTGGTTATTCTCGTTTTAACCACCGGCGTCCTGCACGCACGAATTGACAAGGACATCATCGTCGATCTCAGTGAGTTTTCGCGCATGATCGTACGCGACAAGGGGCGCCTCAAACCGATGGAAACGTACGCAAAGTCAACTTTGCTGCAATTCACTTCACGCACTACGATCAGACGCAAAATCAGCGCGGTGCAATGGCTGGCAACGGTCATGTTTGATCCGGCACAGGCCCTGGATGAAAAAATATTTCGCATTAATCATCACGAAGTTGTCGACGCACTGGGCATTGAGCCGGAAGACAAGTTCCGTTACAGCTACACCCAGCTTTTTCCAGCACTCAGCAGACTGCACAATCTTGCCGTTACGGCGGATAACATCGAACGCGATAAGCGCAAAATCGCTGAAAACGAGCTACTGCGGTTGTATACGAACGTTACCCACTTCATGCGGATTATGCAAAGCTTCAGCTTCGCTCAACCTGCGCCTGAATTTACAATAGAGAATAAAAAGCTCAAACAACGTCTGGGATTATCAACCGACCAAACACATTTCACCTATCTCAATTTGATTGACAAAGCAAAAAATCTGCTGGAGGCCATGCAACCGGAAAGTACGGTTTCGGATTCGAGCCTGACATTTGCGGCATTCGGCCTGGCAAATTCCATGAAAGGCTGGAGCGAACAATCCTCAGCGCTTCCGCCGTCCCTGTTTCCCGTAACGATGCGCGGGCAGGAAGCGCCTGAATGGCAAAGCCCCTGGAAGGTGCTCAACACACAGCACCTCGCCTCGACGTGGAGTGATGAAATCATGGCCCTCGCCCGAGCATCCGATGCGTTCCGGCGTGGCGACCAGCAGCAATTCGATGAAGAATTGCGTGCCGTCAACAAGAAAGTTGCTGCGGCTGCCGGGGCTGATGTTGTCGGTAACATTTCTACCGAATTGCGGTATAACAAGCTGAATGCATTTTACCGAAGCAAAATTTTCTACGTGCTTGCGCTGGTGCTGGCATTTGTATCGTTACTGATCTTCCATAAGGTACTCGATTGGGCAAGCCTTGCCATGTCGATTATTGCCTGGCTTTTCAATGTCACCGGCATCGTTTTGCGGATGCTGATAACCGGCCGTCCGCCGATTACGAATTTGTTCGAGACGTTCGTTTTTGTCTCCGCGGCCGGTGTGCTGCTGGCACTGATCCTGAGATTCGTATCGAAAAACCGGTTGATGTCGCTGATCCCGCCCATCTGCGGCTTCGCCATGATGATGATTTCGGGAAGATACAGCTCGGAGGGTGATACGATGAATGTCGTCATGGCCGTGCTTGATTCCAATTTCTGGCTGGCAACGCACGTCGTCACGATCACCTTGGGATACGCCGGCATGGTTGTGGCGGGGGTCATCGGTCATATCTACCTTGTCCAGAATGCATTTCCTGCCGCCAACAGCCTCGAGACTAAGTCTTCAACCTATCGCATGATCTACGGGGCGCTGGCATTCGGATTAATATTCACCTTCCTGGGAACCGTGCTGGGCGGCATCTGGGCCGATCAGTCGTGGGGACGCTTCTGGGGATGGGACCCCAAAGAAAATGGCGCTTTGCTAATCGTACTGTGGGGCGCCGTCATATTCCACGCAAAGCTGGGCGGCATGGTCAAGGATATTGGTGTTGCGGCGGGAAGTGTTATCGGCGTGATATTTGTGATGCTGGCATGGTTCGGCGTCAACCTGCTGGGCATTGGATTGCATTCGTATGGCTTTACGACGGGCGCGGCCCGGGCTCTCTTCATTTTTATTCTGTTTGAACTGCTTTTTGCGGGTGCATTTTCCTGGTTGGCAGCAGTAAAGCAAAGCACGCCTCCGCAATCGACTACCCCGATACGGTAAGAACGCCGGCACTGCTTACCGGCGTTCTCTGTGCTGGTGGGATGCACAGGTGTATGAGGGCGAATTATTTGATAATCCGCAAAGCTCGTGATTCCCCATACGATCCTGATTGAAGTTTGACTATGTATTGGCCTGAGAGGAGCTTGCTGTCGGTCAGTTGTGCCGCGTAGCTTCCGGCGGTGCGGTACCCTCTGTCAAGAATCGCAACCTGACGGCCGTTCATATTGTAAAGCGCCAGGCTAACCTGAGCGGGGTTGACGATCGAGTAAGTCAGCTTTGCACGTCGCCCCGAACTGAGATTGAGGGTACCCGGTACCCAGAGACCGGCTTTGGTCACCAGATTGGAACGGGTAAAGCCAACAGGGGTAGACCCGGCCGGTAGCTCCAGGACCGAGCCGTCAGGCAAAGCGACGTACAATCCGAATCCTTCGCCGTCCTGATTGTCGGCCGGAGCCAAGAACCCCGAAGCGAAGACCACGGCTGCCCCGCCGCCGAGGCTTGACAGATCGGCAGTGAAAGTTGCAACGGTGGTATTGGGATCGCCTTCGGGGGTAATGTCGAGCACATAGGCGGCCGGCGGCACTGCAAGATAATCAGTAATATCGCCATAGGCCGCTTTATCGACAAGCTTACCGACACCCCGGGCTATCACGTCCACAGCAGGCGCATCAGTCGCACCGTGCATGACGATGAACTCCACTTTGTCCGACTCCACTGCCGCTTCGCGGGTCATTGATTTGACAAAAATGTTGAAAGCAGTAGCTTTACCGTCGGGATTTGCTACAAAGCCGGCAGGATCTAGCACGCCGTTGGCAACTGCGACATAGGTTTCACCTGGCGTCAGGGTAAGGTTGAAATCGGCAATAATGTCGGCAGACGAAGAGCTGTTGTCCGGAGCGACTCCGACGGTGATTTGCTTCCCCGCCGGTGCGTCAATGTAGGCTGATGCGGCCCTGAATGCAAAGTCATCGATAAGCATTGCACCGTCGAGGTAAATGTCAACCGATGCGGCGCCCGGATCTGCTGCGTTATGGATTACCTGCAGCCTGGCTGTCTGCAACGCCGGAAATTCAACCACATCACCGCTCGGAAGTGCGGCAAAAATACCGAATGCTTCACCGTCGGAATTGGAGGAAGGGGCCAGGAATCCGGAAGCGAACACTACTGCCGCACTACCCGCCAGGCCGGAAAGGTCGGCTTCAAAGGCTGCAACCAGAGTGTTGGCGTCGTCTTTGGGAGTGATATCAAGTATGTACTTTGCCGGCGGGACTTCAAGGTAGCCGGTCATATCTCCATACGCCGCGCCCGTAACGAGCTTGGCGCCCCCACGCGCATGCACATCTACGGCGGGGGCATCGGTTGCGCCATGCACGACCATAAATTCAACCTTATCGTTATGTGAGGCGGCTTCACGTGCCATTGCTTTGGGCCAGATCGTGAATGCAATTGATTTCCCGTCCGGATTTGCTGCGAAGCTTGTAGGGTCAAGCACGCCATTGGCCACCGCTACATAGGTATGGCCCGAATCGAGCCGCAGGTCAAACGTTGCAATAGAATCGGCTACGGTTTGGCTGCTCGCTGGGGCGACGGCAACCGAGATGTCGGTTTCGGCAGGCGCATCGATATAGGGAGACGCCTGCCGGAAACCAAAATCGTTCAATAGGAGCTGGCCGTCCAGGTATATGTCAACCAAAGCAGCGCCGGGATCGGCGGCATTATGGATGACCTGCAGACGGGCTGTTTGCGGATCCACCGCCGCTTGCAGCATGGCGGCGCCGGCAAGTGCAACAATTGCAAACCTGGCAAAATGTTTCATGATAAACCTCCAATGAGTGTGTAGGGTAAGATTTTCTTTTTTGCATCGGCCGGATGCTTGTAGTTGAAACCTATTTGAAATCAAAGTACATGCCAATACAAAAACAGCCGCAACAGGCAGCATTGAAGGGAATCCGCAGCAATGACATGCAAGAGCCTGTCAATTTAAGAAGCTGATTACTAATTTGGGAGTGTTTTTGGAGGAATGCTGCTATTCGGCGGAATCTTTGTCGTCCAGTTTATACTGCTCGATCTTGCGGTACAGCGATGACATTGAAATACCCAGCTCTTTGCAGGCCTTACTTTTATTCTTGTATCTGAGCAGCGCTTTTTGAATGTACCTTTTTTCCATCGCCTCGATGTTTAGCGTATCCGGCTCACTTTGCTGAGGAGCTACCGTGAAATGCGTCAGGCCGGTAAAGTGATTCGGCCCCAACGGGCCTCGTTGTGAAAGCAGCATTGCCCGCTCAAGCGCATTACGCAATTCTCTGACATTACCGGTCCAGGATTGCTCTGAGATCAGCTTTTTCACATCGCTACCTAGCGGCAGGTGCTGATATCCAAGCCGGGCGAGGAGAAATGACGCAAGTCCCTCAATATCGTCGGAACGCTCACGCAATGAGGGCAATTTGATGGGAAAGACACAAATGCGAAAGTAAAGATCGCTTCGAAATGCTCCCCTGTTGACTTCTTCGGCAAGCTCCCGATTGGTTGCACAAATCAACCTGAAATCGCTATGACGTATCGTATTTTCACCAATACGCCGAAAGGATTTTTCTTCGATAGTTTTAAGAAGCTGCGCCTGTACTTCCTGGTCCATATCGCCGATTTCGTCAAGAAATAGCGTACCTTTGTCCGCCACTTCAACCAGCCCGGTCCGGTCTTTGATTGCAGAAGTGAAGGCGCCTTTGGCGTGTCCGTATAATTCGCTTTTAAGCAAGTCGCCTTTGAGCGCGGAGCAATTCAGCTCAACAAATGATTCATTCTTGCGCCGGCTGTTATCATGAATCCACTTGGCGAAAACGCCTTTGCCGGTTCCGGTTTCGCCGGTTAAAAGGATAACGGTCTCTTCCTGGGCGCCTATTTTAGCCAGATTGAGTGCGTCCTGCATTCCGCGGCTGTCTCCAAAGAACGGCTCGGCGGCGCCGGCCAGCCGCTGCACATTCGAGTCGCGCTTGCGCAGCGTCCGGATATCAAGCGCCTTGTCTATGCTGACCGAAAGCTCTTCCATATTGACGGGTTTGGTGAGAAAATTTTCGGCGCCTTTCTGCATCGCCTCAACAGCCAGCTTGACCTCATTTTGCCCGGTAATAATGATGACGCTGGTCAGGGGAGAATCCTGTTTGATAAACGTCAAAAGATCAAGGCCGCTTCCGTCGGGTAAGCCGATATCAAGTAACGCTACGTCAAACGCCTGCTCCCTGAGCAGTGCCGTTGCATCCCCGATACTCTCTGCGGCTTTGGTCAAATGACCTTTACCTTTCAGATATCTTTCATAGCCGAAAACGGCGGCTTCATTATCTTCCACGATCAGTATGTGGGACATTATCAACCCATTTCTATACAATAAAGAATGCCGCAGTATCGCAGCCGGTAAGTTTGAGATTGTATTTTAAAATAGCACAAATTATCCTGCTACAGCAATTGCCATACCGGAGATGAAACAATCTATGCCACACACTCGGGACCGGCTGCGAGTTGATGACATGTCTTTGGAGCAGCGTATCAAGCTGATGGAGTTTTCGGTTGACAACGCCGCCGTTGCTTCATTCTGGATTGACGAGAAAGGACGCGTTCTCTATGCCAATCAGACAGCCTGCGACATGCTGGGATATTCACGGGCAGAATTGCTGGATATGTTGGTAACCGATTTATATCCCAACTATTCCATTCGCGCCTGGAAACCCATGCGTGAAATGATCAAGCTCAAGGGCCGCTTGTCGGTCGATCAGGAGCATATTCGCAAAGACGGGTCGATCATCCCGGTTGAAATAAATGCTTGCTACTTTGAAATGGACGGCACAGGTTACAGCTTTTCGTTTGTCAAAGACATTTCGGTGCGCAAACGGGCTGAGGAAGCAATCAAGCATTCCCACGATTCGATGAGGAACCGGGTCGAACAAACCGGCGCTCAACTTCAGGCAGAGAGCGCCTCACGTCAAAAAGCCGAACAGGAGCTTTCGCAGCGCCAGCAGGCCCTGGAAAGCGTGTACGCCATTGCCACGTCATTCGGCACCTCACTGCAGACCGTCTATGACAGCATCGGCGTCGGTATTTCGAACCTGCTCTCGGTGGCAGTTGCATCAATTGCACATGTTAAGCAGGACGGCGTCGTGTATCAATCACATTTTGTGCATGGAAAAATTATCCCGTCAGACGATCAGCTTCACACAGAAGAGCCCTTTCGCAGGATACTGCACGGCCGAATGCCTTTTCAACAAAGCGACGGAGACTATTCCACGCTTATTCCCAACGCCGCTATGCTGCTAAAAACTTTTGCCGGCGTGCCTATTCCTGATGCGTCGGGCGAGATCGCCGGTATTCTCTGGATTGCAGATACGGCATCCCGGGTATTTGACGAATACGAAATTCATCTCATCGAGATATTCAGTCGCTACATAGCGCAGGAGCTTTCACGCAACGAAATGGAACAGCTTGCTGAGCGTGCAAAACGAATGCAAATGCTCGGGACAATCACATCCGGAGTAGCACATGAAGTGCGCAGTCCGCTTAACGCCATCCAGACCATTGCCGATGCGCTTGCCCAGGAAGTTGCCGGCAATGATGACTTGACGCCGTATCTGGATCATATAAAAAGCCAGGTGAGACGTCTTTCATCCATTATGCAGGATTTACTCGACCTGGGACGCCCAATCAAGCGTGAGGAAATGATCGAAATTGGTGCCGGCAACATCCTCACCCAGGCAGTCCAGACCTGGCAATCTTCGACGATGTATAAAAAACATCGCGTAAACCAACACATCAACGCAGCATTGCGCAATCGCAAGCTGCATGTTCATCCCGTCAAGTTACAGCAATCCCTCTTCAATCTGCTTGAAAATGCCTGCGACCACTCGCCGGTGGATAGCCCCTTACTCTTCGAAGCAGACGCATCGGGAAAAGAGTGCCTGATCCGTATTATCGACCGGGGTGAGGGTATCAGGGATGGAGATTCGGACAAAATTTTTGAGCCATTTTTTACCACACGCAAAAAGGGAACGGGTCTGGGCCTGGCAATCGTCAAAAACATCATTCAGGTGCACCGGGGCGAAGTCACGCTTGCCAACAATGAGGGCGGAAAAGGCGCCTGTGCAACAATAAGACTGCCTTTGACTGACTGAGCGGATGCACCACTTTGATGCACCTTCTTCCCATTTTGAGAATAATTTTAGCGATACAAGACCAATACCTTGCGCAACGGGCGAACGGATCTGGTATGGCCGTTGCGTATTGAAGGTATTATTTACGAGTGCCAGCCGATGATACAGCTTATGAATAACGCTTCTTTAAAAACATCCTCTCTTAAAATTCCAGGCGGCACAATGCATTACTACCGGCTTGGTTGTGGCAAAAAACACATCCTGATGCTTCATGGAAGAAGCGAAAACGGTTTGTGCTGGCTGCGCACAGCCGACAAGCTCAAGCAAAACTACACCATTATCATGCCGGACGGCCGGGGACATGGACTGACCAGAGCTGAATCACGGCGCTTCGACTTGAGCCTGCTGGTAGAGGATTATGAACTTTTAATTGAGCACTTTAACTTTCGCGAGTTGATGCTTGCAGGCCACTCGATGGGGGCAGGAATCGCAGCTATTCTGGCCGGTCGTTATCCCGGCATCGTGCGTAAACTGGTACTTCTCGATCCACCCTGGCTCATGGATGGCGACTACCTGGAAGGTGACCAGTCATTGGTCCGCAGAATGCGACGGTTTATTGAACATCAACGACAGCTCTCGATGGATTCACTCGCTGCATTTATCAGTCTGATGCATCCTGCCTGGCAGCAAAGTGAATGCCGACAGCTCGCACAAGCCTGGCAGCAAATGAGTCTTGATGTTGCCATAAGCTTCAATTCGCCGGTACCGGTAAAGCAGTGGCAGGATTCGGTGTGCAGAATCAAGGCCGCTACTCTGCTTTACACCGGCGACCCTGTCAAAGGCGCAATTGTCAAAAAAGACGTAGTGGGCTATCTGAAAGCGCACATGAGCAACCTGACGCACATCTTCCTCCCCGAATCGGGACATGCGCTCTCCCGGGATTGTTTTGACGCCTATTTTAGGCACCTGAAGTCATTTCTGGCCTGCCGGCACAACCTCCCGCAACGGTGCTGATCTTGTGGCATATTGTGCGATTCCCCCTCAACCACATCTCGTGAAGTGTATTTTGTTTACATGTTGGCAATTGCAACCGGGATAACAGTCATAGATTTTGAAACGACGGGTGTTGTTCGCGGGTATGAAAATGAACCCTGGCAGATTGGAATGGTTCTGCTTGAAGGCGGCAAAGTTTCATCTGCCAAAACATTTGATTCACTACTTTGCATAAAGGATCGCCCCTTTAACCGTCATACGCCGGGCAGACATGAGGAGCTGCGCCCCGAGCTGCAAAGGGCTCCCCTCCTGCAAACGCTCTGGCCGCAACTAAAGCCCTGGTTGGCGGCAATGCCGGTTGCCGCATATAATATCGGAACGGAAAAAAACGTGCTGGATGGAGCGTTCCCCTTTCATGAAATAAGCCAGTGGATCGATATCCTGAAAGTCGTCCGCTGCATTTTTCCGGATGCGAAGTCGCATGCACTGGAGGATATCGTGGTCAGGCTTGATTTGAGCGAATATGTCAAATCGTTGTGCCCCGGCAGAAAACCGCATGACGCCATGTACGATGCAACAATGGCCGCAGCTGTTCTAGAAAGGGTGCTCAGCCATGCGCGTCTTTCGGCCTGCACGCTTGACATGCTTGTCAATGCCCATCCAAAACGTTTTTATGACCTCATGCGTACCAGGAGCAATTCGGCAATCGACTCCTGAGCATAACACCAACCTGATTTACGATGTGGCATTGGCCATCGAGATAATTTTTTGTATCGTCTGGCGAGGCAGTTGCAGTTTCCTCGACAGACTGGCGATCATCTCAGAGGTGAGGGCATGCCCACGAATGATGTCGGCTCTTTCCCGCGCCGGGCCTGCGGATGGTTTTGGATTGTCTGCATCAAGAAAAATTACGCACTCAGGATCGAACGTATTCAGGATGCTGTTGCTCTCCAGTATCAGATAGGCTGCATCAGCGTGCTCCTGCTTGATTTTGTCAACCGGGGTTTTGGCCGGATACAACGGGGTGCTTTTTGCGACCTTTGGGTGATGGCTGCCGACCTTGACATGAACAGCATTGGGCAGTACCGTACGGATACGGCCGGCCAGTGTTGTTTTGCCAACTCCGGAACGCGCTCCGGCAATAGCGATTATTTTCATAGAAACGTGGAGAATGGATGACGCCGGCAAGCATCCGGCGCCGTTGCATTGGTTAGAAGGAAATCTTTGCGGCAATGTCGATCACACCACCGGTAAAGGCATCCTGTCCTTTGACCGTCGTGCTGATGAATTGATATTCTGCAGCAATGGAAAAGTATTTGCCGAAAGGAAAGGTAAGGTTGCCGAAGACGGTAAGGTTGCTTTCTTCCTGGCCGTCTGCAAGATCTTCGGTGATATTCATTTCGTCTGCAAAGCCGACAATGATGTGCAAAAAGTCAAGTGGTTTGGATATAACATTTGCCCAGAAACCGATGATGTCGGAGTCGGGTGGGCCAATGGTAAATATGTTTGCATGATTCATGCCGCCGCCGTAGCCGAATTCGCCCTTGAAAGCGAAAAGATCGTGGATCGGGAGATTAACATCAACTGAAATACCATTGGCTGAATAGTCCTGATCTTCACCAAAGGCGGTATAGAATCCAGAAAAACCGGCCGACATTGATTCGGCAAAGCCTAAACCAACGCGCCCCTGGATCATGGGGAGCATTGAGAGGTTATCGGCTCCGGGACTGACATCCGTTTCACCTTCTTTAGCACCCTCACCGACACTGATTTGTACAATCGGCTTTACTGCAACAAAATCCATCAAATAGCGGAATTGCACCTGGGGGCGCCTGAATCCGTAGTTCCCGTTGTACCAAAGATTGGCATTCGTATTATTGGTCGACGGATTCAACGGTGAGAAAAGATCCCACTGCTGACCGAATCTCAATTGCAGACCCTTTATTAATTCAATCCAGGCATAACCCAGGCGGATGCGCGGATTGGCGTTTGCATTCGTCAGAGATTTTGTTGAAAAAAAATCGAGCTCGAGCACTCCGCCAATCTGCATATTACCAACCGGAGCACTCCCCTTCAAACCAAAACGCGAATGCTGCGCGCTTAATGCATAGGCCGTCTCATCGCTTCCCGTTGCGCGTGCGGCCGCAACAATTGATCCCGACCCCCACGAATTCAGCCCATCCGTCGAAAAGTACATATCCCCTTTCAAAAAACCATACGGCTTTAACTCGGGTTTCGGATCTTCATCCGCCCGGACAAAAGCAATCAAACCAACCACAAGGCACAAGGCGAAACTTTTCTGCATACATCCTCCCGCTTAAAATGTTATTGAAGATTGATATGGAAAACTGATAAAAATATCAATATAATCGGGATAAATCAAATTGTGGGTCATCCTCCCGGTGCGGCACACACGATTACGTCGTCCCGGCCGGACGGGCTGCTTTATACCCTTGCGCTAAACCGTCGGTAGTTGCGCACGTCTATGAGTTTGCCCGATGACGCCCACCTTGCCCCCAGCTCCGAAGGAAGGCGCCCTCTGGAGAAACATTCAGTCAGTAGCGTATCAATTCCATCAATCCATCTCCAGCGCACACCATCACGTTCACGCTCCTTAACCAGGCGAGGCGGGACATCGATTATGTCCGGGACAGATTCATGGCAGCCATTGGCGCACAGAGTCTGGCACAGCGCGGCTTCCACTGTGCAGGTTGCATCACCGCCGGTTCGAATCGCATCGACAGTATCCAGCAATTTGCCGGGAGAGTGATGATCGATCTTGCCGTACGCTGCAACGCTATTGTCGTGAAAATGCGCGACGATTTCCCGGCCGGGTCCGTCACACGAAACAACTGCATTTTCAAATTCAAAGGTGAATTTCGGACCGGCTTCCGCGGCAACACAATGCGAAACATAAAAGAGGACTTCGACACCTTCGCCTGTATGAGCGCGCAACGCAGCAGTATCGAAGCTTTCGATGTCAAACGCACGGTACAGCTCGGCACAGATATCAACCGGATTTTTGCTATCGGCGGGCGTATCTCCCAGCACGAAAAACATCGCATGCAAAAAATGTGCACCGCCATTCATCACCGGACTGTCGAGGACTATGCGACCGGCATCGTCGCGCAGGCGCCCGGCCCACGGATTGCGACGATAATAGTGCACCGTCCGCGGCCAGAATACCAGCGATCGCATACGCAGAGGACGACCAAATAATCCTGCGGCAACATCACGCTTCAGCCTTTGAATTGCCGGGCTATACGCCCATTGATAGCCGATTGCAACGAGCTTATCCGCACGATCACGGGCATTCGCAATCGTAACGGCATCATCCACAACCGTGCACAGCGGTTTCTCACAAAGCACATTGCAACCCTGCGCCAGCGCTTCGGTTATATGCAGAGCATGGAGATGAGGTGGCGTAGCAATTATTGCCAGGTCGACGGGGTGATGTGCGCAACAGTGTCCGGCACTGGAGAATATCGGTATATGTTTCTCGACCAGAGTGGCACCGGTTGCGCATTGCCGCGCGGCGGGATCAATTGCGCCGGCCAATTCAATGGCATGCTGCTTCCGGTCAAGCGCGAATCGCACGTAAAATCGGCCATAGCCGCCGATACCGTATAATACGGTTTGCAAAGGTTCAGGCATGTTTTTCGTCAAGCCTCCTGCGCCGGGTGACGGGCGATCCCGCCATGCAGCCAGAGATTAACACATGGATCAACGACATCCGAAACGAGGTGATGATCTTCACCGGCCTCAACAACGCAAATATCTCCGGTGGTCAGTTGAAGAGCCTTGCCGTTAATCTCCATTTTGGCTTTGCCCTGCAGTATGACAAATACTTCGTCGTCATCATGAACATGACGGTCGCTTCCGCCCGCCCCGTCTGCGGTATGCGTCCGGTGACCCCGCTTTTTAAAACCCAGACCGCCGTTGCACAAATACGCTTCGTCAAGTATGCCGCTGAGAAAATGCCCTTCGCGGATATCAGGCAAATCGTGAATTCGAAAAAGCTGCATGTGACAACCTCTGAGATATTCCGGTTATAATATTTTCAGTGTCAAGCCACCATCGACATTGATAATCTGTCCGCTTGAGTACGAAAAATCACCCCTTACCAGCGCAGCAACCGCTCGCCCTACATCCTCAGGCATACCCCAGCGAGGCTGAACCAACAAGCCCTGCGCAATGCGTTCATCATATTTCGACCTGACTCCTGCAGTCATATCGGTCGCCGTAATGCCGGGACGAATTTCATACACGGGGATTCCATATTCACCCAGTCGTACCGCCCAGATCATGCTGGCCATGCTCAGGGCGGCTTTTGAGATACAATATTCCGCTCTGTCAACTGATGCAACGGCAGCCGAGACCGATGTAATATTGACAATGCAGCATGTGCATTCCGGGCTTCGCCTGCGTTGCTCAATCATCAACGGGGCGGCATGCTGAATAAGAAAGTGAGGTGCAGTGCAGTTAACAGACATGACCTCCTGGAAGCCCGGGAGCGTGGCATCCAGAACATCGCGTCGGTCTGGAGGGGCGATTCCCGCGTTGTTGATTAATACGTCGAGCCTGCCGAATTGGTCTCTTATTGTGCCTGCGAGATGCAACAGCGTTTTGTCTTCACGTAAGTCTGCCTGCAGGTACACTACCTCGTGTCCATGCGCTTCCAACTCGAGTTTCACACCCGACACCTCGTCACTCGAACGCCTGCCGCAGGTGACAATGTCGAAGCCCATGCCGGCAAGCGATTGACATATGCCAAAACCGATGCCTCGCATTCCGCCCGTCACCAGCGCGACTTGCCTCCCCGACCCGTTTTCATTTGACATGTGCTTCCTCCTGTCAGACTTATCAGTTTGCTACTGCAATTTTTCGATGTCTACCCAGGCCCTGCGTTTCCATGATTCATATCCTTTCTCTGCCAGTTGCACGCCCTTGGCGCCTTCAAGCAGATTCCACCGAAAGTGCGTACCGGCCGCCACCGATTTAAGAAACAACTCCCACTGGGCTCTGAATGCATTGGGGAAGGCAACGGTATCGGGTACCTCCAGCCAGTCTGAAAGATAGTCATGAGGATCGTCGATATCCGGATTCCATACTGCGCGCGGTGTTGCACTCAGAGGCTGCACAAAGCAACGCCTGAGTGTCGCTACCGCACTGCCGTGATCACCGTCAACCTGCACGCTCAGCAGGTCATCCCGACGAACCCGCGTTGTCCAGGAAGAGTTGAATTGCGCGACAACGCCATCTTCAAGCTCAAAGGTTGCATACGCGGCATCGTCGGCGTTTGCTCCATACGGTCTGCCATTTTCATCCCATCGCCCGGGTATATGCGTAGCTCCGAGACAGGATACGGCGGATACCTCACCAAACAAATTATCCAGAACATAGCGCCAGTGACAGAACATATCCAAAATTATGCCGCCACCTTCTTCGGTCCGGTAATTCCACGATGGTCGCTGAGCAGGCACCCCATCGCCATCAAAAACCCAGTAACCGAATTCGCCGCGAACAGAGAGGATTTTACCCAGAAGACCGCTCTTGCCTACCATTCGCAGTTTCAGCAGGCCGGGAAGCCAGAGTTTATCCTGTACGACGCCGTGGATAATTCCCGCGGCTTCAGCCTGGTGATACAACGCCAGTGCTTGCGCCGTCGTGAGTGCCGTCGGCTTTTCACAATACACATGCTTGCCCGCCTCGATTGCCGTTTTTACCGATTGAACCCGGCGGCTGGTTGTCTGTGCGTCGAAATAGATGATATTGTTCGCATCGCTGAGTGCTTTTTCACAATTTGTTGTCCATTTGTTAATGCCGGATGCGGTCGCCAGTTTCTCGAGCCGGGCTTCGTTGCGTCCGACAAGCACCGGATCCGGCATGAGGCAGGTGTCGTTGTCGATCCACACCCCTCCTTCGCGCATGATTGGCACGATTGTTCGCATGAGATGCTGATGTGTCCCCATGCGCCCGGTTACACCGTTCATAATGATGCCGATTTTGCGCTGTTTGATCGCACTCATTTGCCTCGACCTCCACAATAAAGGTTTTTTGCCGGTTGCATGATCACCCGTCAAGCATGTTGGGCGCAGGCGCCTTCCGGAAGCGATGGCGCCTGCGTTCCAGCTTTGGGCAAGGTGCCGTCGAGCTCCTGCCGCCAGTGAGCCACATCACCTGAGGGGCCGTAGCAATAGATCATTTTCAACGGCGTGCCGCTGGTATTTGTCAATTGGTGATATACTCGGGACGGGATGTATACTGCCTGACCGGTCTCGAATTTACGGCACTCCTGTCCAAGGCACATTTCGCCTGTGCCCTCAAGAATGAAATACACCTCTTCCTGCTCCTGATTGTGCCAGGGCACCTGGCCGCCATGCGGGTCAAGAATTACCAGGCCCATGGAGAAGCAGTCTGCCTGCACCGGCGCACTTCCCCCGACTAAGTTCTGCGTAAGCCGCCGCGCAGGAAAGCGCCTGCCTTCAATTGCTTTGAGATCGGAAATTATCATAAGCTGTGTTCCTTCATTGTTCCCGTGTAGAATGCCGGGCAGGGCTGTGCAAGCGCCGACCTCAGCACATAGAGGGCGAGTTCCCGGAGATGGTAATCTCCCCACATACTTGACTCATTGCAGGGTATGCTTTTGCCGACAGGAATGCAGTCCCATCCATTCGGTCGGTGGTACACGCTATGCAGCAGAAGCCCCTGGTGATCCAAATCAAGGCTGATGTAGGGTTCGTCCAGCAATGCTGAAAGCACGGTAAGTCCCGCCTGCTGATATTTTGCCCCCTGCTCGACATGCTTTCGTTGCAGGCAATACCTGCCCAGTCGCAAGAGCCCCTGCGCAGCAACCGCTGCTGCCGAGCTGTCGACCGGTTCGTAGCCGTTAAAAGGATCGGATTGCTTCGCGGTATACTCACCAAGGTGCACCAGACCCGGGGCTGCACTGTCCCAGTATGGTATACCATCAAGCGGGGTGGTTGCCAGATAATAATCGCTGGTAACTCTTGCAGCACGCGTCATGGCAGCCTCGACGGCAGGGCGTCCGCCATGCGGTGTCAGCTCCTCATCGTCAAGTGCGGACAGATATTCGAGCTGCTCTGCAAATCCGCATATTGCCCAGGCAAGCCCACGCATCCAGGTGGTGAAGGGAGAATAGCCCTGTTGCGATCCGCAGCAGCGATAGCTCCCGTTTTTCGTGTTGAAAATGCTTTCATGGGCAACGCGACCGGGGATATCATATATATCGCGGCCTTCGCCGTAGAAAACTGCGTAGCGCGCCGTGCAGTGTGCATGTGCGATCAGCCGTCCGAGGAGTGATATGCATTCATCTGCTTCACTCATCAAAACCTGCCCCAGGCTGTGGGCCGCCGCCAGTACACGAAGTGTGCGCATGGTATCAATAAAAAGAGAGTGGCGACCGTTAAAAGAATAAATGAAGCCCCCCCCCTCGCACGGCGTCCAGCGCATCGCCTGAACAGCTCCCGAACAGCGAACGGCCAGCTCGTAGCAGGACCGCTCCCATTCATTGTCAAGTTTGCCCTCCTCGCACAAGCGCAACAGGTTGCCGTAGGTGCTCATTACGTTGAATCCATGATCATGCACACCCGTATGCGTCAGGTATGTCGGTATATCATGCAGGGTTGCAGCGCGGCCGCTGTGCAAAAACGAGCATTCTCCGGTAGCATCAAACTGCAGAAGGCGAGAGCCGATATCAAATCCACGCGTCCATTGCGTCCACTTTTGCGGGGAATAGCGACCATCAACGGTAAACACCGGCGCCCCGCATCGATACTCAAAATGGCGCTCGAGTGCCTGCAGCTTTGCGGCCGACAGCTCCCATAATCGGTGTATGCCGGGCACAAGCGATTGAGCTGTCACCAATTCATTGATACGCACGTGTTAGAACCTTTTGTCTTTTGTCAAATGAACCAGGATCACCCGGCAATCCTGAATAGCTTCATAGGCATGTACGAGCACCGCGTCAAATTGCAGTGCGTCACCCGCTTTTAAAATATGGCGTTCGTTGGCGAGATACACTTCTATGCAGCCTTCCAGCACCCAGCACAATTCATATTCGTCACGATGGATTTCGGGTGTAGACAGACGCGCGCCGGCCCTTGCATTGCCGAGCATACAGCGCATATTGCCGTAGCTTACCCGCTCAAAGGCAAACCCATCCGACACATAATGCTCTGTCGCTTTGCGATGGGGGGAGCGCGACTCGGCAAGACTGATGAGATCTGCGCCATTCAGCCCGTAGGCGCGACTCAGGCGAAACACTGTTTCGAGTTCGGCGGTGCCCTGATTGCGTTCAAGCCGGGATATTACCGCCGGCGAAACGCCGCTCATGCCGGAAACCTCAGCGATAGTATGCCCCTGCCGTTTACGCAACACACGCAGGATCGAAAAATCGAACATCGCGTTGTTGGCTCGGGTGGACTTCGTTTTTTTCTCGCCTTGTAAGCGCTTCCTTTCCACAGAGTGCATATATGGCACAATATATTACTTTCAAAGCAAATAATCAACCAAAAAATTACGTTAACATCCTATTTATGATTGAATTATATTGTTAAAGCAATATGCTCATGCATCAACTGTATCAAAAACGAATCATACCGGTTGCGGCAGTGAATAGCGCAGAGGAAGCACTGGGCCTGTGTGATGCACTTGCAGCGGGTGGACTGACAATACTGGAAATCACGCTGCGAACCGAGGGAGCAATTCGTGCAATTGCGGAGGCAGCAAAGCGCTATCCATCGATGCTGATCGGTGCAGGAACCATCATGAGCCCGGCGCAAGTCACGCGCGCCTGCGAAGCCGGGGCGCAATTTGGCGTATCACCCGGCATTGATGCAGATATAGTCGCTCAGGCACAAGCGCACGCGCTGCCGTTTATTCCTGGAGTAATGACGCCAGCAGAGGTCCAACGCGGTCTTGGAATGGGATGCACACTGCTCAAGTTCTTTCCGGCAGAAGCGGCAGGAGGCACCGCTATGCTCAAGGCTCTCGACGGGCCATTTAAATCGACCGGGGTAAAATTCATTCCTCTGGGGGGGGTCGGTCCGGCAAATGCCCGGGATTACCTGAACATGTCGAATGTAGCTGCAATAGGCGGCTCCTGGCTTGCCCGCCCTTCCCTGATCGAGGGCAGGAAGTGGAAGGAAATCACAGCCAAAGCGCAGCAGGCCCTTCAAATGGTTGCGGAAGCCCAACAAGCGAACCCGCTTTCGGCCTGAAAACTGCAGCACTGTTGCTTAATTCACAGAAAGCATTTTGGTTTCTTTAGGTGTACCCTGAATTGCTAAAAGGCAAGCGGGCTGCAACATATATATTATTTTAATCCGAAATTATGAACAAACCCGAAATTACAAAGCATTAGCCGAATTAAAAAGAAACGACACTTCCCGGGCCACAATATTCGAATTTCCAATTTCTGCACCCTGCACCAGACTCGGACTTATGCGCGTAGCTATTCAGGATAGACTATGAAAAAAAATCACGGCGTCATTCATCGGCTGTCGCAGTACAAAAATGCACTTATTCGCCTCAAGCAAATCGATTTTGTCAAAGTGTTTTCAGACAATATTGCCGATGCGGCGGGAGAGACCGCATCACAGGTGCGCAAAGATTTCTCTTCCTTCAGTATCACGGGCAGCAAAAAAGGCGGATACCAGGTTGATGAATTGATCGAACAGCTTACCGATATCCTCGGACAAAACGACCTGCACCAGGTGATAATTATCGGTGTCGGCAAAATCGGCCGCGCGTTGATGGAATACGGGGAATTCAAAAAGGGGGGACTGCAAATCGTCGCCGGTTTTGACATCGATCCGGAAAAGCTTGACGGCGACGCAGAAGTTCCCATTCTGCCTTTTCATGAATTAACTGCATTTGTAAAGGTGCACAAAATCAAGATCGGGATCATTGCCGTACCTTACCTTGCCGCCCGGCAGGCATTCGATGCACTGGTTGAGGCGGGAATAGAGGGAATTTTGAATTTTGCACCCGTGCAGCTTAAGTCACAGGATAGCGTTCATGTTTCGAATGTTAATTTGCAGATAGAACTGGAAAACCTGATTTACTTTGTCAACCAGCAACGCAAGAAGCAAAAAAACAGGCCGGTGGAGTAAAAATGATAATCACAGCGCTGACAAGGACTTATATCAAATTTGCAAAACCACCATACCTTGTTGTTGCTTTTCTTGTTCATAACATGTATAATTAATGTGATAATAGGGACAGAAAGCGACCGGAATATTCAGTATTATGTTCCTTTTCTGCACATAAAATATATTTAGAAGACTCATCGTGCGGCTATAAACACAAACCGTAATGAAAGGAATATCCCCGTATGGCACTGGATATAGCGCAAATAGCAGCAAACTTCAACAACGATCCGGGACGCCTGATGGACATTTTGATTGAAATTCAGAATGCCGAAGGATATATCTCGGACGAGGCAATCGCTCAGGTGGCACAAGGCCTCAATTGCTCAAAAGTCGATGTTTTAGAAACCGTTACGTTCTATCACTTCTTCTCTCGCACGCAGACCGGCAAATACGCAGTTTACCTGAACAACAGCGCGGTAGCCGAAATGAAGGGCGTATCAGAGATCGCCGCGGCATTCGAAAAAGAGGCAGGATGCTCCTTTGGGGAGGTTACCTCCGACAGCCTGATCGGCCTGCACTACACAGCCGATATCGGCATGAACGATCAGGAGCCCGCCGCGCTCATTAATGGAATTCCGTTTGCCAACCTGACCACCGAAAAGGTAAGCAAGCTGGTTGCCGCGATAAAGGCCGGCACAAGCATCGCTGATCTCGTCGGGGTTGCCGGCAAGGGCGACAGTGCAATCGCTTCGACGGTTAACGATAATCTGCGCATGAGCGGCAAAGTGGTTTTTGACGAATATGAGGCGGGAGCTGCAGTAAAAAAGGCGCTTTCGCTGGATCCCGATGCCCTAATTAAGCAAGTAAAGGATTCGAATCTACGCGGACGCGGTGGAGCCGGTTTTCCGGCCGGTATGAAATGGGAATTCTGCCGCAAGGCACCCGGCGAAAAGCACTATGTGATGTGTAACGCTGATGAAGGCGAACCGGGTACTTTCAAAGACCGGGTGATCATTACCAGGCAGCCGGAACTCATGTTTGACGGCATGATTTGCGCCGGATATGCCATCGGCGCACAGGAAGGGATCATTTACCTCAGAGGCGAATATCGCTATATGAGGGAATTCCTCGAATCAAGACTGCAGTCGTATCGTGACACAAATCTACTGGGTGAAAACATCGCCGGAAAAAGTGGATTCAACTTTGATTTACGCATTCAGTTCGGCGCCGGCGCTTACGTATGCGGTGAAGAATCGGCGCTGATCGAATCGGCGGAAGGCAAACGCGGCGAGCCGCGCTCGCGTCCCCCTTTTCCGGTGACCAAAGGCTACAATGACATGCCGACCTCGGTAAATAACGTCGAGACCTTTTGTGCGGCGGCCAGAATCGTGCTCAATGGCGCCGAATGGTATAAAGGAATGGGAACACAGACATCCTCCGGTACCAAAGTCCTCAGCGTTTCGGGTGATTGTGACAAACCCGGGGTTTATGAAATCGAGTGGGGCATGCGCATCAACGACCTGTTGAGTACCGTTGGCGCCACAAATTCCAAAGCCGTTCAGGTGGGCGGCCCGTCCGGTACCATGATTTCGGAAAACGAATTCGGCCGCGCCTTGAGCTACGAAGACCTGGCGACGGGCGGATCAATAATAATAATAGGCAAGGATCGCAATATTCTCAGTGTAATTTCAAACTTTATCGAATTTTTTAAAGATGAATCATGCGGAGCATGCGTACCGTGTCGCACCGGCAATCAGTTGCTCAAGGAAAAGGTTGAAAAAATTATTGCCGGTAACGGCGTAGCCGACGATGTTGAAGAAATCAATCAGATTGCGACAACGATGAAAAATATGAGTCGTTGTGGTCTGGGACAGACAGCCTCAAATCCGATCATCACTGCCTTGCAGAATTTTAAAACCGATTTTGATGAAATTCTGAGTCGTGATTCAGATTATCAAACAGGATTCAATCTTGAGAAGGCAGTTTCGGATGCGTGTGAATATGCCGGACGAACCCCTCAACTTTAAGTAAAAGGAAGAGAACATGAGCGAACAGATTACCTTCACCATAGACGGAAAAACCTGCACCTCCGATGCGGGCGCCAATATCGCCGATGCGGCCAAAGCCAACGGCGTTTACATACCGACGCTGTGTCATTTTGAAAACCTGAAGCCGGTGGGCACCTGCCGCATCTGCACCTGCAAGGCAAACGGCCGTTTCATGTCGGCATGCACCACGGAAGCAACCGACGGCATGGTAGTCGAAAACGAGACCGAAGAGATTTCCAGCATGCGCAAAATCATCATCGAGATGCTTTTTGTGGACGGCAATCACTTTTGTCCGGCGTGCGAAAAAAGCGGCAGTTGCGAATTGCAGGCAATGGCCTATCACTATCAGATGATGGCCCCGCGCTTCAAATTCACCTTTAAACCAAAAGAGCTTGACGCATCTTCTTCCAAGCTGGTGCTGGAGCGCAACCGCTGTATCATGTGTAAACGTTGTGTCAGAGCTGTTACCACTTCTGACGGCAAGCATGTTTTTGCCTTTCAGAAACGCGGCAGCGTCATTGACATCAATATCGATCCCGAACTGGCCGACGGGCTCACCGACGTACAGGCCCAGGAAGCTATGGATCTGTGCCCGGTTGGCGCCATCATCCACAAAGAGCAGGGATTTAACACCCCGATCGGCAAACGTAAATACGACGCAAAACCGATTGATGACGTTGTAATGAACCGCTAAGGTTAGCATACAGGAGGAATTTTCATTATGGGAAAGCCCGTAGTAGCAACGACATCGCTGGCCGGCTGTTTTGGCTGCCACATGTCAATACTGGATATCGATGAAAGAATTCTCGATCTGATCGAGCTTGTCGAGTTCAACAAATCGCCCATTGACGATATCAAAACCTTCACTAAGCAATGCGATATCGGTCTGATCGAGGGTGGCTGTTGCAATAGCGAGAATGTCCATGTTCTGCGCGATTTCAGAAAGAACTGCAATGCGCTCATTGCTGTCGGGGAGTGTGCGCTGATGGGCGGCCTGCCTGCACTGCGCAATACCATTCCCGTCCAGGAATGCCTGGAGGAGGCCTATCTGAAATCACCAACGGTAGATGATAAGATCATACCGAATGACGACGAGCTTCCTATGATACTGGATAAGGTTTATCCGTGTCAGGACATAGTCAAAATCGATTATTATCTGCCCGGATGCCCTCCGCGTGCCGATTTAATCTGGAATGCCTTGGTAGCACTGATTAAGGGTGAGCAAATGGAATTGCCCTATGAAGTAGTGAAATTCGATTAACATTTTGTCATGGAGCAATCATGGGAAAGAAAATAACCATCGAACCGGTAACGCGTGTTGAAGGTCACGGCAAGGTAACCATACACCTTGACGATGCCAACAAAGTTACCCAGAGCAGATTACACATTGTGGAATTTCGTGGCTTTGAACGCTTTGTTCAGGGCAGACCTTACTGGGAAGGTCCCGTGCTCGTGCAAAGATTGTGCGGCATCTGTCCCGTAAGCCATCACCTTGCCGCGGCAAAAGCCATGGACGTCATCGTGGGTGCGGGAGCCGGAGAGGGTCTTACCCCAACCGGTGAAAAAATGCGCCGCCTGATGCACTACGGACAGATGTTCCAGTCGCATGCCTTGCACTTTTTTCACCTCTGTTCGCCTGATCTGTTGTTTGGCATAGATGCCGACCCGGCAATCAGAAACATCATCGGCGTTGCCATGCAACACAAAGATCTTGCGGTCCAGGGCGTCATGATGCGTAAATTCGGACAGGAAATTATCAGAGCCACCGCCGGCAAAAAAATTCATGGCACCGGAGCGATCCCCGGCGGCATCAACAAAAACCTCTCCCCCGAAGAACGCGACTGGTTTCTTGACGGCAAGGAAATACCCAATGTCGACAAAATGATCGAATGGTCGCAGGGAGCGCTTGATTTCTTCAAGGATTATCAAAGCAAAAACAAGGGTCTGATCGATAATTTTGCCTCTTTTGATTCGAATCATTTAAGCCTGGTTCGCAAAGACGGCGCGCTGGATCTGTATCACGGCGTACTGCGTGCAGTTGATAGAGACGGCAACAGAATTCTTGATGACGTTGATTATCAGGATTATCTCGATTATATCGGCGAAGAGGTACGCTCATGGACCTACATGAAATTTCCCTACCTCAAGTCACTTGGTAAAAAAGACGGCTGGTACCGGGTTGGACCGTTGGCTCGACTGAATACCTGCGACTTTATCCCGACTCCGCTCGCACAGGCCGAATTCGAAAAATATAAAGCATACACCGCCGGGAAGCCGAACAATATGTCCATGCATACGCACTGGGCGCGTTTGATTGAAACGCTTCATTCGGCCGAAATGATTAAAGACCTGCTCAATGACAGCGACCTGCAGGGAACCGATCTAGTAACCAAAGGCGAACGCAAACCCTCCGGCATCGGTCTGATCGAAGCGCCGCGGGGAACGCTTTTTCACCACTATGATGTTGACGAAAACGATTTGATTACCATGTGTAATCTTATCGTATCCACGACCAACAATAATGAGCCGATGAACCGGGCCGTCAATTGGGTCGCCGACAATACCATTTCCGAGAAACCTGAAGTAACCGAAGGTATGCTCAATGGTGTTGAAGTTGCAATTCGAGCCTACGACCCTTGCCTGAGTTGCGCAACGCATGCAATCGGCAAAATGCCGCTTGAAGTAAGTATCTATGACGCACAGGACAACCTGATTGACAGCAAGAGCAAGTAGCGAAAACCCTCTTACTGTTTTTATTTATGGATATGGTAATCCCAGCCGGGGCGATGATGGAGCCGGAATCGCCCTGGCCGAACGCCTTGAAGAGACGGCCCATCCCCACGTAAAGGTTGACACCAACTACCAGCTTAACGCAGAGGATGCACTGGCGATATCAGCATACGACATCGTAATTTTCGCCGACGCATCCCAAAATGACATCGAGCATTTCAGCTTCACCTCACTGCAACCTGCCCCCGAAGTAACCTTTACTACCCATGCGATGGCGCCATCATCCGTCGTGGCGCTTTGCCGCGACCTTTACGCAAAGCAACCCGATGCCTTTCTGCTCGAAATAAAGGGGTATAGCTGGGAGCTGGGTGAACCTATGACCCCACAGGCCAGACACAACCTCGATAAAGCCTGCTCATTTCTGTACGACCTTATCGCTGTTCCACATCTGCAACGATTCCGCCAGGCGGCTGCCGGATAAAGCGAAAAAGGACCGGTTCAAAAACCAGTCCCCTTTCAATCTATATGGAGTGGTGAGGTAAGCCGTCGGCACTATTCATCGACGTCAAGCTTTTTGAATTTGAATGCAACTTTTACTTTCGAACATCCGACCACATTTGCTTTCACGTATTTGAACGCGCAGGCAATGGCCGCATTGCCGCGGTAAAGCTCCCAGCCATTTTTAGTCGAACGTGCCCAGAAGCTTTTCCAGGATTTTTTATCACGAGAGTGGTACAGGCGGATAACCTTGATCCGGCCACAGCTTGCTTTGCCCTTGAATTCGAAATCAATGCCGACATTTTCGACTTCCTGTTCAAGATCGACTTCGAATCCGGCTTCATCGCTGTCATCGCATTGTCGGCACAGTTCGCAACGGGCATTGTTGTCGCTAACGTCTTCGCTGTTACAGGCTATCACCGAATCGTACAGTGCGTCACCGGTGCTGCTGCCTTGGGGAGAATCGATGATTCCATTGAGCGTGACCGTGCCCACCGTCCCCAGCTCAACATTGATGTCGGCGGCGCCGGCGTCCTGAATTGTCGGCCCTACCCATCTCAGACGCAGATTGTATGTCTTGTCCTCACCGGACTTCACACAAATAGATATTTCCCCGGTGTAAAGAAGTAGCGTGCTTCCCATGTATTCACCGTACACATTCATCTTGATCGTATGCTGCATGCAATCGCTTGCCCGTAAATAATCATACGACAGACGCACCGTGTCGTTGCTGTGAGCGCCGGCCGAAAAAGAAGAATCGGTCGTGGAACGGCCGTCAAGAACAACTTCGCACCTGGTAATATTAGCCGGTATCGGAAAGAAATTTGCAACAAGCATTGAGTAGTTGGCCAGTAATTCAAGGTCTACTTTACTCGTTTTGCCGGGATTGACTTTGAAGATCTCACGCCCGAAGTGTATAACCTGATTCACGGCGTCACGAGATTCAACTGTCAGCGTCCACTCTTTGCAGGGCGTTAAATTCTCGTACTTTTTGGTAATGGTAATTTGATCGTGACCCGACAACGCAAAAGTATCATTAATATCTCCTTCGCCCTGTGCAGTCAGCTTCAAATACAGTGCGCTCAGCCTGATTTCGGCCGCGGCCGTCGCTTTTGCCAATGAGCCGACTTTACCAAGCTCAATAGCCAGCTCGGCCTGGCCTGGCGCATCGCCGTCTTGCGGAGAGACCGGATCGATCCCCTCGTAGCAGGAATTGAGAAGCAGAAGCATAAAAACCAGAGCGAGAGCAGTTAAGATACGCATACCGTACTCCTTGATGGATGAGGTTGAATGTGTCAAGATCAAATTCTTGCTGGTAAACATGTCTAAAGTATATCCCCGGCATTAAACAATAAACGGAATGTAAATTACCGGTTGCAAATATCAAGATAAAAACAATGCCCAAACGCCCACATGTCACTGATTATGCGTAAGTTATGAATAGCCCTCAAATGTGACGACAGTCACAAAGCAATGACGCCGGCATCCCTGATAGTGACAACCGTCACGCGCAGATGATATACTTGAGCGGGAGTGAGAAGGAAAACTAATTTCTTCAGGCCAGGAAAGGAGTTTCATTTGCCCGCCTATACAACCTTCTGCGCCAAGCAATACGGGTATGCGCTCATTGCGGCAATTGCACTAATCGTTCATTTGTCGGCATTGGTTCCTCTGCAAGCCGACACCGGAGCAACACAACGAAATAAGCTGAAAGAATTGACCATTGAGCGTCTGCAGGCATTAGCCGATCGAAATACGAAAGAGATAGACAAACTATGCTCGGATGATTTTCGATTCATCAATCACCATGGAAGATCTTATGACCGCGACAGCTTTATTAACATGATCAAGCGAGCAAAGCCCAGGCAACTTGTATACAATATAAAAAGCTATCAATTATTCTTTGCCAATGATGTGCAAATGGCGTTTGCCGTTTCCCAAATTGAAGAGAAAGCAATCAGATCGGATAAGATTAGTGAATCAACAGATTTTATCATCACTGAGATTTTTGTGAAAAAGGGATTCGGTTGGAAAAGCAATCTCGTCCATGCCAGCGAGATCGAATAGAACAGGGTTGCACTTTTGCGCCACCGAGAGGCTTAACAAATAGCCTTGCGACCTCTTCGGCAGTGCCTGGCACCTATCGGATTCTCTTAACTTCTTACAAATCAATTACTTACAATAGGTGAACATTGTTGGCATAGGGTTTGTTTTATTTACTGACAGAAAGTTTTAGCACGACAGGCTGGAAAAAAAGAGTCTGGAAGGGCTGGAAGTTTCATGCGGAGAACATACCCGGGATTTATCCGTGCCATCCTGTCTTTCGCAAAAGTCAGGAATCACTTATTGTAACTTACAACTATTTACTAAGGAGAAGTCACATGAAATCCGCCGTTTTTAACACAGCCAAAGAGTCCTATCAAGTCTCAAAAGTCATCTATGTTGGACCTATTGTCGAGATTGCAGAGGAAAAACGCAAGGGCGCCAGCACGCATTTTTTCAAGCTGACAACAAGCACAAAATCAGCGTACTGCTATTACAAAGGCATAGAAGCGGCTCGCAAGGCTCACGGGGCTTTGATGGCAATGGTGCGAGATGCAAAAAAACACCTTTTCCAGCATGGAAGCAGCTTATTTGATACGCGCGAGATTATCTCATTTGGCAACGTATTCGGTCTGGCCACGCCTCAGGAAAACAAGACACACACGTTCATTGTTAACCTGAATGCGGTTGACGAAAGAAACACTCGTATCTGGCTGAAATATACATCGGAAGAAAAAGCTAAAAACGGGCAGCGAGCGTTGTTCTGTGCCATACAGGCAGCAAACGATATGCCCTGGAAATCAGCTCCATCGGATGAATCTGAAAAAAAGCAGGAATCACCTGTCGGGCAGGAAGTCGAAATGGCTGCAGCCTGATGCTTTCCGGCCATGCCGGGTAACAGGCGCTGCGACAGGTAATGTGTCGCAGCGCCTGTGTTTATTCCAATTTATGCAGTCGGGCTTTGGGATGCGGGATCGCCTGTTTTTTCGTTGAACAGAATTTCAAACCCGCCTTCCTCATTTTCTCCCACATGAATTCCGGCATATTCCTTGTCCTCGCTCAACTGTTCGAGCAATTGGCGTGAGATGGAAGGCAGCAGATTCTGATCGATCACGGCATCGGCATTGCGGGCTCCGGCTTCGATTGCTGTGCAATTGGAAGCAATACCGTCAACCAGCATTTCCGACCAGGTGAAATCCATGCCATGCGTTGCCTTGATGCGTCGGGCGATTTTATTCAGCTTCATCGTGACAATGCCTTTCATAACATCTGCCGGCAACGGTCTGAACGGTACTATCTTGGCACGTGCCAGCAGGGCCGGCTGAAAGTGATTGCTCAATGCGGGACGGATCAGATCAATCAATTGATCGTGTGAAACCGGCTCCTCAGCCGTGCACGCGTCAACAATGATATCGGAAGCAAGATTTGAGGTCATGATGATAACGGTGTTGCGAAAATTAATCTCACGCCCCTCCCCGTCACGCATGAAGCCTTTGTCAAATACCTGATAAAACATATTCATGACCTCCAGGTGAGCCTTTTCAACTTCATCGAGTATCACTACCGAATAGGGCTTCTGGCGCACGGCTTCGGTAAGGACACCCCCTTCGCCATAGCCGACATATCCGGGCGGCGAGCCTTTGAGCTGCGACACCGTGTGCTTTTCCTGGTACTCCGACATATTGATGACGGTCATGAATTTTTCACCGCCAAACAGCATGTCAGCCAGCGCGGTTGCCGCTTCTGTTTTGCCAACGCCGGAAGGACCCGAAAAGAGAAATACCCCAATCGGTGAATCGGGATTACCCATGCCGGTTTTGCTTGAGCGAATTGTATTAGCCATTTCCAGCAGAGCATCATCCTGCCCGATCACCCGCTCGCGCAGTTTATCCTCGAGCGCGAGGAGCGTTTCGGCTTCATCCCGTACCATCGAACCCAGCGGAATACCGGTCCAATCCGATATTACCTGGGAACAGACATCTGCCGAGACATGGGGAAATACCATCGGGTGATCACCCTGTATTTCGCTGAGTTTTTCAATCTCCGCTTCGAGCTCTTTGGAAACTTCATCGAATACGGCATTGCCTTCCTCACCCTGTTCACGCGCCCGACTGCATTTGTCTTGCAAGTCAATAATGATTTGTGCCGACGCTTTCTCGGCTTCCCACTTTTTCGTGAGCGCTTCGACCTCTTCCTGTTTGGCGGCAATCACTGCCTCACACTCTTTGAGCGGCTCCTCGTCGGTGATTATTCCTGCGTCGTGATCTTTCTTGAGCGTCTTGAGCTCCAGTTGCGCGTTCAACAGCGCTCGTTCCGCACCGTCCAGACTGCCCGGTTTGGTGCTCAAGCTCATTTTGACACGTGCGCAGGCAGTATCCAATACGTCAACGGCCTTGTCGGGCAACTGACGCCCTGAAATATAGCGATGTGACATACCGACCGCCGCTTTAATGCCCTCGTAGGTTACGCGCACATTATGATGCTTTTCGTAGCTGGTGCCAATGCCCCGCAACATGGTGCAGCACTTCTCCTCGTCCGGCTCATCAATTTTAATAAGCTGAAAACGGCGCGCCAGTGCAGGATCCTTTTCGAAATACTTGCGATATTCCGACCAGGTGGTAGCCGCCATGGTACGCAATTCTCCTCTGGCCAGTGCCGGCTTCAGAAGATTTGCCGCATCATTTTGTCCGGCAGAACCGCCTGCCCCAATGAGCGTATGGGCCTCATCAATGAAAAGTATGGTTGGCGTCGGACTGTTTTTGACGGCATCGATCACATTTTTCAAGCGTTTCTCGAATTCTCCCTTGACACTTGCGCCGGCCTGCAAAAGGCCGAGATCAAGGCCCCATAAGTCGACATTTTTGAGATGATCGGGTACGTCGCCGGCGGCAATGCGTAAGGCAAGCCCTTCAACAATAGCGGTTTTCCCAACACCGGCCTCACCAACCAGGATTGGATTATTCTTGCGGCGCCGGTTGAGCACGTCAAGCGACTGGCGAATTTCATCATCACGGCCCAGAATCGGATCGATGCGGCCCTCTTTGGCATTATCGGTGAAGTTGGTGCAAAATTGTTTGAGTAATCCCAACTGCCCCTCGGCCTGAGCCTGCTTTGCTTCGGGCGATCCCCCGCCGCCCTGTTCCGGCGATTTGGCAACAATTGTATGAAAGTCCTCCTTTAGTGACTCCAGATTAACGTCCTGCAGAAACTGAGCATACGAGGAGGTGGTTGCCAGACCACGCTCGATCGCAGCTATGAATAATGCACCGGTTGAGATCTCCGGCAACTGCAGCTCGAGTGAACCGATGGTAAAGCCCAGCTCAAGCGTTTCCAGAAAGGTCGGTGAGAACGATGGCTTGCCGGTGCTGCCGGCCTGCAGAGCTTCGAGGTCTTCGGTCAATGCCCCTTTCAAATGCGACATATCGACATTGAAATGATTGAGTATAATCGGAATGTCCCCGTCGGCGTTGTCAATGCATTGCCAGAAAAAATGTTCCCAGCGAAGCTCGTAGTGGCTGCGATTGACGCAATAGCCTACCGATGCCTGCAAGACCTTTTGGCAATAATCGTTGAGGTGTTCCAGAAGTTTTCGAATGTCCTTGACACTCATTCAGTCTCCTTTGTAATGTGTTTGATGAGAACAAAACTGCAATATACGAAAAAGCTCAAATTCCTTTTGCACAGATTCAAATGGAAAATTAAAACTTGATATCATTCATCCCCCGATCACAATCGATTGCACATCACTCATCCCCTGCGTTCGTGCCAGCGATGATGTTGTTCCGAGCATCGCTTTTGTTTCGCCCAAAACAACCGGTATAAGCTCGCTGCTCTGCAGCTTCACCTCAATATCAAAGGTCAAAGGATCGGCCAGATAGGCTTTGGTCAACTCCTGCATGCGGGCTATCGAGTCGCTTCCCGGCAGAAATTGCTCATAGCGCTTGCGCGAGAGCGGGCCGACCTTGACTCTGAATTTGCCGCCTATGTCAAGAACACGGGTGCCGGCGAGCGAATTCAGCCCCAGTTGCATGTCAACTCCTACCGTCGCGGGGTCCGGTACATCTTTCCACTGCGCCCGAAACGTTTCGACCTCAACCGGAATTCCGTCGAAATAGTGTGACAGCATGGTAGCCAGTCCGGCACTGCCCCGACAGCGTCCAGCCAACAAGCCGGCATAGGCTAATGTACGCAACCGCATCGAATCATTATTTTGTCCTGTGTCAATCCCTGCAAGCGAGCACACTTTCTGCGTAAAGGGATCGGTGCCGCTTTTATTGAAGCTTTTGATAAAACAGTATTTTTTCCAGGCGCGATAAAAAAGAGCATAGACGCGATGGTTAAATATCGCCAGGAAATCCTTAAGAGCAATTCCATTTTTTTTATGCTTGATAACGTATTCGCTGAAGTAAATCGGCAACGGGGAGGAGATACCGATCAAGCCCATAAATGACAAAATGAACCGAACAGCGCCTTCCAGCTCTTCAATTGCTGCAATATCGTTGGGCGGAAAGGTAATCGCGCTGTCGGGCTCAAAGCGGATTCTGCCGATGTCGATCGGGTTGGGTATGCCCTCTTTGCGAAACTTCTCCTCGAGCAGCGAAACCGCCTGAAAAAAATTTATCGTATGGCTTTCCCGTACCAGCCGCGCTATCAGATCAGCCATTGTTTGCCTTCCAGCGAATCCCATCGTTGCGCTTTGCCGGACGGCTTCAGCACCATAATCAGCTCAACGAACGAATTGATGGAGATGTAGTGTGCAAGGAACTCCTTGAGCACCTGACCAAACAGATGCAAATCGCCGGTATCGCTGAAGTGGGCTTCCTGAATCGTAACGGTAAACCGCACCCCGTGTACTATCGATCCCATGCATGCTTTCGAAACCGCAAGCGCTTCGATGTGCGCAATGGCGTCAATGCGTCTGCTGCGTCCTTCGCTCCCCGACCAGTCGTAGAGCTTCAGCACCGATTTGAACGTATCGGCATCGGCCAGGGTTGTGTAGGTCGAAGCCAGATGTGCCAGAAATTTCCACATGAAGTCGCTATCGCCGGGCGGGAGTTTGGGAAGTGTCGGTCGGGTTATATTTCTTACCGCGACATAGTCGGGAAATCCCGAACCGGGCTTGTTGATCCCTCCCTCCTGAATTTCATCCCGGGGCAATTCGCCGTTGGTCAAGCGAATACGCACCGATAAACTCTCCTCGCGCAACTGACCTTCTTCAAGCTTGTCTCCGCCCAGACGAATGAAACAATGACGTCTGCCGTCGGGAGTGATCCGATAATTTGACGTATAGCATCGGGATGAAGGGCCGCTGATGTGCTTGAAAGTATGAAACGGTTGGTACACCTGGCGCTCACCGGTACTGCGGTCGATGCCGACCACGCCGATGACACTGTGCGTTTTGGCGGATTCGGGATAGGAAGAGTCTGCAATGACCCGGTATTCCGAGTCCAGTCCGTCATGAATGATCGGTTCGGCTTCGGTACTGCTGATATTGGCGACCGGTGTGCAATAGAGCCTGAAATTTTCCTGCCCGAACGGATAGTCGTGCGGAAATTCGGCGTCAAAAGTCAGGCTGCAGGTAAATTCGGTGGGCGGCTCTGCCGGAGTTGGTATGGTACTAATCCGGTTCAGGTCAACAAACATGAATTTCTCAGGAAAGACAAAATACTCACGCAACAGAGCATACCCCCAGAATGACCGCGAATCCCCCGCAAGCAGTGCTTCATCGGGCGACATACCGCCGGGACTCGTTGCCTGCTGTGGGGCGATTTCCACCGGATCGGGCAATGTGTTCAGCTTGACAGAAGCTTTGATAACCTTGCGCGTGAGAAACTGGTGCAGCATCAGCGCGGTGGGGATTTCGGCATGCAGATAGAGCTGCAGCGGCTCCAGCTTCATGTTTTCCCACTGAGCGCCGGGATTAATGATGAAATTAAAGTGAAGGGTAGCTTGATTACGCCTGTTCACCTCATGCGTAACCCGCCTGAGCTCCAGAGGATGCATGTATACATTTTGCGTCGTGGTAAAACGGCACATGCAGGCCTCGGGGCCGACCGAGTTGGACAGAATCTCGGCGCCGCGTTCGATCACCCGGGTTTCCTGCAAAAATGCCTTGCGCGGAATAAATTCGGTAATAGACAGAGACGGAATTTCCTCCAGCAACTGCGGCCAGAGCAAATCCAGGAGCCCTTCGGTCAATTCGGGAAAGCTGTCGTCAATTTTTTCTCTGATCCGTGCGGCAAGAAAAGCAAATCCCTCAAAAAGGCGCTCCACATAAGGATCCCGATCGCCGATTGCATCGATATTGAGAAAACGTCCGCGATCCGGATGCGCCCTGGCAAATTCCTTGCCCGAATCAATTAAATACCGCAATTCTTCTTCGTAATATTTTTCTATCATAAGACCTGGTTTCTATTACTGTTACTGTGGGCGTCTCCAGGGCTCGATGGATGAATTGCCCATGCTGGTGAACGTGGTCTGGAATCGCACTTGTCCACCTTCCAGAAGCTCTGCCGAGAGAATAAACTCCAGCTTGAAATCTTTTTTATCGGTCTCTTTTTGCAGGATTTTTACTCGCTTCAGGCGCGGTTCGTACTTTTCGATGGTTCGCTTAATTGCCTCCTGCAACTCATCGATCCCATCCGGCATTTTGCGATAAATTTCAGAAATATCGGGCAAACCATAGTCCTTCAAATGAACCAGGCTGCCTTCCCGGGTGTTGAACATCCGGTTCAGGTGATCCATGATCGAAACAATGCGACGGTTTTTAGCCGGAACCTCATCTACAGGCGTATTGTCCAAAAAATGCCCGGTAAGTCCTTCAAACAAGCCCTGTTTCATAATCTCAATAACCGCTGCAAACTATTTTATACCGCAATGCAATCAACAATCAGTACGCGTTAAAATCGTATTAAAGATATACAAAATACATACATCAAGGCGTCTGGAGCCAACTATGCGGCAACAACGCCAATTGTACGCAGGAATCACTGTTTTTGAAAAATGCTTTGATACGTTCATGTCTGAGTGTGTTGCTGTTTTTCACGGTGATACATGGGTATGCGCAATATATCGACACGACGCTCACCGGCAACGGCTCTCCCGGCCCTTACCATCTGGGAACCGCCTACATCGATTCAGCCTCGTTGTCCATCATTGTGCCCGACAGCGCGCTGAGTGCAATCCTCCCCGCCACGTTTATCAGCGAGATCGGCGCGTTGCTGTTTTCGGCTCCACTTGACAGTGGCATGCAGGTAACTGTCCGATACCGCATCAAGTACCGCAGCATAAAGCGCGTGTTCAGCCTGCACGAAGAACAATACGTCCACCCCGACGATTCGCTGCAACTGTTTGCTGATTCTCTGCCCCCCCTTTCGACGCGAATGAAAGAGGAAAACCTGAAACTCAGCGGCTATAAAAGCATCGGCGTCTCCATTGGTAATCTGGGCCAGACCAATTTCGAGCAGGCCATGGAGGTGACCATCTCCGGAAACATCACGCCCCGGACCGTGCTCAAAGGTCACCTCTCCGATCAGGGCTCATCCCTGCAAGGTACGACTCGCGAAGTATCCGAGCTTGACATGGTATATCTGGCTCTGCAGAATCCAAAATACGATGTAGTCGTTGGTGATCAATACATGCACTGGCCGCAGGGCGGGCTGCTCTTCGGGGACAAGAAAATTAAGGGCATTTCCGCAGCCTACACCCCCGAACAGGTGCTGATGCAAGGATTTGGTGCGATCTCCGGCGGCAAGTATACCGTGCAGACAATTCGAGGCCAAAACGGCCTGCAGGGACCATACAAATTGACCGGGAACGGAGAGCAGCAGTTTATTACGCCGGTCGGGGGCACAGTCAGAATCAGCGTCAATGGCCAATCCGTCAAAGAGGGGCCGGATGAGGCAGTCGAGGTTGATTATGATTTTGGAACCATTACCTTTTCACCCCGGTATCTGATTAAGGATGACGACATTATCCGCATCGAGTATGAATATCGCACCTTCGATTACCAACGAAGTGTCGCGGGAACCCGGCTCGGCTATGCGGCTGCAGATTCGCAGCTCAGCCTCAGTGGGGCGCTCTGGTATGAGTCCGATAACAAAAATCACCCGCTTGAACTATCGCTTTCCTCAGCAGACAGAGATTCTCTTGCCCGCGGCGGAGATCGATCGACTTTCCGCTCGATTTCGGAACGGGTTCAGGCCGTGCATGTCGACAGTGTATCCGTCGTGGAGAACCTGTACCGTGACTCTGCCGGCTTCTGGATTTATACCAATCCCGTCGCAACCGGCATCACCTCTGCGCTGTACAAAGTCACCTTTACCAACGTTGGCGACGGGCAGGGAGACTATGTCGTTGATTCGGTGCGCTATGCCGGCGACTGGCGAGAGATACATCGACATGCCGGGAGCAATGCGGGAAATTTCAGTCCCATTGCCGAATTGCCGCTGCCGGGGCGCACGACGCTCGGAGAGTTAGGAGTATCAGTAAAGCCGAATTCGTGGTTTACCGCATCGGTCACAATTGCCGGCCAGGAACGCGACCGCAATCTGTTTTCGTCGCTGGATGACGATGACAATCTCGGGGCGGCTTCCCGCTCGTCATTCGTACTGGGCCGCAAACAGGTTGAAAAACCGGGTCTGTGGCTTTCCGGAAATCACCACCTGATCACCCGCGACTTCACTCAGAACATCCTCAGCGCGGCGGATCAACGGCAGCAATGGAATGACACGACGCTTTCGTCAACACACTCGCAACGCAACGACTGGAGTGCATCGATTGGACTGGCTTTTTTGCCGCAATCCCTGACCGAATTTTCATACGGACAACTCTGGCGCAATGACACGCTGATCACCGACCGCATTGCCAACAACACGAACCTCTCCCCCACCGAATGGTTCGAAGCGCAGTACGACGGGGCCTATTTTCGCCACAAAGTTGACATGAGCGACGAACAGAGCCGGCGCAACAGACTGAAGCTGAACTTCACGCACAAGCCATTCGGTCTCTACCTGCTTGGCGGCAATGAGTGGTTCTGGAATGATACTACCGGAAAAGGACACGCACTTGCCGGCGGGGGATTCAGCTTTGCACCGCTTGCATTAGAGCAAGAAATAACCTACAGCCAACGCAGGTTTGGCGCCAGACGCATAGCAGACGCAGCAGATTCGGGTATCGTCTTCATCTGGAAACAAAGCATGCGCAGGAAAATACTGCCCGGCTGGAAGCTCAGTGCATCATCGGCCTATCATCGCGATTCACTGGTGCAAAGCCGCCAGACCAGGACCTCAACGCTCATCAAAGTACGCAACGACCTGGCGCCGCGTTCCACCGGCTTTACTTCCACGCTTGATTACTCGGTCAATTCCGAAAATGCCTCGCTCTTCCGGCAAGTCCCCAAACGCGTCGTGAGCGGCCTGGGCAGCTATATTTACGATGATACCCTGCAGGAATTCATACCGTTTCCCGGGGGTGACTATGATATCATTGAAAAGCGGGTTCCCGGGGACCAGCGTGTACGTAAAACACAATTGAGCTTCAACTGGGCGTTTTTCCCGGAAAGCGAGCGTATCACCGGTCTGTTCAAAGATCTCGAGTGGCGTGCCACCTCGCAGGTGGAAGAGCACATTACCCTGAATGACGACAATTCAAACTGGTCCTGGCTGCCGGGAGCATTTACCCTGGCGGATACGATTAGATCCGGGGATACCAAAATCCCCGTCGACACATCCGTAAAATTCGCGTCGCTGCTTTATCGTCAGCAGGTCGACTGGCGTCCCGAACAATTTGCAGGATGGCATGCCGGTCTATTCGGCAAGCCATTCGAAAAAATCGTACGCAGTTTCGGTGAACGCGGCGTGGAGTGGGGCGGCGAAGTCGACAAGACATGGAACAAATTTTTGCTCGGCCTGAGCGCAGAATTTCTGCGAAAACGTCATGCCGGGCGAGGCCTGGGCACTGCGCGCTATCTGCTCACCGATCAGGCCTGGGAGCTTGAGGAACGGCTCAACACAACACCGGCGCTCTCATTTTATGTCAAACAGACCGGCGGATTTGCCCGCCAGCAATCCGATACGCCGCGAAATGCTTATGCTGATGCGCAAGGCTGGTACGCAATTGTCAAGCCTGGACTATCCTGGCGCCCGCTGCAGCGTGGCTTTGCCGAGGCATCTTATTCTTTTTCCTACTCTGATTTCGAAAACTCGATCAACGACCTGTACTCACGCGGCCTGACGAGCGGATTCAGCCATCTCATCGACATATTTGCCGATTTCAGGCTGGGCGAGCACTTTAATCTGCATGCTTCTTATCGCGGTGAAATTCATCGCAAAAAGGGAGAAGACAATTACGGACGCGGCGTGCACGTCGTATCGGTAGAGGTCAAGGCATTTCTTTAACCGGGGGGGGCGCAATGCTCAATGTTACCTGTGCCATTATCACCCGCAACGGCAAATTTCTTGCCGCTCAGCGCAGCAGCACCGATCACAATGCTTTGCAATGGGAATTCCCCGGCGGTAAAATCGATCCCGGTGAAAACGCGCAAGCCAGTCTGGTGCGGGAAATTAGGGAGGAACTTGGCGTGGAGATGGCACTGTCTCACCGACTTGGCAGCGTTATTCACGACTATGGCGGGAAGATAATTTGCCTCATTCCCTTTATTGCAACGATTACTGCTGGAGAGCCCCGCGCCCTGGAGCATCAGCAAATCGGCTGGTTTACGCACGCTGAGCTTGAAGTGCTGGATCTATCGGCCGCTGATCGAAAACTGCTGCGCGATCCCGCTTTTGAGCAGCTTTGAGCTCCAGTCATGGGTCACCGGTTGAAACCCGTGATCGAGCAAGTCCTGTTTCATTTGCGCCAGGGAACGCTGGTCATCGATTTCAAATTGCCCCGTCGACGCCTCTTCTCCATGTCCGCCAACCGCAGTAGAGACACCCGCCGACATTTTGGTAACGCCAAGCGGCAACAAATTGTTGCGGAATTGGGGCGACTCGCGCGTGGATACCGTTATGCCGGCATAGGGAAAGACAAGCCGGAATGCCATAAGCAGGCGCACGAATTGCCTTCGGTCAACTTCAATGGGCGCCTTGAATTCACTGACGAGGGGGCGCAGCCGGGGAAGTGAGATCGACATTTCTGTACCGGGATAGTTGCGGGTAAGATAGTCGAGATGCAACGCAGTGCACCACGCCTCCACCTGATAATCCGCCAGCCCCAGAAGCGGTCCGATTGTCACCGCATGAATGCGTTCGTTGCAGGCCCGTTCGGGTGCGTCGAGCCGGAATGCATAGTCGGCTTTGGGTCCCGCCCGGTGGAAATATGTGTAGGCGTCTTTATTGTAAACTTCCTGATATATCGTGAGTGCATCAGTCCCTGCATCGAATAATCGTTTGTAGCCACTTTGCGGCAGAGGATAAATTTCTATGCCGATCGAGGAAAAGTACTCGGTGCATATGGCGACACTTTCGGCAATGTAATGCAAGGTTGTGATCGATTGTGCTTCACCGGTAAGTATGAGCACATTGCGCATGCCCGTCGAGCTGATTTTCTCTGCCTCTTTGCGGACTTCATCGAGCTTGAGCTGTTTGCGATCAATTTTGTACTGGCGCGCGAACGAACAGTAATCGCATGTGTTAATACAGTAATTTGAAATGTAAAATGGCGTGAACATGAATATCACATTGCCGAACTGCTTGCGGGTCAGGCGATGGGCAATCTGCGCGATCTGCTCCAGATAGGCATCCGCCGCATCCGAAACAAGCACCGGGAAGTCATTCGGATAAAACGCTTCCTTCCCCAAGGTCAATTCGACATCTCTTGCCGAAACGGCGCGAACACGTTTTTGCATCTCTTCGTAATTTAGTGTGTCAATTATGGCATTGAAAGACATGGCAGCCTCACTTGTCAAGATAAAAAGCCGGTCAGGGGCGATGACGCACGCGCTGCTTTGGAGGTCGATGCCAGACCGGCAGTAAACGCGGTACGCCCGGCCTCGACTGCAAGCCTGAACGCACGAGCCATGGCCACGGGATCATCGGCGGTGGCGATGGCGGTGTTGAGCAGGATCGCATCCGCCCCCATCTCCATTGCCAGAGCAGCTTCGGAGGGTCTGCCAATTCCTGCATCGACAATTATCGGTGCATCGATCTCTGCAATTAAAATCTCGATCAGTTCGCTGGTACGCAGTCCACGGTTGGAGCCGATTGGCGCCCCCAGCGGCATGACGGCGGCGGCACCGGCCTCTACCAGGCGCCGGGCGGCATAGAGCTCGGGGCATACGTACGGCAATACGACGAAATCTTCTTTAACCAGCGCTTGGGTAGCGGCAATCGTCTCCTGGTTATCGGGAAGCAGATATTTCTGATCGCTGATCACTTCTATTTTAACCCAGTTGCCGCACCCTGCCGCACGGGCCAGCCTGGCAAGACGAATGGCTTCTTCTGCAGTACGGGCGCCGGAGGTGTTGGGCAGCAGAATCCTGTCTTTGGGAATGTGGTTGAGAATGCTGTCCTGCCGGTTCTCCAGATCAATCCTGCGTAAAGCTACCGTAATGATATCGCATTCGGCAGCTTCCAGCACACGGGGAATCAGCCGGTCATCACGATATTTGCCCGATCCGGTTATGAGTCTGGAGCGGACCTCGCGCCCGCCGATCATTAACAGGTCTTCACTCACCGCCCCCCCCCCATAAAGCTGAGGATTTCAAGCGTGTCACCGACTCTGAGGACTGCTGTAGCATACTCTTCTTTCGACAGTATGTGCAGGTTGAGCTCTACTGCGACGTTTTCGGGATTGATGTTCTTCGAATTAATTACGTCCATCACGGTGGTTCTCTCGTCAAATGTTGCTTCATTGCCGTTCAGGGTGATTTTCATGCTTTTGCGTATGCTTGGTCGGGAATCAGGCGCTCAGACGTCTCTTCTCACAGGTACCTGTAAAATAACTCATGGAAGAGATTCGTCGAAATCGCCGCTGTAAAGGAAAAATCAGCGGCATGTCTGCATGAGGGAGTCGTATTGGCCGGAGCAGGAACCGGATAGTATGAGGAGAGTACTCCTGCCGGTAGAAGAGTCCTAAAAGTGTGACGGCATCATCTCGGTGCCTTTTTAAGGAAAATAGCTTCGGTAGCAAAAAAAGCCTGCTCACAACAGAGCAGGCTTTATCAAAATACGCATGGAGGCTCAGATACTACATATCCATGTCTATATCCATATCGCTTTCTTCGCTATCCGGTGCATCCTCTTCCATGGCATCAGTATCATCGTCTCTTGACTCTTCTTCCATTGCCGGTTCGGGAGCCGGTTCGGGAGCCGGGGCGGGAGCCGAAGCCTTGCCCAAGAAGATATCGGGCCAGCGGTCATTTCCGGAATGGAACGTGAGACGAACGGGGCCTTTTTTGATGTCGTCGCCAATTTTCCAGACGTATACTTCATAGTCATAGATGTCATGGTCATGCCCCTTGGCGGTTGCACACCAAACCATCCACTCACCTTCCTGGTCAAGCTTCGGAAAGTATTCATGAGTACGACGGCCGGGCAAATCCATCATAACAATCTTTTTGGGGATACGCAAACGACCGGTCATTTTTACGGTGGGCTTACCATTTTCGTCTATTGGAACGCGCAAAACAGACGTATTGTAGCTGACTTCGTTCATGCGAAAGACTTCTTCTGATGAAGGAAACCAGTTGATCTGGCACCCGCCGCCCATGGTGTACCATTCTTTTTTCTCGAAATTCCAGATGCCGGTTTCGCGGGATGAGCCGCGAAGGGTCGCCGCAAGAAACTTGCGATTCGGTGCAAGCTGCGGCTGCTGCGCAATCGTTCCCTTTTTGATGGCTTCTTCTGCATCCCACAGCAGTTCTTCCTCACCGCTGCCGAGATCCTTGGTGAAAACCTTGCCGCCACGGGCAAATGAAATTTCATTATCACCAATCCAGTTGGCCCAGCAGGCGTCTTCCACGATTTTCTTTTCATCCGAGCCGTCTACATTGACCATCCAGACATCCCATTTATCGTAGAACTTGGCGTCCATCTCTTTGACCCAGCCCATTTTAGAACGGGCAAAGGTGACCCGGCCGCCATCGGGAGAAAAGCGTGAGAACCAGTCGACATTGTTGCTTTTTGTCAACTGCGTTTTGTCAGTTCCGTCGGCATTCATGATCCAGATGTCATGGAGACGATTCGAACGCGAGCTTGACCAGGCAATTTTGCCTTCGAGTTTGCCCTTGAACTCTTCCAGGGCTCTTTGCTCCTTCTTTTTAGGCTTGACTGCAGCACCAACCGGGGCTCCTTGACCCAGAACCAGAGTTGCATTACCTATCACAAAAGCACCAAGCAGAAGCATTGATTTTAAACGCATAAATCCTCCTGTAGGAATTTAAAAGGTTGTTATTGTCTCGCTCTGTAGTCGCACGCTTCTCAATAAGCGCATACATAGCATGATTTCAGTTTGAATAAAATACATATTTCAAAGGTGAACTTGGTAGTTTTTTGATAAGTGAAGCTCGCTACCGGATTTTCAGCGAAAACCTTGCGGTGCTTGCGGCTCCTTCATAAAAGATATGGTCCAGAGAACTTTGGTGTGGCTCAACGCATAGAATCTGTTCAAAATTTTGAAGGATGCACCCATGATATCAATGGGCAATTTCCCGAAAATCGCTTTTCCTGGTTGGTAGCGAGGGGATCAGTGTTCAATGAGAGCTGAAGCAGAAATTGACGAATATAGCCTATTGCTTCCTGATAAATCTCCGGATTCTGTCGCCATTTTCGCTTCAACTGAGTCGTGATACGATCAACATCAGTCTGATTGGCCAAATTGATTCCGGTACCGCTGGCCACATCTTCGTGGTAAAAGAGCGCCCAGGCTCCATCATAACTGACTAATTTCCATTCCGCAAGCCGGTAGAGCCGTGCAGCAAAGCCTTTGTAGCGTCCATGCAAAGCTGTTGGAACCAGAACGTGGGTTATGGAAAACCTGCGATCCAATGCTGCAAAAAGGTCGGGATTATCCAGAATTGACAAGTATTCTGCGAAAAATGCCGGTGTCCGAATAATCAATCTGCCGTCGATAAATACCTGATGCGGTGGATAACGCTCCCAAAGCAGATACCCGCCGGCGCGAATGGCGTTAAACATGTTTCCCCCGACCGGATGACCATCAAGGTAGCGCACAGCTTCCTGCGGATACCGAAAGGGGGCAATACCGTTACCGGGACTGATACTCAGCATTTTTGCGTGAGTAAAGCCAAAGAGCAGAATTATTACGCCCATCATTCCAATTATGTTTTTGCGGTAATACGCTACGTCTTTGAGCCTTGCTTCGGGATGATTGACCAATCCGAAATTGTGCACCAATATCGGCACGGCAACGATGAAATACAGCAAAATATTGCGTTTTGCCATAAAAGCCAGTGCAAAGAAACCGATGCTGAGCATTGCATGCGACCAGCGAAATCGTCGCAGTGCTGCAAAAAAGGAAACCACCAGCAGCAGCGTAATAATGACGGCTGACACGAAATATCGCGGTTCGTTGCTCATTAGCGTCATTAGCGGCGCGTTCTCGGAGACATTCGTCGCGTAGATGTTCTTGAGATTCGGATCGATACGACTAAAGAGTTTAAAAGGGAACAGGATACCATGAACATGCCGGGGATTGACTATCGTCGAAAGCACAATTGCGCCTGCTATCGCAGAGATATCCCTAATTGCCGTGCGATCGATTCGCTTCCCGCTACGAGCCGGTGATGCAACCAGGTACGCAATCAGACCATCCCCCATCCAGTAGGCTCCGGCAATTACCGGTCCCAGAATGAATAAGCCCTGCGCATTTGTCCAGATGATCTGCAGCGGGATCAACGGCAGCAAATACCCGACGCGCCGCTCAACCCGCCATCGCTCAAACAGGGACATAAACAACGCGATCATCAGCGTCGTAACAACAATCGGTCTGGCCAGAACCAGATAACGCACTTCAAATACCGCAAGCCCCAGCAGCAACACACCGATCCAGCCCCGCTTTGCAGCAGGTATAGCGTAATATACCACCACTGTGGTCAGACCAAAGAGCGCCGCTTTACACAGCACCAGGCCTTTGACGGATGCAACCTGGTAGATTCCGTATGCAACGAGTTGAAATACCCAGTGCAAATTGATCCAGCACTCTACATGCGGCGTGAACGAAAAGGGATCAGTATACAGGTAGGTAGCACTGGCCAGCATCTCCCGCGCAGTTGCGAGATGCCACCAGATATCGGTATTTGTCAACGGAAACCAGGCAAAGAATCCGGAGATGAGAAAAACGGCAATCGATTTGACTGAAGAAGCGTCGACGAACCTTTTGATGAAGTTTCGCATGGAAGAGTGCTTGTAAAATGAATTTTTTGATTTTGTGCGCAGGCGGGCTCACCCCGGACTGGCAAACGCGTTTTGGTTAATTCGGGACCATGGCCAGATATGTTCAGCCCGGGGAATGACGCAGCAGCCTTCGCAAAACCGCGCGACAATTTCCGCATCCTGCACAGTGCTCACCTGCCTCTCAAGGCAAATCTGGCCATGTTCACCTAACAAGCTGCAAAGATTACTCAGAGAAAATACGCCACGCATTTTTTCCGCATATTTCGTAATGAGTTTGGTATCATTCGGTATGGCTTTCATAATGTCATTTATTGGCCGCATTTTATAAAGAGCAACATAGTAATAAAAATTACACTATGTATTGTTTCCGCTTATTTCTATAGTGCAGTGCTGGTATTGCTCTGGAATAAAATGCCCCGGTTTTGTCCTATCTGGTGCGCTGGAATTACTTTTACTACTCCAGCACGATCACTGTATATCTGATGCCATGGTACCTTTTTTTCGATCACTGCATATACACCGAATCGTCCCTTTCGCCGCACTCTTTCTGACCACCTTCGTATTCTATCTCCTCACTTCGGCACCCGACCTCGTATTGGTTGACTCCTCGTTTTTTGCCCTGGTGTCGGCAAAAGGGGGCATTGCGCATCCGCCCGGATTTCCTTTGTACCTCCTGCTCGGCAAAGTGTTTGCCGCACTACCGTTTGCATCACCAGCACGAATGGTAACGGTTATGTCGTGCTTTTTCGGGGCTGCTGCAAGTGCCTGCATCTATGGTATCGCCAGCGTGACTATCGGCATCATCGACAAGCGGGATGAATACGCCGCGCATAAAATCTGGCCCGCAGTCTTTGCCGCCGTTGCTTTTGCTACCAGCCGCAACCTCTGGACCTGGAGCGGCGTGCAGGAGGTTTACACGCTCAACATTTTCCTGATTTGCGCCTCCTGGCTTGCCGCTCTCAAGGCGTATGCCATTTTCTCACGATGGGTCGATCCGGCCCAAAGCAGATCACGCGATGTCGCAGGGTACAATGCGACAATACCAAAACCTTTCTGGTGCTGGGTCATTGCGTGCTGCGTATTTTCCTGTCTGGGACTTGCCAACCATCATGCGACAACACTTTTAATTTTCCCCTGCCTGATGCTGATATTGCTTGTCGCCTCACCACGGCTGCTGCTCAACACACGACTGCTGCTCATCTTCGGTGTGTGCCTGGCCGGATCGCTAAGCCTGTACCTCTACCTGTTCATTGCCTCGCACAATGATCCGTCCATAAACTGGGGCGGCATTCACAATTTCAATCTCCTTGCGCGCCATATTACCGGTGGGCAGTATCACGACATATTGAAAGGCGCCGGGCGCCGCGGCAAAGTCATCGCAGATTTCTGGCAATTGCTCTGCCGGGGATGCGGCATCCCTGCCTTAATTGCAATCATCGGCGGCCTCGGCTTCGGCATCAAATATGTAAAGGGTTGGCGAAACCGAACGCTTGCCTTAGGCGTACCCGCGTTACTGATTGGATTGAATTTTCTTCTGTCAACGCTCTACGTCGTCGGTCCCGAAGATCGCATGGCATATGATCTGCCGGCAACTGCTGCATGGTGTGTGCTGTCGGGAATCGGCGTCCGGGTAATCTCACGACTCCTTTCACTCATGCAGGCAAAAATTGCGCTTGCGGTGCTCATTGCGGCGAGCATCACGCTGAATGTCGCCATGAACAATTTCTACTGCAATCTCAGCCGGGAAACGACCGCGCGCACGCTGGTCAAAGAGTGCCTGGATCCGCTCCCCCGCAATGCGGTCGTTATCACCGCTGAATGGGATCTGTACGCGCCGTATCTTTACCTGCGTCACGTAGAAGGCTATCGCACCGATCTTTTCGTCATTGATGTCCTGATGATGCGGCGCTTCTGGTACATGGATTACCTGCGCAATCATTTTGCAGAACTGCTGCCCACGTGGCAACCGGAATTCGGCGCATTCGCCCGCGAGGTATCCCGCTTCGATCTGGGCAAGCCATTCGATCGCCGCAACATGCAGGCATTGTACGATCGCTGCATGCTCAAGCTGGTATCCGCCGGTAAGCAGCGCGGCGGAGCGTATGCGGACTGGGCCTGCTTACACCTTCCGCAGGAACTATCCTGGATGCGCCGGGCGCCTGCTCGCCCACAGGGATTACTCCTGAAATTTTCGACGTCACCGACCATAAACGTGCTCATGCCCAAAGAAGCCGAAAATCTCAAATACATTCGTTCAAAATTGACAAACGCAGTCCTGCGCGGCGATCGCTCACTTCAATACGAGCGACATGATCCCTATCGTAAGGTATGGATATACTATCAGAATGCCGTGGAATCGAGCCTGCTGGGTATTCTGCAGCAGGAAGGCCATAAACGGTTCCGCAAAGTTGCGGCCGACTATGAAAACTGGTACCCGGACATCGCCACGGCAATGCGCGCCGTCGAGCGCAATTATCGCCGCAACGATCCCAACAATTTGCATTAGCACCCTTACGTTTAGTACATTACAGTACCACAATTTTTCATCCGCATCCCAGGAGCAGCCATGTCTTTTCAGCCTCGCCTCATGGCCACGGGGATAGGTAGTATGCCCTTCACCGATCCCGACAAGGCCGTAGCTATAGCATTATCGAATCTGCCGCAGGCGCCCATGTGGCCGCAATTGCCTAAAATTTCGCTTAAAGAACAAATGGAAATTCAATATTCCGAAGGTATTCCCCGTGCTGTCATTGATTCGGACAAGGAACGAATGTACCTGGACACATCCGGCGATTATTCCGAGGAGTTCGGTGCCTTTTATGAAAAGTATGTCGTTGCCATGGATCCGGACGAAGGCACCGGCGACTGCTCCGAAATGGCTATAACGGATGAATTCTCCAAAGGCATCTTTGCGCTGGAGAGGAAGCTGCAGCAATCATCGGAAAAACTCCCCTGCGTCAAAGTACAAACAACCGGTCCGTGCAGTTTTGCCCTGACCATTACCGATGAAAACAAACGCGCTATTTATTATAACGAAGAATTCCGTGACATTATCGTCAAAGCGATGGCCATGAAATGCCGCTGGCAGATTCAGAAATTCGCACCGTTTGCAGAAAATGTGATTTGCTTCATTGACGAACCGATTCTCTCGGCGTTCGGCAGCTCGACGTACGTATCCGTCAAGCGAGAAGACATCGTTGCACAGCTTAGCGAAGTCGTTGATGCCATTCATGCCGAAAATGCGCTGGCCGGCATTCACTGTTGCGGCAGCACCGAGTGGAGTATTCCGATCGACGCCGGTGTAGATATTGTCAATTTCGATGCGTTCGAATATGGTGATACCATTGCCATGTATCCCGATGAGGTCAAAGGGCATCTCGATTGCGGCGGCGCACTTGCCTGGGGGGTAGTGCCGACCTCGCCAGCCATCAGAGAACAAACGCTCGATTCACTGATCACCCACCTTGAAAAGGCTATCGATAATCTCAATTCTCAAGGTATCGACAGGGCTCAAATCATACGCCAGGCCCTGATCACTCCCTCATGCGGCACCGGAAGTCTTCCGCCGCAAGACGCGGTGAAAGTATTTGAGATGACGGGGAGGGTGAGTGCGGAGATGAAGGGGAAGTACATGATTTCAGATTGAAGATTATTTTTTGGAATTGGTTGACCTATGCGTGAGAAGGCATTAGATTTAGAACAACGGCTCATTGATTTTTCTGCTGAAATAATTAATATTATCGAAGAGCTTCCGCAAACACGAGCAGGATGCAATGTAGCCGGACAACTCATTCGCTCAGGAACATCACCAGCTTTTAATAACGCAGAAGCTCAATCAGCAAAATCGATCTGGAATTCACTCAATTCATTGCTTGTCAAGAAATGATCAGCTTCTTTCAATCTTCGTCGCCAGCGTCAATACGGCAGAAATAAAAGAAACAATCGCCCATAAAAAAAATGGGAAGCACTGGTAACTATCAATTAAGCATTCCAAAACCGAACTGAAGTATGCTATTAACAACTTTCTCAAATCTCAAATCGTCAATCGAAATTCAATATGAAGATCGCGATCTCCGGTAAAGGCGGTGTTGGAAAATCTACGATTGCGGCGGCACTGGCTCTGTTGCTGGCCAAAAAGGGACAGCATGTCCTGGCGGTCGATGCCGACCCGGATGCAAATCTCGCCGCTTCGCTCGGTGTACCTCCGGATGTGCAGGAACGCATCATTCCTATCGGTCACCAGCGCAAATTAATCGAAGAACGCACCGGGGCTAAAGTCCGGCAATTTGGTCAGATGTTTAAAATGAATCCCGATGTTGCCGACATTGCCAAAAACTACGCGGTGCAGCATAGAGGTGTATCCCTGCTGGTGCTCGGAGCATCGAGCCGGGGAGGCGGCGGATGCGCGTGCCCGGAAAACGTTTTGCTGCGCTCGCTGATTACCGACGCTGTACTTTACAAACAGGACAACCTCATACTTGACATGGAAGCCGGCGTCGAACACCTCGGCAGAGGAACGGCACAAGGCGTAGATTGCATGCTGGTCGTTGTTGAACCGGGGCTGCGCTCGCTCGATTGTGCGAGACGCATTATGCGCATGTCAAAGGAAATCGGTATAGAAAATCTCGAATTCGTTCTCAACAAACGCATTGACGAAGAAGATAGCGCCATGGTGAGATCATCACTTGGGATCCGGGATCTGGCTGGGGTCATCCCTTTCTCCGATGCGTTTGGGCAAGCCGACCGACGCGGCTGTTCGGTTTTGGAAGCAGTGGATAAAGGCCAGATTAAGGTGTTTGAGGGGATTTTGGAGCGATGTTGGCGGACGAATTGAGATTGACAATTTGAGGTTTATGATTTATAAAGTCGATTATAGATCAGCAATGTAGTCCGGTTGCGAAAGCAGAAGCATGATCGTGTATTCCAACAACCAGGAAGCCTGACGGGCATCAAGATAATGCGCGGCAGGTAAACGCCATTGTCATCAAGGATACCAAATACCTCAAGCCCCGAAAGGGTTGAGCAGCAATGAGCAAAATTATCGCCATAACCGGTAAAGGCGGCGTCGGCAAAACAACCATTGCCGCACTTGTCATTCGTCAACTCATCGCGCAACGTAAAACCCCGGTACTGGCCGTCGATGCTGATCCCAACACCTGTTTGGATACAGCCCTGGGGGTCACCGTCGAAAAATCAATCGGCACCGTCCGGGAAGAAGCTCGCGAAATCGCCGGCAAGGGCAATACAGCCGGCCTTGCAAAGCAGGAGCTTCTGCAGATGAAAATTTCCGAGAGCATGGTTGAATCGCAGGACTTTGATTTCATTGCCATGGGCCGCTCGGAAGGCCCCGGATGCTATTGCTACGCAAATAACGTGCTTAAGCAGACTCTCAACGAAATCACGTCAAATTATCCCTGGGTTGTGCTTGACAATGAAGCCGGCCTGGAGAACCTGTCGCGCCGCATTGTTCAGCATATTGAATGTATGATCATGGTAGCAGACGCATCGGCACGCGGTCTTGATACGATACGCCGCCTGCATGCCATAACTGGTGAAATGGGAATAACCTATGATAAACTTGCTTTGATTGTCAATCGCATGCGCAAAGAATCGCTTTCCGACCGTGCCCAATCCGTCAAGGCGGCAATTGGTGCGGAGCTGGCGATGGGCCTACCCGACAACCAGGCGCTGGCGGAAACCTTTGAGGAAGCCGGCTCGGTTTTCAAGCTGCCTGATGATAACGTCGTCGTTCATAAAATCGATTCGCTGATGAATGAATTGTTGACCTAGTTCAAATATGAATCCTACGCAATACCAGTTAATGCCAAATGCCCGCATGCACCTTTTCCCATGCAAAGCGGAGACAAAGTGTGAGCCGTGAACATTCGGAATCCGAAACAATTCATGAGTTTCAATGCAATCGGAAAACGTTGCTTGCGAATTGTCGGCACAATCCGACGCTTGCGACCGATCTGCGATCGTGAAGCAGAATCAAGTAATTTTCTAAATTGAAATTGACACAGCAATTCGACAAAGGAAACGACATGCCCAGAGAAAAAAAGCCAATCGAATCACGGGCCTGGGATGCAGCTTCGGTGGAGCTGCTCGAAAAGGCCGGTCGCGACGGCGTCGTCACGGCGTTTGACCGGGCGGATACCCAGCAAAATCACTGCAAATTCGGCACGCAGGGCGTATGTTGTCGCATATGTCATATGGGTCCGTGTCGCATCACGCCCAAATCACCCCGCGGCGTGTGCGGGGCGAATGCCGACACTATCGTGGCGCGCAACTTTCTGCGTGAGGTTGCTTCCGGAGTTGCAGCGCACTCGGATCATGCCCGCCACCTGGTACTCCTGCTCAAAAAGGCCGCAGAAGGCGCAGCTCAGGGATACGGAATCAAAGATGAAAAAGCGTTGCTGCGTATGGCCGGCAAGTACGACATTGACCCGGCTGAAAAAACATCCGGTGAAATTGCTGCAACTTTAGCAGCAAAACTGCTGGGGGAGTTTACTTCACAGGAGCAAACGCTCGAAACGCTCAACCTCGCCCCGGTCAAACAGCAGAATATCTGGAAGAGCATGAACACCGTGCCGCACGGCATTGACCGCATGATTGTCGAATCGATGCATCGCACACATATCGGTGTCGATCACGATTACAGCAATATTCTGATGCATGCCTTCCGCACCTCAATTGCCGATGGATGGGGCGGATCCCGCATAGCAAGCATGGTGTCGGACATTCTGTTCGGCACCCCCTTTCCCGTGCGCAGCAGCGCTAATCTCGGCGTAATACGTGAGGACCATGTTAACCTTCTGGTGCACGGCCACGAACCGGAATTATCAGAAATGCTGACCATCGCCTCGCAAGATCCCAAAATAGTCGCCAGTGCAAAAGAGGCCGGTGCGGCGGGTATCGGACTTGCGGGTATCTGCTGCACGGCCAACGAAATCCTGATGCGCCACGGCATCCCGGTTGCGGGCAACTTTCTGCAACAGGAGCTGGCCTTGATTACCGGCGCAATCGAAGTAATGGTCGTTGATGTACAGTGTTGCATGCCCAGCCTGCCGGAAGTCGCTCAGGCCTACCACACCGAAATTGTAGCTACCAGCGATATTGCACGCACCATCGGAGCAACCCCCTTTTCATTCGACACCGACAAAGCGCTGGATTCAGCCAAGGAACTGATCAAAAAAGCAATTGACAATTTCAAGAGCCGCGACCCGAAAAAGGTAGCCATTCCCAAATCGCACAAGCCAATCGTTGCCGGTTTCAGCGTTGATGCCGTCAAATACATGCTGGGTGGCACCTTCAGGGCATCTTTTCGTCCGTTGAATGACGCCGTTATGCAGGGACGTATTTTCGGCATCGTCGGCATTGTCGGCTGTAACAATCCGAATTCCCGGCTGGATGAATACACGAATATACTGACCAAAGAGCTGGTCAAAAACAATGTTCTCATTCTCAAAACCGGGTGTGCAGCGATTGCATCGGCCAAAGAAGGCATGCTGACTCCCGAATCAGCGTTAAATGAGGCAGGAGACGGCCTGCGTGAAGTCTGCGAAACCGTCGGCATTCCCCCAATCTTACATATGGGCAGTTGCGTCGATAATTCGCGGATACTCGAAGCGGCGGCAGAAGTAGTATTCGAAGGCGGTCTCGGGGACAGTATAGCCGGTCTTCCCGCGGTTGGCGTTGCGCCCGAGTGGATGAGTGAGAAGGCCGTGGCCATTGGCTGCTACTTTGTAGCTTCCGGAGTAGACGTGATTCTGGGAAATGCCTTTCACGTCTTTGGCTCCGAAAAAGTCACCGACTTTTTGCACAGCACAACGCAGGATATTTTCGGCGCCTCCTTCCACCATTGTCCTTCTCCCGAAAAAGCGGCAACGACTGCTCTGGACATCATTGCCGCGGCCCGCAAAAAACTTGGAATCGATACACAAAGCGAACGCAAATTGTTCGACATGAAAGATAGGAGAGAAATACTTGTCTAAAGTAATCTGTTCGAATGCGATTGACGGAGCTATTGCATGGGTAGCTCAAGCAGAAGCAAAGCTCAACGAAGCCATAGAGCAAAAAGATGAGGATCATAGCGTCGCATTTCCCAATACCGCATATTTTCTGCCGATCATATATTCCTTTACCGGAAAGAAAGTCGAAACCTTTGCCGACATGCGGGCCGTGCTTGCTCAAGCCAAAGAATTGCTTCCGGGGCGTCCTGCCGATCAGACCTGGCTGCCCTATCTGGGCAACACGCTCGATGCAGGCATTGCGGCGCTATTTGCCTGCGAAATCATTGAGGCATGCAAGTATGCAATCGGTCCGGAACCGGTTTGGGGAATCTGGCTGGGTGCGGCAAATGACGTCATCATGCGAGAGCGCGGCATCGAATTTGTAGATGGTACGGCTCCCGGTTTTGCAGCAGTTACCGGTGCGGCGCCAACCAATGAAATCGCCGTCAAGATTGCACGTGAATTACAGGAAAAAAACCTGTACGTTTTTATGGGCGGATCGCACAACGGCACGCAATTCGCCGAGCAACTTCACGAGGCGGGCGTGCAGTTAGGCTGGGAAACCCGTCTGGTCCCTTTCGGCAAAGATGTTTCGGCATTAGTTTATGCGCTCGGATTTGCAAACCGGGCTGCCTTGTCTTTCGGCGGCGTCAAGCCAGGTGGTTTTACCGCAAATCTACGCTATAATAAGGAGCGCATCTTTGCATTCGTATTGGCCCTGGGAGAGGTTACCCCCGATAAATATGCCGTTGCCGCAGGCGCCATTAATTACGGGTTCCCGGTAATCGCGGATACGGATATTCCCGAAATTCTTCCTACCGGAGTTTGTACGTACGAACATGTCGTCTCCAGGGTGCCGCATGACAGCATGGTCGAACGCGCATTGGAAGTGCGCGGCTGCAAAGTAAAAATCGCCAAAGTACCGATTCCCGTACCCTATGGGCCGGCATTTGAAGGTGAACGCATACGTAAAGCAGATGTCCAGATCGAATTCGGCGGGAACAAATCGACGGCATTTGAATTCGTAACCTCGGTAGAGCTTGACGCAATCAACGACGGGGAGATCGAAACAATCGGGCCGGAAATTGATCAGGTCGAGCAAGGATCGAGTCTGCCGCTGGCGATCTGGGTAGAGGTCGCCGGACGCAAAATGCAGTCCGACTTTGAGCCGATTCTCGAACGGCAGATTCATCATCTGGTGAACGGTGCGGAGGGCATCTGGCACATGGGCCAGCGCGATATCGTCTGGACACGCGTTTCGAAGGACGGCTTTGCAAAAGGCCTGCGTCTGAAGCACTACGGGGAGATCCTGCATGCAAAATTTCTCAATGACTATCCGGCGATTGTTGACAAAGTTAAAGTAACCCTGGTAACCGACGCCGACGAAGTTGAGCGTCGCGTTGCAGCGGCTCGTTCCATCTACCGGGAACGCAACAAGCGACTAGAATCGATGACCGATGAGTCGGTGGACACCTTTTATTCCTGTCTGCTGTGTCAATCCTTCGCACCCAACCATGTATGCATCATTACGCCCGAGCGGCTCGGTCTGTGCGGCGCATACAACTGGCTCGACGGAAAAGCCGCCTATGAAATCGATGAGACCGGTCCCAATCAGCCGGTTAAAAAGGGCGAATGCCTGGATCCCCTCAGAGGCGTGTGGCAAGGCGTCAATGAGTATGTTTATCCGAATTCGCACAAAGCAATCGAATCATTTTCCGCCTATTCCATCATGAATCAACCCATGACCAGTTGCGGCTGCTTCGAAGTGATTTGCGCGTATGTTCCCGAACTCAACGGGGTGATGGCGGTCAATCGTGAGTTCCAGGGAGATACTCCGGTCGGCATGACCTTTTCGACGCTGGCCGGATCGGTTGGCGGCGGTCAACAAACCCCCGGATTCATTGGAGTGGGCAAAGTATACCTGACATCGAAGAAATTTCTTTATGCCGAGGGGGGACATAAGCGATTGGTCTGGATGCCCCGAGAGCTCAAAAAAATGCTCGAACAAGATATCAAGCAGCGCGCACAAGAGCAGGGCATTCCCGATCTTCTGGAGAAAATTGCCGATGAAGCGGTTGGAATCAACACGCAAGACGTACGCGCACACCTCGAGAGAGTCAAGCACCCCGCCATAGCGATGGAGGACATGGCGCAGTTTGCCGAAAGCACTGCGCCGACGGCATCACCCCCGCAGAAAACCCAGGCAAACGCCACACCTGCTGAAAACGATTCCTCGCCGACAAAGGCTCAGCCTGTAGCGGCAGCCCAATTGAATCAAGCAAATATGGATGAGTTGAAAAAGCAGATTGCCGCAGAAGTTACCGACAGCATCAGGGCCGGCGTCACGCAAGATATTGTCAAGGATATCATCAATACGCTGAGTCGGAAATTTCTGGGAGGATCGCTTACTTCCCAGGACGGCAACGGACATAAGCAAGAAGCGTCCGTTTCCTGCAAAGCCGACCCCAGAGCATCGGCGGGACCCAAAGCGGCAGAGCGCATAGCCCACATTACCGCTATTGAGGTACCTCGGGAGAGCTGCGAAGTTCCCATTGCTTCCGTGAGCCTGGGCGCCCACGCCACCAAAAAAGTTATTGGCGGCGAAACATGCATGCCCTTTCATCTCTGGGAAGGCGACATGCCCAACAAACCGCTGGTAGCACTCGAAGTATTCGACACGGTTGCCGAGAAGTATCCGCAGGTCTTACGAGCAGTGTATGGCGATATCATCAACAATCCGGCAGCACATGCCCGGGAGTGCGTAGAAAGACACGGCGCCGACCTCATCAGCGTCCGCCTCGAAGGTACGCATCCCGAAAAAGGCAATCGCCATGCTGATGCTGCCGTCGACGTTGTCAAATCCGTACTCGATGCAGTAGATGTGCCGTTGATCATAACCGGGCATAATCACTTCGATTCCAATAACGAGGTGCTCAAAGCTGTTGCTCAGGCGTGTGCCGGCAAAAACCTGCTGCTTAACTGGGTCGAGCAGGATAATTACAAAACGATCGCCGGCGCCGCCTTGGCATATGGTCATTCGCTGGTAGCGCAAAGCCCCATTGATGTTAACATAGCCAAGCAACTCAATATTTTGCTCACCAATATGGACATCCCCAGAGAGCGCATTGTAATCGACCCCATGACGGGTGCGACCGGCTACGGTATCGAATACACCTACTCCGTCATGGAGCGAATTCGTCTCACCGCAATTAACGGCGACGCACTGCTGGCTTTCCCCATGATCGTTTCACCCGGTCAGGAATGTGCAAAAATCAAGGAATTCAAAGCGACGCAGGATGAATATCCAGCCTGGGGTGAACTCGCGTCGCGGGCTGCAATGTGGGAGCTGTCAACAGCAACCAGCCTGCTGTATGCCGGCGCGGACATACTTATCATGTACCACCCGGAAGCGGCGACAAAAATGAAAAACGTAATTGACAGACAACTCGAAAAATCAACATCATAAGGTAGTACAATCATGGCATTGACCGGTTTACAAATTCAGAAACTGCTTCCCAGAACGAACTGCAAGGAATGCGGTTCAAATACGTGCATGGCCTTTGCGATGAAACTGGCGTCGAAGAAAGCCGACCTCTCGCAATGCCCCTATGCCTCAGACGAAGCTAAAAATGTCCTCGGTGCAGCCAGTGAGCCACCGGTAAAGGCGGTTGCGCTCGGAAAAGACAACCAGCTCAAATTCGGCGAAGAGACGGTATTATACCGCCACGAAAAAACGTTTGTCCATCAACTCGGACTGGCACTAGAAGTTTCCGATACAGACGACGCACAGAAAGTTGAAGAAACACTAACCACTATCGGTGATTATGTTCTCGAAAGAGTCGGGGAATCGCTGACGATTGATTGCGTATCAGTCAGTCACTCGGGCGACGACACAGATGCATTTGTAATGCTTTGCCAAAAGGCATCAGACGTTACCGGCAAACCGGTCATTGTCAACAGCAAAGACGCTGATGCATTGCACAAAGCGGCTGAGGCACTGCAGGGCACCGGCGCCGTCCTTGCAAACGTAACTGAGGATATTTTGGAGGCGCTGCTGCCGTATGCTCGTGAAAAGAATCTGACACTTTCTATTACGGCACCCGACATAGGCAAACTGGTTGCACTGTCAGAGAAAGCCCGCCAGGCAAAGTGTCCGTCCGTACTTCTTCAATTCGAAACGTATTCACTCGCCGAGCAATTCCAAACCAACAGCATAGCCCGGCGAGCGGCGCTTAAAAACGGCCTCAAAACACTGGGCTATCCGTACCTGCGCTTTGTCAATACCGGCGACACGCTCGATGATATGGTCGAAGCAATTGCTGAGTTGACGAAATACGGCGGCATCTGCGTGCTGCCTTCATTCAATCCGGCCCAATTGGCGCCGTTGATGACGTTGCGACAAAATATTTTCACCGATCCTCAAAAACCGATTCAAGTCGAGCCGAAAGTATATCCCATTGGCGAACCCAAAGAAGGCTCTCCGGTTTTTGTGACGACTAATTTCTCGCTCACCTACTTCATCGTTTCGGGCGAAATCGAAAACAGCGGCATCAGCGCGTGGTTGATTGTTCCCGAATGCGAAGGTATGAGCGTACTGACTTCCTGGGCTGCCGGAAAATTCTCAGGCGCATCAATCGGCAAGTTCGTTAAGGAGTCCGGATTCGAAGATCAGGTTTCTACACGTGAAATCATTATCCCCGGCTATGTTGCCGGCATCAGCGGCGAACTCGAGGAAGCGCTACCCGGGTGGAAAGCAGTCGTCGGCCCACCGGAAGCGGGTGATCTGGAAAGCTTCATCAAGGCGCGTTGCCTCGTGTCGTGAAGCGCATACCACTTTCGTCCAGTTCATTCAAAGCATGTAGTGAATGTGTCTCCCGAGGCAGCAACGTGTTATCCTGAGCGGTGTCGATTTGATTTCATGCCATGCCTCGACTCCCCATGGGTAACATATTTGGCTCGTCGAATAGCAAGAGCGGTACAATTTCAATCAAAAACTTTTCGCTATGCCCGAAATAACCTTCTTCCCCGCAAACATCGCCGTTGACGCCCGGCCCGGCGAAAGCCTGCCTGTTGTTGCACAGCGATGCGGTGTGAAACTGTCAATGCCGTGTGGAGGACAGGGTACCTGCACAAAGTGCCGGATTAAGATTGTTGAGGGGCAACTTGAATCGAAAAGCATCGGCGGGATGGAGATTCTCGGCAGGCCCGGAGATATCGTGCTTGCCTGCCAATCACGCACCAGCGCCTCTGATGTCAAGTTATCCCTGCTTGACCTGCCGGATCAGGAAAAGGGCTCCTTTGAAGATGACGGAGCAACACAAGCGGTGACAAAATTTGCCGAGGACATCTCTGATCTCAGCACTTTGATACAAAGCACGCGTGTTACCGTACCGCCTCCCGAATTGGAGGACGGCCTCTGCGACGAAGATCGGCTGATCGAAGAGCTCCGCCAAAAGCTCAGCCACGACGCCATTTGCCTATCTCTCCCAGCTTTGCAAAAGCTGGCTCAGCAAGTTCGTGCAGACAAAGGTAGAATCGAATGCATTTACATAGCCGGCTTTAACCGCGCCAAGGTGCTCGACGTTAACGCCGCAAATGCACTCCCTCGCCCGTTGGGCCTGGCGCTCGACCTTGGAACCACCAGCATTGCCGTGCAACTTGCAGATCTCACCAACGGAGAAGTGCTTGCATCCAGCGCCGATTATAACGGGCAAATTGCAAATGGACTGGATGTTATCAGCCGCATCAATTACGCGCGTCACGATGGCGCAGCAGCCGAACTGCAAAGCAACGTTATTGCAAGCATCAATCAACTGATCGATCACTGCCTGCAGAAAACCGCAGATGACTCAAGCAGTATTTATGCTGCATCAATAAGCGGCAACACAACGATGATACACCTGCTGCTGGGCCTTGATCCCGAATATATCAGGCTAGAACCGTATACGCCGACGGCATTCGCTCCAGATGGAATACGCTCCGGTCAACTTGGTCTGAACCTGCATTCCGAAGCCGTACTCCATTTCGCGCCGGCCGTGGGCAGCTATGTCGGGGGCGATATTACCTCCGGCTTGTTGACTACAGAGCTTATCTCGACAATTGATGACGTTTCGCTCTTCATTGACATCGGCACCAACGGCGAGCTGGTGATCGGTAATTGCGATTTCCTTATTTCCTGCGCCTGCTCTGCCGGCCCTGCGTTCGAAGGCGGCGGCATATCGTGCGGCATGCGCGCTTCGGAAGGGGCAATTGACTATGTAGAAATAGACCCGATAACCGGCGGCTGCGCCTACCGCACTATCGGCGAAGCCGCACCGAAGGGGATCTGCGGATCGGGCATGATTTCGCTGCTTTCTAATCTGCTTATGCATGGCTTGATTGATGCACGCGGTAAATTTGTTCAAAATCGACCATGCGACAGCGTCACAGTTGACGGCCGCAAAGCCGCATACATCCTTGTCCACGACGACACCATCACCCTGACCATAACCGAACACGACATCGAAAACGTCCTGCGCGCCAAAGCGGCCATATATGCCGCAATAACCTTGATATGCACGAATATCGGCATTACCCTGAACGATATCGCACGGGTCTACATTGCCGGAGGCTTTGGCAAGCACCTCGACTTCCACCAGGCGATTATTCTGGGCCTGCTGCCGGATTTGCCGGTCGAGCGCTTCAGCTATATCGGCAATGCATCCCTTGCCGGCTCCCGTCTGGCACTGCTATCAGGCAATTACCGTCAAACACAGAAGGAGATTGCTGCAAAGATGACCTATATCGATTTAAGCTCTGATCCCAGCTACATGGACAACTACACCGGTGCGCTCTTCCTTCCGCATACGGACATCGGTCTGTTTCCCACGGTGGCGAAAACACTGAAGCGCACGGGAGGTCGGTCATGAGCGTACTCAGATGCCCCGGTCAGGATCCGCAACGCTGGAAATTCAGTGACATATCGACAATCGCCTGTCCGCATTGCGGCGAGGAGATTGAATTTTTCAAGGACGAGCCGTCGCTCGAGTGTCGCAATTGTAAAAAAAATGTTAAAAATCCCACTATTGATCTGGGATGCGCCAAGTGGTGCAAGCACGGGGATGAGTGCCTCGGCGGCAACGGCGCATCTGAGCGGACAGGTTCCTCACTGCGTTAGATTTGTCGCAGCCTTGAGCAGCTTTTTCTCATCCAGGCGAGTTTTGTAGTCAGGGTTTGCGTAAGCGAATCGAATAATACCGCCGGTATCGATAATGTAAACCGCCGGAATCGGCAGCAGATTGTGTTCTTTGCCCGACGCCGTGTTGAGATCGATGCCGAATTTGTCATACCGTTTCAATGTTTCATCATCAACTCTGAAAACCAGGCCGAATTCCTGAAGTGCCGCCATGCTGCTGTCCGAGTAGAGTTCATACCTGAACTGATGTTTATCCGAAGTTTTCTCCAGCTCCGAAATCCGGTCCGGGCTAACCGCAATCAGCCTGAATCCGGCGCTCAGTAACGTGTCTTCGATAGTTTTCAGCTTCTTGAAGTGCTTGTTGCAATACGGACACCACCCTCCCCGGTACACAATCATCACAATCGGCTTTTCCGAGACAAGATCGGGCAGCAAAACGTTTTGACGCGCCAGATTAGTGAGGGAAACCTCCGGAATTGTATCCCCTGCGCTCAGCCATTGCGCATCGGACGGGGTTTCGTATATTTCTCCGGCTCCGGTTAGTGGAACTGCGGCCGCAACTATGCACAGAGCACGACGAAACATCAATTTGAAAGCTTTTTCAGTTTGAGTCATTCTTTCTCTCCCGGATGATAGTGTTAGCTCGAAATATAATTCACTCGCCGGGAGCGCGGATATGATGCCAACTGATTGCGAATCGATCCGGTATGAATTCAGGATTGCTGAAAATTAAGCAGAACCTCTTTAAGCTTTTCGCCATTGAGGTTTTTTCTCGCCCCTTTGCGCCGCCACTGCTTCAATTGCGCCATATATGCAGCCCGGACCTGCAGTAATTCGGCATCATACCGCCCGTCCCTGAAATCGGGAAAGCTCCATTCGAACGGCTGATACTTGCCTTTTTTATAGCGTCCTGCAAGATCGGCGTAAATGCCTTTGTCAAGGTACACTTTCTGCCCGGCTTCCTTGGCCGACGCAAGCAGCGTTTTATTGTGGTCTAAATAGCCTGCGTCAAGGTTAACCGTCCGTTTTCCCTGAGAGGCAAGGTGTTCTTCAATGTCGTTGCAGGCAAGCTTCATATCAACCAGCGCAGCCGGTGACATCAGTTCGCCGAAAGTCACCAGCCTGCGGTACAACGGAGCGCCCATTTCCGGCTCATAATAATCGGTAACATCGAAAAGATGATCCGCACCTTCGAAATCGATATCTCCCCACCGCTGCTTCGTTGATGCTATCGCGGCCGCAGCCTGCGCAGGTTCGCGGAAAAGGATTGCAACAAAATATTTAACCGGACAGGGGGCCGAGACATCAGCCATGTTTTACCACCGAGAATGCTTTTTTGAGAATATCCGGTTTTATGCCGATGGTACGCGTGATGAATTCGCCCTGCTGTTCGATATCAAGCGTTGTGCGTTGCGTTCTCTCACGATTGCGCTCTTTGAGTACCTTCCCCTGCAGGTAGTGGTGGACGTCGTTGGTGCAGCGGGTTAGAACCGGATATGTCATCATCTCCCAGGCAAAAGATTGTGCCCATGCGCTGCGGAACTTTGCTTCATCAACCGGCTGCGTCTTGTAAGTCAAGCGCAGGCGCCTGTTGCCATTGACAATCGTGTACAGTTCAACGCGCACACCATCGTTGACCGGTACCAGCTCCAGAGTGTTGAAACCGTTGTCATGCGAGATTGCTACCGTTTCGGGCAGCGCAAGAGGCCGATGAATGAGGTAACCGGGATCAAGCAGGGCCCAGCCTGCCCAGCGGCGCACGACCAGCGCGCAATGTGTATCCGGTCCGTAATGCCGATCCGCCAGAATCGGATGAGCTTCGAAGTGAAAATGACGCAACAACGCCACAAACATGGCCGTCAGGGAAAAGCAGGTTCCCCCCGTTGCGCAGGCGATAAAATCCGCACACACTTCATCGGGAAACCGCATCGCACTTTGCACATTTATCACTGCGTCCGATTTTATGATTTTTGTGAGATTTTCGTATGGCAAGGCCTGGAGCGCATTAGCGATTTTGTCAAGCACATCATCGGGCGAGAGCTCATTGGGCTCTAAACCAAATCTGTTGGTGAATGATGCGAGAATCTTCTGATCTGTGAAGGTAAATAATCCCTGCATAATAGCAATAAAATACTATTACTGATGCTAACTGCCTATATCCTTCCCACCGGGTTAAACGGGAACCAAGCGACAAATCTCTACGCTCTCATACAAATACCAGATAATTGTGCCGAAACCAGCCAATTTGCTGTTCAAGATGCAGCTTGTTCGATACTATTCATATTACATAAGTAACTTTCAATGCTAAACTTGTGAATATTGTCAGGGGATGTCGCAGCAGCAAATTTTTGCAACGATGCGACTTCGATATATGAAAAAGGTATAGCCCAAAACAATGCGCTTATTGCATCAGCAAATCAAGAACTGCCTTAGCCGATTGAGGGGCAGTGCTTTCAACGCCGAATATGCGCTTGTCGCTCACAGCAAAATAGCGATCGTCGCAAGCAAGCACACCGGATTTGGATGAGCGGCACTCCATTTGCTTTTGAATGTCGGCAAACATCCGCTGATGAGCTGACTGATCATCACTTGCCACGGATACAAAACCCAGCACATCATCCTCTCCCACTCGATACCTTGCCGAAATGAAACCCCTCAGAAACGACCGGGCCAGAAAACTGTTGTGATGATAGCGTTCGCTTTTCTCGATACGCAACGAGTCGGGCAGCAAAGCCAGTGCCTTGGGCGGCCGTGGTTCTGCGGGAAGCTTATCCACCACGGCTTTGGCAAAGCCGGTAAATTGATCGGGCGTAAGCACCACTTGCGACCTGTCTGCGATGTCGAGATAGTATTTGCCTTTGTAAACATACAGATAACGATTTCCAACCACCGCCTCGGTACCGATTCCGGATTGCTTGTCGTCATATTCCGCAATCGCACGAAACAATCCGAAAGCCTGCAACGGCTCTTGCTGATCATAAATTTTGATTTCGATTTCATAAACAGTGTCAGCGGAAGTTGCCGAGAACGTCGTGGCAAAGCAGGTATTGAATCCGTAGGCAACGAAAATATCAGCTTCACCATCGATGAATTCATAAAGCTTCTTGCCGGGATATTCCTGCCAGGGATTCCGGGTTTGCCAGCTCAGTCCAGAATTAAGTTCACCCGGCAGGTTGAGTGCATGCACGGGATGGTAAAGTGCTGCTGCAACAGCGAGGCAATAGAGTAGGGGGTAATTCATGCCGCCTTCCAATTATGGTAATGATTTGTTATGCGGGTATTCAATTGCCGCGGAGCTTGTGAGATTTGAGACACGCAAGAATCAAGACCAAAGAGTGCGCGCTCGCAGTAATTCTGCGCGAATATCGATGTGCTGCGGACAGGCGCGTTCACACTCGCCACAGTCGTCGCACGCATCCAGACATTCGGAACAGGCCAGATCCTTGAACTCCCAAGCGGCAGTTCGCGGCGTTTTTTCAGCGTCGTGATAGTACTGAGTGCATCTAATCACATCCGATACGCGCAATTGCTTCGGGCAAGCATCCGTGCATGTTCCGCAGAGGATGCAACCGTGCAGCTCATCTGCGCGAACCAGTCGATCATCCGTCGTTCGATTCCAGAATCCGGTCTTGACTTCTGCACCCGCAGCCGACCAGGCCTTAAGATCGTCAATCGTGCTCACGCCTTTGTTCACCGTACACACAGCCGTATCAGCCAGAACAGTTTTGATTTGTTGCGGATATTTATCAGATTCCAGTCCGCCTTTGGTTTTCATGCCAATAATTGACATTTTCTTTGTGCGCAATGCATCACGCTGCTTTTTAAGCTCACGAAACTGCGCCGGCCCAAATGTCGGCATCACACAGGCGAAAAAACCGGCCTCGATTGCCAGATCGACACAAGCAGCCATCTGGCCATGCGTTGTAAGCCCCGCATGCTTGACCAGGCCCTTATCTTTCCAGGTGAGATACTGCTTTTTAATCTGCGGCAATTCACTTTGAAACTGCTCAGCATTATGCCGGTTAAACATGATAAAATCCACATAATTGACTCCCAGCATTTTTAGCGCTTCTTCGATCGAGCTGAAATTGTCCTTCAAAGCGATATGCACTTTGTCCGTCTTGCCGTTAAGTACCTCACCGACAATCTTGATTGACTTACCACCCATGTATCGCGTGGATGCATGCAACAGATTAATGCCTGAATCAAGCGAGGCTTTGACGACATCCTTATTGGTACTGCCGGTTCCCAGGCTGAAAGCGGAGACGTGTATGCCGGTCGTTCCTACTTCACGATATCGCATAGTTGATTTGTAATTGCGTATATCGCTCCTTGCATTATCCCCGGCTTTTTTGGCAGGCGCTGCCTGGACAAGCCTATGAGCAGTTGCACCCATGCCTATTGCTCCGGCGGATTTCAAAAACACTCGACGGGATGAACGTACATTCATGTTTGCTGCTCCTTGTAATAAGGTAAGCGTTTGCCTCAACAGTTTATCCAGCTAAAGAATATAGTTATCCCGCTCCTCTGGATACCACTGGAATTGTGTACGTTTGCTTTCTACTCCAGCACCGACCGAATCGCCCGAATATGCCCGGGAGTCGTCCCGCAGCACCCCCCGATAATAGAAGCTCCGGCCTCGCGCAGCATAGGCGTCTGATGCGCCATCATTTCCGGTGTTTCCGGAAAAACCACTTCTCCGTCAACATGCTCCGGCATGCCGGCATTGGCGTGTATCAAGATGGGTGTATCCGGAGCAGCCTGATGCAGCTCACGCGTAATTTCCACCATGTTGGCAATACCGTTGCCGCAATTCGAGCCGAGGATATCGGCGCCGGCATCCAGCACGGCCTGGGCCATTTCGGCCGGAGAGACGCCCATCATCGTACGATACGTGTTGTCGACCGTTTTTTCGAAAGTAAATGTACAGATTATCTCGAGGCGGGTATTCTCTTTTGCGGCTTTAATGGCACAGACCGCTTCGTCAATTGCCGACATCGTTTCGATACACAGTGCATCCGCGCCACCTTCGGCCAATGCCACTGCCTGGGTTTTGAAAGCTTCATAAAGTTGCTCTTCGGTAATCTCACCCATCATCAGGATTTTGCCGGTCGGCCCCATGGAGGCAATAACCAGTTTCTCACCCGCAGCCTGCCTGGACAACCCCGCAGCAGCTTCATTAATTTCATGCGCCCGATCTGCAAGGCCGTAATGCTCCAGCTTGAAGACACTCCCGCCGAAGCTGTTCGTCTCGATGAGATCACTGCCCGCATCTATATAGCTTTTCGCAATGGCCACAACATCATCCGCATGTTCGATATTCCAGAGTTCGGGGCACTCACCGGCTTGCAGCCCTTTTTGCTGCAAAATAGTTCCCCATGCGCCGTCCGAAACCAGCACACCTTTTTGTCGAATAAGATTAGTAACGGGCTTCATGCCTGCCTCCTCTATCTGAAAAATTGATTGAAAGCACACTTCGCAAGTTGTATCATAATATCGGTATACGAGACAGAATAAGTCAAGCCGGAGATTCCAGCTTCATGAAAAATGTGAGTACTGCTATAACGCAATTTATACTCAGGCTTTACACAATTGATAAATTAGATGAAGAAAACATCGAGCTTCGCTATAAATACCTTCTTCTCAATGTGGTGTTATCAATAGGGCTGATTTACCTTGCCGTATTCAGCACGATAACGTTGCTCCAGCATAAATATCTGATTTATCTCGCAGACATGGTCGCACTCGTCCTGATAGCAGCTTCAATGGCAGCTTTGCGATTCAAATTCAGTATGCAGAAAATTTGCAATGCCACTGCTGTTTACGTGGGATTACTGTTTTTGTATATGGTCTTCTCAGGCGGGGTAAACGGCACAGGCCCGCTATGGTCGTATTCTTTTCCTCTGGTAGCGCTTTTTTTTCTCAACAGACAACAGGGGCTGACGGCTTCATTGGTTTACTTCTGTCTGGTGTGGGGAGTTTTCTACTATGACCACATGGTTGGCAGGCAGCTCTATACGTTCGATTTCCGTTTGCGCTTTTCAGGCTCCTATCTGATTGTGATGGTGATGGCTTATTTCTTCCAGATTGTGCGATATAAAACCCACCAGACGCTGCTTGACAAAAACAAAGTGCTCAAAGATACTTTGAACAATCTCGAAGCTGCCGAAGATGCGCTACGCGAAAGCGAAGCAAAATATCGCCTGCTGGTTGAACGCGCATCAGACGCCATAATCATAATCCAGAACGGGCAAATCGAATTCGCAAACCAGCGAGCGGCTGAGCTGAGTGGTTTTCCGACCGATGAGCTGACGGGTAAAGCCTTTATTGATTTTGTTTCACATCACGATCGGGACAAAGTTGCCCTTGCCTATAAAAACAGATTTGCCGGATGTCAAGTCGCCGCAATGTACGAAGCCTCCGTTGTCAACAAGCAGGGTTCGGCAATCCCGGTCGAGATCAGCGGCGGAATAATAACGTATAAAAACGCCCCGGCTGATCTGGTTTTTATTCGTAATATTCAGCAGCGCAAAAATGCAGAGCACGACAGAGCTGTCCTCGAGGAGCAATTGCTTCATTCACAAAAAATGGAATCGATCGGGCGTCTGGCCGGCGGCATCGCGCACGATTATAACAACATCCTTGGGGCTATCGCCGGCTATGCAGATATGATCAGGCAGCAAAGCAAAGCAAAGCAGCCGAAATTTGCCAAGTATGCCGATACTATTTTGCGGGCCTCACAAAGAGCTGCTGATTTAACAACCAAACTGCTTGCATTTGCCCGCAAAGGAAAGTACGAAGTTTGCGTATTTGACATGCACGATCTCATTAGCGACACCGTCAAACTGCTCAAGCACTCAATTGACAAAAAGGTCAAACTGAATTTTGAATTGCAAGCGGAAAGGGCAACCATCAAGGGAGACGGAACGCAGATACAAAATGTGTTACTCAACCTGGTAATTAATGCCCAGGACGCCATGTGCGACGGTGGTTCCATTACCTTTGCAACTGACAACTCGACAATCGACAAGCAATTTCTCATCGCTCACCCACACAAGCTGCTTCCCGGAGAATATTTAAAGCTTTCGGTGATCGACACTGGAATCGGCATGGAAGAAGGCGTCTGCCGGATGATTTTCGAGCCGTTTTTTTCAACCAAGGAGCTGGGCAAAGGCACCGGGCTTGGTCTTGCCAGTGTTTACGGTACCATCAAAAGCCATCACGGCGCCATTGAGGTCAGCAGTGAGCCGGGCAAAGGCTCATGTTTCGAAATCTATCTGCCGCTAACATCTCAAAGACCCTCGAGTTCTTCACAAACTACAGAAAAACTAGAAAAGGGCATTGGCAAGGTTCTGCTGATCGATGATGAAGAATTCATTCGGGATATGGGAAGCGAGCTGCTTACGGCCCTGGGGTATTCAGTTGAAACCTGCGCCGATGGAAACGAGGCAATAGAATATTTTTCACGCAATTACAAGGAAATCAACCTGGTACTCATTGACATGATCATGCCGGCGTGCAATGGCTCAGAATGTTTTACCGAATTGAAAAAAATTGACCCATCAATAAGAGCAATTGTATTGTCCGGCTATACGCTCAATGAAGATGCACGCGAAATTCTCAGAAACGGAGCGCTTGGTTTTGTGCAGAAGCCGTTTACCATGAAAAAGATATCAAAAGCTATCTCCAGCGCACTGCACGCGGCAACACTCTCGAATTTATGAAAGAATACGGACTGCATTGGTCATGGCTGCGAGATGAAGTAATTTAATTGAGGGTCTCGCCCGATCATGCATCTGCGTGGAGAAGATTTATGAAATTAAAAGAGTGGATTAACAAGCGACTCCCGGACATTGTCAATACCTTGGAAGAAAACATAACCGGCAGCTTTGAGGTACATGCCGAAGACGGACTGGACCTGGCCGGACGCAATGATATTTACGAGGTACTTGACTATCTCCTTGCGGCTTTGTTTCCCGGCTGCTATGCCAAAGATGCAATGATCAAGGATGAGCTGAATTTGTTTCTGGGAGATGTGCTGCGCCATGTAAGCTACCGTCTGGCAAAACACATTCGGGAGACATTCAAATATCGCTGCCTGAAAGACAAATGCGACGATTGCTCATGTGACCAGCGATCAGAGGAAGCACTGATCCACTTGATTGAATCCCTGCCCCGCTTGCGCGCACTATTGCTTGAAGACATTCAGGCGGCATTCGAAGGGGATCCGGCCGCCAAGTCGCTTGACGAAATCGTCATGAGCTATCCTTGCATTGAAGCTATTGCTACGCACCGCATTGCGCACAGTTTGTACGAGCTGGACGTGCCGATCATCCCCCGCATTATGTCGGAACGGGCGCATAGCAAAACCGGAATCGATATTCATCCCGGCGCTGAGATCGGACCGCGTTTCTTCATTGATCACGGTACCGGCGTAGTAATAGGTGAAACCTGCACTATTGGCCGCAATGTCAAGTTGTATCAAGGGGTGACGCTGGGCGCCCTTTCGTTTCCCCTTGACGAACACGGAAAACCAATTAAGAATATTAAGAGACATCCCGATATCGAGGATGATGTGATCATTTATGCGAACGCAACTATTTTAGGCGGAGATACGGTTATCGGCAAAGGTGCGGTTATCGGTGCAAACTCCTGGATTACCAGATCGGTCGAGCCGGGTGCCGTCTTTTACGGGACCAGTATTAACGGCGAACTGCGTGGTCGCAACAACGAGTAGTTGCGATTCGTTACCTTACCAAGGAATACAAGCATGTCCCGAGAAAAAAGACGGTCGCCTCGTGTGTATATGACCATCGCGCTAACCCTGCAGATTAACGGCGAGCTAATCAGAAATGCACGCTGCTGTAACCTCAGCAGTGGCGGAATGTACATCGCGGTGGACAACCTGCCGGAGCCGGGAACGGCAGGGACAATTTCCTTGACCAAAAAGTGCGACGACTCCCTGATCAGCTTTACCGCCGGCATTTTGGTACGCTGGCAACGCCAAGAGATTCCTGTAGGTATCGGGGCTGAATTTGTCAACATAGACCCGGCCAATCAACAAAATCTCCAGCGCATCCTCTCCTTTCAGCAGAGCGTCGCCTCGGTTGAATAACACCAACGAAGTGCCGCACTTTCGTATTTTATTCCGATGGCAACGATACAATACCGGCAATTCAAAGCATTGCTCCACGCCCGCTCGTTTTCGGCAGCGGCTCGGTTTGCCGAAAGCCAATCAGTTGCACACAATGATACCAATGCTTTCTGGCTTAACCAGCATGCAATTGCGCTGAATCGGCAAGGAGAGTTTGCAGCGTCGCTTGAGCGCACCGAAAAAGCCCTGCGTCTTGACCCGGATAACGCCTATATCCTGCTTGCCAGAGCAGATGCTTTTGCCGGCAACAAGCAATTCAAGCAGGCACTGGATCTCTACCGGGAGATCATACGCAATCGTCAAGTAGGGCAACGAGCGCGATACGGCATTCTCTCCTGCCTGTCCCAACAGCATCGCTGGACAGATCTGGATGCCTGTCTTGCGCAATGGAATTTGCCCCCACGCCAGGCGCTCCCGTGGCAGGTAAAAAGCGCTGCCGGCAAGAACCGCTCCGACGCAGCACACGAGCTTTGCAAAAAATGGCTTGCCCAAGAGCCCGACAATCCGCGGGCGCTCTGGGAGCTGACCCGCCTTGAAGTAAGCACCGAAGGAATAGAGCCGGTTCGCAAACGTTTCGGTCGCCTGTCAAAAATTCCCGGCAAGCCTCATATTTACCAAGAAATCTATGCCTGGTTATGTAAACGTGACGGCATTGTCGATGCGGCTGTCAAGCAATACGAAAAACTCACCCAACAGGACAATGATCCACGGCTGATCAAAAAGCAGGCATTTGCCCTTGCTAAAAGCGGTCGTGAAAGCGAAGCAATCGGCCTGATGGAGGAATTGATGCGCATCGACCCGAAGGATTATTTCATTGAGCGCTCATACATCGCAGCCTGCCGGCGTATTGCGCAATTAGAGCGGGGCTGGAATTTTTTTCATGAGTTGCGCTCGCTTTTCCCGGATGACAATTCGCTTTGGGGAAAAATCAAGCGGATTCAAAAGGAACTGGAAAAAACCGACTCGCGCCAATCTTCGTAAAAGCTGACTTCTTTATATTATTTTGCTACATTACCGACATCCATCACCTTTGCTATTACCTTCCAATGTCAATTTTGATCCGTGATATTATAGACGTGCTTCCGGTTCAGACGATCATTCGTCTTGAAGAGGGGCATTCCAGAAGTGAATCGATAACTTCAAGCTTCGTTTTTACCCGGGAAGTGAGCAATCACTTTGCAGCCCTGTCCCATGCGATGCAGCAACCCAACGGCAGAGGTTTTTTCCTGCACGGCGATTTTGGCTCGGGAAAATCGCATTTTCTGGCCGCTCTTACGGCCTGGCTGAATCGGTTGGACGGCGCAAAAGCCTTGACCAGCGCCCATGAACAATTGGAGGAGCTGGCGGCAGGGGGCAAGAAATTTATTGCTGCCGACATATCATTGGTCAATCACCGTGCGACGACTTCGCTCGAAATGATCCTGACGGATGCGATCGAAAAGGCTTTACAGAACCATGGCATCACGGTTGTTATTTCGCCGTTGAGTGCGTTTCGGGAACGCCTCAAGGAGACAACAGCCGATGCGACAAGCAACAGAGAATTCGAGCAGTCTACATCGGTTGCTGCGGAGCGCATTGATGCCTGGTTTGCCGATAGTCCTCAGGAAGCGTACGCCAAAAGCGCGGCCTTTCTCAAGAAGCAGGGAATCGACAATCCGCAATTACTCGTCGAAGACCGGCAGGTGCTGTTCGAACGCGCGGTACGCACAATCAGGAAAAATGGATATGACGGATTAGTGCTGATTATCGACGAGTTGTCTGAATTTTTTCGCTCCAAGCCGACCCCGTCGCAACTCAACGAAGATGCGCGTACGCTGCAGCTTCTGGGTGAGCTGAGCCGGACTCACCCGCTCTGGATCATTGCCGCCGTCCAGGAGAGTATCGAGCAAACCGGCGATATTGCTCAGGCGACTTTCCGCAAAATCAAAGACCGCTTTCCGGCAAAGATGCACTTGTCAACTCTGCACATTCGTGATTTGATCGCAAAACGGCTGGTTCGCCTAAAACCACAAGCCGGAGAAACTCTGTACGGCATTCACCAGCAGTTTAAGCAGCATTTTGCCAGTTTTACCTGCGATTACGATTTTTTCCGCTCGATCTATCCAATGCACCCGGTTACCCTGACGCTGCTGGAAGGCCTGGGGGAGCTTTTTTCGCAGCATCGCGGTGTTGTCGACTTTGTCTACTGCAGGCTGGCGGGTGATCCGTCGCGCAGCATTCCCGGCGCGCTGGAGCGTCCGGCAACCGAATTGCTTGCACCAGACAGTTTATATGAACACTTTGCGCCTCGCCTGGCTGAATTCTCCGCGTACAATGCCTTTCCCCGGCAAATTATTCCCCACCTTGACGACTTGATTGGCAAATTGCTGGATGAGGACGACGACAAAGCACTGGCACGCCGTATCATTCGCATGCTGGTGTTGTATCACATACATCCCACGGCGGAGCTGCCCGACGCGGGAACGCTGGCTGAGCTGTCGGCCTGCATGGTCGCCGATCATGATCCGAATATCAATGCTCAGTTCGTATCCTCGGCAATTCTGGATCCGCTTGTAGAACAGAGTCGTTTTCTGGTTAAAAAGCCGGCGGCAAACGGAGATTCCGGTAAAGCAATTTATGAAATCACCACGCGTGAAGATCATAGCGGCGTTTATCAGGCACGCATCAAGCGCATGACCGGTGAAATCTCACCTCAGGATTCGCGGCTGATTCTGCAGCCGTTGAGCGAATTGCCACAATCATTTTCCTGGCCGGGACCGGACATATGGAATAATCACACGATCCGCACCACCACCTGGCGGCAAAGCACACGCGCAGCGCTGATCACCTTTGTGCAGCAGGACACTCTGGATGCCGAAGCACTGGTAATCGATAAGAAACTGGCGGTGGCCGAAATCGATTTCGCACTGGTTATTACGCAGGGAGCAATCGCCTTCCGTCACGAGCATACCGCAGTCTGGCACATACCGCAAAGCGGGCCGAATGTTGACGTGCTCAAAGAATGGCTGGCTACCAATTTGCTTGTGGAGGAACTCAAACCGTCCAATCCTGCCGACGCCCCGCTGGTGCCCATGGCAAAGCAAAGCCTGGCACGATTGGAGCCGGCGGTTAATCAGACACTCCTGGGCCTCATGTATGCCGGCTCATTTGATAGCGATGCGATCCATATCGATTCAAGCGCGTTGCAGATAAAGCGCTTCGACCGCCTGCTCGAATCGGCAGCAGCCGCGCTTCTTGAAGAGCGCTACCCTAAATTCAAAGACATTGCGCCGCGCACCATGGCTCCTTCGCTGCGGATGTATCAGCGCTTGCTGGAAGATTTCGTGCAGCCGGGATCAATCAGCCTGCGTGAGTCACGCGCACGCGGCATCACCGATGCCATTGAAACGCTGGCCACCCCGCTGGGACTCGTAGAAGTAAAGTCCGGCTCATACCGCCTGGCGCCAAACCCGGAGGCCCATCCGTTCTTGTCGTATGTGTTCAGCCTGTTGAACTCGGCGGCTAAAACCTCGCTGGAACACGTTATTTTGCAGCTCCGCACCGGCGCATACGGCGTTCCCGAGCAAACCATCGAATTTCTGCTGCTGTCGCTCTCCTATTGCGGGTTGATTACGCTCATGAACAAAGGCCGGTCGGTGCCGCTTGACTTTCTCACCACCGCCTCGCTCGAGCGGGCCGATGCGGTTGCGCCCGGTGAAATCATCCGCCAATCAGACCGTGAATTCCTTACGCAACACTGCGATTTTCTGTCTCCAGGTGAAGGATGGACATCCTTTGGCATACGCCAGCAACGCGAGGCCTGGCAGGAACTGGTCAGATATAAAAAGCAGTTTGATACCGTCATGGATGAAATTCAGCGTGCTTTGTTGCGATCGGCTGAATATTCGGCCTTCAAGCATTTTGAAATCGATGCCATTCAGCAGCGACTCGATAAAGCCCGCAAAGCTTTTGCAGAAGTCAAAGTATCTTATCAGGCCAGAGAAGGGCTGGAGCGGTTTCTTGACGCCTGGCGGCAATCAGCACTCTCCTCGGAAGATTTGCGCTTTCTCAAATCGTTTCACAAATTCCTGAGCAGGCATGCCGAAAATTTCATTTTCATCGCACATTATCTCAATCAGCGATCGGTGCAGCAGGTTGTTTCCGTGTCGTCCGACTGTGCTGTTCGTAAAGAAGCGGTCGACATCATGCTGCAGGATCCGGAGGCGCTGGTGGTACCCGATGAAGGCGTACAACTGGCCTCGGCTTTTGATCTGTTCCGCCAGGCCTATGCACAGGTATACACCGTCGAACACCGAACCTATTACCAAAGTCTTCGGAAACCGCAACTGGGGAAACATGCCCAGCGCTTGCTCAAAGTTATCAATCACCTCTGCCGAATCGCCTCCCTTGACCGGCCTGCAGGTTTGGCGCAACTACTTGTCGAAATCGAAGCGCCACCACAGTCGATATGTAATCGTAATGTTCAGGAACAGCTTGTGCAATCAGCCTTCTGCAGTTGCGGTTTTCAGGCCGGTGATCCGGCGCCGGTCCATCGGGTGGACGATCCCCAAAAATCGTTGCAGGACAGCTTTGCAAAATATGTAGACATATTGGCATCTGCACAGGTAACAGAAGCGGTAACGGCCAGGTCGTATGCACTCAGGGACATTGATGCCGCGGCAGCGAAGCGGCTGGCAAAATTATGCTCGATTCTGACCGACAAAAAAGAAAATGCTTCGGCTTTGCTGCTTGACATTCTCGATGATGAAACTATTCAGCAGATCGACCAGGCGCTCTCCGGGCAAACGGATGTGCATGGACGCAGCCTGCATGAGTTGACCCGCCAGTTGGCCGGACGCAGACTTACGCCGCCCCGAATCAGGCAAGCGTTAAATGATTGGCTGCGAGATACCCCGGAGGATGCTATTGTGTCAATCGAGAGTGATGCCGCAACCTCCCCAAAGCAATCGAACGCCAATGCCGACTGGTGGCCGCTGCTACGCCCCGATCTTTTCTCAGGCAAGCAGGTCGTCTTGTCCAGCGACCACATACAGTCTCTGGCCCGTGCCTGCGAAACTCATTTCCCTGCCGAAAATTTGCGTCATCGTCTGGTACGCATGAACAATGACCGGCTGTTGCGGTTCATCAGCGAGGAGCCCTGCCACAGCACAGCCGTTCAGCAGGCCTGGCGCATTGTCGTCGACAAGCTTCTGCATGATTCAATTGATTTGTCAGAGTACACTCCTTCATCACGACTGCTTCTACAAGCCCAACGGGAGGCGCTGGTCAAACGACTCGAATTGCTGAAGTCACTCACTCAATCACAGCAAAGCGCCTGGCCTAAAAAGCTGCGCTATCGCCTGTATGCCGCCCGCCTTCTGGAAGATCCCTGGAGCACACAGGAAACGGTCAAACTGGTCGACTCAGCAATCCAACGCCTGTCGCACCAGGCACGCGACTGGTTGAACGCACTTCCAACCGTATCGCCAATTGAGCTGCGGGACAATCCGATCGTTGTGCTCGTTGACGCTCTTTCGGCCGATGTCTGGCTGGAGGCTTCGCAAACAATGGACTCGGTGCTGGAACAGACTCGTATCTCCTGGCAGAAGCTGGGCGCCGCGCCCCAAACGCTTCGCGCGATGAATGCACTCTTTGGATTTGCGGATGACCGCGACCCGCTCGATGAATTCTCAGCACGCGGCATTGTCTATCACATGCTCGACGGCGACGAAAATCACGCATTGCGCAATTTGGCTCCAGAATGCTCACAGAATGACACGCCGCTTGTTATTCGTTTCGGATTGCTTGACAAAAGTGCACATGACATATCTGCACGCCTCTGCGATCAACCAGTGATGGTGCGAACCCTCTTTGCGCGCCATCTGCCCGATCTGCTGGAATTATGCGGGCAGCACAAACGCCGCCTGATTGTCACCGCCGACCACGGGTTGACCTATGCAAAAAAACGGCTCTCCCACGGCCAGGGCGGATTATTCGAAAAGGCAATAGTTCGTATCGAATGGAACTGCGCGTGAAGGCCCCCTCAGCACAGCTCGAAGGAGCCACCTATCGATGTTTTCCCTATTTTTTTCAAGGACGACGCGCTATCTGGTCGTTCTTTGGTTTTCTTATCGGTCCGGCATGGCTTTTACCGCTGTTTGCGTTGACATCGACGCAGGCGCCCCTGCTCGAGATTCTTAAATTTTCAACCGCCGTTTCGGTGACGATGGTGCTCGGCGCATTGATTGCCAACACGCTCAATGATGAAATTATCAACACCCGCTATCAGATCGCCCACGCGCGTTGCACGAAAAAATCTCCCGGCACGCTGGCTTCGATTGCTTTTGAAAATGTGACGTATGTGGGCAAAAAGAAGATTCTGTTTCTCACGTTCGGTTGCGTTGTCAGGTCGCGCAAAGGTGAGATTTTTTTGCCGGTGATTATCGATCAATTACCCCGGCTGCTCGAGCAGATAGTTGACGGCGTGAGCCGGGCAGGTGCTGAATCGGCTATTAACCGGGAAGAAATAGTCGATTCTATGATATTATCTCGCACGAATCAGCGGGTAACGGATATAATTTACGAATGTCTCCCCGACCTGGGAATCCAATCACGCATCTACATGATAATCGGCCTGATTGCCGCGAGATTTTACTGGTACCTCATTTTGCCGTATGCCTTTGGCTTTATGATTTTCAGCGGCATCGTCCCCATTGCAGTATTTTTATTTTTTGTCGCGCCGGCATCCGTGCGCATCAAGAAAGCCCTGCTTGCCAACGGGGATATTCCCTCTATCACGGGACAGGCACTGCTGGCAAAATCGACAGTGTTGACCATCATAGGCTACTTTGGCATCGGCGTGGTAATTCAGCAATTGCTGTAATCTACATCGCAATGCTGATAATGCAGCCCGGCGCAACAGGCAAGGCGCTCAGCACGCCGGATTTGATCCCCACGGTATTTGTTACTTTACCCATGCAATCTGTTATCTCGACTTCGGCATCAGCGGCTGTTTCGACCAGCACCTCCCGCATAAAAGTCGCCAGCGCAACAGTTGTTTTGCGCGTCAATTTCATTCTGCCGCCTTCATTGATCAGAAACATGAGGTCTCGATCTTGAAGCTCGATTCTGAGAACGTTATTCTCCGGATCAAGCGGAATACGATAATTGGCGAACCAGCAGAGATGGTCGACATACCATGCATTGAGATGCCGAATCACTGCTTTATTCTCTTCGTTGAGCCGTTTGAAATCAATGCTGTAGGTCGGTATGCCCGCAGCCATCATTTTCAGTACGATCACCGCAGCCTCTTCGGGCGTGTCATTGTTGGTGATGGTCTGATAATCATTTATTGAGTAAGGGGTATAGCTGTTGTTGTAGAGCGTTCGCAGGAAATTGCCCTCCGTGTTATACGGTGTGTCGCCGGCACGCATCATTGACCCCCATTGCGCAAGAAACGGCGTTCCGTAATTCTGTTTAAGTTCGACGATGTAGTCCTTTTTGACCTCACGACTGCATTTGTCAATCGCTTCGAGTGTCAGACTAAGCCCTTCCATCATCGATTCGACATCATGCGTATGGTTGGGATTCTCGCACCGAACCGGCGGAACACAGTTGAATAAATCGTATTTGGCGCCGTCAAAATCCCACTCCTTGATAAAATCCGCACACAGACCCGCCATAATATCACGCGCCTGCGGGCTCATAAAGCACAGCACATGAAAGCCGTTGTGCGTTTTTGCCGGGACCCCCGATTTGTCGGCAATCAGATACGGTGTGCGCTCCCGGAAGCATTTGGCCCCATCGGCAACGGCATGCGGTGCACACCAGATCATCGGATGCGCACCTTCACTTTTGATAGTCTTGACAAGTGCGTTCATATCCTTTATTTTGGCCGGGTCGGGACGCCAGTCGCCCAGGTTCAGGCTAACATCATAGTCATTGTCCAGTCCCGGACCGAACCAGCCGTCGTCGATAATGAAATTTTTGATCCCGAGCTTGACGCCTTCTTTGACATTTTCGACAATTACCTCATCGGTGACGGTATCGCTGAACCAGTCGGTCCAACTGCACCAGAGAGGATTCATGGCGGCCGGGGTTGAGACATCCGGCAGGCTGAATACTTTTTTCATGTGCGTCGAGAAATCACGGATTGTCGAGATCCATGGTTGCTGCGGGCGCTCTTTTTCGGTGCGAAAGTAAACATGCTCGGTTATGGCGCCGTCCGGACTGGCTTGAGAAATCGTTTTCGGAATCGGATAATCGGGAGTACCGCGTTTGACCTGCAACGCCAGCCGACGCATAGAGACCATCAACGCTCGCTTGTGAACCGGTTCGATCGGCCTGAAAAAAGTTTCGTAAGGCTTGCCGATCACGCCATAGGCCAGCGACATGTATCGGTCCTGCCCGGTAAAGATGTATATGGGTAGTTTGAAATCGTTAATTGCCGAATGGAGCTGAAGCTGCCAGAACGAAACCAGTTGCAGAAAGTTAATGTAGTTGCGTCCGCTGCAGGGGACAAACACTTTGTGGTAATTCTTGATATCGGTAAAAAGATTGAATTCGATGCTCGCTACCGGATCCCCGATGGAAGCCGGCTTCACCGTCACGGGATAAGGATGCTCCCTGCCCACAAGCACGGAAATGCCATTCTGAGTATCGGAGAAATCAGCTCCGGGCGTGATGGCGTCAAAGTCCGCCATGATGCCCGAACGAGTGATGACAGCAACCTGCAAGTGCACGTTCATGAATTATCCTCTGCTTATGTGAAGTAACCGGCAACCAGGAGTAAAATACCAAACCCTCTGCACCGGGGCAAGCCGGGCAAACATCATTGCGCGCAAGCTCGAAGCGCCATCCCCGAGTATCGAAGTAAATCAGCTTTTTCGTGCAGCTACTTTTGCGTCCAGCATCGCAAAGAAATCGGCCAGACCGGCTCCAGTTTTTGCCGAAACATTGCAAACCTCGAAATGCTCATTGAGCGACGAGCACTCATCAACAGCCTTCTGCGGATCAAAGTCGAGAAATTCAAGCAAGTCAACTTTGTTTATCAGCAAGACAGAAATGCGGCTGAAGATTGAGGGATATTTCAGCACTTTATCATCCCCTTCCGGAGTCGATAAAATCGCTACTTTAAGCTGTTCGCCCAAGTCGTAGGCTGCAGGACAAACCAGATTGCCCACATTCTCGATAACCAGGATTTCCACACCCTCAAGATCGAGATGCTCGATGGCGTGACCGACGCTGTGCGCATCGAGATGACAGGCGCCACCGGTCTCTATCTGGTAGGCCTTGCTGCCAGCCTCGACTATGCGATCGGCGTCGCGCCGGGTTTGGAGATCGCCGACAACAACGGCCATCTTGCCGCCGTACTTTTCGGCCATGCGCTGTAGCAGGGTGGTTTTGCCGCTCCCCGGGGAGCTGATAATGTTCAGTACCAGCAATCCCTTGCTCGCAAAAAAATCACGATTCTGTTGTGCAAACGCGTTATTCTTTGCAAGAACACTTTGACCGATTTCAACTTTTTTCGAATGCTCGTGCGAGTGCGCATGCATATGCTCGCTTTGCGTGTGATGGTGGTGATGCCCGGTTAGGGTCGGATTGCCGCAGCCACAAGTGTCGCACATGTTATTCCTCCAGAGTTTCAACCGAGTCGACGGTAAATTCAAATCCGGTCTGCAAAGAACGATCAAACGATCCGCAGTCCGGACAAACTGCATACATGTCCTGCACCGCGTAGGTCTTGCCACACGATTTGCAGGAAGCGTGTGCGCGGGGCTTATTCATAATCAACTCAGGTTTGCCCAGCATTCTGGTATCTACTACTTCACTGAAGCAAAAATCGAGCGCCTCGGGAGCAATACCCGAAAGAGGACCGATGGTAACATGCACCTTGCTGAGCGGTTGCGCTTCCCCGAGCGATTCTATGATAATGTCGCAAATACTTTGCGCAATAGATAATTCGTGCATTTACAAAAAATACTTCGATTCACAACAAAAGATGCATTGAGCTGCCTTTTGCAAATTCATCATGTGCAAAATGAACAATTGCTAAATTTTCATAAAAAAGCTTTGACATTTGATTTGAAAAATGGAATAATTATTTTCTATTACTTTAATCCTGTAATTAAGAGCGTGCAACCACTTCAAAATTAAACGCTTAGATGAGCACTCATCATACTTTACGAGGTTCTCATGGAACAAAAAATTGCTGAGTTAACCGAAAAGATTTACCAGGAAGGCGTAGAAAAAGGCGAAGAGCAAGCCGGGAAAATTGTTTCAGAAGCCGAAGAAAAGGCATCCAAAATAGTTACCGACGCCAAAAAAAACGCCGAAGAAATCAAGGCCAAAGCCGGAAAAGAAGCCGAAGAACTGAAGCGCAACGTGGAATCGGAAATCAAGCTTTCAGGTCAGCAGGCAATCGCAACCATCAAGCAGCAGATACTCGATCTGATCATGGCAAAGGTAGTGGACGATGGAATCTCCACAACGCTTTCCACACCGGAAACCATAAAGGAGTATATCTCAACCATCATTCAGAACTGGAAGGCCGGTGACAAAGAAGCTCCCGCTATGGAGGTGCTGCTGCCCGAAACCAAACGTGCAGAGCTTGAAAAAGCCTTTACCGGCGGCCTGCTCAAAACGCTCAAGCAGGGCCTGACGGTAAGCTTCTCGCGTGCGATTAAGTCAGGATTCCAAATCGGACCCGAAAATTCTTCATTCAAAATCAGTCTCACCGATGAAGATTTCCAGCAATTTTTCAAAGAATACCTCAGACCGAAAACCCGTGCATTCCTCTTTGGCGAAGAATAACCATGCCGCGTAATTACTACTACCTGGTAGCAGGTCTCCCCGAAATTGCTATCGAAGGAAATAAGAACGTACCATCGATGGCGGAGTTTATCGAGGATACCGCCGCCCAAGTGCATGAAGATGATGCGAAACTGCTCGAAGCTATGCGGTATCCGATTGACAATAAGAATGCACTGGCTTTACTCAACAAAGATGCGACGGAATTCGACATTGCGGGAAATTACGAGCAAGCCGAGCTCGAAGCCGAACTCAAAGCACCGGACATCCTGCCGCCGTATCTGGAAGCATTTGCCGATGCATGGCGTGCTGAGATATCCCTTTTTGCTGGATTGACACGAGAGGATGAACTCAACCGGCTTTTCTATGAAGAAATGGCCAATCATCCGAATTGTTTTATCCGGCAATGGTATGAATTTGATCTGAACCTGCGCAATGTACTGACTGCCTTGAATTGTCGCAGCACCCAGGAGCGTGATAACAGCGCCGATTATGAGATGACCAATGCAATCATCGGCCGCAATGACGTTGCCGAGCAGCTTTTGAAAAGCAATGCACCGGATTTCTCGCTGGGCCCTGTTTTCCCATGGGTTGAACGAATCCATTCGTTTTCACAGGAGGATCTGGTCGATACACAAAAAGGCATCGACGAACTGCGATGGGAATTTGTAAACGAGCTTACTTCATTTGACATATTTCGCATTGAAACAATTCTGGCTTTTGCTCTAAAGCTGGGCATCGTTGACAGGTGGCTCGATCTCGATCCTGAAACAGGCAAGCAGCATCTGGATCGACTGGTGTCGGAGTTGGAGTCAGGTTTTCACCTATCGAACGAATTATAAGATTCGGAGGAAACAATGAGTACCAGGGGCAAAGTCGTTGGAATCGTTTCCAACCTTGTAACCATCGAAGTTGACGGCCCGGTGGGACAGAATGAAATTTGCTATATCGACCTTAACGGCGTCAACCTCATGGCCGAGGTCATCAAAATAACCGGCAAAAGCGCATTTGTTCAGGTTTTCGAAAGCACCCGCGGACTCTATGTCGGGTGCGAAGCCGAATTTACCGGGAGAATGCTCGAGGTCACACTTGGACCGGGTATGCTTTCCAAAAATTATGACGGCTTGCAGAATGATCTCAATAAAATGACCGGTGACTTTCTTAAGCGCGGCGAATACACGCCTTCTCTCGATGAAACAAAGAAATGGCACTTCAAACCGCTGGCAAAAGCCAACGACGAAGTTGCTGCAGGCGACTGGCTTGGCGAAGTCATGGAAGGCTGGATTCCGCACAAAATCATGGTTCCGTTCGATTTCGCGGGAACCGCTAAAGTCAAATCGGTTGTTGCGGAAGGTGATTATACAACCGCTGATACCATTGCAGTTGCCGAGGATGAATCCGGCGCTGAGCGCTCGTTTTCAATGCACATGAGGTGGCCGGTAAAAGTCGAAGTAAAAAACTATAAGGACAAACCTCGACCGTTCAAGATCATGGAAACCGGCGTACGTACCATCGACACGCTCAACCCGATGATGGAAGGTGGCACTGGTTTTATCCCCGGTCCTTTCGGCTGTGGTAAAACAGTGTTGCAACATGCCATTTCCGAACATGCCGAAGCCGACCTCATCATCATTGTGGCGTGCGGAGAACGTGCCAATGAAGTTGTTGAAATCTTCACCGAGTTTCCCGAATTGATAGATCCCCGCACAGGGCGCAAGCTTATGGAACGCACCATAATTATATGTAACACCTCGAACATGCCGGTAGCCGCCCGTGAAGCGTCGGTCTATACGGGCATGACCATTGCCGAGTACTACCGCACGATGGGCCTCAAGGTACTGTTGCTCGCCGACTCGACCTCACGCTGGGCACAGGCCTTGCGCGAAATGTCCAACCGCATGGAGGAGTTGCCCGGCCAGGATGCCTTTCCCATGGACTTGCCCGCAATTGTGGCCAATTTTTACTCACGCGCCGGTTTTGTCTACCTCAATAACGGTGAAACCGGATCGATAACCTTCATCGGCACGGTAAGTCCGGCAGGCGGCAACCTCAAGGAACCGGTAACCGAATCCACCAAAAAAGCGGCCCGGTGCTTTTACGCTCTTGCGCAGCCACGCGCCGACAGCAAGCGCTATCCGGCTATCGACCCGATTGAAAGCTATTCGAAATATCTTGAATATGCCGAAGTCATCGAACAGCTTGACAAGCGCATCGAGCAGGGCTGGGTGGACAAAGTGATCAAACTCAAGGATATACTCCTGCGCGGTAAAGAAGCCAACGACCAGATCAATATTCTCGGTGATGACGGCGTGCCGATAGATTATCACGTCATCTACAACAAAGCGGAAGTTATCGATTTTATTATTCTGCAGCAGGACGCATTTGACAAGGTTGATTCATCCACCCCGATCAAGCGCCAGCAATACATGGTCAATAAAGTGCTAGACATATGCGACAGCTCATTCGATTTTGAGAATTTTGAAAAAGTGACCACATATTTCAAAAAAGTTATTAATATCATGAAGCAAATGAATTACCTCGAGACCCAGACCGATGAGTTTGACAAGCTTGAGGCTGAGCTTGGGGATCTGATAAATGAGCGCCGCATTCCCGAAGGCAAACTGGTCGGTGCTTCTGAAGGAGGAACCGCGTAATGAATACTAAAGCATTTCAGAAGATATACACTCATATCGAAAATATCACCAAGGCTACCTGTACGGTTGAAGCTGAAGGTGTGACCAATGAGGAAATGGCTTATGTTGCCGGTCGCCCGGCACAGGTTGTAAAAATCAACGGAAACAAGGTAATTCTGCAGATATTCACCGGCACGCCGGGCGTTGCCACCAATGCCGAAGTCATCTTTACCGGCAAACCGCCGACGGTTAAGGTTTCCAATGAAATGCGCGGACGTTTTTTCAACGCATACGGCCAACCCATCGACGGCGGCCCTGCGGTTGACGGAGACGAAGTTGAAATCGGCGGACCGTCGGTTAACCCCGTTCGCCGTAAGCAGCCCTCCGAATTGATCGCCACCGGCATCGCCGGCATCGACTTGAACAACACCCTGGTAACCGGACAGAAAATACCCTTCTTCGCCGATCCCGACCAGCCCTTCAATCAGGTCATGGCGGATGTTGCTCTGCGTGCACAGGCCGATTTGATTGTACTGGGCGGCATGGGCATGTCAAATGACGACTACCTCTATTACAAATCGGTTTTTGATAATGCCGGTGCGCTGGACAGAATCATCTGTTTCATGAATACCACCGAAGATCCTCCGGTAGAGCGACTGCTTATTCCCGATATGTGTCTGACCACAGCCGAATATTTCGCTACCACCAGAAATTTCAAGGTACTGGCTCTTTTGACGGATATGACCCTCTTTGCCGACGCGTTGAGTATCGTCTCCAACCGCATGGACCAAATCCCATCAAAAGACAGCATGCCCGGATCGCTCTACAGCGACCTGGCCAAGATTTACGAAAAAGCGGTACAATTTCCCGAAGGCGGCTCTATCACAATTATTGCGGTGACCACCTTGAGCGGCGGTGATATCACCCACGCGATTCCCGACAACACCGGCTACATTACCGAAGGTCAGCTATTTTTGCGCCGCGATACCGACATAAGCAAAGTAATTATCGATCCATTCCGCAGCCTGTCCCGGCTCAAGCAACTGGTTATCGGCAAAAAGACACGCGAGGATCATCCCCAGGTGATGAATGCCTGCGTGCGCCTGTTCGCGGATGCCGCCAGCGCCAAAACCAAACTCGAAAACGGTTTTGATCTGACCGATTATGACCGGCGGTGTCTGGACTATGCGAAAGATTATTCCCGGGAGTTGCTGGCAATCGACATCAACATCGAAATAGACAAGATGCTTGACACCGGCTGGCGTCTGTTTGCAAAGTACTTCTCCAGGGAAGAGGTCGGTGTCAAGCAGGAACTGGTCAACAAATACTGGAAAGACTAACCCATCTCTTCGTCACGTCGCATACCGACGTGACACGGAGTACGCATGGCCCTCAAAATTCAATACAACAAAATTGCACTGCAGCGTTTTCAAAAGGAGCTGAAGGTACGCGAGAACGCGCTGCCGACGCTGCAGGCAAAGGAAGCAGCGTTGCGCGTCGAGGTAAAAAAGGCAAAATACGAAGTCGACCGTGTCCGGAAGCAGCTTGATGAATTGCAGCATGACATCAGCGCGACACATCGCCTGTGGGCCGAGTTCCCCTCGGGACTTGCCAAAGTCAAGGATGTGATGATTGATATCAAGAAAATAGCAGGTGTAAAGACACCAATTTTTCGACACGCCGAATTCGAGATCGAGCCATTCAGCCTATTCGCCATGCCTTCCTGGATCCCCCGGGGTATAGAGCTGCTCAAGCAGATCGTATCACTACGTATTGAAGAAGAAGTTGCCCGAAAAAAGGTTGACATTCTTGAATACGCCCGCAAAAAAACAACTCAGAAAGTCAATCTCTACGAAAAAGTTCAGATTCCGGCCTTCAATGAAGCGATTCTCAAAATCAAGAGATTTCTGGAAGATGAAGAGAATCTGGCCAAATCATCGCAGAAAATTCTCAAAAACAAAATAGCCGCAGCGGAGGCAGCATGATTCAACCGGTGAAGAAATTGTCTCTGCTCCTCTACCACAAAGAAAAAGAGCGCTTTCTGAATAAGCTGCAGGGCCTTGGTGTCGTCCACATCGTCGAGAATCCGGATGCAACTTCCGCAACGCTGCAATCGATTCAAAGCAAGCTGAAAAATTCAGAGCGAGTTTCAAAAGCATTAAGCCTGATCGCCAAATCGTCGCCGGAGCCCGTCTCGAAAGCCGATGCAAAAAGCGCCGAACAGATCCTGAAAGAATACGATGAGCTTGACTCACGCAAAGAATCCCTCGCGGCACAGCTTCAAGCGCAGAAGAAAAACATTGCCCTGCTGCGGCCCTGGGGAGATTTCGCTCCGGAACAGGTTGCGCGCCTTTCGCAGGTTGGTATCACGTTACGTTTTTTTGAAACGACCGAAAAAAAATTCAACACGCTTCCCCGGGAAAAGCTGACTCTGGAGGTTATTAGCCACCATGGATCCACCGTCTACTTTGTCAGCCTGGAGCGCAATGAGCGCGCGGAAATCGCTGCAGATGAAGTGACCCTGCCCACAACCTCGCTCAGTGCTGCGCACAAGGAAGTTGAACGTCTCGAATCGCAAAAAGCTGCTGCAGAGCACGAACTCCTCCAGCTTTCGGCTTACTGCGACGTGCTTGACGAATACCTTGCCGACCAGCAGGTCGGTCGAGATTACGAAGCAGCCGGACTGAGTATGGAAAACGGCGCCGAAGGAAGAGTGCTGTCATTAACCGGTTGGATTCCCGAAAACCTGCAAAACAAAGTCGCAGCTTTTCTGGATACGTTCCCCGCATGGTACTCATTTACCGACGCAACACCCGACGATAATGCGCCCGTCAAACTAAAGAATAATAAATTTGCTTGTCTGTTTGAGCCGATCATTAACATCTACTCTCTCCCCGACTATTTCGAGCTCGATCCGACGCCGTTTGTCGCGCCCTTCTTTGCCTTCTTTTTCGGGATTTGCCTGGGCGATCTGGGCTACGGCCTGCTGTTGCTGATAATCTCGGCAATCGGCCTGGTCAAAGGTCCTGCAAAATTGAAGATTTTCATGTATCTGGGACTGGTCCTTGGGGTTACTACCTCAATTGGCGGTCTCCTGCTCAACACCTTTTTCGGGCATGCCATTTTTGCCGTGCCGGGCATGGAAAACGGCTATTTTCCCAATGGACCGGGAGCCGCTCTGCTGACGCCGGTCGCTACAGATACGGGAACATACTTTCCCGCTATGCCGTTTTCACTTTATATCGGCTTGCTGCAAATGATGTTTGGCGTCATTTTGAAAATGATCAATCGCGTTCGCAATCAAGGGCCGGTCTATGGCATCCAGCCATTGGCCACCTTGCTGATGATAGCAGGTATCGGCATTCTCATGACCAAGATTGATTTTATTGATTTGCGCAAATTCAGCTTCGGCATTGTTCAGGTAGGCGAATCGATCGCCTCCATTCCTGATTCGGTCATGCAGGCCCTTATTTTCGGCGGACTGGGCCTGCTGCTGCTGTTCAATAATCCGCAGAAAATCATCCCGGTCCGGCTTGGTCTTGGACTGTGGGAGCTTTACAACTTTGCGCAGGGTTTAATGGGCGATTCGCTGAGTTATCTGCGTCTGTTTGCTCTGGGTCTGGCCGGCGGCTTGCTTGGCGCCGCTTTTAATCAAATTGCATTTATGTTCGTTACCAGCGAAACCGGCGATGTATCTTATGGGTCGCCGCTCATTGTGTTTACCATACTGATCTTGATCTTTGGACATGCGCTCAATTTTGCCCTTGCTTCACTGGGTGCATTTGTGCATCCACTACGTTTGACGTTTGTGGAATTTTACAATAATCTTGAATTCAACGGCGGGGCAAAACCGTTCCGTCCATTTACCAGGGAAATTAAGTAATAGCAAACCAACTTCACCGTTCGAGGAGGTCAATTTATGGACTGGGGACACACCCTTGCAATGATTGGAATGGGTATCATGGTAGGTCTATCGGGAGCAGGATCCGCTATCGGAACAGCAATTGGCGGGGCATCCGTTATTGGCATGATGAAGAAAAAACCCGAAGCATTCGGTAACGGCCTTATCCTCGCGGCACTTCCGGCAACACAGGGATTGTATGGTTTTGTCGGGTTCATTATGTACAATACCGCGCTTGGCGGACTCGGCGCGGGCATGACTCTTCTGCAGGGATCCGTAGCACTCGGCGCCGGCATTGGCCTTGGTGTTGCGGCATTGATTTCCGCGATTCAACAGGGCAGAGTTTGTGCAAACGGTATTGCAGCAATGGGCGGTGGTCATAACGTATTCGGCAATACGTTCATTCTTGCCGTTTTTCCGGAATTCTATGCAATTCTGGCTCTGGTTGCCGCTATACTTATGCAATCATTGCTGGCTGCCTGATAATGCGAAACAATCAAAATGCCTCCTCTTGCGGATAGTGCCACTATTTCCGGGAGGCATTTTCTATTTGACAATATGCGCCTCTGCCATTGAGATTGGTTCTGCCCTAATTGTATAATAAGCTTGACGCAAAATAACAAACCAGAATTGCCCGGAGTGCACACATGGCCCATTCAGAAAAGGCCCAGGATGAAATCAAAGGGCTTACCATAGAGAGAAAATCCGCAACCGCCTGGATAACGCTTCCGGATGCCATTAGCATGGATGACTATCGCCAGGTGGAAAAGAAGATTGACGGTTGTCTCGATGAGAAGGTGGAGAAAGTTGTTGTTGACCTCTGTAATACTACCCACATGTACAGCTCCGGATTCGGCATGATTGTGCGGCTTAAAAAAAACGTATCCGGTCGCGGTGGAGATTTGTGTCTGGTCAATGTTTCGGATAAAATTCAGGATGGGTTTGAAAGCGTTGGGTTGCAAAAAATTGTTGCAATGTATAAATCTGCAGACGATTTGGACAGGTAACGTATTTCGGCATTTTGACTGCGTGGGGATGACGATAGGAAATGCGTCAAACCTCTGAACGCGAGATGCTGCAATATGTCATTCCCGTGAAGACGGGAATCTATGAGCCCGCGCCCGCCAATTCACACCTCGAACCCTTCAATCACCAATACATCTTTAATCTTCCCCCATTTCTTATCAAGGCGTTTCTCTGAAATCGGGAATACCGTCCGCACCTCCTGCTGAGCAAAAAGTGAAACCCTGAATTCCTCCACCATTAAATCGAATTCGTCAATATCAACAAGGATGCCCTCCGGCGGAGTTTCAATTGATTTGAGCCTGTCACATTTGTCAGAGTATTTGAGCTCTATCGCCCTGCGTTGGCGGTATTTCGCCGGGTCGCTAAATGCGCGCTCAATGCGAAAGCGAAACGCTTTGAAATAGCGGGGATAATTGCGAAATTTCGGGTAGTGCAACCTGCCCTCATGCAATTCTCGCATATAATTGGAAAGCATCAACTCCAATTCCCGGGCAATCTCTTTTGAAGCGCTGTTGCGCAACGCACCGGCATGCTTTCGAATAGACTGAGATAATTGCCCATGCATTTCAAGCGTCTGGCGGTATAATTCAAGAGCCTCTTGGCCGGCCCGGACAATAAATTGACGCCCCCGCTCTTCAAGCCCGGCAAATTTTTGCGGTGTCGTTACCTTGGTCAACACTTTCGGAAGAGCACTACTCTTGATCATAGCAAATAATTGCCGTTCCATTTTTTTTGTTTCTCCCCAGGGCGCAGCCAGCACTTTAAGTGAGTGCGAAAAACGCACATCTTTGGTCAACCACGCCAATTCCTTTGATGCGACCGACTCGAAAAGCTTGCGCACCCCCTGCAAATGTATGGCATTGCGCTTTTCGATACTGGTTGTGGCTATCAAATCAACCCGGTCACCCATAGAGCAAAGCGCCGGATAGCCAAAAACGGAATGCCCCTCAGTATCCTGTACAATTGCAACTTTGTCGGATATATCGCCAAAGTCCCAGCACATCAATTTTCGTTTACCCCATTTTTTAAATTCCGATTCCCATTTTTTATCACTAGTCGGGTGGGAAACGACCTGCTGCTCAATTTGCTGAAGCTGCGAAGAAAAATGAACCTTTACATGCGCGGGCAATTTTTCTTTGTCGAATGCCGAAGAGGGAATTACCTGTCCATATTTTTTATGTAGAGCCTGTGCCAGTGCTTTTTCGAATGAGGTTCCCGGTGTTCGATACTGCTCTATCACCGAAGCCAGATTTTCAGCCGTCTGCGGTAGAGGAACGAACCGCTTGCGGATTCGCTTAGGTAAACTTTTTACATGGTGGTAGATGCGTTCGCGATACAGCTCGGGGATCACCCAATCGCTTACGGTTTCGTCAAGATATCGACGTTCGTGAGATGAAATTTGCACTGTCGCGCCGTCGTCACGGGAACCTGGATCGAATTTATAAGAAACGTTGAATGTCGTACCGCCGATTTTGACAACATCGGGGTATTTTGCCACGTCATCGGGAACAGAACGCGCCAGCAGCGTTTGAGGATCGAATCTGAGTGACGCGTCGTTGTCGGGATGGTGGCAAAAACGCTGCAGCTCCTTTTCCGATACAATGTCGGGAAGACGCTCGTCATACCATTGCGCAATGACGGCATCGTCGATCATGATGTCGCGGCGCCGCAATTTTGCTTCGGCTCCGGAAATTTCGGCCCGGACCTTTTTGTTGTGCAGGTAAAACGGCAGGCATTTTTCCATCTTCTCTTCCGTCAAAGCCTCCCGGATGAAGATATCCCGCGCTCTTTTCCGGTCGACGCCGCCCAGGTGCATGAGCCGATGCTCAATCAGGGGAAGACCAAAGATTGTTACGGTCTCGTAGGCACGCACAAATCCGGTTTCCGCATCGAAGAAAGGGTGCAGGCGCTGAAACCGGCACAAGGGACGCGCAAATTCAATGACCCAGCTCGGATCAATTGGACCGACTGTCCGGGCAAAAAGTTGAGACGTCTCGACAATTTCCTGACACGCAATCCACCGGGGGCCGCAATGGTAAAGCACCGATCCCGGAAAGAGCATAACCTCCCGTCCGCGAGCGCTGCGATAGGTATTGCCTTGCTTTTGTAATGCGACATTGGAGACAAGCCCGGTAAGCACCGAACGGTGAATGGCGTTATTGCGTTCCTCTTCGCTTAGCACGGCGCTTGATCGTTCGGGATGGTGAAGATGGCTGATCTGACGATAAATATCAACCCATTCTTGCATGCGGTTGTATGAAAGAAAGTTCTTCCGGCAAAATCCTCGGATACGCGATTGGGATTTCAATTCTTTTTTCGCCTCATGATAGGCGTTCCACAGCGTAAGATACGAAAGAAAATCCGAACGATTATCGCAGAGGCGCCGGTGCGCGATATCAGCTTCATCCTGTTTTTCACGGGGCCGCTCGCGGGGCTCCATTGCGGAAAGGCCTGCGGCTAGTATGGCGACCTCCGCCGTCACATTTTCATGGTGTGACGCAACCAGCATGCGCGAGATATGCGGATCAAGTGGAAACTTCGCCATGTTTCGCCCTGTTGAAGCCAGTTTGCGATCCGGCGTCAATGCCCCCAGCTCAATCAGATGCGCAAACCCGTCTTTGACCGCCTTATCGGGTGGCGGCTCTAAAAACGGGAAATGCGCGATATCCCCCAACTGCGCCTCAGCCATGCGCAAAATGACATCGGAAAGATTGCTGCGCTGTATTTCGGGTGGAGTAAACGCATCTCGGTCACCGTAATCTTCCTCGCTGTAAAGGCGGATGCACACACCGTTTTGAACACGGCCGCATCGTCCCATACGTTGATCTGCACTGGCGCGGGATATCGACTCTACCGGCAACCGTGTAACACGCGCATGCGGGGAGAACCGCTTGAGCCTCGCCAGCCCCGTATCAATTACGTATTTGACGCCCGGGACAGTCAGCGACGTTTCGGCAACATTGGTGGAGACGACGATTTTGCGCTTTTGCGACTGCTCGAAAATGCCGGCCTGACGCCCCTGAGACAAGCGCGCAAACAACGGCAAGACGACCGTATTTTCAAATCGCCTTCCGGATAATTTGCGTACGGTCTCAATAATATCCCTTTCGGTCGGCATAAACAGCAGCAAATCGCCTGAGCTTGACATACTGCACACATCTTCAACGGACTCTACAGCAGCCTGGATGTATCCGCGCTCTTTTTCCGCAAGTTCGCCTGTTAAGGGAGCATAGTGCAGCTCGACGTGATACATCCTTCCCCCCGCCTCAACTATCGGTGCATTGTGGAAGGCTTGTGAGAAGAGCCGGGTATTGATCGTGGCTGATGAAATGATGACTTTCAGATTTCGGCGTCGCTGCAATATTTTGCGTAAATAGCCGAGAATAAAATCGATATTCAATGTGCGTTCGTGCGCTTCATCAATTATCAGTGTATCGTAGTGTTTGAGCAACCGATCACGCCGGAGTTCGGTCAACAAAATCCCGTCGGTCATGAATTTGACCACCGTTTGTCGCGATTCTCGCTTGCTAAACCGGGTTTCACAGCCGACAAAGGCGCCAACCGATGATTCACAGTCCAGCGCAACCCGTCGAGCAATTGATGTTGCCGCAATTCGCCGGGGTTGGGTGATGCCAATTTTGCCGTATCGTCCGCGTCCGGCTTCAAGGCACATAAGCGGCAACTGAGTTGTCTTACCGCAACCGGCCTCCCCACTGACAATAATCACCTGATGCGTCCGCAGCAAATGCAGTATCTTATTGCGGCAGGAATAGATCGGCAATTCCTTTCGCAAGGTAAAATCAGGCCACGAAACGTGATTATCAGATCGAGTTATCGCCAAATCAGAATTCCTTGCGCAAATTGTTACCAAGACACTATTTCGCTAATCGTATACTAATCGAATGGCACTATCTAAGCAAAATTCAGCATTTTTTTATTGGAGCATTGAATATACAAAAAAGTATTGACCCTTTTTAAGACTTAATAGTACAATGAGATGATGTTATACTCAACTGTTATAGAGCAGGAGGACGCTGTTTGCATGAATAGCAAGCCGCTGGAGGTCCTTGTTGTCGACGATGAGGTCCAGATTACTGAACTAATCGAGATTTTCATAAAATCAGCCGGCCCGGAAGCTGTGGTGCATTCATTCAATGACGCGCTGCAAGCACGTGAATTCATAGCTTCTCAAAAAAAATCTATCGATGTTCTGATAACCGATTATAAAATGCCCAATGTAAATGGAATTGAACTATTGGAGCTGGCCAATCCGGAAATTAAGAAAATTCTGATCTCGGGTTATGTTTCTGAGATTGCAATGGATAAGCTTGAACAGCTCAATGCTTTCTTTTTTGAAAAACCGGTTCCCATGAAAGAGCTGAGTAAGGTCGTATTCGACAATCAGGTCGATTCCGGGCCGCAGTAGCGACAATTTCGGCGTCTCCCCCTTTGAATATCCCAAAATCACGCTCGTGATGTAATTTTCACCTCAGGTTATCTTTCCACCTGGCTATGGAAAGCTTTGTTCATGAACGAAGAAGGCGCGATTAATTCGATCGTAGCAGAAATTTATGGCGAGGAGCACGCAGAGCATATCTCCAGGGGCATCCGGACACGTATCGATAGCAACAAGGCCAATATCATTCCCCGCAAAGCAGGATGGAGCCAACAGGATTCATTTCTGATTACCTACGGTGATTCACTGGTCAGTGAGTCCATGATTCCCCTACAGGCGCTCGACAGACTGCTCACGGACTATCTTCAGGATGCAATTACTTTTGTACACTTGCTGCCATTTTTCCCTTTTTCCTCCGACGATGGTTTTTCAGTAGTTGACTATCGCGCGGTTAATCCGAAAGTCGGTGCCTGGGAGGATATAGCAACATTGGGCAGCAGCTATAGACTTGTTTTTGATGCCGTAATTAATCACGCCTCAGTTTCGGGCAGTTACATGCAGGGTTTTGCATCCGGTGAGGCGCGCTTTGAAAATTTCTTCATCGAGGTTGATGAGAATGCCGATCTTTCACAAGTCGTCAGGCCACGCAGCCTTTCGCTGGTACACGAGTACGAAACAGCCAAGGGAGTCAAAAGACTCTGGACGACATTCAGCCAAGATCAGGTCGATCTGAACTATGCCAATCCAGACGTACTGCTCGAGATCATTGATGTACTACTCTATTATGCGCAGCGAGGCGCCTCGATGTTTCGCCTGGATGCAATCGCCTATCTGTGGAAACAACCGGGAACTACCTGCATTCACCTGCCGCAAACTCATGCAATCGTAAAGCTCTTCAGAGAGGTAGTGCGCCAGGCCGCACCACATACGCTCATCCTCACCGAAACCAATGTCCCCCATGAAGAAAACATCTCATATTTCGGTAACGGTTCGGATGAAGCGCATATTGTGTATAATTTCACGCTGTCGCCGATGATTTTATTCAGCATTGCCACCGCAAATGCGGAAAAGTTGACAACCTGGGCAACCGGGCTCGAACCGCTTTCTCCGCAAACAACCTGGCTCAATTTCACCGCCAGTCACGATGGCATCGGCGTTCGACCAACAGAAGGTATTTTGACCGACGCAGAGCGTGAGTTGCTCTTCGATCGCGTCAAACGACACGGCGGGCGACTTAGCATCAAACGCAACAGTGACGGGAGCGAAAGTGTCTATGAGCTCAACATCAGCTATTTCGATGCAATCAATCCACCACAGGCAGAAGGACCAATTCAACTGCAGGTTGATCGTTTTCTATTGTCACAGGCAATCGTACTTGCATTCAAAGGGATTCCCGCAATTTATATCCACAGTTTGCTTGGTTCACGCAATGACTATGCTGGGCTGTATAAGTCAGGGCGGGCACGCAGCATAAACCGCGCCCGGTTAAGCTACGAAGCAGTCAGAGCAGAGCTTGCCGATCCACAATCACTGCGCAACCGGGTATTCAGCCGTTACAGAGAGCTTCTTAAAATACGACAAAAACATGCCGCATTTCATCCGACCTGTGCAATGCAGGTTCTCTCTGGTGATCCACGGCTGTTTGCGTTCAGACGCAGCACAGAATCAGGTTCATCAATAACAGCAGTTTTCAATGTCTCCAATCAGAAGGTGTGCATCGGTAAAGGCCTGCTTGAATTGCCGGAGCAGTTCCAGGATATAGCAAGTACGAGTAAAACAGTGACCTCATCAACCCAGTTGACAATTCATCCATATCAGTTTTTATGGCTTGCATCAGAAAGGTAACAGCATGAGCACTACAGATTTGCGGTTTGTATACATGACTGCCGGCTCAAAAGACGAAGCCACCCGCATCGGCAAAATGCTCGTCCAAGAGCGCCTTGCAGCCTGCGTCAATATAGTCGACAACATGACCTCGCTCTATTGGTGGGAGGAAGAAGTACAATCCGACACCGAAACTGTCTGCATCGCCAAAACCACCTCCGCAAACGCATCTGCGCTTATCGAAAAGGTGAAGTCTCTGCATAGCTACACCACGCCCTGCATCGTTACTTTGCCGATACTGGAAGGTAATGCCCGATACCTGGACTGGCTGCGAAACGAAACCAGATAAAAGCCGGCAAAAACAGGAGTCAAGTGCCTGACATATAATAGTCCCGACGTGTTGCGTTTGTTAAAGAAAAGTTTTTCTGTCAGGTGCATTTTTTTCTTGCTTCGCTATTGGCACGTAGTTATATTAATATTCCCCTTAGGGCAATAAGCACCATTCTTTCAAAGGAGGAGTACTGTTATGGCCAAGGTCAGCAAAACCGAACTGATTCGGCTCCAGAGGAAGCTCAAGACCGATGCTAAAATTGGCGAACATTTCGGCATCACCCGTCAAGCTGTTCATCAACTCCGTAAAAAATTTGGTATCGACTCGATGATATCAAAAAATGCAGAACGGAACCGCACAATTCTGGAGATGTACAACAGTAGCGGCAAAACCGGAACAACGATTGCCAGGAAGTTCAAACTTTCCGTATCGCAAACCTACCGCATTATCAACGATGCATCCCGCAAAAAGACCGGAAAAAAAGCAGCTTCCCCCAAACGGGCCGCAGCAAAAAAGAAAAAATAATCCACAAAGCAAACATTGCCCTTAAGCATGGACCGATGAGCCTGTTCATTGGTCCATTTTTTTATATTGTAATTCATGACCGGTGCTTCGCAAATGGAAAAAAGTAAACGTGACAGCAAATTGAGCGCGGCGGCATTGATTATGTCGGCCTCGGTTCTGCTAAGCAGAATAATCGGCATTGCGCGCGACATGGTGTTCGCCAAGCTGGAAGGAACCAGCGATGCGATGGACGCCTACGTTGCGGCCTTTCTGATTCCCGAGTTGTTAAATCATTTCATAGCGGGCGGTTTTTTATCGATTACCTTCATTCCCCTGTTTCAAAAGCATCTGTTGCGTGAGGCAAAAGAGCAAGCATGGGACCTGTTTTCCAATATACTGACTATTGGCAGCATCGTCACGGCTGTTTTTGTTTTGCTGGGGATCTTCTTTACGGATGATTTGCTGCGCTTTGCATTGAGCATCAATGCTTCTGAAAACACCCTGCGGTCACCGCAATGGATTGGCCTTACCGTAAAACTGACCCGTATTGTGCTCCCGGCGCAACTTTTCTTTTATTGGGGTTTCGTGCTGATAGCGGTCCAGTACGCACACAAAAGATTTCTGGCACCCTCGCTCATGGGAGTCATTTATAATCTGGGTATAATTGCTCTCGGGACGATATTGCACAAGCGGATGGGCATCGAAGGTTTTGCGTGGGGAGTGCTGATCGGTGCATTTGCCGGCGCCGTCATCATACAGATCATTGGAGCTCGCCTGGTCGGCCTGCGCTTTCGGCCACTTGTGCGTCCAACTGAACCTGATTTTGTCAGGTTCCTGCTCCTGTCGATTCCTTTTGTGATCGGCATGGGTATGACCTTTTCGAATGAAATACTGTTTCGCCTATTCGGCATGTATCTGGACCGGGGCGCGATTGCGGGATTGAATTACGCGCTGCGGCTTATGATGGTCGTTGTCGGCATTATCGGCCAGGCGGCAGCCCAAGCATCATACCCTTTTATGTCACAACTTGCCCAACAATCAAAGCTGAGTGAACTGAATACTCTGGCCAACAGCGTAATCGCCAAAATCTGTACTTTTGCGATTCCACTGTCAGCGGTCATGATTGCCGTTGCTCCGGAAGTTGTCGCGGTTATATATCAGCACGGAGAATTCGGGCCGGAATCAGCACGGCTTACCTCCCAGCTACTGTCATTGTATTTGATCGGGGCATTCGCACTTTCATCCAATACCATTGTGATGCGCAATTTTTACGCAACTCAGAATACGCTTTTTCCCATGGTTATCAGTACGCTGGTGATTGCAGTATCGATACCATTTTATATGCAGGCGATTAGCCACCTGGGAGTAATTGGCGTCCCCTTAACAAATGCGATCAGCATGCTCATCCAGTTCGTGGTGCTCTATCTTCTCTGGAGCCACAAAAAATTAAACATGCAGGGATGCAGGGCCACACTGTATACCATTGTCAAGATTTGGCTTATTGCCGCTGTCGGCGCGGTAATATCGTATGGACTCAAAACGTGGCTGGGCTCCATATCGGTATTGGCAGGATCAGGCAAGGGAGCATCTTTTATGCGCGGCTTGCTTGTCGGAGCCCCTGCACTGCTGCTGATTTTTCTGCTACTTGACCTCACGGGGATCAGCTCTGTGCGTCATTCGCTGCGCTCGTTGCTCAGGCGCAGAAGCTGAGAACTCCCCGTCGTGCCAGTGCCGGCAGCTACGGATAAGTTTCAACGAGCGTATCGTTTTTGAATACCAGCTTATTTCCCAGGTATTTGTAGGTGGTAATGGTTCCCGTTTCAGTTTCCTCGACAGTGGCTTTCGTCGGTTTTCCCCATGACATTTGTACTTGCTGCGTCGTCATATGCGTTAACAGTTTTTTTTCATCAATTGCCTGCCAATAAAGATCGTCCCAGGCAAACAGTTCCCTGGGATCCTCCTCGAAAATATCCTTTTCCCAGGGTAGTCCCTCCGTGCGCATTTCATACAGGATATTTGTCCAGCTATAATTAACGGGTATAAATCCGGTGTCACCATTTTGCCGCACGACAACCAGCCAGATCGGCTTGGGCGGGAGCGGGCTTAATCCCCAGCGCACTTCTGTGACCTGCAAGGGCTCGGTGATACTGACAGGAATCGTGCCATACCTGGAAGCTGTTTCATCAAACGTAGTAATATGGCGCAGTCGACAATAGATTGTTGCATCTGCCCAACGCTGTCCGGCTCCGTCGAGGTCGCTGAGTCGGGCAATGCCTTCGATTACGTGCTTGCGTGATTTGGCGTATATTTCCCGGCCCAGGCTGTCATCAAAGAAAGCTACCAGAAATTCACCATCTTGTTGCGCGGTCACCGATTTGACTGCTACGATATGCCACTCGAATCGGTCATATTTCAGGCGGTGATTGGGATGTGCGATTTGCGGATCGGCCTGATGAGTCGCTTCGGAAAGCGCAGGGCTGTCATACAACAAATAGCCGTGCTTTTGAAACATACGGGGCTTGCCTAATAATACGAATTGCTCCCCGGTCCATTCGCCGATGGGCAGGGATTCGACGAACTCTTTTTGTGCGAATGAAGTTTGATGGACTTCAACCGATTTGGAAGTCTCTTTGCTTTTCACCAGTTCCGGCCTCTCTTCCCCGGGGGGTGGAGTGCAGGCTGCTATGGCAAGGATGAGCACAGAAAGGGTAATTATGCGCACTATTATACTCCATCTTGGGTAGTATTTCAGCGAATTGAAAACAATATAGAGCAATGTCCTTATTGCTTCATACAAAATACTTGCTGATCGTTACGAAAAGCATTGCATATTGAGTTATTATTGAGATGAAAACCCAGGTGCGATCTATCTAAGCAGTACAATATGAAAACCTTCGGCCGAATTCGCACATAATGGCCGGGCGACGCTTCAGGCATGCTCATCCAAACAATTCCCGCAACAAATAATCCGCCGCCTTTTTGCCGGGAATCCTCCCTCGCACAGCGCTATCCAGATCCCTGGTCGCATAGGCCGGAAGCGCAGATCCGACGCACGACGGACAACCATCCAAACAGACACAATTGCCAATAACCTCCTTAATTGTAAGCATAATTTGATCAAACGATTCCAAACACCGCCGCGCATAGCCCATGCCGCCGGGTGAACGGTCATGCAAAAAAATGGTGTCCTGCCCCAGGTTCTTTGCATCGACGACAACACCGATATCAGATGTATCACACATAACAAACGACGGTGCGACTTCGAGCATGACATTGGCAATACCGATAAGCGCTTCACCGAGGAGCAGCTCATGCTCCCGCAACAGGTTGCGCAAATGCACGGGCGGAGCAAACCAGAGCGAGACGGTTTCCAGCGATTGCGGCGGCAGATCAAGATCTTCGTATCCCAGGCTGGCGCGGGAATGAAATTTTATTTTTTTAAACATGGTAATCGAGGTCGTCACCACAACATCACCAAAACCGAGAAGTCCATTGCGCCACGGCTCCTCCGATTCCTTTTCGTCAATTGCAATTTCGGCAGCCTGTACCGATTGAGTGTAATAATCGAGTTGGCGCTTCTCGACATGAGCGATTTTCTGGTCGATATCAAGACGGTTGACGAAATAGGTTTCAGCCCCGTGCAAATACACTGCATGCGTGTGCAATTGCGACAGGGCGCTGATTTCATCAACCGTACCGATAACCTGCCGACCCCGAAAGCTGTCCTGAATAGTATACACCGGCCCCGCAATATTGCGCAGATTTACGCCGGACGCCGGATACTCGCTTGATGCAAAGTAGTATTTGTCATCGATATGCCGGACGTCCTTGTCTTCCTTCAGCAGGTCGAGTAATGCTTCCGCATAAGGTCCGAACAGGTCAATATCATTGCTTGACAACGGCAGCTCATGTACGGCGCACTTGAGATGACCGACGACAATGTGCGGATTATGCGGATCCACGACGGCCTGTTCGGCATTGCGCGCAAAGAGATAGCTTTCATGAGCCATCAGGTACTGATCCATCGGTGCATTCTGCGCAATAAGAAAAACAACCGACTCTTCCAGCCCCCGCCCGGCGCGGCCGGCTTGCTGCCAGAGGCTGGCTATCGATCCGGGGAAACCGACTAACAGGCACGCGTCAAGGCTGCCGATGTCAATTCCCAGTTCCAGCGCATTGGTGCTGGCAACGCCCAGTATTTCCCGCCGCGACAATTTGCGCTCAATCTCACGGCGCTCCTCGGGCAGATAGCCGCCCCGATAGGCCTGGATTGCCTGCGCAAGATGCGGTGAGATGCAACTGAGCTGATCGCGTGCATCCTTGTAAATCAGTTCCGCTGCAAGACGCGTCCGTACAAACGCAATCGTTTGAACGCCCTCTTGCACCAGCGCAGTCAATAACTTGACGGCCTCTCCCATCGAACTGCGGCGATCACCGCCAACTCGCCAGGAATCCTGCGCACCTGCCGCGGCAGCTTCAAACGGCGGCGGATTCCAGAGCACGAAATGCTTGGCACCTTTTGGCGAGCCGTCATCGTTAACCAGATGCATACGGACACTGCAGATCCGTTCGGCATGCTCCTGCGGATTTGCAATGGTGGCTGAAGAACAAATCCACTGCGGCTTCGCTCCATAATGCCCGCAGATGCGATGCAGCCGACGCGTGACATTTGCGAGATGCGAACCGAAGACGCCCCGATACGCATGCACTTCGTCAATAATAACAAATTTCAAATTGGAGAAAAACCTGTTCCATCTGGCATGTTGGGGCAGAATGCCCTGATGCAGCATATCCGGATTGGTAAGAATAATATTACCGCCGTCACGCAATTTGCGGCGCTGGTTGGTTGGCGCGTCGCCGTCATAGGTTCCGGCCATGAAGGTAATCGCTTCATGTGAATCCTGGAAAGTTGCCAGGCCGCGTAGCTGATCCTGCGCAAGCGCTTTGGTGGGATAGATAAACAGCATGGTGGCCCGGGGATCACGCGCAAGCGTTTCGACAACCGGAATCGTGTAGCACAACGTTTTTCCGCTTGCCGTACCGGTAACCACCACAATACTCAAACCCTCATGAATCAAATCTATCGACTGAGCCTGATGAGTATAGAGTTCGCGGATTCCCAGCCGCTGCAACGCCTGCTCCATGGTCGGCTGCATGCCGCTACGCACTTTTTCATATCTCGGCGGCAATTCGGGCAGCTTTTCGATATGTACAATCTGATCTTCGAAAAAAGGAAGTGAGCTGAGTTTGTCAAAAAAAGTTGCAGTTTGCACGCACTTGTCTCCTATCGAGTAAGAGGAGGGCTCACACCCTCCGTCTTCTCACACCACCGTACGTACGGTTCCGTATACGGCGGTTCGTGATTGATTACGGGTCGTTATAAATCGATCGAACAGTGACGTCAGACCCATTTTGTCAAAGTCGGCCTTCTTGAAAGCTTCGTTCATGTGTGAGGCCCCAGCATTCCACCAAGGCCCACGTCCGTTTGTGGCGGATCTCCATGCACGAACTTCATCCAGACCACGTGACTTCACGTATATGTTGCAGTCATCGGCGTAACGTACAAACTTGTGGTTTCGTCGTTGCAGTTCCTTGTCCAGGTCATCGAGCATTATGTTCGATAACAAGGGCGATAGCGGACTGCCTTGTGGGGTACCCTCTGTTCGGACTGTCTCCAGTCCGTCT
>WJLW01000032.1 GCA_014728295.1 Chitinivibrionales bacterium | reverse complement strand
CTGCGCATCTGAAATTCGGCACAGTTTCGGTACGAGAAGTGTTCTATCGAATCTCAGAATTTCTTGGAGATTCGCACGAGCTGCTGCGTCAGCTTTACTGGCGTGATTTTTTCACCCATGTAGCCTGGCACTTTCCGCATGTTTTCGGCCACAATTTTCGCCACACGTATGCTACGCCGACCTGGATTCCCAACGATGCGTTTTTCGAGTGCTGGTGCAGGGGACGGACCGGATTCCCCATTGTTGATGCAGGAATGCGGGAATTAAACCAAACAGGATTTATGCATAATCGCGTCCGCATGATTGCCGCTTCTTTTCTGGTAAAGGATTTGCACATCGACTGGCGCAGGGGCGAGCTCTATTTTGCGCAACACCTTATGGATTATGATCCGGCGATTAACAACGGCAACTGGCAGTGGGCGGCTTCAACCGGCTGTGACGCTCAGCCGTGGTTTCGCATTTTTAATCCTTGGCGCCAGCAGATTCGGTTCGATCCCGAAGCTGAGTATTGCAAAAAGTGGGTTCCGGAGCTGCTCCAGATCACTCCTGCAGATATTAACAAATGGAATGAAGCATTCGCACGCCATCCCGGAGTCTATGTGCCGCCGATGGTGGATCATGCGCATGAAAGAAAAGCTACCAAAGAATATTACCGTGCCGTTTCGGGAAAATGATTACGACCGCGTGTTGAATTACCTGCCGGTCGCAAATTATATTTAGAGATTTTCCGCAAACTGAATTCTCATAATTAGTCAATCCTAAGCCTGCACACAAAATGGCACACAAACCCCTGACTTATGCAGATGCCGGAGTAAATGTCGCCGCCTGGAACAAGGCCAAAGACGGCATCGGCAAGCTGGTTTCGTCAACCTACAACGACAGGGTACTCGGAGCATTCGGTCAGTTTGGTGGATTATTCGACATCTCTTATCTCAAAGAGTACGACCACCCCGTCCTCGTTTCATCGATTGACGGGGTCGGCACTAAGGTCAAAATTGCAGCACAAACCGGCATTCACGATTTTGTCGGCGAAGACATTGTCAATCATTGCATAGATGATATTCTGGTTATGGGTGCACGCCCGCTGTTTTTTCTCGATTATATCGGCATAGGCAGGCTCGAGGGTAACATACTTGATACAATCGTAGCCGGCCTGGCCCGCGCCTGCAAGCAATCCCACCTCGTGCTGATCGGTGGAGAAACGGCAGAGATGCCTGACGTGTACTCCCCCGGGGAGTATGATTTGGCAGGTACGATAGTCGGGGTGATCGAAAAAAATGCAATTCTGGAAGGCAACGATATCATACCCGGTGATACCATAATCGGATTTCGCTCAAACGGCCTGCATACCAATGGATATACGCTTGCCAGAAAGATTGTCACCGAAATTGCAGGACGAAGCTATGGAGATACCCTTGACGTAACCGGCAAGACATTTGCCGAAGAGCTTTTGCGTCCGCATAAATCATATGCAGCGTTGCATGAGGCTATCCGGACAGATGCGGTAAAAGGGTGCGCCCACATTACCGGCGGGGGCTTTGCTGACAATATCGCTCGTGTGCTCCCCTCCAATTGCGACGCGCGCATTGATACCCGTACCTGGAAACCGGATTCGATTTTCACCTTCATGCAGCGCAACGCCGGTGTCGCAACGGAAGAAATGTACCGGACATTTAATATGGGAATCGGATTTGTCATTATTGTCGACCGCAAAAGCAGGGACAGCATTCTCGCGACAAAGGGGGTTCTGAAGTCGCAGCCGGTGATCATTGGCGAAATAACTGCGGGAAACGGCTCCGTCAAGCTGGAGTATGCGCAATGAGTCAGCCCCTTTACCTTTACAATACCGCCACACGCTCGAAGGAAGTATTCACTACAGACCAGAATACCGTCGGCATGTACTGCTGCGGCCCGACCGTCTATAACTATGCACACATCGGCAATCTGCGTACGTACCTGTTCGAGGACATTCTCAAACGAGCACTGCTCTGGCTTGGCTACAAAGTTAAGCACATCGTCAATATCACCGATGTCGGGCATCTGGTCTCCGATGAGGATACCGGTGAAGACAAGATGGAGAGGGGCGCACAGCGCGAAGGCAAAACCGTGTGGGAAATTGCGCAAATGTACGCGGACGCCTTTATGAACAATATTCATGACCTGCACATTCTCGATCCCGATCTCTGGCCCAAAGCAACCGATCACCTCGATGAAATGATAGAGCTGGTACAGCAGCTCGAAAGCAGGGGATTTACGTATTCAACCAGCGACGGTATTTATTTCGACACGGCTCACTTCCCCGCCTATGTCGATTTTGCCCGCTTGGACCCGCAAAGCCTGCAAGCGGGATCGCGTGTTGAAATGGGAGAAAAGAAGGCTCCTACCGATTTTGCTTTGTGGAAATTCTCTCCACGGGACGTCAAGCGCCAGATGGAGTGGGACAGTCCGTGGGGGATGGGCTTTCCCGGTTGGCATATCGAATGCAGCGCAATGTCGCTGAAGTATCTGGGCCAGCCGCTGGATATACATTGCGGAGGCACCGATCATATTCGTATTCATCATACCAACGAAATTGCCCAGGTCGAGGCGGCAACCGGAAAACAATTTGCACGATTCTGGATGCACGGCGAATTTCTGGTGCTTGACAAAGAAAAAATGGCAAAGTCCGGCGGCAACTTCATTACGCTTGATACCGTCAAGCAACGCGGCATTGATCCCCTGGCATACCGAATGTTTACCTTCACAGCGCACTACCGTACTCCCTTGACATTTTCCTGGGACGCACTGCATGCTGCCGCGCAGAGCCTGCAGAATCTCAAAAAGCTGATACCCGGCGAAAGTGCCGAAGCAGCGGATGCCGACCTGGTCTCCGAGGGTATCGCCCGGTTTGGCGAGGCTATTTGCGATGACCTGAACCTGCCGCGAGCCCTCGGTGTGCTGTGGGAAACACTCAAAAACCCGAACCTGACAAATGCGACAAAGCGAGCCGTAGCTTCCGAAGCCGACTGCATTCTCGCACTCGACCTTCTGACCAGAGATGCTCGGGAAATTGTAACAGAGTTTACTTCTGCAACAGGCGAAGTCATAAAATTTATCTCCAGCGCGCAGACGGATCACGCAACGCTGGAGGACATCAAGCTGAAGATCGAACGTCGCAAACATGCGCGTGCCCGTAAGCAGTTCGACATCGCCGATGCTATCCGGGAGGAGTTTGCCCGCAAAGGATACGTGATAAAAGATATGAAAAACGGAACGACAGAATGCGTTCTGCCCTGAAGAAATCATCTATTTTTCAGGCATCCACCCTCTTTTCAAGGAGCTGTATATGCCGAATAAAAATTCCGAATTCGAACATAAAATGAAGAAAATGTTCGTTGGCAGCGAAATTGAAGAAAAGATGATGTCGCGCCGCGAAATTTTTCTCTGGGGGCCGGTCGATGACGACTCGGCAAAGTCCATTGTCCAGAAGATACTCTACTTTGCCGGCAAAGGTGATGACGACATCAAGCTGTATATCAATTCTCCCGGCGGCGTCATATCTTCAGGGCTGGCCATTCTCGATGCAATGCGCTATGTCAAGAGTGACGTATCCACGATTTGCATGGGGCAAGCCGCCAGCATGGGCTCTCTCTTGCTTTGTGCAGGAACGAAGGGTAAACGTTTTGCATGGAAGAATGCACGAGTACTCATTCATCAACCGCTTATTTCGGGCAATTTTTTTGGCCCGGCGTCCGACATTGAAATTCAGGCTGAAGAAATGATGCGCGTACGCGAGAGTCTCAATAAGATCCTGGCCGACGCAACGGGACAGCCTCTCGAAAAAATTGAGGAAGATACCGACCGCGATTACTTCATGTCGGCCGAGGAAGCCAAAGCATACGGTTTGGTAGACAGTATAATCGAAAAAATTGATTGAAACCTTTGACTGCATTTGCATGCATATATTATATTTGAGAAGTTTTGCTATTCCAGCAAAAAAAATGCCGATGTAGCTCAGTTGATAGAGCGTTCGACTTGTAATCGAATGGTCGGGGGTTTGAGTCCCTCCATCGGCTTTTGAAGTCGAAGCGCGATATCAAATCGGTTGTGACAATAAACGGGTAGGTGCCCGAGTGGTTAAAGGGGGCGGACTGTAAATCCGCTGGCAAAGCCTACGGTGGTTCGAAACCACCCCTGCCCATTAGCATAAAGCGGACATAGCTCAATGGTAGAGCTCCACCCTTCCAAGGTGGTTGTTGTGAGTTCGAGTCTCATTGTCCGCTTTTTGATTTTGCCCATGTAGCTCAGTTGGTAGAGCACATCCTTGGTAAGGATGAGGTTCACGGGTTCGAGTCCCGTCGTGGGCTCTCTTTAGTGTATAGGAATTTTGCAGTAGGTTACGCTGCTTGATTATAGAACAGAAACGTCTTAATCAACTAAAAAAACGAGAGGTCTTTCATGGCGAAGGAAAAGTTTGCACGAGATAAGACCCACGTAAACGTGGGTACCATCGGCCACGTTGATCACGGCAAGACAACTTTGACGGCAGCAATTACGCTGCACCAGTCTTCCAAGG
>WJLW01000031.1 GCA_014728295.1 Chitinivibrionales bacterium | reverse complement strand
TGATAGCGCTTGACGCAATGAATTCACTATCACCTGCCTTTGATAGAATCAGGCGGCTTTTGAGGAGTGCGCCCCACGCAAAGTACTTGTCCGGTATTTCTTTTGATGACCGCTCCCACGGGCCAATGTGGCGGCAATTTCCAACCCATATTTTTCTTCTTCCCGAATTTGAGATAATCGAGGTAGACGGCTCGGTTTCATTTGTTGTCAATCTTGTTAAGAATGCTCACGAAAGCTTGCAGAAGGTGCATGCAAAGCTTTCGCAACGTTTCGAGCAGGTAAAACTGACCGATTCACACGCAGAATCCGGTTTCGGGCATTTTACGTCCGAGCGGTGTATTCCTGAAAAAACGGTCTGGAGCGCTTCGGTGGCGCAAGCGGTATCGGCAATCAGGCAGCAGGCATTTGACAAGGTAGTACTGGCGCGTTGCAGAGAGTTTGCCTTTCGAAACCGGCTGGAGCCGTGCATGTTTGTCAAGTACTTTGAGCGCATGAAAAGTCCGGCATATTTTTTCCTGTTGCAATTCGATCAGAATACTGCTTTTGTCGGCAGCTCTCCCGAGCGCTTATATCGCAGGTGCGGTGCAACCCTCGAAAGTGAAGCCCTCGCCGGTACTCGAATGCGCGGGCGCAACGAAGTGGAGGACCGCGCATTGAGCGCAGAGCTACTCAACGCGACGAAAGACAGCCACGAGCATCAACTCGTATACGACTACATCCGCCATGCCATGAGTTCGCTTTGCAGCAGAATTTCGAAAGATAACCCGCGCTATGTGCTTAAACTGATTTTGATCCAGCATTTGCTCACGACACTATCGGGAACACTCAAACCGAATGTCAACGACGAAGATATTCTCGCCATCCTGCACCCGACGCCGGCTGTCGGCGGGACTCCTCTGGATAAGGCCATAGCCTGCATTCATGAACTTGAACATTTCGATCGTGGCTGGTATGCCGGAGCCGTCGGAACGATAGGTCTTGACCAGACGGAATTTTCAGTCGCAATTCGATCCGGGTTGATACACAACAATACGTTGACCCTCTTCAGCGGCGCCGGCATTGTCGCAGATTCCGATCCCGAAGCTGAATGGATAGAAACGCAGTGCAAAATGAACAACTTTCTCAAAGTTATCGGGCAGAGATATGATTGACAATGGAGCATTGAACCAGTTTCAGGCGAATTTGATAATCGAAGAGTGCATTCGCAATCAGGTACGAATTTTCTGTATATCTCCCGGCTCGCGTTCGACGCCGCTGACCATTGCTGCAGCGCGAAACAAACGTGCCGAATGCGTCATCTGTCTCGATGAGCGGGGTGCCGCCTTTCACGCACTTGGCATTGCACGGGCTCGCAACCATCCGGCAGCGCTCGTATGTACCTCCGGCACCGCCGTTGCGAATTATTATCCGGCGCTTGTGGAAGCCTTTACTGATGCAATCCCGCTGATTGTCCTGAGTGCAGACCGACCACCCGAATTACTCGACACCGGCGCGAATCAAACTATCGACCAGAATCGCATTTTTGGTACGTATGTCAAGTCGTTCACCAGTCTCCCCTGTCCCGGTGAAACAACCTCACCTGCGTATGTGCTGGACACGATTGACAGAGCAATTTACACGAGCATGGCGCCAACAGGCGGGCCGGTCCATCTGAATTGCCGTTTCAGGGAGCCCTTGACAGGTGCGGTTAAAGACAGTGCCTGCAATCAGCACCTGTCGCCCAAACGCCGGTCGAATGGTAATGAACCATGTACCCGCCTGGACAACAACGCCATTTTCATGCCATCAAAAGGCGGTATCAATCGATTGCGCGCCAGTATTGCCGGGGCGAAGCGACCGCTTCTCTGTGTTGGGAGGCTTAAGCCTCACGAATATCGACCGATACGTGTTCTGGCACAAAAGATTGCCTGCCCGATTTTCGCCGACATCCAGTCAGGCCTGCACACAGAACACTTCACCAATGTCATTCCCTGTCTTGATACCTACCTCACTCATTCAAACGATGAACGCATGCACCCTGATTTGATTATTCATATCGGCAAAGCAGTTACTTCAAAGCACCTGCAGCGTTTCATCGCCGAATCATTTGCCGGAACATTGATTGTCATCGGCAATGACGGCAAACCGTTTGATCCAGATCATCGTTGCGACATGCGCATCGAGGGTGATATCAGTATCATGTGCAAAAAAATAGCGCCACTGCTGAGCGATATCCCCTCATCATACGCCACAACCAGCTCGCGTGTTCGCCAGAAAATCGTCCAGCGATTGGCTGACGTATTTGCACAAAATGCACCAGCGCTGGAGCCGCAGGCAGCCTATTGCACAGCTAAGGCATTGCCTGGAAATTATAATCTGTTCCTGGGAAGCAGCCTGCCCATCCGCCATTTCGACAGTTTCGTGTATTGTCTGCATCCATCGGTTTCAGTCGCCGCCAACCGGGGAGCCAGCGGCATAGACGGTACACTTGCGACCGCTGCAGGCTTTGCCCGCGGCTCAGGCAAGCCCGTGCTTTGCGTTCTGGGTGACCTTTCGTTTTTGCACGACCTCAATTCCCTGCATCTGCTTGATGACTTGCCGCACCAATTCATTATCGTTCTTTTCAACAATCACGGTGGCGGCATATTTGATTTTCTGCCGGTGGCCAAAGAATATGACGTTTACCAACGCTATTTCAAAGCAGCGCATTCCATTTCGTTTAAACATGCAGCGCTGCAATTCGGTCTCGATTATAACCTACTCTCGGCGCATGACCAACTCGACGTGTTATTCGCCAAGTGCCTCAAAGGGGGACGACATACCTTGATTGAGATTGCAAGCAGATCGCAGGATGTGCTGCGCTTCTACGACTCATTTTACAAGGCGCTTGCGGGCACATAGGCGCCGGCACGGAATTCCGCAACAAAAGAATTATTTTATTTTTGCAGCAATTTCAGCAATTGCATTCAGCAGCACTTTTTTGCAGTATTTAGAAACAGGGAGCACTATGCCTGCTATCGACTGGCACCAAGCTAAAACATATGAAGATATTCTTTATCACAAAGCCGAAGGTATTGCCAAAATCACGATCAATCGTCCGCAGGTCCGCAACGCGTTTCGTCCACAGACGGTGTTTGAAATGATGGATGCATTGCAGGATGCGCGATATGACAACGCTGTTGGGGCAATCATTCTCACCGGTCAAGGAGAGAATGCGTTTTGTTCGGGCGGAGACCAGAAAATCAGAGGCGATGACGGCTATAAGGATGCGCAGGGCGGCTCTCACCTCAACGTGCTCGACTTGCAGCGGGATATCCGTACCTGCCCCAAGCCAATTGTAGCCATGGTGGCAGGCTACGCAATCGGGGGCGGACATGTATTGCAAGTGCTATGTGACTTGACAATTGCGGCAGACAACGCCGTTTTCGGTCAAACCGGTCCGAAAGTCGGTTCGTTTGACGGCGGTTATGGGGCAAGTTACCTGGCGCGAATAGTCGGACAGAAAAAAGCGCGCGAAATCTGGTTTCTCTGCCGGCAATATTGCGCACAGCAGGCGTTGGAAATGGGTTTGGTCAACACCGTTGTGCCACTTGACAAATTAGAAGATGAAACGATAGCCTGGTGCAAGGAGATGCTGCAGCATTCTCCGATCGCGCTGCGCTGTCTCAAAGCGGCAATGAATGCAGATTGCGACGGTCAGGCAGGTTTGCAAGAGCTGTCCGGTAATGCAACCATGCTTTTTTACATGACCGAAGAAGGACAAGAAGGCCGGAATGCTTTTGTAGATAAGCGCAAACCTGATTTCGGCAAATTCCCCAGGCGTCCCTGAACCTTTTTTTGCAGTGACAACACGAATATGGCTTCAAAGCTTTCAGCGTTAATTCTGGCAAGCCGACCCAAAACACTTCCGGCGGCTGTTGCGCCTGTGTTGGTGGGCACCGCAATTGCCTTCGATAAGAACGGATTTCATCTTATGTCGGCACTGGCGGCCATGTTCGGCGCCATCCTGATTCAAATCGGCACAAACTATGCAAATGATTATTTCGATTTCATAAAAGGCGCCGATACCGAAGCGCGCGAAGGTCCGACCCGTGTCACGCAATCCGGACTGTTGAAGCCGGAGCATGTTCGGCTGGCCTTTATCGTAACGTTTGCTCTGGCCGCGCTGTGTGGCGCATATCTTACCTGGCGCGCAGGCTGGCCTATTGCTGTCATTGGCCTGATATCGATAGCTTCAGGCATTTTATACACTGCCGGCCCCATGCCGTTGGGGTATCTGGGATTGGGAGACGTTTTTGTCTTTCTGTTTTTCGGTGTGATCGCGGTAGGTGGAACCTATTACGTTCAGGCTTTGCACTGGTCACCGGAGGCGCTGATTGCCGGAGGTGCCCCGGGCTTGCTTTCGACGGCCATCTTAACCGTCAACAACTTGCGTGACAGTGACAGCGACGCCAAAACCGGCAAAAAAACGCTTGCCGTACGATTCGGCGATACCTTTGCCCGTTTAGAGTATGTTGTCTGTGTCGCAACGGCGTTGATGATACCGGTGGGATTAATTGCGTTTCGTCGATCAAATGCGTATGCCCTTATGTCACTGATTGCCATCATCCCGGCCATACCCGCACTCAAGACCGTCATCGCTTTGCGCAAAGGCAGGCATCTCAACAGCACACTGGCAGCAACCGGCCGGATTTTAATGATTCATAGTGTGTTTTTTGCAATTGGTTGGATAGTATGAAACTGCGCACATGCTCGCTTGCTGCATACACGCTGCCATTAGTCAAGCCCATCACGCACAGGAATATGGTGATGTCGGCAAGAAGAGGGCTCGTGCTCTCCCTGGCCGACCTGGATGGAAATACCGGCTATGGCGAATGCGCTCCACTGCCGGGATTGCATACAGAAACGATTGAAGAGTGCGTTGCTGATTTTCGAGAAATCATGCCTGCGCTGGCGCAGGGAGATGTGCCGGATTGTGCCGGCGGCAAGGATGAAATCAGCGCCGTTCTGGCCACCGGCATCCTGAATAGTCCATTGCCGACAGTTCACTACGCGTGCGAAATGGCGCTGTTGCATTTGTGGGCCCAACGACATTCCGTTGCGGTAAGTAACCTTATCAATACGCATGCTGCCCACACCGTCAACGTCAATATGCTCTTTACGTGTGATATGGCGTTTGATCTGGCAGAACGCCTGATGCCCGGTTCGTTTATCAAAATCAAGGTCGGGAGAAGCGCGCCGGAAGAAGAAATCGGTTTTGTGCAGCATATGGCGGCCCACTTGACGGCAAACAGTTATTGCATCCTGGACGCAAACCGATCTTGGCGGCTTGAGGAGGCTATTGCGTTTTGCGCATCTCTGCCGAAGACGGGGCAAATTCTTTACATAGAAGAACCGGTGATCGCTGCCCATGAATTGCCTGCATTCCATGCCGCAACCGGCATGCGCTACGCTCTGGACGAATCGCTGCAGAAGGCAGCCCCTGCCGCTCCCCCCGAAGGACTTGCCGCAGTTGTTTACAAACCGGATTTACATGGTGGAATACAGCCGCTGCTGCATTATGCACAATGGTGCCGCGATCATCAGATAAGCCTCATTCCCAGCAACTCATACTACTCTGGTCTGGGGACGAATTTCCTGGCGCACTGCACGGCCGCATTTCCTGAAATTATTCCCTATAGCGGCCTGGATACCTACCATTGGTTTGCGCAGGATGTTCTCACCAGGCCACTTGCAATATCGCAAAATTGTTACACCATACCCACTTCGGGGGAGGTACATATAGATACAACGAAACTCTCGGAAATAACGCGAATAGAATGAATGCCATGCTGTGCCCAATCGCAAGCCACGCTCGAACAACTCCCCTAATGCCGTTTATCAAATTCGGCGACGAAATTTACACATACGAATATTGTAATGCAAAAACGGCGCGCATCACTGCAGGACTGGAGTCGCAGGCAATAGCCCCCGGTGAGCGAATCGGCATCCACGCGACAATGTCGCCGGATGTAATTTGCTGCATACTCGCCCTGTTTCGGCATAAGGCCGTGCCGGTTTTGCTCAGTACACGGTCGACCGGGCTGCAAATCAATGCATTGCTGAAGCAGGTCGCCTGTGATGCCTGCCTGCTTTGCGACAACATTGCTTTGACCAGTGACGCCTGCCGCACCATTCGCATATCGCAACTTGAGCATGAGCCGGCAGATGCTCATCCGTCACAGCTTCAATCACCCGAGATTAATACAGAAGGTTCAGAATGCATACTCTTCACCTCGGGCAGCACCCGCCGTCCCAGGGCAGTCGTGCATACCTTCTCGACATTTATGCAGAGCGCGCTCGGAAGCAATGCTTTTTTTGCTGCGAACTCGACGGACTGCTGGCAATTAGCTTTGCCAATGTATCATGCTGCCGGCCTGGCTATTCTGTTTCGCATGGTATTGGCCGGCGGAAGTGTCGGCATAGTTTCACTGAATGAGGAGCCGGACCGTATGCAGAGGATGAATATCACGCGAACATCTCTGGTCCTCACCCAGCTCAAGCGTATTCTCGATTCACCAGAGTGGCTTGCCTGCTTTCAATCGCTCCGAACCATACTTGTCGGCGGAGGACCACTTCCCGACGCACTCGTGCAACGCGCGCTTGATCACGAACTCAACATTGTCCCCGGCTACGGCTCGACCGAAATGGCATCGACAATCACTGCCCTTCCACACGAAGAAGTCCGACATCGCATCCATCAGTCGGGGACGGCACTGCCCGGACGCGATGTCAGTATTGCAGCAAACGGTGAAGTGCTTGTAAAAGGAACCACCCTGTGCAAGGGATATTATCAAAACGGGAGCGTTTCACCGTGTAGGGACGCAAACGGCTGGTTTCATACCGGAGATGCCGGATCGCTTGACAAAGACGGCTTTCTTACACTATTCGGACGCAAAGACCTGATGTTCATATCCGGCGGAGAAAACATCTATCCCGAAGAAATAGAACGGGCCCTGCTTTCTCTGCCCGAAATTGATATGGCAATCGTCGTACCGGTAAACGACACTGAATTCGGAGCACGTCCGTTCGCATTTGTCAGGATTGCGAATAGTCTGTTGCTGAGCAAGGAACAAATAGCCACCGCTCTGGAGCCGCACCTCGAACACTTTAAGATACCCTGTCAATTCAGCCTGTTCCCTGCTCCCGCTTCGGATACGATAACAAAGCCCGATCGCCGCCAACTGCACAAAACTGCGCAACAACTTCATGCCGGCGGTTGAGCACTCCCGTTCAGCAACAGCTCTTCTGCATCCTCGATAGAATTGCATACCTTGAGCAACTGATCCAAAGACGTCAAGGCAATGACATCCCGGATAATCTCTCCCGCCTCGACAAAAACAAGGTGATGACCGTATCTTTGGCGCTCGATAGCAAGACGGGCTATCTCACCAATGGCAAATGACGAAAAGTAGGGACATTTCTTCAGATTTATGATGGCATGCTGGTGAGCTTCCGCAAGCATCGAACAGACTTTGCCGAAAACAAAATCGCTTTCGTGCAGTCCAAGTGCTCTGCCGTCTATGTATAAACAGAAAATGCCAGAGTCGAGAAACCTGCCCGAAACTACGGGACCACCATGCTCATTGGATTCACTTGCCAGATGCTCGTTCAGTAGCGCATCGAGCTCTTTTTGCGACACTATTTTATTCATGAATATTGCCCCCGGCGGCGGAACTCTGTCAAGTACACCAATGCGTCATAATTGTACTCACAAATTTGCAATTATGCAAGCAAAATATGAGCACCGGCGAGCTCGTTGCCAGATTGCTGCAGTGCTTGCGAATGGGTATCCGCTACGCTATAATTAGAGGTGTTTCTTGCTTAAGTCGCAAGCAGCTAACCTGCGGTGCAGGCAGTAATCTCGAAGCAATTCTTGCGAGTCGGGTTCATATGGATAAAGAAAACAAATCGCCTGATCAGCGGCGCCGTTTTTCTAACCTGCAAATAGAAGAAACCACCCGCGTCCCGCTGCTGCAAAGTGATTCAACCGGTGCAGAATCGGCCAAAAAATACCGCAATGCGACGCGCATCGCTCAAGGCGGCATGAGTGAGATCTTCGAAGCCAGAGACGTCAACCTGGGCCGGAAAATTGCCATGAAGCTGCTGGCATCCGAAGAAACGGATCAGAAACGCCGGCGGTTCATCAATGAAGCACGCATAACCGGACAACTCGAGCACCCCAACATTATACCGGTACACGAACTTGGCATCAATCAGCAGGGCAAACTCTATTTCACCATGAAACTTGTTAAAGGGCAAAGCCTCAAGGATGTGTTGGAAGACATGCGCACTCATTTTCCGCAAAGTCAATCGAAATACACATTGGGTAAACTGCTGGTTGCGTTCGTGGGCGTCTGCAATGCCATATCATTTGCACATGCACGCGGCGTAGTTCATCGCGATCTGAAACCAGCCAACATTATGCTGGGAGAGTTCGGCGAAATTCTGGTAGCCGACTGGGGGCTTGCATTAGTCAGGGAAGAAGGTACGTCGGATGCGGATTCAGTCATTTCAATTCTGGATTATCATGCAGAAAACAAGGAACGCGTCAGCTCGAAAATTGTTGTCGGTACGCCGGGCTACATGGCGCCCGAACAGGTGCTCAGCGGAACAACACACATCGACGAACGGGCCGACATCTATGCTCTGGGCGCTATTTTGTATGAGATATTGACCTTGAACTATCCGGTACATGCAAATTCGTATCACGAATTTATCGAAAATGTAGTACGCGGCAAAATCACCCCGGTTGACGTCAGTGCACCTCCCGATCGCCATGTCCCGCAAGACCTGGCGGCAATTGCCCTCAAAGCCCTGCAGCGCAATCCGGATGATCGCTACGCAAGCGTGCGGGATATGCGAAGGGACATCGAGCGTTTCTTGTCGGGCCATGCGGTTAGTGTGGCCAAAACGACCCTGCTAAAGCGTATCGGCAAAGTCATAAACCGCAATGGAAAAGCAGCCGTATTTCTGCTGCTGGGCGGCATTGCCACCGCCGGTATCGTAAGCTATTTCGGCTGGAACAGCTATCAGCATCGTCAAGCAGCCCGCAATGCGCAAAAAGCCGAAGAAAAAGCGGAGGCCGTATCTCAGGCTTTTATTCGCAAAGAGCATACCGAGCAGGCCAGGCGCTGGATAACGGTGTTTGAAGATAATTTCTCCGATCCCGGCATTTCGCAAAGATGGGATGTGCTGTACGGCACATTCCGCTTGAATAAAGCAGGGAGACGCGAATATGTGCAGGAAAAGGCGAATCCGGGGGCACACAACGGTATGGCATATCTGAGCGGCGGCACTCCCCAGGCGCTTATCTGCAAACAACCGATTGTCGGGGATATCGCCATCGAATTCGACTGTCGTATCGAAGGCCGTTTTATTAATGATATCAGTTGTTTCATGTCAAGTTTAGCGCTGCCACAGGCAAAAAAAATACCGTACAACGGCTACTTGCTCCAGTACGGTGCGTTCGAAAATACGCAAATTGTGCTGCAGAAAAACGGGCAGATCCTCTGGAAAAAATATGCCGCGCCTCTGGAGGCAGGCAAAACCTATCACGTTCGCGCCGAAAAAGCAGACGACCATCTGAAACTAATCATCAACGATGTTGAAATTTATAACGTGTATGACGAATCTCCGCTCTACGGCGCGGATCGTACCGCGGTCGGCATTGTCAATTGGGGCTCGGAAATCTACCTGGACAATGTAGTCATCCAGAAGCTTGCCGCCCCGAACAAAGCTGATTTGCTCGATCTTGCCGAACGCTACCTGCGCAGAGGAAATTTTAGCGCAGCGAAACTCATGTATGAAGATATTCTGGTTGGCAGTCTCAGTCCCGAGCGGCTGTCAAAAGCAACACTGGGAAAACAACGCGCTCACTTCCTGAGTACGGTGCAGCAGAAAATCCCACACTACTTGGCAAAGATTCAAAAGCATATTCCCGCCGCACGGATTGCACTTGACATGGCGGAAAACGGTTTGGCGGTAAATATTAATAATGCAGGAAATCATCCGGCATCCCTGGCCCCGCTTCGTGATATCCCGGTAAGCGAGCTTACCTTGAGGGGATTCAGCGGACTCACCTCAATCGACCTAATGGGTACCTCCAACCTCAAAGTGCTCAAGGCAGCCAGTTGTACGTCGCTGAAATCGATTGCAGGCCTGGCGGGGAATCCCCTTGAATTTGTGAATCTGTCATATTGCCGGAATCTGAGCGACATCACGCCGCTTCGGAATGCCCCGCTAAATCGTGTCGAGTTATCGCATACCAAAATAACCTCACTGACTCCCCTGCAGAATGCGCCGCTCAATTATCTCAATCTGAATTTTTGCAGCCAGCTTGCGGATATATCGGTTCTCAGGAACAAGCAAATAAGTACCATGCTTCTGGCGGGGACGGCTATCACCACCCTTGCTCCGCTTGGCAGAGCACAACTCAATGAGCTTTCAATCACGCGCACGAGCCTAAAGGATATCTCTGCACTGCAAGGCCAGCCGATAAGCAATTTATATTTCAGCCGAACCGGTGTCGGTTCTTTGTCGGCGCTGAAAGGCTGTCCGCTGCAATTGCTCGAAGCAGATTACTCATCCATTGCATCGTTATCCGGCATATCGGCTGCTCCTTTGAAAAAAGTGAGTATGGAGCGCTGTCCGATCACCTCGCTTAAACCCCTGGCAGGCGCGCCTTTACGGGAATTGAATGTTAGCTATACAGAAGTGACATCACTGGAACCGTTAAAGGGCATGCCGCTCACCGATTTAAGCATATGCGGCATAGCAACAACAAAGTCTGCCCCAAAAATTTTATCGGATTTACCGCTAGCAAAACTCTCATGCGATTTGAACAGCAAAAAATTACTTGCCTATATCTACCGCAACAATGAGCTTGTATTCCTCAACAAACACAAACGAGCATATACGCTACGGCTTCTGCCGCAGATCATTAAACTGCTTCAGGGGAAGGGAACAGGGGCCACATTGCGACAATCAGCCCGTCGGATAGAGGGCCGTCTTTTCTGCCCGATCCCCTGGCTTACGACACAGGACAGTGCACGACAATTGTGCCGCAAAGCCGGCGGCGTACTGGCCTGTCCCTCAACCGAATCCATGTACAGGAAGCTACAAAAGTATTGCACCTCGTTGAGCGACAACAACACCAAGTACCATCTGGGCCTGACATTAAACATCTCCACCAGACGTTTGGTGTGGGTTAACGGCGATCCGATGCGGGAAGAGCTCTGGCGCAGCGACCATGACAGTGAAGAAGCGTACAAATACGGCCGGGCCCATTTTATGACCAATACCTTTTATGCCGACTGGATGAGCTCCGAGCAGGATGAAATTGCTTCCTTTATTATTCAGTGGCCGCTTGAATCCTCCCCCTGATCTGCATTCTTTTACTCACTATGCTATATTTATAGAGTTTTCAATCACGGGAGACAGCAGCGCGTTTACCGGTACGCAACCAGATTTATGCACGAATTCCAGAATAACAAGTCCGAATCATCGCCGGAATCCTCTGAATCCAATCCGCCACTTTCGATGAATCCCGAAAAATACGCCATCAAGGATAAAATCGGCGAGGGCGGCATGAGCACGATTGTGCGTGTTGCCGACAAGGATATCTACCGGGATGTCGCGATGAAACTGCTGCGCGACAAAAACGCCAAGCACAAGCAGGATCGTTTTATCAACGAAGCCCGCATCACCGGCCAGCTAGAGCATCCCAATATTGTTCCAGTCCACGACATGGGCATCGATAATCAGGGAAATCCCTACTTCACGATGAAAATCGTCAAAGGCCGCAGCCTGAAGGAGCTTATCGAAGAGTATAAAACCAGGAATTATTCCGAAAAGAGCGACTACCCGATCACCCGGATGGTCAATGTGTTTATCGGTGTGTGCAATGCGGTTGCTTTCGCCCACTCTCGCGGGGTAATCCATCGCGATCTCAAGCCGGCCAATATTATGGTTGGTGATTACGGCGAAGTGCTGGTAATGGATTGGGGACTTGCCAAAGTCAAGGATCCCGACGAGCAGCCGCGTCACGTCATTTCGGAATATGCAGTCTCTTCCACCTGGCAACTCGACCAAGACGAAGCAGGTTTGATGCTGGGCAACGGCAAGCAGGATATAGACAGCGATAATATCACCGCCCCCGAATTTGAAAGCACCAATGAGGGCAGCGTGTGGGGTACGCCGGCGTATATGTCGCCGGAACAGGCTGCCGGTCATATCAAAGACATTGACGAACGCTCCGATATTTTTGCGCTCGGCGCAATATTATACGAAATGCTTACCTTGAACAGGGCGGTTCACGGCAACTCCTTCAAAGAGCTTATCAAAAACACCCGCGAAGGGCGTATCATTCCTATCGAGGCCTGCATCCCCCCGATGTGGAACGTTCCCAAAGAGCTGTGTGCCATTACCATGAAGGCCCTCTCGGTAGACCCGGAAAAGCGCTATCGCAATGTGCGCGCAATGCGCCGTGACATCGAGCGCTTTGTGGCAGGACGGTCGGTAAGCGCTAAAGAAGATACGCTCTGGGAATCGTTCATGCGCCTGGCCCGACGCAACGTGGCTGCCAGCATATCTATTGCAAGTGCAAGCCTGATTTTGCTGATTGTGTTGACGTTGACCTACAGCTCCAATCTCAAGCAACGTCGCCTGGCCGAGAAGGCACTGGCCGATTTTAAAGCAGAGCAAAAAGCCCGTGAAGTACTCACCGCTCGCAACACCCTGGAGTCGGCACGGCCCTGGCGCCTGTTTTTCGAAGATGACTTTTCGGATGTGCGCGTTGCCAATCGGTGGGATATCATCTACGGTAAGTATGTGGTGCGCAACAACCAAGGCGCGTACGTTGCCGACCGATCCGATTATCTGGTAAGCAACGGCCAATTGCGTTTGCGCGGTGGAACTCCACAATACCTGCTCCTGAAGCAGAAAGTAAAAGGCGATCTGGCAATTGAGTTTGACTGCAGCCAGACGAGTGATTATTTGAATGATATTAGTATTTTCTTTGACGCCTTGCAAACCACCAACGAAGTCAACATTCCTTTCAGCGGCTATCTGGTACAATTCGGCTCACACGACAACACCCGCATCGGACTGCATAAATCAGGCCAAACCCTGCATCGTGAATATGCGTCGCCGATTATCAAGGAGGTAACCTACCATATACGCGTCGAGCGAACGGACGACCGCATCAGACTCTATGTAAATGACACGTTGCGTATTAATTATCAGGACCTCGATCCGCTGTATGGGGCCGATCGCAACCTGATCGGCCTGGGCGGCTGGGGATCGACTATGATTTTTGATAATGTCAAGATATACAAACGCAGTGCACCGCTCAAAACCGACATCATCGAGCTTGCCGACCGCCATCTCAAGCGCGGCAATTATTCGACAGCGGCCGATCTGTTCAGCGAAGTGCTTGAGACCAGCATCGAGTCGGGCAGAATATCACGAGCGAGCGCCGGCAAAGTACGTGCCGATTCACTGGCTATCATTAAAAAGAAGCTGCCGATATTCGCCGTCAACTTATCCTACACCTGGCCCGAAGCCAAGACTCGCATGGAAATGGCGGATGACGGTATATCACTGCATTTGGACGCTCAAAACACCTATGGATATACGTTTAAGCCGCTAACAAACATGCCGTTGTCACAGCTAACGGCACGCGACTGGATCTCTCTGGTTGACCTCTCTCCCCTGAGTCACATGCCGCTGAAATGGCTCTCTTTGCCCGGCTGCACACAAATTAAGAGCCTTGAACCACTCAAGGGTCTGCCTCTGGTATCGCTCAACCTGGAAAGTTGCAGTTCTGTCTGGGATATTTCTCCCCTGCGCGAGCTGCCGATCAAGGAACTCAACCTTGCGCTTACTAATGTGTCGGATTTAAACCCGCTACGGGAAATGCCGCTTGAGAGGCTGAATCTCAACCGCTGCTATGCCGTGCACGACCTTGAACCGTTAAGCTTTCTGCCCCTCAAGGAGCTCAAAATTGACGCGACCAATATCGAGGATATCATGCCGCTCAGTAAGCTGCCGCTTGAAAATCTGGTTATGTCGCAAACAAGGGTAGCTGATATTTCGCCGCTTAAGGGTCTGCAACTGAAAGTGCTCTCGATAAACGAAACCGGTGTTGCCGATCTATCGCCATTGAAAGAGATGCCGCTCAAAGTGCTTCAGGCGAGCAATTCCAGAATCAAAGACCTGGCCGTGCTCAAGGACAAACCTCTGCTCAGACTTAATCTCGATAATTGTCGGATATCCGAGCTGTCTGCTCTGAAGAACGCACCGCTGAAAGATCTCTCACTTAACTATTGCGACATTGCGGAGCTGGCTGAACTTAAAAATTTGCCGCTCAGACACCTGAGCATTTTTGGCATCCCGATCAGCAAGAAGACCAGCGACATGCTGGCCGGTCTTGATCTACTGACCTTGAATATCGATCTGGATGAACCCCATGCCAAAGGTCCGCTTATCGCTAAAAAATCAATCAAATATATTAACAATCACAAACGATCGCATACACTATTGCTGTATGACGACCTTGTGCGCTACCTGCAGGGCAACAGCACCAGAAAACCCTTTAAAGCCTATGCCGAAAAATTCGGTGAAGCACACTATCTCGCCATCCCCTTGCATGTGACCTATACCCAGGCACGTGAATTCTGCGCCAATAACGGCGCCGCAATGGCCTGTCCGACCACAAGCAATCAATTTAATCGTCTGCATGATTACGTTAAGAAATCCTGCGACGAATACACTGCTTATTTTCTCGGACTGGAGCGCAACGATGCATCGGGCAATTTAGTATGGATAAGCGGCGATTCTCTGACCTATGATATATGGCGCAGTGAGGTTGACAAGGAGAAAATGGAATTCTCGGGGCACACGGCATTTCTGGCAAGGTCCTACTCAGCAGCCTGGAAAGCCGTTGGCGAAACAGAGAAGGCCTATTTTGTAGCAGAATGGCATTGATTAATCCCATCCATTTATGATAGAATTCCTGGTGAGTCAAACACAGAATTAATCGCTCTCGCTTTTGCCGGGAATTGTTTTATGCTGCTGCGCTTTCTTGCCGGTGCTCTGATTGCAGGACTGGTTTGCTGCACAGGATCGCAAGACCCCATCGATTTTGCCAAGGCCGAATTTCTGGGAACCTGGAAAATTGACCGGTACCATTCCGACCTCCTGGCCAGTACCTCCTCAGACCTGCTGCTGCAATTCGGAACAGATTCTTTTTACGTGCATGACCGGGAAGCTACATTCGCGCAGGCCGAAGCCTTCCCGGACAGCTCCGTATCGATTGGCGAAGGTCTCTGGATGGTGAAAAACGGCAATATTGTCATTCGAATGCGTCGCAAGAAGAAGAAATTCGCTCCCCGATTTTCGTCCTCGAAAGATTCGCTTCGCCTCATGTCCGCTGATGGCGATACTTTTCAATTGATCAGTTTACGATAACACATGCGTCCGCATCGTCTGCACCAACCAGCTCGCACCGCCGGCTGAGTTTCCAGCGGCTTGCGATTGCCGGTGTGGAAAGCACAATATTCGGAACACCTCACTGCTCACCTGTATTGCTCACCATAGTGAGCACTTTATTTGCTTTGCATCGAGAAATATGTCATATATTTCTGCAATAATGCTATATTAAACGCATAAATCAATATCTATCGTGCTCACTTAAAAATGAAAAATATATTTGAATACACGGATTATCGTTCTTATCTCAAAGACTATATCGGGCAGCGCAAGCAGGAAGGCACACGCCTGTCCAATCGCTGGTTTGCGCAAAAAATCGGCATAAACTCCTCCTCCTGGCTTACCTCACTGCTCAAAGGACAAAAAGGCCTCTCCAAACAAACCGCAAATAAACTCAGCGAAATTCTGCATCATACAAAAAAAGAGACCAGTTATTTCGAAAACCTGGTATATTTCAACCAGGCCCGCACCGGCGAGGAGCGCGCACGCTATTTCAAAGAGTTAAGCATGTTGCGCAAGGCCAAACGGACCCGTTACCTATCGGATGATCAGTACGAATATTATGCGACCTGGTATCACAGTGTCATTCGCGCATTAGTTGCTTTTGGAAGCTTTAGGGGCGATTTTGCAGCACTTTCGCGCCGGGTACAGCCTACCATCAGTGAGGCCCAGACCCGAAAATCTGTCGAGCTGCTGGAGCGATTGGAGTTGGTCAGGAGAAATAGCGACGGCTCCTACGCAGTTACCTCCCAGGCCCTCGAAGCCGGTGATTTTCACCAGCATCGCCATTCGATCCATTCCTATCAGCAGGAGACGATGAAGCTTGGCTGGGAGTCAATTGACCGGTATACCAAAGAGCTGCGTGATATCTCTACGCTGACGCTGGGAATATCCTCCGAAAGCTTTGAAAAAATGAAAACGGAGATAGTGGCATTGCGCGAAAAGCTTTCTGCACTGGCAAATGACGACACCAATGCCGATCGCGTCTATCAATTCAATATGCAATTATTTCCGGTGAGTGCTCAAGGGGGAGCCGGGAAAGGAGCTCGTTCATGAATTGGAAATGGATTCTCTTTACCGCCTTCTGCCAGAGCATAATGTTTTGCGCGACAGGCCCCCTCTCCCACGACGGATCGAGCAGCGGAACCACCAACGCCCTTGTGCGGGGTGTCGTACTGCATTCCGACAGTACCCCGGCATCCGATGCTATGGTGGAAATTTACGGGCCATCGCGGCATGATCCGACGGTGCGCAAAATTGGATCGGTAACCACCGGCGCCGACGGCACGTTCGCATTCGACAGCCTGTATCACGGAACCTTCGTTATCCAGGCAAGCGATCACAACGATTCATTAATGCATGCCACGCTATCGACTTATCACATCGATTCGCTGCAGGATACGGCTTTTCTGCCCGAAATCACTCTGCAGCCGGCGGGCGAATTGAACGTTTCGGTTGCCGACAGCAATGCATATCGCTCCATCACGATAACCGCCACCTTGAGCTACCTGAATATACCCCTGAGAACCGGCACGCTCGACAGCAACGCGATGCTGACCTTCACTCATCTGGCGCCGGGCGAATATAAATTGACACTCACGCCGTCCGGCAGCGATTATCTGCAATTCTCACAATCACCAATAGCTATCCAGGCCGGACAAATAGATGACATTTCAATTAACCAGTTGCCGGTCGCCGCATCCATAGCCCGGTCGGATATACACGCGGTAAACGACATTTTGGCGGCTAACGGTTTGTCACTCAACATTCCCGAAGTAGCCAAAGCAACGCTGGTCGGCGACAGCATGCGCATTGCAGAATTGCAATTGAGCAACAGAGACATCGCCGTGCTCCCGGCATCCATTGGAAATTTGAGCTATTTAACCACACTGGAGTTGAGTCACAACGAGCTGTTCGAGCTTCCCGACACGCTGGGCGCCCTGGCAAAACTTGAAGTGCTGGAGCTGGGCTACAACAATCTGAAGTCTCTGCCCGCATCCATCACCCGCCTTGCGTCGCTGCAAACACTGCGGGTGAATGCCAATACACTTACCAACCTTCCCAATGGCATCGGGGATCTGGCCAATCTGAAACAACTGGTCGTATCCGACAATATGCTTTTTGCCTTGCCGACATCAATCGGCAAACTGCACAACCTCACCCACCTGCATCTGGAATTCAACAATCTGAGCATGTTGACGGCGCAGATTGGTAAATTGAGCAATCTGGAATTTCTGGCAATACAGAATAATGAACTGGCTTCGCTCCCGGCCGAAATCGGTAAATTGAGTTCGCTTGAAAATCTGTCGGTCAAGAACAACAACATTGCGGCACTGCCCGATGAACTGACACAGCTTACCCAATTAAAATTTCTCTGGCTCGATTATAATGAACTCCAGCAGCTTCCCGCCAAAATGCACACACTACTTGCGCTGCACACCCTGACTGCAGTGCAGAATCGCCTGTACAGCATTCCCGACAGCATCGGTCAACTGACCCGACTCAAAGAGATGGCCCTGGACAGCAACCGGCTTACCGACTTACCTGCGTCACTGCTCGAACTCGATCTGGACTTTTTCAGTATCAGCGGCAATCGCCTGTGTACGCTCGAAAGTGCGCTCGCGTCGTGGCTGAATGTGCACAATTCGAACTGGCAGGCAGGGCAGCATTGTTTGGGCGGCAGCAAGCAGGCGCTGTACTTTACGTATCCCAGCGGTGGAGAAACATTCATGGTGGGCGGCAAAATCAATCTCCAATGGGAGACCAATCCGCTCTACGGCGGCTCGACGATCAACGGCGTCAAGCTCGAAATATCGGTGGATGGCGGCCTGAACTGGTTTTTAATCGATGACGCCATCAATCGCTCTTCACCCGAATGGGGAAATTACCGCTTTATCGTAAGGGACACGCTTATTGACTTTCAGGCCGATACCCTAAGCACATCCCTGGTGTCAAGCAATTGCATATTCCGGATCACCTCATACGGGCTTAAATACTTCGATTTCACCGATTCTGCTTTCACGGTATTGCCCAGGCGCGAGGCAATAGAGCTCACATCCCCCGCCGCGCTGAGTGAAGCCTTTGTCGGCGATACAATCACAATCGGGTGGAAAGCCGACCGCAGCAGAATCTGGGAAGTCAATTGCTCACTCTCAGTTGATGCCGGAGCGACCTGGATGTCGGTATTTCTGGGCTCGCCCTACGGAGAAGTCATCGATATCGGGGAAGCAGCCTGGGGAGCATTTGCCTGGGAGATACCGGATTCGCTCTGGAATGAGCAGGCTCAGAGCCATCAATCTGTCGTTTCCGATTCTTGCCTGCTGAAAATCAGCGATCGCTGGACATGCGGCGAATATGAGCAGTGCTACTTTAATGTGACTAAACAGATATTCTCGATACGACAAAGATAGCCGGAAAGAAGGTGGTTACGGTGCTTGTGTAAAAAAAAGGGAATTAACACACCCCCCGTACCTTTGTTGAAGCTGCACTCGGCAGGGATTCTTCAACTGACCCTTGAAGAATCCCACCTTTCCCGGTGCGTAGAAGGCGGCAATTCCCATTTCTTAGCGTACGTGAAATATAGCTTAATGTCAATAGATGAGCTGCAAAAAAGTAAACTTGGAAACGTTATTCGGAGGTGCACGATGATTGACTGCCCTTTGTTGTGTGGATCGAAAGCTGCAGTTTGCTGCGGGACCGCGCAGGAAATTGAAGCCTGAAC
>WJLW01000030.1 GCA_014728295.1 Chitinivibrionales bacterium | reverse complement strand
TTTTGTCGCGTGGAAGCGGTTCCAACATCAGAGGCAGAAATGATACTGAAATAGCAATCCGAGAAGGCGCGCTCGCTGGGTTTGCCGTAATTATATCCCAGAATGTAGCAGGAATCGTCGACCGTTGAATAGGTCAGGGTGACTGATAGATAATTTGATTTCTGAGGATAATATAATAGAACCTGCACTCGGAAACTGATTTTTTCTCATAGCCTTGTGGACACCCCTAACTGCCTTGATCAAAGCCGCCCAAGTCATACGGCATTTTCGCCGGTAAGGCGTATCCGGTTCACCTGGAGCTGATACATTCCCGGACCTACCGAATTCCACGACAATCTGATCAAAAATCCCGGACGCGGCGTTTTCTGGAGCGGAGTGGTCTGTAATAACATTTCTTTCCGCAACAATCATGTCAAAGCCAATACTACCGTTACTCCGCGAACTGAAGGTCTGTTCGGGTTCAATAGGACATCCGATTTCAGCACAATAGAGATCATCGACAATATATCCGAGTGCTACGGTACAACCCGGCCGCTTTTGCGCAACGATGAAAGCTGCGGCGCGACTAGCGAAAACAACACGTTCACCAACATAACGCTGAGGCCCGCATGCACCAACCCTTCTACCGGTAATCCCCGGGGACCGCGGGAGTCTCTCTATTTACCTGGGGCGTTGACAATGAGTATACTGTCGACGGGTGGAATGTATTTAAAACAGGTTCCTCCGCAACGCCCTTGCCTGGAAGGATTCTGCCTGTGGGGATGTGCGGGCCGGCTGCCGGACATACCTCATGACTGATCGGTCGTCTAGAGTATACGCCGCGCGCGGCACTTTGTACACAATTCGGGGGCAAAAAAAATGCGAATGTGCCCAAAGCACACAGCGGTTCCGGTCTGATCATCATCGATTTCGGTACACAATAACACGGCCCGGAAAATTACTTCGTCATGGAGATCCTTTTCAGTACTCGCTCGTCTCCGTGAGCAACCTGCACATAATAGACCGCCGACCCGGCTGACGACAGCGGCAGGCTGATGGTCGCGCCACTCACCGAAAATGAGCGTGCAACCACTTTGCCGTCAGGTCTGATAACTTTCGCCACAAACGGCACTCCCTGGCCGGAACGGATATGCAGATGACGCGCATCCTGTTTGATAAGCAGCCCGGGAGCGATTTCGCTGATCGAGCGGTCCCTTTGCCGTACCGCCGCGGTCGAGCTTACTAAAATTGTCCCCTGCGTGATCCCTGCCGGCGATGTCTCGCCGTATTTGCGGACACGAATAAGAATGTTTTCGCCGTCAAGCGCATTCGGTACAGTCCATTCATAATCGCGCCAGTTCGGATCGCCACTCAGAACGCCGCCAGTCTGCGTGATCTCAACCCAGTTCGAGCCCATGTCTTTGGTATAATCGATTTGAATATTGCCGACCAGATTGACATCCCAGCGAATATGCGCTACCGATCCCGGGCGGATCACCTCACCAGCCACGGGTTCGGTGACAACAATATACGGCACGCCGGCCACTTGAAACGGCACCACATTGGAATAGCTTGAAATATCAGAGCCTTTGTATGCGGCCACGCGATACTGGTAGCTGCCCAGGTCGACACTGTTTTCGGTAAATGTAGTAGCTCCCGCGCCAACCTTGCCGACTTCGATGAAGCTGCCACTGCTGTCGGCCCGCTCGATAATGAACCCGTCTTCGTTGTTGGAATTATCGCTCCAGGTCAGCACGACATCCTGCATATCGGCGCCGGCCGCGGTTGCGGCCAGGCTACCCGGCGCGGCGATCGCGCTGCCCTTGGTGACTGTCACCGTGTATTCCACCGCCTGTGAAGCGCCGCCGCCGGAAACTTCAACTGTCGCCGTATTGATATCCGAGGCAAGGCCGGCGGTCGTAATTGTATTGGTGATTGTCTGGCTGTTACCGCCGCTGCCTTCGACGTCTACCGAAAGCCAGTCGGAAGAGGTTTTGACGGCAGCGTCAACTTTCGTGAGCGTGCCGGTGCCGACATTGGCCACAGTCACCACACTGGTCATAGTTGCCTGAGCCATATCCGCGGCAATGATCAGCTCTGAGGGCGAGACCGATATATCGGGACCGTCAGCCGGCGTTGGCAGCGTTCCCAGCCAGGCGCCGCCCGGAATCGACGCTTCCGGGCCATCCATGGTAACCAGCGTATCGTAGGTTTCGTAGTTATACAGCATGCCCCAGTGCGTTTCGGGAATGACCCATTTCGGATCATTCGCCACCGGACGCGCACCGCCGAATCCCGGCATGCCGTCTTTGCGTTTGGGAATATGGATTTTCATGGCATAGGTTTCGTGATCGATCGACAGCCAGGTCTGGTGCGCCTGGCCCCAACTGCCGCCGCCGACCTGTTCAAGTGTGTTTTTATCCACATTGGCCGGCAGATAAAAGCCGGTATTGAGCATCACATATTTGCCGTCACCGGTGATGCCGGCCCCGTGGCCATGCCCGGCAAAGAGGCGCAAGGTATAATCGCTGATATCGGCGTTCCAGGTGATATACGGATAGCCGAACATCTGCGGAGGATTATAGTTTTTATTTTCGGCCAGGTTTTCCAGCTCATAGGTGCAAATCGGATCGTTTTCGCAGACTGTTTGCGTCTGGCCGATACGTATCCACGCCCGACGACCGTCGCGGGAGACGAACAGACGGTGGACATCGCCATTTGGCAGGGAGGCGATAGTGTCTTTAATACCGGTTTCCGGAATGTAGCGGTATACGTATTTGCCGCGCTGGAAATAGATGCCAACCGTGGTCCAGGTGATATGCGACTCATCATCGGCCCGCATGGGAATATGGTCGACAATATTTTTGCCGTCATTGTTCATGATTCGCAGCACTCCATCGGTTTTCAGATAGGCAATGCGTTTGCCGTCGGGAGAAAAATCGGCTGTTTTGATAATCGTGGTGCTGTCGTTGGTGCCTAAAAGCTGCTTAAGACCGCCGGGATTTTTGGCAAGCCAGAGCCCGTCCTGGGCCTTGCCGCCTCGATTAAACATATAAATCGTAGTGCATTCCGCGGCCCAAAGAGCTGAAATTCTCACAATGGAACTTAAAAGCAAAGCTGTTGCCAATAAACGCATGGTATGCCTCCTGCTGGTGTTTTCCGAGCTAATGGGCACGGAATTTGTTATACTGCCTGTTTCCTTATGTTGCGAAACGCGAAAATGCCACATACAAATCCAAAAAAAGAATTGCGCTACGGCATGCCTTGTTCAACATTCGTGCTCGCAACCAGGTTCGACCCTGAAATGCTATTATAATGCACGTATATGTAAAACTAAGCAATTTTGCATACTTTTTCAAAACTAAATTTAATGTGCTTGATTCATGGCGGCAGAGCAATGCTTTGTATCATAATATAGTTACTGGAATTGATTTTCAATATGGCCATTTGCCCCGGAATCCCGTCTGCATCAATCACTCAGGAGCTGCCAATGCCTTTTCGGGACAGAAGCCCGCGGCCCCGCATATCCGACAGCTCCAACTCATAGCGCACCCGCTGTCGTAATTCAATACGGATTTCGCCCTTCGTGCGGCAAACGCCGATGCCCGGAATCGATAACGCCGGCGATGTATGCCGATTCATTGTGCCGTCAATGCTCTCTGTCACTATGCCGCTGCCGCCGGCCGGTGGCAAGCCCATCAGCCGGTCAATCCCGGCGGCGGTTGCGTCCCGGTTCTCGACATGCACCCAGAATGCATCAACCACATCTTCCCGTGTCGAGCACCAGAGGTCGCCGGAAACTACGCGGCCGGCATGTGGCCCGATATCGAGGCCAAGAAAAAGGGCTACCCGATAGCTCTTTATCTGAATGCATCTCGTCACAAATGTATCGATGAATTCGGAACCTCCAATTTTATTGGCATTACACCCGATCGAAAGTACATTACACCCAGCTCTTCCTCGATCCTTCGAAGTATCACCAACAAAAGTCTTCAGGATTTGGCGCGCGAAATGGGACTCACTGTCGAATGCCGCTCGATACCGTTCACGCAGTGTAAACACTTCGTCGAAGTAGGCGCCTGTGGTACTGCCGCAATCATAACCCCCATCTATTCTCTGACGACGGAGCGATTACTTACACATTTGGCTCCGAGGATAAGGCGGGAGAGGTGTTGCCGGGCCTGTATAAGAGGATTCTTGAGATCCAGTACGGTGAGACTGATGACCCGTTCGGTTGGATGGACATTGTTTGAAACATTCCCGGGGCGGTACCCGGGATCATCAGCCAACTGGTTCCGCTGCCCCGCTCGAAGTACGTTCCACAATCATCCCGTCGAACTCGATATCCTTTGCACCGTACCTGGACAGATACGACTCCCGGTTGACGATATACGTCAGAACGGCGTGTGCCAGGGCCCTGACGTTGAAATTATAGCTTGTCAATCCTTCCTGCATGGCTTCGCGGGTATCGTCGAAGCCGGTTACCGATAATTCCCGCGGTATGGCGACACGTTTGCGCCGAAGCCAGGTACAGGCCTGCCGGGCAACGTCGTCATTGGCGGCAACCCAGACGCTGATCCGTCCGGTATCGGCATGCCTAAACGCCTGCTCAAAAAGCGCCTCGACCTCATGCTGAAAGGCCGCTTGCGTCAAAATGCGCACCGGAATAGTAAATCTGAAAAGCTCATCGAGGGCTGCAGAATAATGGGCAGGGATATGGCGTTTCCATGTATGGTAAAACTCCTGCAGCGGTGTCAGATCGCAGCGCTCAAGGGTAAGGTTGCGGTAATGTGCTGCAATTTTCGGCGGACGCTTCAGCACAACTGGTGTAACACTGCTACCGGTGACTTCGCGGCATGCCTGCTGCAGGCCCTTCAACCGGTTGAGTGACCAGCGTGCACGGTGAAAAGGAGAAAGATAGGCCAGATGCCGGTGTCCCCCTTGCAGCAAAAATCGCCCGATAGTGAGCGAGGATTTGCACGATACCGCATACGTAAAATGCTTGCACAGGCGATTCTGCAGAAAGACGGGCGGCGACCAGTCTCCCGAAACATCAACAATCGCCAGCGGCTTGTTAACGTGTGCAAGTTGAACAAGTACTTCCGGCAATTTTGGCTCGGCCGCCATAACCAGAAAGATGTAGCCCAGTATCGAATCGTCATCCGGAAACGGGCAACGTTTTGCGGTGCTGTCGACAAAGCCCAGATCCAGCTCGCCGCCAAAGTAGCCGTAGAGATTCAAAGACACGCTTGACACAGTACACTCGAGCTGCAGGTTGCGCACGAACTCTTCGTTGGCTCCGCCCAGAGTAATTTTGCCGGTTTCATCCGCAATTGCCAGAAACACGATCCGGCTGTGCAATATCCGCGATGAGAGCTGCGGTACGGCAAAACTTTTTTTGTGCACCTCGAGCAACCCTTCATCCTGCAGGCTGAGCAAGGCTTTTTTCAGGGTGCGGAATGAAACCGAGTAACGATTCTGCAAGACCTTCTGAGGGGGAAGCGCTGTTCCGGGCCGATAGACTCCGTTACCAAGATCTCGACAAAGTTGCTTTTTAAGCCGCTGCCAAACATGAGATGCCTGTGCAGTGTCCCGAGGTAGTTCAAGGCGGCCTAACGCATTGAGCATTTCCCTGCATTCCGCTCGAGCTCCTTCTGCAATCTCGAATCGCCGCCCCCTGCTCCCCCGCAGGATGCCGTGTGCTTTGCAATAATCCGCCGCCTTGAGCATGGTAACAAATGATACATCGGCTTGTGCTGCTAAACCAGCTATCGGCGGCAATATGCCGGACTCAGTATTGGCCACATTTTCAGCAATAGCGATAAGTGCTGCTTTCAACGCGGGTTTGGATGCCAGTGAGTTCATGCGGGTACCTCTCAGTTGCTATTTAAATATAAACACATATTGCAACTAAGACAACAACTAATGTGGGGCAAATCTTGTAGTTTTCTTACCTTTTCTGTACAAAGGTACATTGAGCAACATGCAACTTTTCTTCACAGGAAGGACATTAATAATGAAGCGCTTACATTTCGCATCAGGTTCACCGAGCAGCAAAATGAACTATGCAATCGCCGTAACAGTACTTTTCGTAACCCTTAATTTTTCTTACGGTTATGACAGAGGATCACATTTGGCCGCGGTTATCAAGCGCGAAACGCTTCCTCTGGCAACACAGTATGCGCATCCCTCGGACGTGTGCGTTATGCGGGACGGCAAACTGGGAGTAATTTATAACGGGGGGCCTGCAGAAGGTGCTTCGGTCAATAAGGTTTGGTTTACACGCCAGCGTAATGACGGCAGTTGGACTGTACCGGTAATGGTGGAAAAAAACCCGGAGACGAAGCCGCTTGACGTAGGCGTGATTTATCAGCCGCGCAACAAATCGAATGCTCCGCTACTGGTTTATTTTTTCTGGAATGGCAACCCGACTCAGGCAACATTCTCAAATCATTTGTCAACCGACAACGGCGTATCCTGGGGTCAGCGTTATCTGAATCCCGCCGAACCCTCCGGAGCTCCCTGGGATGAATACAACAATCCCAATTTACCCGGAGCCACGCAAAACGCCCCGGTAGAGCTTTCTGACGGCAGCCTGATAGTTGCCGGCAGCCTTGAGAAAAAGACGCGTGACGGCCGGGCGCCAATCATCAAAATTCCTGCAAATAATTATTCGGGAAATGAACCGGGTGGTGATCCGTGGGAAGTACTGTCAATTGCGCCATCGGATTTCAGCAGCGGCGAACGATGCTATTTGCCCGGATTTCTTATCCTTTCATCCGATCGAACCCGGCTGGCAATCGTCGGACGTACCGGCATGAATACCAATCACTCTATTGCTGTCTCGAACGACCAGGGCAGAAGCTGGGGCAGCACCTCGATGATGTCGAATGCGGCCGGCGGCGCCGGTGTAGGTTGTGTCAGCCTTGATGTCGATGGCGGAGCGGCGCAGGGCTACCATATTGTAGCGGGTTCGGGAGCTGACGGCAGTGGCCGCAATGGCCTTGCTGTTGGGCTATGCGGTCCAAACAAAGATGTCACAAACTCGTCTAATTGGTCCCGGGCATTCAGCTTCCACATTGACGAAGGCGGCGAGGATGCCGATCCGACAATTGTGCAGGGTGATGATCGCAAAGTGCATATCGTTTTTACCGGTCGTGGCGCGTATGTAGGCATTAACCACTACGTAATTGATCCGGATGCTCTCATAAATCCGCCGGGCTCTTTTGCAGGTGTGCTGCAATATAAAAAAGATGATTGGAGTGTCAACGAATCCGGCGGCAGGGCTTCACTCACACTCATGCGAACCGGCGGCGCGTCCGGCGCGGTGAGCGTCAACTACGCAACCGTTGATCGATGGGCCGAGGCAGGGAGCGATTACACGGCTTCCACAGGCACTGTTTCCTGGGGTGCCGGCGACAGTCAGGATAAAACCATTTCAATTGATATCAGCAATGACAGTGACAAAGAAGGCAATGAAGATTTTCTGGTAATGCTTTCGAGTCCGACCGGCGGCGCCCGCGTGCTGGGAAATGAAGCCGCGGTCACGATTGTCGATGATGAGACTAATTCGGTTGGAGTGCTCAATTTCAAATCGGTTGGTTTATATAAGCAGAGCGAAGGCATTCCGGGAATACGACTTGCCGTCACCGGACACAAAACAAAGGGATTTACCTGTGATTATGAGATAGCAAGCGGATCAGCAATCTTAGGTGAGGATTTTACAGCATCCAAAACAAGCGGAACCTTAAACTGGCGCGGCGCTGATGATCAAACCATAGAAGGCATCAGCCTTATAGACGACAACATTGATGAAGGCGATGAAACGTTTACGGTTATCCTGAAAAATCCCACAGGGGGCGCAGAACTGGGTAGTCACAGCGTTTTGACCTTTGTGATTCAGGACAATGACGGCGGCGCTACGATACAATCGTCACCGGTAGAAAATGTATCCGGCGTACTTCCTGCTATGACGAGCGGTTTTGCCGACGGAGCACTCCACTTGATTCTCAACACAAAAGGCGGGCCGGCAAAACTGCAGCTCATCCGGCCGAATGGCAGTGTGGCGGTAACGTTGGTCAACCGCAATCTTGCGGCAGGTCGCCATAGCGTTACGGTGCCGGCTTTCCTGGCATCAACCGGAATGCTCATCGCCAGATATCAGCAAGGTACAGTGCATGAAACACAAAAAATTATTGTGATAAAATGAAAGGGAATTTTTAGAGGTGCCCTAAACGTACTTCACTCGATTAATGCAGTTAGTATAGGAGTTAGTATGCACTACACAACAAAGCTTTATTGCGTATGCACCGCACTCGTCTTGCTGGCATTCGCCACCTCGATTACGGAGGCCGTGGCGCCCATGTATCACAAGGGACGTTCGGAGGCCATTGTAGCCGAATACCACGTTCCGGTGGATCCCGCCATGTCGTATGGTCATCCGTCAACGATTGTGGAAACCAGGGACGGAACGATACTGGCGGCGTGGAAAGTCGGCCTTCAGGAAGCGTCCGATCCGGCATATATCCACATGAGTCGCTTTGATGGTGAATCATGGGAGAGCTATCCCAGAATACTTGATAACGGCAAATGGAACGGTGTTCCCGACAAAATGGATGCCGCAATCCTGTATCAGCCGATCAAACCCGGCGCGCCCCTGCTGGGTGACGGCGAGGCGCCGAATCCTTCAGCCGGCAGCGTGGTGCCGCATTCCGACGATTATATGCATCTGCAACATATCGTGCGCAATCTTAACGGAGAGCCGCGTGACGCCTGGAGTACCGATGGCGGCAAGTCGTGGACATCATTCCAGAAAATCAATGTGCAGACCAAAAACGGCATGTCCGCGTTTGCAGTTGACTTTCTCAACAACGGTCCCTTGAAAGGCTGGTACCTCTTGTCCGGCAACTACCGGAGAGATCGTCGCGGCATTGTCATTTACGCCAGCCAGGATGGCAAAAGCTGGGAGGAAATACTGATCCTGGGATATCAGGATTCACGCCAGGGTACCCGTCAGCAGGAATGGGCCGATCCGACCATTATCCAGGATTCGGATCGCATGTTGCATATCCTTGCAACCGGTCGCGATTACAACGATCCCCGCCACTTTATTCTCGATCCGGATATTCTGCTGGGCAACAAGCAGGCGCAAGGCAGCGGCTTTTTATGTCTGTCCACGCGCTATCATCGTACCGGCGAAAATGAAGGCAAGGCGATCATTACCGTCGTACGCAACAACGGCAGTCAGGGGGCCTGTTCGGTTGACCTGAAAACACGCGACGGCTCCGCCAGATCAGGACAGGATTACGCGTCTGTTGCAACAACGCTTTCCTGGGGCGCCGGAAACAGTGATCCGAAAACCGTTGAGATCGATTTGCAGAATGATTCCGATATCGAAGGTTCGGAAAACTTCTGGGTCGATATATCAAACGCTCAGGGCGCGCCGTTTCAGGTACGCTCGAGTGGCCTGCCAATGCCATGCACACCAAGATTTTCGGCATCCCGATCATAGATGATACTGTCAAGGAAGGCAATGAAGTCTTCAAACTGAAAATTACAAACGTCACGGGTGGTGCGACAATCGGTACCCGCTGGGAAGGCACAATTGTTATCCTTGATGACGAGAGTGACGGCGGCGCGACGATGCATGTATCAGGCTCACGCACGCAGCCTGTAGTGAACCAGGCAATGACTGTCACGGCTAGCGGCTCCGGGCTCTCGTTTCAAATCACAACCCCAGCGGGTAATGCATCCCTGCACCTGTTGCAGCTTGACGGAAGTCATATCGCCACCGTGCATGACGGATATCTGAGCGCAGGTGCTCACCGTTGCCTTCACGGCGCATCTTCCCGGCGCCTATTCAAGGCTCGGTTTTTTTTGTCGCGTGGAAGCGGTTCCAACATCAGAGGCAGAAATGATACTGAAATAGCAATCCGAGAAGGCGCGCTCGCTGGGTTTGCCGTAATTATATCCCAGAATGTAGCAG
>WJLW01000029.1 GCA_014728295.1 Chitinivibrionales bacterium | reverse complement strand
TTTTGTCGCGTGGAAGCGGTTCCAACATCAGAGGCAGAAATGATACTGAAATAGCAATCCGAGAAGGCGCGCTCGCTGGGTTTGCCGTAATTATATCCCAGAATGTAGCAGGAATCGTCGACCGTTGAATAGGTCAGGGTGTCAAAGTCATTTTTTGCATCGTTCCAGACATATTCGCTTACAAATTGCGGGATGTGGAATACATGCATGGAATCTGCGGGCAGCTTCAATCCCTGCTCGACGATTTGTGTCCCCTGTTCACCAGCCCGTATATACAGTTGCAGAACGACCTGCACGTAATTCGTTGACTTCACCATGGCCGTGCATTGCTCCCCCTGATGAAAAGCTTCCCCGCCGATCGGCATTTCTATGCTGAATTCGGCAGTAGTATTGTATTCTGACAAACAGGCGCCAAATTGTTCTTTGGATGCAGCCTGATTTTGAGAATGCGAAGTATACTCTACGCCTCGCGCATCAGAATCGAGGCCGGACAGGGGTGCGACGGACGTATGGCAAGAACTCAAAGTCAATGAACCGCCCGTAATAATCAGATACACCCAGCGTTTTGCGCCGAGAAGGGCGTGATCGTTGTTAACAATGCTAGTCAAGCTTATCCCCTTGTTAAAGATGACATACAAGCTTATTGGGTATGCATCAATATAGTGGAGAAGCATGTTCATCATGCTGTTGTTTACATCTTTAGTTTATTTATCTAATGAGCCTGAATTATCAAATGCATCAGACCGCATTTTCAGATCGCTTAGCCGGCTTTGATTGATGCTGCGGTAGAAGGAGGAATTTTTGGCAACTCGCTGTTTTTGCATTGTATTTTGCCGGGTAGTATTCAGCTACTGCACAATGATCATCGGATAAAGGCAATTACCACGTCTCCCCCACTTCACAATGCATAGATGCCGGGTTATACACAGGCCCAGTGGACAATTGTTACGACCTTAGCGGCAATCCTCGTTTCTCTGGTGCGCGCATCGCTACTAGGTGCGTTCGAGTTCATGCAATAGCTAAAACCACCCAATTCATTTGCACCTGAAAGTGCATATTTGAGCTTGATTTCGATTGAATTTATATTTGTTGGGTATAATATCTGTATTGTTGATGAACTTAATCAAGATTTCAGGTATGAAATATATGGAAAAAGACAAAATCACGCGATATAAAGTGGAGCTTCCCGACCACGATTACTACGAAGATGAAGTGGAATGCCGCTGCGGTTGCCCGGTGCACACCGATGCGCGCGGCTATTTAATGGCAACGGCGCGCGGTGATTATAAAGAGGGCTATGCCATCTCCCGTGCGACGAATCCGTTTGCCTCTATTTGCGGGAAGGTTTGTGGCGCCCCCTGCGAAAAAGCGTGCCGGCGCAGTGATGTCGATAAAACACTGGCGATACGTAACATAAAGGGATTTCTCACCGCACGACACGGCCCCGAATCGGGCGATCTGCGCAAGCCGCTGGAGTATGCGACCGTGCAGGGGCACCCGGATGCGCACTACAACGGCAAGACGGTTGGTTTGATCGGCGGAGGTGTCGCAAGCTATACGTGTGCGCACGATCTGGCCCGTCTCGGCTACCGGTGTACGATATACGAGCGCTGGGAAAAGAGCGGCGGACAGCTCATCCAGGGCGTACCGATCAACCGGTTGTCGCGTCAGGTCGTTCAGGCCGAAATTGATTCCATCCTGTCAATGAACCTCGTATCCGTCAAGCACAATGTCAACGTTGGCGTCGATGTGACTGTCGACGAGCTTCACAAACGCCACGATGCCGTATTCATCGGCGTCGGTCTGGCCGAAGGCAAAATTATTTCCATGGACAATGCCGACATTCCCGAAGTTCACGCGGGGTTGAAGTTTCTGTTCGATTTTAACATGCGCGATAAGTGGGACCTTGCCGGCAAGCGCTGTATCGTGATTGGCGGCGGAGATGTCGCCTTTGACGTTGCCAGATCGGCCCTGCGCTGCCGGGCCTCTCGAGTACAGATGTGCTGTCTCGAACGTGAAGCACAGGGCGAAATGCCCGGCTCCCCCGACGAGCGTGAAGGTGGCCGGCGTGAAGGCGTTATTATCAACGACGGCTGGGGGCCGGATGAAATCACAGTGGACGACGGAAAATTCAGTGGTCTGCGCATCAAAAAAGTAAAAAGCGTCTTCAATACCGAGGGCCGCTTTTCACCTGAGTTTGAAGATGAAAAGCGCTTCATCGAAGGAGATATCCTTTTTATGGCCGTGGGACAGAAAGCGGATTACCAGCTTCTCGACAGCAGTGATATCGCCATTTCGAAGCGCGGCACGATAGAATATGATAACGATACCATGATGACCAGTGTTGCCGGCATCTTTGTCGGCGGCGATGTGGCGCTCGGGCCCAAACTTTTCATTGATGCCATAGCGTCGGGCTCGAAGGCGGCTCTGGGGATCGACTCTTTACTCACCGGCAAACCGCTCATGAAACCGTATCGTCGCCTCTTCTGGAAGGATCACGACGTTTACGACCGCGATGCACTCTATGTCAACACCGACTGGAAAGACCGCATCGACGAGGAATTCGACATCAAGGCGGAGCCCTCACGCAACAGCACGCTCGAGTATACCGAAGAAGCTGCGCAGACACAGGGTTCCCGCTGCCTGGAATGCCACATACACCCCACATTCGAAGGTAACATCTGCATTTTGTGCGGCGGCTGTGTCGACGTATGCCCGTCCTACTGCCTGAGCATGAAAAGCTTCGATCAAATCGAAGTTGGTGCGGATGTCAACCAGCTTGTTGAAAAGGAGTTTGGCCGGCAGACCGTTGCCCGTGACGAAGGATCGGTGATGCTGTTCGATCCGCTCAAATGCATCCGCTGCGGCATGTGCGCAGTCAAGTGCCCGACCGGCGCGTGCAAAATGTCGGAAAATTCATTTGAAGATACCTTTATAAAGGCCTGACGATTGAATTTGCTTACTATCATAACCATGGCGTCCACCCTCGCATTAGGACTCTTCTTTTTTATATTTTTCTGCTGGGCGGTCAAGGACGGTCAATTCGAAGATACCGAGGAAGCCAAATACGAACTTTTCAGAGAACCTCCCGAACACCGCCATAGCGATACCTAAGCTGGAGAACCGTGCATGTCAAGCGATTCGCAGAAGGAACAAATGAAACGCAGGGAATTGTTAACCCTGGGCGCATCGGCAGCGTTACTGGGCGCGGCCGGTGTCGGGGCAGCAGGGGCGATTTACAAATACCTCATGCCCGTGGTCTCTTACGGAACACCGAAACGTTTCAAAATTGCGCGTGAGGATTTACCCGAAGCTGGTGACGAACTGGTTTTCGCAGAGCAAAAAGTCGTGCTGCGACGCAAAGCCGAGGACAAAGTCGGTGCGATATCGCTGGTGTGTACCCATCTGGGCTGTACGGTCAACGTCGTCGAGACCGGTTTCCAATGCCCGTGTCACGGTTCACAATATGATGTTGAAGGCACCGTAGTCGGCGGTCCGGCGCCGCGCACCCTGCCCTGGCACTCGATTCAGCTTCTTCCCGGCGATTTCATTGAAATAGACACCGGCACCGGCCTGCAGGAAAACAGCTACTTCACCATATAACCTCTGGAGTTACTTGATGAGGCTCACGGTAGCAGAGATTAAAAGTAAGCTCATCATTATTGCTCGCAAAGCGTATCAGTCGATTATCAGGCATGGCTTCGATAATTCCGGCCTGACCAAATCGAAGATCATGTTCAGTGGCCTGCTGATGCATATCCAGCCGGTCAAGGTACACCGGCGATCACTGAAATTCAAAACCACGCTGGGCTTGGGACTGCTGTCTTTCTACCTCTTTATCGTACTGTGCATTACGGGAATATTGTTGATGTTTCACTATGTTCCGTCGGTTAGTGTCGGCCCGGACGGCTTGCCGGAAGCATATCAGCGTATGCTCAACCTGCGCTCTAATGTATTCTGGGGAGTCTTTGTGCGCAACATGCATCGCTGGGCGGCGCACGGCATGGTGGCGCTGGTGGCCTTGCACATGTTGCGGACATTTTTGACCGGCTCGTATCGTTCACCGCGGGAATTCAACTGGGTGGTCGGTGTGATCTGCCTGCTGCTCACCGTTCTGCTTTCGTATACGGGCTACCTGCTTCCCTGGGACCAACTGGCCTACTGGGGCGTAAAGGTCGGCACCGAAATCGCCAAGATCGCGCCGGGCGGCGAAATAATTCGCGGCCTGCTCCTTGGTGACAATGACGTCGGCGGGGAAGCATTGCTACGATTCTACGTATTGCATGTTGCCGTGCTGCCGGTTGCGTTGACGATTTTCATCTCAATTCACTTTTTCCGCATTCGCAAAGATGGCGGCCTTGCCCGTCCGGACGATACCTCACAGGAGAAGCATATCCCGCTCACCGAAATGGGTGAGGTCAAGAACAATTCGGTATTCAAGGAAGCACGCAGTTACAAGCTGGTTGAGATCGTACGCGGCACCGAGCCGAAAGTTAACGAAGAGGTCGATCAGATGGTCTTCTCGTGGCCCAAACTGATTGTGCGTGAAGTTATTGTCTTTATCTTTCTCATGGGTATTCTCAGCATTGTATCGCTTTATTTCGAAGCACCGCTGGAAGGTCCGGCCGATCCCAACCATCCGACAAATCCGTCAAAGGCGCCCTGGTATTTTCTCGGCTTGCAGGAGCTGGTCAGCTACAATGCATTTATCGGGGGCGTCGCGCTACCCGGCTTGATTGTGGCACTACTGCTGTTCTTTCCGTATATTGAAGTTTTTGTTGAAACTCTTTTCGACATCAAGCGCGGGGGCATCAGTGGTAAATGGTTCGGCAAGGAGCGAATTCTGGAAAACAGCATTTTTCTCACCATTTTTGCGTCAATGTTCGTACTCATCATTATCGGCTCGCTGTTCCGGGGGGCCAACTGGGAATTCGTCTACCCCTGGAACCTGCATTCAGGAGGGGTGCACTAAGAATGTTAAAAGATTATCGTGCCCTTCTGATTGTCTCGCTGCTCTTTGTTATTGCACTCATCTATTCGGTAATTCGCCTGGCGAATCCAGCCTATATCAGACACCAGAAAAAGTATTACGAACTGACCGGTGTTGCGAACGGCGACCTCGGCATCAAGCAGATCAATGTCGAAACACCGGCCGGACAGCTTATCGATCGCTGCCAGACCTGCCACATGGGCGCCATCAACAAAGAAGCCGCCAATTTTCCTCAGCCGCTTCGGTTTCATGCGTCGATCTGCCCGCATCTTGGAAAAGACCCGCACGATCTCAACGAAATCGGCTGTGTTGTCTGTCACGACGGCAACGGCCGTGCGGTTGACCTGCACGATGCGCATGGCGAATTTCATATGTGGCCGGAGAAGCTGTTGCGCGGCAAGGCCGCTCAAGCCAGTTGTGCCAAGTGCCATTTCATGGAAAGCGACAAAGATCTCAAAGGCGCCGAAATCTTCAATAGCGGCAAGCATCTTTTCATCGAGAAAGCCTGCTATGCCTGTCACACAATCGACGGCGTCTCCAACGGCAAATCAGCTCCGCAATTGACTGACGCAGGTGACAAATTCGACCTTGAGTACCTGGTTGAATCAATTGTCGAGCCGACGGCCAATCTGGAAACATCCAAAATGCCGCAATTCGGCTGGACCAACGACTCTGCCACCGTCTTTGCACTTGCGATTTACCTGAAGGCGCAACGCAAGCAAAAGATCCGTGATCCGCAGTTTGCGCCGGTGGGTCTGCAGGCCAATCCGCGGCAGTACTATGAGATTCAGGAGCCGTCCGTCGAGCTGGGGCGAAAACTATTTATGGGAGAATCGATTGACGGCCGGCAAACAAAAGGCGGCTGTATAAATTGCCATTCTTACCGCGACAATTCCGGTGTGCTGCACGGCGGGGTCAACGCACCGGAATTGACCTATGCCTATCGTATGCGCGGTGAAGACTACATCAAACGCCACATCATCAATCCCAAACACGACATGATGGACACGTTCATGCCGTCATTCAAGCATCTGGGATCGGAAGAGCTCAACAGTGTCGTCGCATTCTTGAAAAGCCTTACTTATGTTCTGCAGCAGGATACGACCCGCGTCTATTCAGGTAAGCAGATTTACACGACCTACTGCTCAAGCTGCCACGGCATGGAACTGGACGGGGAGGGCAAAATAGCGGCACTGCTCGATCCACTCCCCCGCAATTTCACCAAACATCAATTTGTCGCCGCGTATGCACAACGGTTTAAAACTTCAATTAAAAAAGGTATCGCCGGCACAGCCATGCCCCCGTGGGAGAACATTCTCGCAGATGAGGAAATCGATCGTACGGTGGAATATATCGAATCAATTTCGAAGAAAGACAAAGCGAAATTCGTCCGCTATGACGTGTCGATGCCGCAGCCCGGCAATCCGGAACGGCGAGATTTCCGCGATCAGGGATTGCTCATCAAAGAACCCGACCATCGCAAAGGTGAAGATAGTTTTCAGAAATTCTGTGCGAGTTGTCACGGCAAGCTCGCAAACGGCAAGGGGCCCAACGCCTACGATCTGGAGCATCCCCTGCCGCGCAATTTACTCAACAGCCAGTTCCTCGAACAGGACTTCATTACCGATGAACGCCTGTACCGCTCGATTCTCCTCGGCGTACCTGGTACACCGATGCCCCCGCACGACCATTTGCGCGATCAGACCATTTTGAATATCATTGCCTATATCAGAGAAATTTCAAAGGACGAATCACAGGAATGAAAGAACATACTGCGGCAAAAGCACTGATCATATGTTCCATGGGCTATCTTATTCTGGGTTTACTGTTGGGACTGGTGACCGCTCTCAAGTTTACCTGGCCGACGATTGCCGAGTTTGAATTGTTCACCTATCCCCGCATCAGGACGTTGCATACCAATGTGATTCTTTTCGGCTGGCTCTTTCAGGCGAATATGGGTCTGCTTCTGTATATACTGCCTCGCATCCTGCATTCCCGGCTGTTCTCCGAGAAGCTGGGGATTGCCCTGGCGATCGTATTCAATATCGCCATTCTCGGTGATATCATTTCCATTCCACTCGGCTATATGAAAAATGTCGAATACGGCGAGATCCCACCCCCCTTCGATTTTATCGTCATTTTCAGTTGGGTGCTGTTTTCCGTCAATGTACTCGCGACCGTCGCACGTCGCAAAGTCAAGTACCTTTACGTAAGCGTCTGGTACGCTATCGGAACAATTATCTGGACGACATTTGTCTATACGACCGGCAACGTGGTCAGCCAGATGCCCGGGGTTGCGGGGGTCAACCAGGCCAATCTTACCTGGTTCTACATTCACAATGCCGTGGGTCTTGTTTTTACACCGATGGGTCTTGCCATTGCGTATTACCTGATCCCCAAATCTTTGAACACGCCGCTCTTTTCGCATCGTTTGAGCCTGGTCGGTTTCTGGGTAATCTCATTTGTCTATGTGTGGACCGGTGCCCATCACATGATCCACGGTCCGATCTCATACTGGCTGCAGACGGTGGCGATACTGTTTTCATGGAGTTTGATCATCCCGGTCATTGCCGTCGTTACCAATTTTTTCGGCACCTATGGCAAGGCGCCCAAAGACAAACGCATGTCCGGCGCCGTGCCCAAATTGTTGCTGGTAGGCACGATCTACTATCTGTTCACCTGCCTGCAGGGGCCGTTTCAGGCAATCCGCACGGTCAATATCATTGTCAGTAAAACAGACTGGGTAGTTGGTCATGCCCATATGGCGTTGCTGGGAACGTTCTCCTTTTACGCTATTGCCGGCATTTACTATGTCGTGCCGCGACTGGCGGGCCGCCGGCTCTTCTCGGAGAAACTGGCAAACCTGCATTTCTGGATTATGACCCTTGCGTCAATTCCTTTTTTCGGGGTGTTGTGGATTGGCGGTGTTGTGCAGGGATTTGCCTGGCTCAATCCGGACAATACATTCCTGGAAACCTTGCGCATGATGCGACCTTATCATATCGGCCGGATGCACGCCGGTGCGCTGATCATCATATCAATGGTCATTTTCATTTACAACATTATCGAAACTTTCGCCGGTAAAGGCAAACCCTTCGACGAACAACCGGCCCAGTCATAAATGGAATTCAGTATATGAAAAAACCGGCTTTCGAACGTAATTTGATTATTCTTGCTATCGGCGCCTTTGCGGTATTTGCCGTGGGTGGCATAATCACAACAATTATACCGCCCCTCGTCGACAGGCGATTGGTTACGTCGGATTACCCCGTCCACGCGTACACCGAACAGGAGCAGCGCGGCGTGCAGGTGTACCTGAGCGAGGGATGCGTCTATTGCCACACCCAGCAAATCCGCCATCTCGAATCGGACAAGCGCCGTTACGGCTGGCGTCTCGTGGATGCCCCGCCTTCCGAATCGTGGGAATATGTCAATGACAAATTTCACTTTCTCGGCACAAAACGCACCGGGCCGGACCTCGCTCGCGTCGGAGGCAAATACTCCGATGAATGGCATCGCGCACATTTCAAAGACCCGCGCAATATGGGCGAAAAATTCAAGGACGAAACCGGTAAATACCAGTCTGCATCCGTCATGCCCTCGTTCAAACACCTCACCGATAAAGAAATGGACGACCTCATTGCGTATATCCAGACACTGGGAAGGAATCAGAACTGGCGAGTCGACAATCAGGGCCGGCCATTGAACGATTATGAAGATTGATGGTGGCGATCGTGTGATGGGTCAATGGAAAGCCGGTTCTGCAGCGGGGAATGTCTTTGGTCAAATGCGCAAAGCGCCTTAACATACGGAGTCACGCATGCCCGAAAAACAAGATGACAATATGCTCGAAGAGACAACCGAAATTCAGGTAGAAGACCACAAAATCGGTCCCTTCATCTTGATCCTGTATGCAGTGCTCATCGTGATCTGCATTGCCTATTTGTTCCTCTTCTTCACTCCACGCTGATGATCGATAATGCGGCATTTACCAAACGGAGAAAACTGACCCGCATACTGTTTTTTGCGCTGCTGCTGTGTATTCCCCTCAGATTGATCGGCTTTGACATACAACACGAACGCTTCCTTTTGCTTGGGCTGAAGTTTTCCCTGCATAACATTCACATCCCTATGTTCGCGCTTCTGGGCGGGGTCGTACTGGTACTGTTTCTGTCTATCAAAAAAGGACGCGTTTTCTGCTCCTGGTTGTGTCCCGTGCATTACCACCTCGAAGGCGTCAACAGCCGGCTCAAAGGAACCCACAAAAAAGGTGCTCTTTTCATTGCAATTCAGTCGATAGTAGTATCACTGCTGGCCGTGGAAGTTGTAATTTCTTTCTTTGTCGGCCTTCCCGAGCAGATTCACCTTGTTCGCACTTCCGGGATCGGCACGGCATTGCTGGCAGTTGGCGGTGTGCTCTTTGTCATATCGATGTCGATTTTGTGGATATTCAAACATAACTTTTGTAAACGCGCCTGTCCGTATGCGCTCTTTCAACTGGTACTGCAAAGCAACGACACTCGCATCATGCAATTTTCGGACAAAGACAAACGATGTATCAAATGCAAAGCCTGCGACCGGGCTTGCCCCTTTGATCTCGATGCCCGCGAACAAAGCAGCGGGATTCACTGCACCAACTGCAATCTGTGTGCAAACGCGTGCGAAGCGGTGCTGGGCTACGGCAAGGGATTATTCGCACTTCACGATCCCGCGAGAATGCGCTTCGGCAGGATGAGCCGGGCACCTGATCGAACCAGAGGCAACCAGTCATCTAACCAGGTAATTTAAACCGGAACTTTTTCTATACATGACTCTTACCGAAATAATCAGCGTCATCATCTCCGGTTCGGCATTAGGCTGGCTGGCGGTTCCCCACTGCTACGGAATGTGCGGACCGCTGCACGTCTCACTGTGTGCACTTAATCGGGAAAAAAGTCTGCAAGCGATTTCGATATTCAACGGAGGGCGGGTACTCGGTTACACCATTGCCGGTGCATTGTTCGGCGCATTCGGTGCGTTTATCAACGTGGGCGGCAAGTCATGCTGCAGTCCCGGTGAAACCGGCTGGCGTGCTATCGGCCTGCGCTACCTGTTCCCGGCGGTGATGATGCTGGTCATTGCCATTCAAGGCTTTCGCAAAAAAGGTCTAACCTCGAAAAGCACAAATAGTATCAAACGTTTTTTCAACCCCACCGGCAAGTTGAATCTGGCCATATTCGGCTCCGCAACGGTACTGATCCCCTGCGGTATGCTGTATGTGGCATTTGGCGGAGCAATCGCTACGGCGCACATTGCGCTGGGCGCGCTCTTCATGTTCGCCTTTGTCGTAACGCAAACCTTTTTCATGCAACTCGGCGTCATGCTCGGACGAATGGTCGATCAGAAATGGGGGAAAATTTTCGAAAAGATTTTTCCCTGGGCCGCACTGGCGATCGCGTTGGTGTATGCCGGGCTGGGCATAAGAAAGATGTTGTAAGTTGAGGCAATCAAACAATAACCCAATACACACACTGAGCCACTGATCCGCTCCCATGTCAAACAACTGCATCGTCTGTAATCGCTCCATCACCGATGATGCCGCGCAGTTCTGCTGTCCGGGATGCGAGGCGGTGCACCAGATTGTTGGCAAAATGGCATTGACCGGCGCAGCGCGCGAAGAACGCGTCGCAACGCTGCTGCAGGGGATTTTCCCCAACGGGCTGGACAACGATCCCATCGCCTTTTCCACTCCCCGAAGTGAAACCGATGAAGCATCACCCGGCAGTGAAAACAGGGAATTCAGTTTCCAGCTCGGCGGCATGGTCTGTCCGGCATGCTCGTGGCTGATACACAATACCTTAACAAATGCAAAAGGTGTCTCGGGCGTCAACGTCAACTTCATTGCCGAAACCTGCTCGCTCAACTACGATCCCATGCAGATCGGCAAAGATGCAATCGAAAAGAAAATCGAGCGAATCGGCTATCAATTCATCCCGGAAGGCGCCGAAGGACAGGATTACAATTACTATCGCTTCGGGGCAGGTTGGTTCTTTGCGGCCAACGCGATGATGTTCTCGTTTGTCGTGTATTCGGCGGAAACTTTTGCGATTCCCCTCTCCATTCAAATCGTCAGTTCGATCATTCTGTTTATTTTCGGCACACTGACGCCGCTGTATGCTACCAGATCGATCATGATCGCGGGTTTCAATCAATTGCGCCTGCGCGACTTTCGCATGGAAACACTGATAGTGGTATCAACTACGGCGGCATGGCTCTATTCGGTCCACTCGCTGATAACCGGAAATTTCGCCGAGCTTTACTTTGACGTGGTTGCGCTCTTGCTGATGCTGATTGAAACGGGCAATCTCATAACCGCATCCTTCTATCGGCGCCTGAATAAGCGCATCACTTCAATGCGACAGCAATTGCCGAAAAAAGCACGGATAGCCGGAGCGGTTGACGATTACAAACCGATCGAACAACTTGCTTTGGCAGAAACTTTTGTGGTCGTACGCGATGAGCTGGTTCCTACCGACGGCATATTACAGGACCGGGCGGAATTCGATTTCAGCTTTATCAGTGGCGAATCGGCAGGCATCACCCTCGAAGCGGGACAACTCGTGGGGGCCGGCGCACGCCTGATATCGGCACGCGCAGCCATGCATGTGCCGCCCACGGGTCGCAGCTCGCTTACCGAGCGCATCATCGAAAGCACGATTGCCGCGTTCAATACGCGCAAAGAAGAAAAAACGCTGGGCGATACGATCAGCAGCTACTTCGTCCCCACGATTTTTGCGCTGACGGCAGTCGTATTTGGCATTCACCTCATTGCCGGCAACCTGCACTCGGCGCTGATTATCATGCTTAGCATGCTGATCGTCTCCTGTCCCTGTGCTTTTGGCATTGCAGAGCCGCTGGTATTGACGGCGGGAATCGACTGGATACGCAAAGTCGGAATTCAGATTTTTAACGGAAACGTGCTCTCCAAAATCCCGGACTATATCATATTCGACAAAACCGGCACGTTGACCAGAGGCGTGCTCAAAGTAGCAAGCGTGCACTGGATCGAGCAGGAACACCCGCGCTATCTTGACATACTCGCGTCGATGGAAACCGGGATCGAACACCCTATTGCCCGCGCACTGACCACGCTGGGCAGAGACATCTCTCTGGACAGGCGCACCATCAAAGACAGCAGTGTCGAGGCCGACGTCGAAGGTCAATCCTATATTGCCGGCAGCTTCAAGCGTTTTCCCGACTGTCATACGCCTCACGCATTGCAGGATTCGACCCTGGTTTATTTCGGCAGGCCGGGCGACTGCATCGCCATTATCGAGTTGGCCGACGAAGTCAACGAAGATTCGCCCGATCTTATACGCCGGCTTCACCAACGAAACCTGCGCACCAGCATCTGTTCGGGAGACCGGCATGCAGTAGTCGAAAAAATCGCCGCACAGCTCTCCATAGACGATTACCGCTCCGAAATGTCAAGCGATGATAAACTCGCCTTTATCAACGAAAAACAAAAGGAACAGCGCGTCATGATGGTCGGCGACGGCGTCAACGACGCACAGGCCCTGGCAACTGCCGACGTCGGGATCTCGGTTTTCTCCGGCCAGCTCCCCGCCAAGATGAGCAGCGACGGCGCTTTTTTGACCCGCAGCATCAGTCCACTGATCAAGATGCTGGATATTGTCAAGATCATTCGGCATAAAATCCTGCTTAACTATGGCTGGTCATTTCTCTACAACATCATCGGAATCGGCCTGGCGGCTTCGGGATTGCTCTCCCCCAAATACTGCGCATTCGGCATGGTGTTCAGCAATTTTGTGGTCATTTTCAATTCAATGTTCAAGTCACAAAAGCTTAAACAGGTGCTATCCTGAAATGTATATTTGGGTGTTATTTCAAAACTCATCCAAAAACGTGCTTACATTATGGTACTCTCCAAAGCGTGTTCGTACGCGATTCGTGCACTGATATATGCCGCCCGTCAGGATACGGACCTGGTACCCATCAGAAAAATTGCCGATGATCTGGGCTTATCTTTCCATTTCCTCACCAAAATATTCCAGACGCTGTCCAATAACGACATTACCGTCTCGTGCAAAGGCGCCAAAGGCGGTATAAAACTCAACTATCCGCTCGATAATATATCGCTTGCAGATATCGTGATAGCCGTTGACGGACGCGGGTTATTCGAAGATTGCCTGCTTGGCTTAGCGCATTGTTCGCAGAATCCTGCCTGTGAAATTCACGGAAAATGGTCGCAATTCCGAGCGGAACTATCCGAGTTTTTTGAAACGACAACGCTGGATAAGCTTGCCCACAAAAGCCCGCCCTACCAGCTCGCTTTGTAAAGCTGTTTTCAACCTGTTTTGAGCGCTTGATTTTCAGTATGAATACCCGATCAGCAATTTTTTCAGCGATGAGACGGTAATTGTGGTAAATTAGTAGCAGATTTGGTTCTGCAGTGGGGATAGTGAGTACCGGTATCAGGTTTGGATAGCTTAAGTGGTGCTTAATCGCTTAATTTACTCTAAGTCAATCGAAGGGAGCGGATTATAATGCAGATTTTGCGAAGGTGCATCAAAGCAGCAATGGTAATGTGCCTGGTGTGCATGGTGGCAGAGAAAGCTCATGCCGGATCAACGTGGGTGCTGGGCGGAACGGTATATAAAACAGTCAACAATTACGATCTGCACGTTGTGATTCGTAAACCACAGGGATGGAACTCCGCGAAACGCTATCCTGCGTATGTCTGGGTGCACGGCGGTGGCTTTGATCTGCGGCCCGGCAATGTCGACGATCAACCATTGATTACCAAACTGGTCAATGATGGCTTTGTGGCCTTTACGGTGCAGTATCGACTTGCATCGCCCGAAAATCAAATCGAAGAGAATTCTCTGCCTGATGTCAAGAGCTTCATGCGCTGGTTGCGCAAGAATGCGGATACCTACGCGGTAGATACTAATAAAATCGTGGCCGGCGGCGGATCGGCAGGGGGATTCTTGATAGCCTGCTGCACTATGACTCCCGGATACAACGAGCCCGGAGAAGACTCGACAATCTCGGAAAAACCCACGGTGCTGATTTTGCATAAACCGGTCATGGATCTCTCTGCAAGCAGAGGCGGCATGGCTTACAAGAGCTACAGCTCAACACGCGGCAAAATATCGCCGCGCTATCATTTGCAGGACGGGATCTGTCCGATATATATCATACAGGGTGAAGATGACTACTATTATCCCAGCTCGCGCTTTTTTACCGAACTGGCTGCTGACTACGATTTCTATATCGAATCGCATCCCATTCCCGGCCTGAGCCATCACAACAATGTTCCCGGCTATGACGATTCGCTCGAAACGACTGCGGAAGCCTTTCTCAAAAAATTCGGCATGTACCCCGATCAGGTTCCCGATCTTCCCATTCTTATCAACCATTCACCCCGCCATCGAAGCGACATATTCCCTGCACCGGCATCGCGGCTACTCGTACAACCGGGAAGTATTGCACCCGAACAGCATGACCTGTTCGATATCAGAGGAAAATTCCTGACGCATCGCTCTTCCATGTCAAAAAAAATGCGCCCGACCGTTTTGCTCTCCCCCGCCGGCCGCAGATAGTCACGACGCACCACGAGTGCAGCGTGTTGGTTGCGATGCCTTCACCTGCTGTATTTACAAAACGGCCGCTCGATACCATTTTAGATGATCACCACAACACAGGGCGAACATCTGAAATGCGGAAAGCACGCGGCAATCTTACCATGCAGGCACTAACTCCCAATCCACTTGGCGCATTTGACAAGCTGTACGCGCTTTCCGGCACTCTGCACCCTACCCGCCTCGAACTGTGCATACCAGAAGACGGTAGTTATCCGCCAACGAATACCATTACCATTCCCCGGCTGCTGACGCTGCTGCATGTCAATGATCTGCACAATACCATTACCGATCACCATATCAAAGGGGACGTACATGTGCTGGGGCAAATTGCCGCAAAAGTAAATAATGCCCGCCGCAACCGAAGTCCGCATGAAAGCGTGCTCTTTCTGTCGGCGGGTGACGACCACATCGGAACAATCTATGATGAATTGCTGGGCGCAAATGCTGCAGAGTTCAAAATGAGTGCACCCTGGACGGCCTATTCGGCACTCGGCATGGACGCCGCAGTCATAGGCAATCATGAGCTTGACAAAGGCGCTGTCGTCCTGCGAGAAGCGATTCGTCGCAATGCAGCTTTTCCCGTGCTGTCGGCAAATGTTGTGCATAGCGCGCTGGACATGGGCACGCATCCGGCAGTTATTGGATTATCGGATGGACTGCGGATCGGCATTATCGGTTTGACGACAATTGTGGATGCCTATCTGGAAACCGAAAAAGATCCGGCCCTGCAGGGCCTCGATCCACTCCACACCGTTGCAAAACTGGCACAGGCGATATCACCGCATGTCGATGCGCTGGTTATCCTGAACCATCTGGGTTATAACGGCGAACTCCCCCCGGATCAACCGCAGCGCTACCGGATCGAACAGGGGGACGTACAGGTGGCCCGGACGATTGCCTCATTGACCGATAAACCCTGCGTCCTGCTCAGCGGACATACGCACTACGCACTCAATCGCACCGGCCTTGATGCCGACAAGCACCTTATCGAGGGTATTCCCATTGCGCAGGCTGGCCACTTTGGTGAGTTTGTCGGTAAAGTGACGCTGCATATTCATCCCCGTCCGCATCGTGCCACTGCTGCACCCCGGGCGGAATTGCTTTCCACCATGAGCCGACGCATCATCCATCCCGGTCATGCCGATCACAACCTGCCGCTTGAGCAACCAGACGATTATGACCAGGACTTTCAAAGGTCAGTTCTCGATCCGCTGCATCGCGAACTCGATCACGTTATGCATCAGACCATCGGCATCATCGTCAGCAGTCCGGATTTATCAGATGCGGCAACCGTGACCGACCGGTATTGCGGTGAATCGGCAATCGCCAATTTTATGAATGATGCCATTGTGGCCCGCAGTACCAACTTTCCCGGCGGTGCGGTTGATTTTGCCGCGTTCAATGCCAGTGGATTGCGCGGTATTGACATTGATGGTCCGTTTTGCTTTCACGACTGGTACGCCGTCATGCCCTGGGCCGATGAAATCGTGATCGTCAACCTCACCGGTGCGGATCTCAGACACATAATTTCGCGCAATGCAGCGCATATCACACGCAAAAGCGAACTCGCTGCGCACACCGTTCCACCGGTGACCAATGGTTTCCATGTAAGCGGTTTTCTGCACTTTTCTGCAGGTATTCGCTATGCAATTCGTATGCGGGGTGCGGCAAAGCAGAATATCAGCGTTCACGATATCACACTTGGCAAAGTCCCCATCGATCGGCTGCTTGACAATACCTATCGCATGGCATTTCCCAGCTATATTGCCAACGGCCGTGAAAACCGGGACAACGACACCTGTTACCGTGATGCTGATACCGGAGTTGAAATTACCTTCGCATCGCTCTTGGCTTCCCAAAAGACAACCGGGCTGATGTACCGCAATGAGATCATTGCCTACATCAGGAATCGGGCAGGTGGTGTTGTCGGTGCATCAACCGGTGCAAAAAAAGATGGACGGCTGCACCTGGCGTGCGAGAAATAGCTGATCGAATGTACCCGCAGCCCCCCTTGCAGCAGTGCATCTTCGGCGCTTCTACGAAGCTTGAATTCAAAGCAGTACACGAATTGGCCGGCATAAACGATCGCATCGGCGCACACGAAAAAAGGCGGACCAGCACCATCGCTTCTCCGCCTTTCGTGAGTCAGCAGACTCTTCAGCAATAAGGGAATACGGTTATTCGTGCAGTATCACATACATTCCATGCACGCCGGGCGTGCGCAAACCTTTTGCAGTAACTCTCGATGCACTCTTTCCAAGCACATTGAAATACTTCCGGCCGGCAATAAAATCGGCCCTGTTGAGGATCAGTGCCGTGGCTGATTGTCGCTGATCGACCACCGACATTTGCACCGCCGGCAGCTTGTCTTTTGCAACACTTACCGAAGATACCACACTGAACGGCCCTTCGATATCGGCCGGATTGTTGACGTTGTTGTACCAGCCGACTTTGATATAGAATTCATCCGTCACTTTGTCGGGAACAACCGGATAATGCTTCCACTCCGGATTTGAAGCCGGCAGCCCGTCATCTATCGTCAGCCATTCGTCCGTGGTCCAGCCGTCATAGGTTACGATGATCAGCACCATGTCGAGGCCAAGATTCTGCACGTCCCAATCCAGCCAGACCGTATCGCCCACAATCAGCGTTTGTCCGGCTTGCGGGCTGCTGATGGTAATGGACGGTTCCTGGCCGGATGCGTCAGAAACGCTCAATGACAAGCTGATTATTGCGGCGATAACTATAACGGGCCGTTGGTGTTGTAGTGATTTCATGATTATTCTCTCCGTGTTTAATTGACTACCAGTGAACGTGTCAGGCTGTGACCATGCGAAACGATTCGCAAAAGGTACATACCGGAGGGAAGTGCCGGGACGTTGAACATGACGTTACCCTGTGCAAGTTCGCTGCGGTCTATAACCGTACCGTCCGGCGATATCAGCACCGCCGAACCGCGATACGCGTGAGTCAACCTGACCTCGAATCCGGATGAATGCGGGCGAACTGCACCTATCGCTGTCTGAGAAAGGTCGCTGGTCGACAGTTTTAAAGATCTGACCGCTGCCACACTGCCGACGGTCGGCGCCACCCATGCAGCAGGGCGTTCTTCGCCATTGCGCTGAGTACCGGTGACATTGACACTCCCCACCATGTCGGTGGCGGTCTCGTTGAGCGCGACAAAGATAATCTCACCTTTGTCACGAGCATCGCCGCCCGGGGAGCCAAAAACAATCCAACGCGCATTGTCACGGTTGTAGGCAAATTGTGGTTCTCGTACGGCTTCATCTTTGCCGCGAAATTCATCGCGCGGCGTTTCCCAGCCGTGCATGGGTGTTACTTCCGTCAAGGTGTTCGCAGCAAAGTCGACGTCGAGCGTAATCACGGAAAATCCCCGATGCGGCTTTACCTCGATACCCCCCGGCCCATCCGGATCACCATCGTTCCACAGGATTCGGTAATTATTGTCGGGCGAGAGAGTTGAGCTGCAATTGGGTATCGACAAATCAGCAATCTTTTCCCCGGTCTCTACATTCCAGGCAGCAAAGGCGCCCATGCATCGGCCCGTATTGCCCCCGGCTGCAACCTTAGCGTCGGCCGAGATGCCGAAATATTCGCTGCACGGGGTTGTCAGGTTCATTTCAACCTTGTTGGTTACATCCGGTATGGCATATCGGACTATTTTTTTATTGCGATCATTGAAAAGCATCCACTGCTGCCCATTGTCATCCATCCAGGTTGCGCGTGCCGCGGAAAGATTATCATGATCTTCACTGGGCATCCAGCGCTGCTCGTCACCGGGGGACGCGTCAAAACGGGTCCAATACGGCGTATGACTCCAATTCTGTGAACTCCAACCGTTGCGCGTGAAGAAAACATAATCACCTTTGGCGGAGAACCTCGTTACCCGGAAATTAATCGAGCCCGAATCCTGCCAGTCAACCAGCGTTCTGACCTGACGGGTCTGCGTGTCAAAGGCCTTAAGCACTTTCGCTTTCGTAACCCAGACAAAACGGGCCTCGCGATTTTCCGTTAACTCCAGGATCGCATCGGCAATGGAATCGAGATCTTGTGAGAATGCAAAGGATGTTGTGAGTACAATAATTGAGAGAAAAGTACGTTTTAGCATGAGAAAATCCCCTTTTAAATTATAAATGGCTGAACCTGTTTTGCAATTTAGGCAGAAACGCCAGGAACTTCTGAGAATTGTAGTGGATTTTTTGGATTAAAAATATAGATAGCGTGATTCGAATCTTAAATAGTGCTATCTAAACCGGCTCCGCCGGAGAGGTCAGACGTCAGCCGGAATCGATCTTGATATATTGTGAAAAACATACGCAAAAATCGTAGAAGTTACCAACTGAGAGTCTAATGTGCGTGCAAATTGCGATTACAATGAGGTTGTGCCGTTCGACGACGATCCGAAGCCGCGCTCGCCGGAAAATGCGCGCCTATCAAGCAGCATCAGCAACAGACCCAAAAGCCCAATTACTATTTTCATTTCTTTATAACCCAGAGATATTCAATCCAAGCCGTCCTGGATTGTAGCATGGAACAACCCTTCGAAGTATGGGCAGATACCGAATACGGGTTTGTAGAACAGCGTGTTACCGGCCATTTGACCGAAGAGCACTATGATGAAATGGTAAGGCAGACGGGCAAATGTGCCGAAAAACTGGGCACCCTTGACGAAATACGAATACTTGTGTGGGCCGGCAAGGGCAACAAACCCGGACCGAAAATTCGAAAAAAGTCAATGGAACGCCTGCAAGATCCAACGTTAAAAAAAATGGCTCTCTGGGACGCCGGAGCGGTAATGCGCACTTTTTTTAAATTCATTTCGATTGCATCCGGCTCGACGAAAGCACGTGCATTTGCAACCCGCGAAAAGGCAATCAACTGGTTGACGCGATAAAATTGCATGGAGACATAATGGAACGGGGCAAAGATCAGGCATACCGGGACAGTGTAGCACAAAACCGTGAACACATCGTCGAAATACTGGCCCACATGTCATTCGGCGATTACGGCAAAAGACCCCGCGGGGCCCTGCTTACCGAAGGTGAATTTGCCGAAGTCTATTGTGGGTTCGACCTGCTGATAGACGACCTCGAACAGGCGCGGGCCGAGGTTGATGAACAAAACCGCCTGAACCATTTGCGAGCTGAATTGTGGAAACTTGCCTCAACCGAAAGTGCTACTGCAGAGAATTTCGTGAATACCATTCTGGAGAGTATCAGCGCCGGCCTGGGACTCACTTGCGCAATTGTGCATATGAGCGAGAATTCAATCCAACGGCACTGCTTCACTGTTCACTGTTCGCAACAGCACAAAAATCCGGTTGCATACCCACAAATAGCGCCGGATGATATATCCGCATTACTCTCTCTTTCAGAGAGGTACAGCGCCCTTACAGATGTACCTGACTTTGAGCAGAACCGGTGTGTGCACGACCTCGTACAATGCGATGTCGACATTTTTAATGCCGTTCCCTGTCACAAGGGCGAATATGTTTACGGATGCCTGATATTCGGCAGGGGAACAACTCAGCCCAAATTCACCGAAAAAGAAAAGTGGCTCTTAGCCGAAACGGCAAATATCATCACCCTGAAAATTTCCCAGATCGCTGCGCAACAGGCATTGCGCGAGGTGAATGCCGGTCTCGAAAAGCAGGTGACACAGCGAACCACCCAATTGACAGCGGACATCGCAAAGCGTATTGTCATCGAAAAATCACTGCGCGAAAGCGAGGAAAAATACCGGATATTAATTGAAACATCGCCGGATGCAATCGTGGTCACCGATCTTGAGGCCAACATTATCATGGTCAATGACGCGGCGCTTAAAATGCATGGCGCCCGCTCCCCCGGCGAGATGATCGGCATGAACAGCCTGGAGCTGATTGTTCCCGATGATCGGCAACGCGCCATGGCACACATGAAAATTATTCGCTCTATGGGAAAATTTCTGGGAATTCAGTTCTCTTTCATTCGCAAAGACCGGTCCGTCTTCCCGGGAGAAATGAATGCTGCGTTGCTGCCGAGCGCACAAGGAGAACCGTACGCGTTTATTGCGGTAATACGCGATATTTCGGAGCGGCGCAGACTTGAACGAGAAGCACTCAAAGCCCAGAAGCTTGAATCCCTGGGAGTGCTGGCCGGCGGGATTGCACATGATTTCAATAATTATCTTACCGGCATCATAAGCAATACCTCACTGGCGCGATCAGAAATAACCGGTAACGCAGAGGCGGAGGAGCTTCTGGAAGCCTCCGAAAACGCGGCTGTGAAGGCATCAACGTTGACGCGCCAACTGCTGACCTTCTCCAGAGGCGGCTCACCGTTGATTGAGTGCGTCAACCTAACGGGGACGATAAAGGATGCAGTCAGATTTTGCCTCAGCGGTCGCAATGTTACCGGCACAACCATGATTGATGACAATCTCGACTATGTCGACGCCGATAACGGGCAGATAAATCAGGTATTGAATAATATCTTTATCAACGCGGTTCAGGCCATGCCGCACGGTGGTGAGCTTACCGTTAGCGCAGATAATGTCACGTGCAACAACGGCGAAATAGCGGGCCTTTACCCGGGGCATTTTGTCCGCATCGCAATCAGTGATCGCGGGGAAGGCATTGCTGCGCAAAACATTTCCCGCATTTTTGATCCCTACTTCACTACCAAACCGGGCGGTAACGGACTCGGACTGGCAACAGCCTATTCAATCATAAACCGGCATGGGGGATTGCTGCGATGTGAATCGCAACCCGGCAACGGCGCCACATTCGAGATATACCTGCCGGTCAGTTCCGAACAGCCGGTACCGATCACATCACCGGCGCCGAAATCCGAATTATCTGCGGCACATATTCTCGTCGTGGATGACAATGAGTCGGTGCTCTCCGTCATTTCCCGCGTTCTGAAAAAATCCGGTCATGTACCGATATGCGTCAAAGACGGGAATACCGCGCACCAAGCGTTTGCAAAGGCGGCCGGCGAGGGGAACCCGTTCGACCTGGCGATACTGGATCTGACTATATCAGGAGGAGAAGGCGGAGTGGCGATTTTGCGCGCACTCAAAAAGATGGATCCCGACCTGCGGGCCGTCGTTGTCAGCGGCTATTCGAATGATCCGGTGATGGCTGATTATCAGCAATACGGATTTTGCGACCGGATTGCCAAACCGTTTCAAACCGATGAACTGCGGCGCGTCGTGAATGAAAACATCCGCATAAAGCCGGTACGCTAAGAAATCGATCGTGCCATAAGGCGAAACAAACGCTGCTGCACGTGCGGGGAGGTGTATGTGCTATGCACCCTGATTCGAGCAGCTAAGGCTGCGGTGGAGAAATTTGTGTATTATGATTACAAGGCTACTGAAAGGCAATGCGCTCATTCCCCCCGAATCAAATCAACTTCGCAACTTCCCCCGGATTTGGAAATCTCCCCTTCTCGTGCTTGCTGAATACCAGCTTCCCCTCGACATACACATCAAAAATTCCGCCCGATCCGCCGACAAGTTCCGAATCTGCGCCGTGTTCCCGTTTTAATTCATCTGCCAGACTGGCAGCTTTGGGTTTGTAGTTTCACATGGTGCAGTAGATAATTTTTGCTTTCATGAGCGCTTCCTTTCCGATTTGTTTCGAATAAAATACATCAGTGATTGCGGCCGTCCGCGCTCATAATGGATGGCAATCACCATATCCGAACAGTATATTATTGGCAGGAAGGCAAAGAATACTATGAACGCACGCAAAAGGCTCTTCTCCGTCAACTCAGTAACGGTATTATTTTTAGCGGCGCTCAATCTCCCAACAGCGGCGCAGCACACACATCCGTACCTGTACTTCACCTCCGCGACGCTCAGCGACATTAAGGACAAGCTTGACAACGAACCATTTGCGACGCGCTGGAGCCGTTTCATCAGCAATGCGGACGGCCATCTGACACGTCCGGTTTACGGATTCGACAATACGCGTGAAGCACTTGGCGTAGCAGGCATCTGCGCCTTTGCCTGGGCAATGACCGGCGAAACAAAATACGCCGATCGTGCCATACAGGAGGCGCTGGCGATCATGCAGGAATCCCAATGGCATACCGGCTACTCCTGGAACAAGGGCGCCGACTTAGAAACCGCCGAGGCCAGTGCCGCCTGTGCACTTGTTTACGACTGGTGTCACGACGCATTGACCTCGACGCAACGACAGACGTTCAAGACCAATATTTTGAAAAAGTCGACCAACATTTACCTCGGCTCGATCGAGAAGCACAACGACTGGTGGGTGACCAACGGGGTGACCAACTGGTGCGGTGTGGTGCACGGCGGATGCGGCCTGGCGGCGCTGGCACTCTATGATGAGGATCCTGCATTCTCGAAGGCGGCCGACTATGCATTCGATCATCTCGAAACATTCCTCACCAGCGTGACGTTGCAGGACGGCGGCGGACACGAGGGCGTGATGTACAATCGCTACGGGACGACCTTCGCCAACTATTTCTTTACCGCCGCGACACATGTATTCGGCGATGATCGGGGCGTACCGCAGAAAACGGCCGACAAGCTCGCCGGGTACTGGTATATGTACCTTTTCGGGCCGGACAAGAAATATGCGAATTTCAACAATATGAATGAATCAACCTTTTCGGGACTGTATGGCGAAGATCACCGCAAATGGGAAGGCGGACCCTGCGCGGTGCTGTGTGCATTGTGGGAAGCACAATCGGGGCGAAGCGACCCTCTGTTGCTATGGGGCGCCGACAATGGCGGAGCCGCCTTCTACTGGAAAGGAGTGAGTCCATTCTACTTTCTGTGGCGACGGGATGCCGCGCCCGCGGGTGTCAAGCCGCAATTGCAGAAGGCCGTACTCTTCCGGGGCGCGGGGCATGCGGTTTTCGATGAACCGGACCTCTGGCTTGTCTTTAACGGCGGCTGGACCAGCAACAAGTCGCACCACAATATGGACCTGGGGTCTTTCGTTCTGGTTGCCCATGGTGAGCGGCTGGTGCATGATCCGGGCTACAAACATGCCGAAACCGCCGATCATTCGACAATTCTGATCAACGGAAAAGGACAGCCGCAGAATGTGCAGGGAACGTTCCTGCATTTTGGGTCGGGCGCTTCTTTCCACTACCTTGCTTCCGATTTGTCAAATTGTTACGAAGATGTACTTACCCGGTTCGTACGCCATATCGTCATGGTCGACGGCCGGTACATCGTGCTGCTGGACGACCTGGCCGCAGCGTCGGCGGCTGCGTGGGAATGGCGCCTGCAAACCCGGCACGACGTCACAGCAAGTGGAAGCAGTGCGCAAATTGCGGGGCAAAGCAAGGTACTGCATGTCATTGCGGCCGCTCCAGCGGATGCCAATGCGTCACACGGAACTGCCAGTATCGAGTATGTCGCCCTGAAACCTGCCGTCTCCCGTGATCGGGAGACTTTCGTAACGGTACTCTACCCGGCCGATGCCGGCACTTCCCAGCCGCCGGTAGCGTGGGACGCAAACGGCACCCTGTCGGTGGGCAGCGACGAAATAGTCTTTTCGGGCGGCCCCGGCAACCGGCTGCTGGCGCGTGTCAATGGCGAGAATGCGACTGCGCTGGACAAGGCGGCGGATCGTACAATTATCGCGCTGGGTTCCACGACCATAAGTAATCCGCAGTCGTATCAACCAATGCACTTCAGGCCCCTGTCCGGTAACAACCACCTCACCAATCCGCGCTTCGGCGTGGATGGAAGGCGACGTCCCGCGTCCGCACGTACCAGCGGAATATATTTTCGACATGGAACCCGCTTGCTCAGCGTCAAGCGGGTTTGCTCACCATTGGTTCGAAACGACTGATTTCCACTGTAACCTCAATGCAAACACTCCGGCTCAAGCCTAAAAAGCAGGCCTCACTAAATCGCAAGCATCCCTGGATATTTTCCGGCGCCCTGCAGGCCCACGACCCTGTCGAGGACGGGGAAACCGTCGAAGTGCTTGACAGTAACGGCACGTTCCGTGCAATCGGACACTTCCACAACGGGTCGATCGCCGTACGCGTCATATCTTTTGTCAAGCTCAGCATCGATCAGAAATTCTGGAATGAAAAAATTGCCGCATGCGTCAGTTTGCGCCGATCGTTGAAATTGCCGAACGATTCCACCAACTGCTACCGGCTGGTGCATGGCGAAGCGGACGGCCTGCCCGGGTTGATTATCGACGTGTACGCCTCCACGGCCGTTATTCAGGCGCACTCAATCGGCATGCATCGCAACCTGCGTCCGATTGTTGACGCGCTCAATCGCGTTATGCACGAGTCTGTCTCTGCGATTTACGATAAAAGCAAGGATGCGTTGCCGCCGGAATTTGCGCGTACTGTTGAGAACGGACGAGTATATGGAAAATTAATGGATGATGTCATCCGTGAGAATGAACTTGAATTCGGTATCGACTTTGCTTATGGTCAAAAGACGGGCTTCTTTCTTGATCAACGCGAGAACCGTCGTTTGCTGCGCGAATATGCACGTGACAAATCGGTACTTAATTGTTATGCGTATACCGGCGGCTTTACGCTCTCTGCATTGCGTGCCGATGCGCGGGAAGTTGTCTCGGTGGACTCATCTGCGGCCGCACTCAGGCAGGCCGAGGACAACGTTGACAAAAATTTCCCTCACGAAACCCGACACACTTCGCAAAAGTCGGATGTGTTGCATTATCTCAAGTCCTGCGACCGGAAGTGGGACATCATCATCCTCGATCCTCCCGCTTTTGCCAAACATCGCTCGTCACTCCACAAAGCAGTCCAGGGGTACAAACGCATCAACCTCGCAGCATTGCACCGACTTGCCTCTCCGGGCATACTCTTCACCTTTTCGTGCTCTCAGGCAGTCAGCGATCAATTATTTGCCGACACGCTTGTTGCAGCAGGTATTGAATCGCAACACACGATTCGCATTTTGCACAAACTTACCCAGCCTGCCGATCACCCGATCGGACTTTTTCACCCGGAAGGCTCATATTTGAAAGGATTGGTCCTTTACGTCGACTAACAAGTTTGTCACGATATTTGCTTCATATTCAATGTGAACATTAATCACGGAGGTGAAACATGAAGAAAAACATGGGAGTGCTTGACAAGCTCATCCGATTCATCATTGCGATCAGTTTATTTTCGCTGTGGTTTATTGCCCAGCCGCCGGTGAAATTTGTCGCATTTGCCGGTTTTGTGCCGTTATTGACGGGGCTTCTCAATTTTTGCCCGCTCTATGCGCTTATCGGTATCAAAACGTGCAAAGCCGAGTCGAGTCAGGGGTGATACCATTCACCACATATATGAAGAGCTATTGGTAAGTCGAATAATCCTGTCCAGAAGAACCAGACAGCTCGTGTCAGCCACTATATTTTCTTTCATTCTTCACATCATTTTCAATTTCATTTGGTAACCTTCAATACAAACACCGACGAAGAGTTCAACAGCTCTCCGCCGGCGCCATATCATCTCACTGCGCCCATGCGGGCATGGCCTGCATATAAAACGCAGCCCGTTGAGCTGCCGTCGCATCGTCTATGTCAAGTTGCCATTGCTTGAGCCATTGGCTTACACCGAACTGGACTTCTTCCCGGCTTTTCAGCTTTCCCGTTTCATCGCTGCAATACATGCAATAGGATTGCGAGGGACCTTTCGTTTCGGGACCAAGCGGCATTGCGCACGAGTAACAATGTGTAGCAGACATGATAAAATCCTTTCGGTAATGTGACCTGCGAATCCGTACACCAGCATCATTGCGGCGCTACGGCGTTGTGCTGTCAGCGTCTCGACCGGCCGGGCAATTCACTGCATATATCCAAAATACCACACCGTATTGACAGCACTATGTCAGGTTAGTAATATTTTTGTGCGATTGCTTCGGCTTTGTTGCGCACTGTCTCTCTGATGCGGGTGGGAGACAACACCTCGACATCGGCGCCATAGCTGAGAATCATGGAGTAGATCCAATCATCTTCGGGAACCGGGAAAGTCACGGTACAGGAGCCGTCCTCGGCAAACTCCAGAGTATCGTCGTGAAACCAGTCTTCGACCTTGTGCCTAGCAGCGGGACCGAATTTGAGAACGATATCAATGTGCGGGCGGGGATCGTAGTCGGGTGCAAAATATTCGTGATAAGTTTTCTTGCGACGCCGGAAATGCTTCAGTGTGATCATCACCTGTTTCATGCGGGATAGCTTGAAAACGCGATAGTCCGCCCTGGTGCAACACCAGGCAAACAGATACCATCCGGGTGCTTTGAAGACCAGGGTCATCGGCTCGACAGTGCGGCTGGAGACGGACCCCTGCGCATTGCAATAGGTAAAGTTCAGCAGGTGGGATGATGAAATTGCCACGTAAATATCCTGTATGCATTTCTGTTGACGTTTGCCATATCCCCACGGCAGGATATCCATAACAAACTGCTCGCTGTGGCGCAGGTAGTCCTGCTCTTTGTCATCAGGAATCAGTGCACTGATTTTTTCGATGGCATTGGTAATTTCGCGATCCTTAAAAGTGGTGTTCACGCCCTTGAGCGCCGTGAGAATCGAAACCATATCGTCAAAGGTCAGGAGTTGCCGATTCAGTTTGTAATTATCCATGATGCAGAATCCGCCCTCGTAGCCCTGATAGGCAACAACTGGTATACCTGCATTGTTGATAGATTCTACATCCCGGTAGATCGTTCGGATTGAAACACCAAAATGTTCGGCAAGCTCTCTGGCTGTGGCCTTGCGCCGGTTCAACAGCATCACAATGATGGCAAGCAGACGATCGATTTTCATGCGAAGTAAAATAGTAAAGAAGTGTTCTGCCGGTTTGCTACAGTATCACAAGTGTTTCCCCTATCGCTTTCAACAGCCTGGACTCAACAGCAACCTCGGCACCATACCGTTCCCAGCTCCCGACAATCTCTGCAATATGTTCAATAATCCGCTCCGGCCTTTTGACATTCATTTGGCGGGCAACTTCCCGCAAATCGGTTTGAGTGATATCTTTTCGCTTGCCGTTGACACTCAACGCATGCTGACTGACCCACGCACTGCCGGGACGGTACGCATGGCATACGTCAAACGCCGGAGACAGGCTCCAGGCGCCCGTTTGATCCATTACGAAGGCAAAGTTCTTGGTATGATCATCACAATTGCGCGCCATGACATTGAATACCATCCGGCGATACATCTGCTCGGCTTGCGGATAGGAAAGGCCCAGCAGGCGCATCGTTTCGAAGAGCTGCTCGTAGCTGTAAATCGTGACCTCGTTGAAATCGAGGTGCTGCAGAGCACACAAGCTTTGCACATGCAGCTTGCCGCTGCCTTCCTCCCGGTCAAATCGACGGGTCATAAAGTGCGCGCGTCCGTTTTCCTCGAGCAGGCGACATTCCATCATTTCAATCCCGGCATCGCTCGCCATGCGATGATACGCCATCTCGACCCGTCCATAGCCGCTTGAAGCTCCAAACTGGCGATCGATGACACCGTCAAACTTGATAAGCCAGTGCGCAAAGCCGTTCGGTGCGCCTGCCTGTCCGGTGCGGACTTCACCGGTAACGGGATTAAAGGCAATCAGCGCTTTGGCCCGTGCTCCACCGGCCGACGAGCCGATTTTCAGTATGTCAACCAGCGCTTTCTCTTCATTCTGCGAAACATTTGCCGATTTTTTTTTGCGGCCGGACAGGATGCTTTCGGCAACTTCGATCAGGCTGCCGATTTCAACTCTGGTGGCGGCATTACCGGCTTTGGGATAGGAGGGTTCTATCTCGAGCGCACCTACCCCGCGCGTGCCGATAAAGCAGAGCATCTCGACCGGATTCAGGCTGTCGGCGGGCCTCCCCTGTCGTGTCAGCCACGTATTGATCAATGCATTGCCATATCTATCGGGCAGGAGGTCGGCAAGAAGTCCCGGCAGGCCCTTGAATGTCGAGTTGTTGCGCAACTCGGGAAAGGAAAAAATTCTTCCCCTCGCCGTATCAAGCGGCATTTTCAATGGAGCAATATCCCGCCCCGAATTGAGAAATTCCGGATCGAACTCAAATGCGCCGACGCCCGTTTGCGGATCCCAGGCAATCGCTCCGGCACGCTTTTTCCAGATGTTTACGAAAGCGGTTGTTATCATTACCAGTCAGACTTCGGTTTGGGAGCAGCTTGACGCGCCGCACGTGCGCGACGGCGTTTCTTTTGTTCGAGTTGTGCCAGTTGGATTGGACTCGGCCGGGGCTGGATATGAAACGATTCGAGTACCTGCAGTTGATCGAGCGCCCTGAGAAGCTGGATCAGTGTCAGGGTATTGGAGCGCTTACCCTGCTCGAATTCCACCAGCGTCGTCCGGTTTATGCCGGCCCTGGCTGCCAACTGACTTTGCGTTTTGTTCTGCCCGAGACGATGATGCCGGATAAATGCACCCAACTCACGTAAAATGGCATTGTCGCTCAGTGCTTTCCAATATTTGTTGTTTTTATCAGTCATTATAACGCTGTATTGAATATAATGATGGTTTTACCCAACTAAATATATACTATTTCCATCACAGTCGCAATATATTTTTCGCAAAGAATGTAGTTTTTAATCTACATTAAAGCTTGCAAAGCATGTTAATGTTTATTTTAAGCAACATTAATTCTCCCCTTACTACAAAAGCCCTGTACAAATACGATTTTATTTAGTATCTTTAAAAACTTCGACGGAGTGCCTGCTCAGGATTGCTTCAAAGCTATCGGGAACAGGCAAACTGAAGCCGGTAGAACTCGATAAAGTCCTATTGGCTTTTTTTGTATATACACCAGCAAGAACAGGACATCCACTTGTTTACCAAAATATTGATTGCAAACAGGGGTGAAATAGCGGTTCGCATAATACGGGCATGCAAAGAGATGGAAATCAAAACAGTTGCGGTATATTCCGAGATCGACAAGAAAAGCCGCCACGTGCAATTGGCGGATGAAGCGTATTGTATCGGTCCGGCAAGCAGCAGCGAATCATATTTGCGCTATCACGAAATCGTTTATACGGCCATGCGCGCCGGTGCGCAGGCAATTCATCCGGGATATGGATTTCTATCGGAGAATGCAGAATTTGCAGAGTTGTGCCAGACATCCAAAATTACCTTTATCGGCCCCTCGCCGGATGCTCTCCGGAAAATGGGCGACAAAGCAGTTGCACGGGAGACAATTCGCAAAGTCAGAGTTCCCATTGCTCAGGGATCTTCCAAACCGCTCATTGACGCGCACGAAGCTCACAAAATTGCCGACAAAACAGGTTATCCGATACTCATCAAACCCTCGGCGGGCGGCGGGGGCAAAGGCATGCGCATTGTAAATCGCAGCGATGAATTCATTCCGGCATTTCAATCTTCTCAAGCCGAAGCACGCTCTGCCTTTGGCTCCGAAGAAATCTATCTTGAGAAGTTTATCCGCAATGCACGCCATATAGAATTCCAGATTCTGGCCGACAATCATGGCACGGTCGTGCACCTGGGTGAGCGTGAGTGCTCGGTGCAACGACGCCATCAAAAGCTGATTGAAGAGGCCCCCTCCACATTTCTGGATCCGAAAGTTCGATCACGAATGGGGAGAGCGGCCATACGGGCTGCGCAGGCAGTGAATTATTCCGGCGCAGGCACCGTGGAATTTCTCGTGGATGACCGACACCACTTTTACTTCATAGAAATGAATACCCGCATTCAGGTTGAACATCCCATTACCGAGTGCATCACCGGCATCGACCTGATCAAAGCCCAGCTCTGGGTAGCAGCCGGCGAGCGACTCGGACTCAAGCAGAGCACTATCAGACGTAAAGGACATGCTATCGAGTGCCGCATCAATGCCGAAGATCCGCATCACGATTTCATGCCCTCGCCGGGACGGGTCAATGCTCTGGGAATGCCCGGCGGCCCAGGCATACGCGTCGATACCCACATCTACTGCGGCTACGATATCCCCCATCACTATGATTCACTGCTGGCCAAGCTCATCGTGCATGCCGACAACCGCGACCTGGCAATCAAACGCATGAAACGGGCCCTGGAAGAGTTTAATATCGATAGTGTCAAAACCACCATCCCCTATTTGCAGAGAATAATGGACGATCATCGCTTTCTCAGTGGCGAGTATACGACCAACTTAACGGCACAGGTCAAGGAAGACGACGATCATCATCGCCTGAAAGGCTTTATGCACAGAATTATGGATTCGTTTCATCGCTGGGTAGAGGATTGATCTGCCCATCGACGTTTAGCCGAATACGCCGGCATTGCGCTTGACGTATTGGAACCGCTCATACATAACGCTGTTCTCTTCGGCCTTGTTCGACATGACGCCGCGAAAATCTTCCACCGTTGCAAATCCCTTCGAATCCATCCAGCCTCCGATGTTGCGATTTATCTTCGAGAGGTACTCGATGCCGTTTTCGTAAAGCGTGGAAACCACATACGCCACACGTGCGCCCGCCAGAATCTGCTTGACAACCGCATCGGCCGAGTGGATGCCGGTCCCCGCCGCAATATCGATACTCACCAGCGAAGATGCTATGCCAACCCAACGCAACGGATAGACATACTCGGCGGGGCTGCTGGCGGAAAGCCGATCCGTCAATTCCATTTTGTCGATATCTATATCAGGTGTATAAAAACGCATAAACAGTACAATTCCCCCCACTCCCGACCTGCCGATCTTCCGTATGATCGACGCAAGATTCGTATATCCGGGGCCGATTTTCACCGCTACCGGTATCGAGACTATTTTGCGCACCGAATCGATAATATCAAATAATGTCTCCTCGGCTTTAACGGGCGATTGCGCTATGTCAAGCGGTGATGTGGCAATATTTAATTCGAGCGCATCGGCGCCGGCATCCTGAATTTTCCCGGCAAAGCTCATCCATTCGCCTTCTGTGACGCAATTGATGCTGCCGATAATCGGCACATCAACCGCTTTCTTGCATTCCTTGACAACATCCACATACCGCTGAAGGTCATTGTCACGCGTATAACCCTGTATGTAGTCGAGCGCTTCGGGATACTCGGCGTATTGACCGCTCTCGAAAGCCAGTTGATTCGAATCGGAGAGAATTTGCTCTTCAAAAAGAGAGCGGATAACAATTGCACCGGCTCCGGCTTGCGCCATTGCAGCGATTTTTTCGGGATCGCCGGTCATCGCACTTGCGCCGGCAATTACCGGAGATGAAACCGGGAGTCCCAAATAGGTGGTTTGTAAATTTGCCATGAACACACTCCAGATCCGAAAAGCGGTAATGAGGTGGTAATTATAAAATAGCATCCGGGGATTAATAGCGGAGGAAGGGGTACGTGAATCAATTGCCAATCAGGGGCCTTCGCCCACGCTCGGGGCCCTGCTGGCTACGAGTGTAAATTTACGAGATTGCTCGGCTATCGGGCGTAGATTAATACGCGCGATTTTTTGAAATCGCCGGCACGGATCGAGTAGATATACGGAGCGGC
>WJLW01000028.1 GCA_014728295.1 Chitinivibrionales bacterium | reverse complement strand
GATCTGTGGGCGTTGAAAGAGCGGGCCGAATCCTTTCGTGACGAACTTCTTGCCATGCCTCATATCTCGCAGGTAAGTCTTGCGGGGATTCCCAACCGTGAAATTAGCGTCACCCTCTCCGAAGAAGACATGCGTCGCTTCAATTTGACATTTGGTGAGGTTTCCCGGGCGATCAAGGCGGCAAATACCGATATCTCGGGCGGATCGGTGAAAACCATGGATGAGCAGCTTCTGATCCGGTCGTACGGACGCCGGGATTTTGCCCACGAAATGCGCTCGATTGTCGTGCGGTCATCACCGGACGGAACGTTGCTGCGTGTTGCCGATGTCGCCGATGTTGTCGAACAGTGGGAAGACACCCCCGACGCCACCTATTACAACAATGAACGGGCAGTCCTTGTCAATGTCGATAAGACATTAGAAGAAGATATCCTGAAAATCGCCAAAGCGGTTAACGAACATGTAAATGTCTTTGAAAAAAAACACCCCGAAATCTCCCTTACCGTCATAGCAGATGCCTCTGAATCGTTACGGGAAAGAATCGATATTCTGGTGCGAAACGGGCTTTTCGGGTTTATTCTGGTGGTACTCACCCTGACACTTTTTCTCAATGCCCACCTTTCATTCTGGGTTGCGGCAGGAATTCCGATTTCCTTTGCCGGCATGTTCATTATCGCCAACATGTGGGGTATTACGATCAATGTTATCTCCCTGATGGGCATGATAATTGTTGTCGGGATTCTGGTGGACGATGCTATTGTCGTTGCCGAGAGCATTTATCAGAAATACGAGCAGGGCCTAAGTGCACGGCGCGCAGCGTCGGAGGGACTTCTGGAGGTGATCGCGCCTGTTTTTACCGCGGTTTCGACAACCATATTCGCATTCCTCCCCTTTTTCTTTTTTGCCGGCACCATGGGAAAGATCATATACCAGCTCGCACTTGTTGTGATCGGCGCACTCATTTTCTCCCTTGTCGAATCGATATTCATTCTTCCGGCCCATCTTGCTCATTCCCGGGGGCTCTCGGCCGGCGGCAAAATCACCGCCATACGCTCCCGATTTGAAGCATTCTACAAATGGCTGACATATAAAGTTTACAGCCCATCGCTGAAATGGGTCCTTCACAACACCTGGACATCCATAACTATCGCCATAGCATTCATGGTTTTAACTATCGGGTTGATGCATGGCGGGCTGGTGGAGCTCTCGTCATTTCCCTTTATCGACCGGGATGATATCACGCTCAACCTGACCCTCACTACCGGAACACGGGAAACAGTTACCGATTCGCTTTTGCAGACTATGGAAAAGAAAATCCGGCATCTGAACAGGAAACTGAAAAGCGAACGCCGAGACAATGAAGACGTTATCCTCTCGATCCGCCGGACAGTCGGCTCAAACGGTCTGGGTGACAACGGCGGGCATGCCGGAAGACTCGATATCGAACTTCTGGGAAGCGGCAAACGCACTATGCCGTCATTCAAGCTGGCGTCGATGGTCCGAAAGGCCGTGGGAACAGTTCCCGGAGCGCAAAAACTCTCCTTTGGCGGTGGACGGTGGGGCAAGGCGATCAATATCAGCCTGATGAGCAATGATCTTCAGCAGTTGGCAAAGGCAAAAAACCTTCTTAAACAAAAGCTTGCGGAATATCCGGTGCTCACTGATATTACCGACTCTGATGTTGAAGGGTGGCGGGAGGTCCGGATCAAACCCAAGCCCGCAGCCTGGGTTGCCGGACTGACTGTTTCCGATATCGCCGGTCAGGTACGGCAGGGCTTTTTCGGCTCCGAAGTTCAACGGTTTCAGCGGGGCGAAGATGAGATCCGGGTATGGGTGCGCTATACGGATACCGACCGGTCATCTCTGGGTAAACTGGAAAACATGTATATCCGCGGCAAAGACGGCTCAACGTATCCCTTGTCCACAATTGCCGAGTACACGATCGAGCGGGGCCGGGTGATTATTTCGCATCTCGACGGCCGGCGGGAGGTCCGAGTTGAAGCCGATCTGGTCGATCCGGAGCAGTCGGTAACCACCGTTCTCAATGATATCAAACGCACCACCGTTCCCGAAGTGCTTCAGCAGGTTGGAGGTGTTTATGCTTCCTATGAAGGGCGGGAGCGCAACAACGTGCTGTTCGGGCGCTCGGTGCGGAAATCCTTTCCTCCCGCGCTTCTTGCAATCGCTGTTATTTTGGTGCTGGTTTTCCGCTCCTATCTGCAAGGCGTGCTTATTTTCCTGATGATCCCCCTTGGCCTTGCCGGCGCCGTCTGGGGCCATCTGTTCCATAATTTCATGATCAGCCGTCTCTCGATGTTCGGTTTGATCGCACTTGCGGGCATTGTTATCAATGACAGCATTGTCTTTATCGACCAGATCAACCGCAACCTGAAAAAACGGATGCCGGTGGTTGAAGCCATTCATAGTGCAGGACTGAGCAGACTCCGCCCTATCATCCTGACAACAATAACCACGGTTGCCGGCATGGCGCCGCTGCTCATGGAAACAAGCCGTCAGGCAAAATTCCTGATTCCCATGGCCGTGTCACTGAGTTACGGTCTGATTTTCGGTTCGATATTCGTATTGTATCTGGTCCCGACGCTTTTCATGACACTCAACAGCATGCGGTACCATTATGCACGGCTGTTTGACATATCGGTCACCCGTGAGTCGTTGGAACCATCGGTGCGGGAATTGACATTTGAAACTGGAGAAACACAATGATTCGCTGGATATGGCTCGCTCTGTTACCCTTTGCCGCCGGAGCCGAAACACTGACTATCGACAAAGCGGTAGCGATAGCGCTCGAAAACAATTATAATATCCGGATTGCGCGCAATGATATCGAAGCTGCGCAGAATACGCGCAAGCTCAAACTCGGCGGCGTACTGCCGAGCGCACGGGCTGAAGGCGGTATGTCGCGGTCCTACACCGAATCACAATCGGCGATTATCCCCTCGCAAACATCAACGGGCGTGCTCACCTCCGGTGACGGTCCTACCGACACCTATACCGCAGGTGTTTCCATGAACTGGACACTGTTTGACGGTTTTCGCATGTTTCATGCCTATAGCCGGATCGAGCACCAGGCGCAACTGGGAGAACAGAGCGGCCGTCACCAGATCGATTCATCCGCGGTTGCGGTAATCACGGCATATTACAACCTTCTTGCAGCGCAGTCTATGCTTGATGTCGCCCGTGAACAGCTTACTCTGTCACGCACCCTGCTGGAAAAAGCAAAAGCAAAATATGAATTCGGCGGCACAACAAAACGACTTGTACTTCGTCAACAAGTACTGGTCAACGCGGATTCATCATCGGTAGCATCGCGTAAGCTGGAT
>WJLW01000027.1 GCA_014728295.1 Chitinivibrionales bacterium | reverse complement strand
AGCACGCACTGTGCGACGATTTACATACCGACCATGCTCTGACAGATTTGCAGCGGCAGCTTCCCGTATTTGCCGAAGCACGGCGGGAAGGAAAGGTAAGCGCACGGGAATCTGCAGCCATCTGCGCAGTGCTCAAAAAAATTGACGATGTTTTGGGAATTGGGCTTTAACGCTTCATCTCTGCGAAAAAAGCGACATCACGCCATACCGCGTTTATTGTAGTATGCGTAAAGCTTGTGCTCATACGCTTTCAGCGCCGTTTTGCCGGTATATTGTGGCGTTTTGTTAATCTCATCCTTGCTAAGTGCAAGCACGATTTCAGAGCTTGCCGCATGCAAATCACGAATCTGACCCACCGGCAGGAGTACCGGATTTTCGGTAATGGCAAGCCTGGGTTTGAGCATCAGGTAACGCACAGCCCAGTCCTCTTCCACCAGGAGAATATCGGTGCAGGCAAAAGGGTGCTCATCATCGGAATATATTCTGAATTCACCCAGACGCGCGGCACTGTGAATTGACGAAGAGTATGAACGCTCTTCGGCCGGAGAGGCAAATTCAAGCTCCTGCATTTCGTCATCATCGGCCTCTCCGACGGCCAGTGTTTGCGCGGTTTCGTAATCACCCTCGCCATAGGTATACGCATTGGGGGCTTCCATTTGCCCTTCGGCCCGGACACCGTCTTCGTAGGGGATTTCGGGGTCGGGCATATGTTTGGCACGCGGTGTGTCCAGAAACGACACCTGACCCCAGTATTCCGGCCATTCATAGTAGCGATGCAGCGCAAGTTCGTACTCCCGGCTGACCGGCAGATCGATATCGGTTTGGGGGCTGTTGTATACTTTTTGCTGTGAGGCGGACGTCTTCAGTATCCGCTCTTCCCAGTTAACGGAACTCACTGCTTCGACGGAGATCAGCGCCGTACGAGTCTGCAGGGCCTCTTCGTATTCCACGGCAATATAGCGCACCCGCCATTCTTCTTGATCAAAATAAAGATCCTTTACCGTGCCGACGTGTGTATCATTGCTTTTAACCTCGAGGGTGAAATATTCTTTTGCGTGTCTTACCATAGCAAATTCCTCCGCCGGCTACGAACTGGAAAAGAGAATACTACGCTGCGCGACCAGGGAGGTTCTTCGCCGGCCAGGCATATACCATTCTCTTGCTTGAGCAATTTTATTTACGCGCCGCGATCCCGATCACTCCACATGCAACGCGCGCGCCTGCAGCACCGGTCGGCTGCGATTCCAGGTCATCGACGCCTTTGTGAACGACCAGACCGCGGCCGATTATCGAGTTCAGCCCTGAAAAGGTAAGTACTGTATCGGTCATGTCGACCCGGGCCAGGCCGTCGGCATTGGCCTCGATGTTGCCTAAATCGCCAACATGGCGCAGTGAATCTGAAGGTGCACCATGCGGCATGTTACGCGGAGCAAAATGTCCTCCAGCCGAGGTCCCGTCTTCAGCCGTGCAATCGCCGAATTCATGCACATGGAAGCCGTGCTTGCCGGGGAGCAGGCCGGTAAGCTCTCCGTGCACGTGCATGCCGGTTGCCTGGATTTCGAAATAAATCGTGCCGCGTACCCTGTTGTCTTCGGTTGGATAAAGCTCAGCAACAGCTTCCGTAATCTTCGGGGCTGCGATTTCGGCTTGTCCTGCACCGGCCTGCTGCTCAGGTATGTCATATTCGCAGGAGGCAATAAACAGCATGCCTGCCGTCAGGGCCACTAATCTGGTATAGGTCTGCTGCATGGCATTTTTTCCTTTCATTGAAGTATCCTCTCCCTGCGCCGGCGCTTGAGCCGGGATTCACGGTTGACAGATAAAAATTTTACATTTTCAACTTAAGTGAAATAATCTGCAAATACCGGACCAACTTAGGGCCAGGGGAAAATCGAAATGCAGGCGATGATTTGGCACAGGTTTTGCAGATTGAGTGCTCGACAATCTGCAATAATCCGCAGGTTCAAAAAAGGTTTACATCTGAAATATCCGGATACCATATGCATCATATTCATATCTTGACCAGTTACTTTTCAGGAAGGGCTTGACTTATGATACCAGAATACCATCGACTCATGCACATTGTGAAGGAATTCAAACAACGGGGAAGCGATGCTTTCACTCCGTCGCAACAGGAAGCGATTAAGGGCAGTGTATGCGAGCGAATGCAAAAGGAAGCGGCTCATGTCGGCAGCATGCGCGTGTCCTATTACGAAGACCTGCTGTATCGTTACCTCAACTATCTTCGCCGTACCTCACCGGCTCCGCAACAAACTCCCGCACAACATCCTCCGCAACAGAGCCAGACATCATCGCCGATAGACAACGGTTCAAAAGCCGGCGTACGCGGCGATGCCGTACGTTTTTATTTCGCCAACCGTCATTATCGTGATGAGCTTTCATTCAACAGCGCTGATTTTGAACGTTCGCTCAAAGAACATGCAGATTTAGCCAACATGAGCAAAGAATTTTCCACCGATGAGCCGCTTGGCAACGAGACCGTTGCGACAAGCCCTTCAGCGCAGCAATTGCTGCAAGGATTCGAAGATGCTCTGAATGACGATTTACATACCGAGCAGGTACTGGAAAGGTTGCGTACATTATTGCCGCCCCTGGCACACGCGCGTCAGGCCGGAAAACTGGATGCGACCAATACTGCGGGAATCCGGTATGCGCTTACGTGCATCAACAACGTTATGGGGGTTGGACTCTAGTGTATCTCAAATACGAATATGTTACCACGGGCTCTTTTCATCCCTGTCTTCGTTGCTCATCAGTTGAATACACCCGGTATTCGCCATCTTCGCGCCTCAACAGGAACGAAAATGGCTCCTCGCAAACACACACTTATT
>WJLW01000005.1 GCA_014728295.1 Chitinivibrionales bacterium | reverse complement strand
TGCCTGCGGCTTCCTTCAGATTCTACCTTGCGGTAGACACCCTTGCCGTCCGGCTAACACTTCCCCCTGTCGGGTGTGTAGTGGACAAGGAGACAATCATCTCCGCTCCACCAAGTGGGTGCGCCCTGCCGGGCGCACCAATAAAAAAAGGCGAGCATGCGCTCGCCTTCGGTACTATTCGGGTATCCTGATAGGTAGCTATACCATCGCATTGCGGATCTTGCGCTTGAGGCGATGAATCCTTCTACGGGTTATTTTCAGTTTCTTAGCATCATTGCTTTCGAGCGCTTCCTGCCGGGCTTTTTTGAGTTCGGATATTTTTGCTTTTGCCGCTGTTTTGTCAATACCCACGACCTCATGATGCTCGTGCATATCCATATCCAAAGCCTTGCAAATGGCTTCGAGCAGATGCTCTTTATTGAGCTGTGTGTAGCCCTGAACAGCTTCATGTTCGATATCTTTTGCAATTTCGCGCAATTCATCAACCGATTTACCTTTAAGCTCTTCAAATGTGTGTGCCATGCAATCATGCTCCTGTTGAAAGAAAACGTGCTGAAAAGAATCTGATAAAATATAAAATGGCGAGTGCGGCCGGTATTTTTCAGCACATTTCTCAGGTTGAGCTGTGAATGTCTTTTCTGTCGGACGGAAATCGAGTCATAAGATCGGCCAGTGTTACAAGATCAAGCAGATTATGCTTGAGCACGTCAACCATCTGCCAGGCATTCTGCGTGCGAACATACGCATGATACGCATCGGGGATCCGGCTGCCGGGGATATCTCCACAGCGCGTCCGGCCGCAAAGACGGCTCTCCAGCGTCTGCAATTTGCAATCGGGCAACACTCCTTTCCAAATGCGACGGCATTCATGCAGCAGATCGAAATGAAACTGAACCTCGCAACAGTCAAGTCCATTTGCAGCAGAGCGCATTTTGACATACGGAACGTCATAGCTCTTGCCGTTAAAGCTGACCAGCGCCTTTTTAGTGCGGCATGCCTCATGATACAAAGAGAGGGCTGCGGCTTCTTCGGCATAGGTTCGAGCGAAATATTGACGAACGACAAATTCATCGCCTTCCCAGGCCATCGTACCGATCAGAAAGAGCGGCGAAGCGCCCAGTCCGGTCGTTTCCAGATCCATGAATATGAAATCTTCAACCTGTAGTGCATCCGGTGCGCGGGCCGCCGCAAGCTTTTCGAGCATTGGGGACGGATTCACAACAAAATTGCGAAATGTCGAACTCACCGCGCCAGCACCGTCTGCTTGCGAAATCGGCGTAACGACTTCGAACACGCATCCCGACTTCCCATACGCAATAGTGGAGCCCTCAACAGCATCGGTCAACTCAACGTGGAAGGCGCCGCGACGAGAAACGTGGGAGCCCGATGTGGTTTCCTTCTTTTTGCGGGAAACCGATCGACGGTACACGATCGGCTCTTGCTTCTCTCGAGGCGCGGGCTCAGATTTGCCGGCCCGCGCCTCATTCAGAAAATCTCCACCGGATTTCAAGCTCCTATGCCGTCGCATCATGGCATTGATGCGCGCATGCAGCTTTTTTTTACGGGACTGATCCTGAGTCATGCCTGATATTTCCATCCAGTGAGCGTAGTGGAGTCAGCACGCTTTTATTAAGATACTACGGGCAGATATAAAAGCCCAAACAATCAACCCGGCAGAGCATGCATCCGGCTTGTGCCTCCCGAGTGGAAGAAATTGCGCAGCACGGCTATTTCAGAGATGCCGACTGATGCACCTTCATCATCTCGCGGGCATAGCGTATGCCAAGGACACGATAACTAGGCGTGTCAAAGTGTAATCCGCCGCTCAATCCGGCAGAGCTGACCAGACGTGTGTGGTTCACTTTATGAGGAATGGTTTGCAGAATCAGATTGAGCTTGCAATCGCCGCGACTTCTGCTGCGCGATGATTCAGCGATCTCTCCCAGAATAAAAGGCAGATCCTCCTGCTGCAAGTCAATTCTGATATCATTGATAAGCTTTATCAGCAGCGCCTCGTAATTTTGCAGCCCGCCCAGATAATTATTGCTTTCGCCCTGATGCCAGAGCACGCCTTTGATAGTGCCGAATTTCTCTGCTTTTTTTGCCCGAAACAATGCGGCCGCATACAGAGATTGCCCCTTGAACATCGAGCGGGAATTTTTTTGCCAATCCTGAATGGTCGTCTCTCCGACGGCGCTGGGAATCAGACCAACCACGATATCCTGCTCACGCGCAACCAGTTCCCGGGCAAATGCGAATCCAGGCCCCACACCGCTATATCGCCGGTCAAAATGCAGCGGCTCCCGGGCAAATTGCCAGGTGTTGTGCTTATCAAGCATGAGAATTCGACTGTGTATTTTCTTGTCGATTTTATGCGGCCGGCCCCTTCCGGCCATATTCGATTGTCCGATAAGCAGATAAAGATGAAATTGTTCTTTTTCCTGTATTGAGACGGTTGCGTGCTCATCTGAAAGCAGTAGTATTTCTTCCTTCTCGGGCAATGCGGTTGCAGACGCCTGCTTCTGTTTGAGCATCCAGGTCAACTCCCGGGTCAGTTGCTCGGGGATATTCCAGACATCGAATGCTCGTGCTTCGGTGTGCCGGGCTTCGTTCCCCAGTTTTGCGAGGGCATCGACCATGTCATCCTGCCCGTGATGAGCCCAGATCGCTATATTTTGCAGCCTCTCAGCCATCCGCGGATCCCCGCCGCCTTTGATGGGTATTGCCGCAGCAAACAGTTCCGGCCTGCGCTGGAGTATATCGTATACGCCAAACTCAGCATCCGAAAAGCCAATGATATATATACGGGACGGATCGATATTGCCACCGCTTTTTATCTGATCGAGCAATTCGATGAGTGCCTGCGTTTCTTTGCTTGGTGGATGCGCCATACGGTGTGAACGTAGTCCACCCTGTCGGGGTGCAGGAGCGATATGCGGTGTAATGAGGATCGGCTCAGTGCCAATTTTATCATAGAGCAGCGTGTGGACGGTTTTGCGGAGATCCTCGCTGTTTTTAGCAAGCACATAACCGGTCTGGCTGATAATAACTACCAGGGCGGGTTTTGTGCCGGTCGAGGTCAACGGACTTTTTAGCGAATACTCAAGCGTGAAGTTCCGGGATGAAGTAAAGCGCTTTATTCCCCAGGCATGCAGATGATACGGCATGACGCCGGCAACCAGCAAAAGTAGTAAAATGCCTGATCTAAGTTTCATGGTGAAATTGCTGATAATTCTCAGCGCACGAAGATATGTAAACGGCAATTAGACTCTCAGTTGGTAACTTCTACGATTTTTGCGTATGTTTTTCGCAATATATCAAGATCGATTCCGGCTGACCTCTGACGGCTGACGTCTGACCTCTCCGGCGAAGCCGGTTTAGTCAGATTCTTTTAATCAGCAGGGGAATCCTGGTCTTCATCCGATGCATTTTTCTCTGCGCGTTGATGCGTTTGACCAGTTTATTATAACGTAGAATAGACTTTTTGGCAATCCCGCTGCCGGCATGGATTTGATCGAGGGCGACCTGAAGCGCGTCCTCGGCGGGAGAGATGGTAATTTTTGGTTCTATACCCACTTCATCATAGGCCGGGCCCGAAACCGGAGTTATCAACGAGAAGGTCACTTTGGCAATTCCGTCTTGAGGTGTTCCGGCTGCTATCTGACCACGCGCTTTGCCGAAGGTGGTTGTACCAATCGTCAGGATGTCATCACGATTGCTGTGCAATGCAGAAACCACTATCTCCGCAGCACTCGCCGAATTATTGTTTACCAGTACCATGAATGTGCGCGTAACGGCATCTCCGTCCCCAATCGAGCGCCAGACGGTGTCCGCTGTAATAAACGCTGACCCATTCGAATTCAGGTTGCGCTCGGAAGACTTGACAATGGGAGTATTATTCTCAAGGAATTCACTGGTGATGCGAATGCACTGCTTCAATTCACCACCGGGATTGTCCCGTAAGTCGAAGATGGTATATTTCGCCCATTTGGTTTCCGACAGTGCACTGTCGAATTCTGCAGCAGATCCGCCGGCAATTATCGTGGAATCGGAGAACATGCCCAATTCGACATAGGCAGTAATCGAGTCCAGACTGTCAACCCAAACCGACGGCAGCAGTATTTGCTCAAGCGTGATGGTTAACAATATCGTTTGCGGGCCCCGCTTAACGCTCAATTCTTTTATCTGACCGGGATCGCCCGAAGTATACTCAGAAAGCCGCTGCAGTGCAACACCGGCAATAGCTTGATTGTCTACAGCAAGAATGGTGTCATTTTTCTGCAATCCGCTTTTATCGGCCGGGGTCCCGGCATATACCTTCTTAACAAGATAACCATTGTAAACAGAATCTACCCTTATTCCCATAGCCCCGCGGGGTGATTGCGTTGTCAATTGAGAGAGAAAAAGGGCGGCCAGCTCCGGATCGAAATAAACAGTATATGGCTCATTTACTGACGCATAGAGCGCTTGCGGAGTAGCATAGACATACGGATCACCGGGCAAAGAGTCCTGAAAAATCAGATACGCGTTGAGTACATCCCAGGCAAACTGATACTCGCCATCCCGCTTTTGCTCAATCCTAACTTCAGTCGGCTCAAAGCATCCGGTCAGCAGCGCCGTTGCGGCGGCGATCATAATAGCAGGTGATGTTTTCATACTCGATAAAGTCACTTCCGTGTATATGGTTTCGAGCTTATTATACCGTAATTACAGTCAAACTGCTGCTGCACGCAGGTGATATATGGTAGCTCAGGGATATCTACGCTTACAAGAACACGCTTATTCATTTTCCAACTCTCTCAGCCTGTCAGACACAATCCTGCTTTCCCCGCCGCCTTCGAGATATTTTCGATAGCTTTCCCGTGCTTTTCGGCGGTTGTTCAGATGCAGATAAAAAATATCGCCCATTTCTTTAAGCGACTCAAGCGCATTGCCATTGCCCAGCGACAAAGCTTTCCGGTGGCGTCTGAGCGCGCCTTTATATTCTTTGATGGCTGCAAGTTCCATGGCAAAACGCTGATACAGTCGAAAGGATTTTTTATTGGCGCGTGTGCCCCGTTTCAGCACGTTAATTGCTTCTTTGTGCTTCTTCTGATCTGAAAAATGATCGGCCAGCAAGATACAGTAATTCTGATTTGCGGGCTCGAGGCCAACCGCCTGTTGAAGCAGCGGCAACGCGGCAGCATACTCCTGCAATGCATGATGCGCCCTGGCCTGCCCCACTTTATAAGCAACTTTATCCGGCCTTTTTTCGGATGCATACCGGTAGTGCCGTAATGCCTTGTCGGCTTTAAGGTTTTCAAGCAATACCTCCGCAAATTCGAAATGGGCGCGGTCGTTGTCGGGCTGCAATTTTGCTGCGCGTCCGAAATGATATTCCGCTTTGTCAAAGCTCCCCTCGTCTGCGAAATATCGTGCAAGATTGAACTGAACACCAAAATGATTCGAAGAACGCTTGAGCGCAGATCGCAAATGTGAATAGCGGCGATTTTCATTTCCCATTTTGCGGTATGTTTCAGAGAGTGCCAGATGGGCGTCTACGGACGAAGACCGCAGCCGGATAGCAGCCTTCAGACAATTCTCGGCTTGCCCAAGCGAATCCCGCTCAAGATAGGCCAGTCCAAGATCCATTTGCACCTCGAACTTGCGGGGCGTCAGCGCGGCGAGCTTTCGCAACGAACTCAATAGTCCGTCGCGGTTACCCATAGCCCGGTGAGAAGATACTATCGCCTCGATGAGTTCGGCGTTTTCGGGTCGCATTGTCCGAGCCGGCAGCAAATAGAGAAGCGCTTTTTCCGGCCTATCGAGTGCAAGATAAGATTTGCCCAGCATAAGCAGACATTCAAAGTGCCTGATTAATTTGCCGCACGCTCTTTGCAGCGGATCGATTGCCAGCGCAAATTTATTCTGGACATAAAAAAGCCTTCCCAGCTCCAATCGCGCCAGGGAATCTTCGGGCGCCACAGTGAGGTAATCAAAATACAAACGGCTTGCTTTGTGATACTTCTTTTGGCCCGCATACGACTGGGCGAGCAACAGCTTCATACGGCGCGGAGCATGGGGGAGTCTTAGTCCCCGGGTAATTATTGCATACGCGGATTTGAACCATTTCCTCTCCAGATACAATTCGGCAAGACGCTCGAAGTTGCGCGGATCGTCCTTGAATATTGATGTATTCAATTTGAACCTTTTGCGCGCAGTTTTCGGCCACTTGCGCTCGACATAAATTTCTCCCAGGCGGTAGGCAGCATCGGCATGATGCTCCGTCCTGGGCAACGAGAGAAAACGTTTGTAGTAGTTGCAGGCATCTTTGAGTTCGCCGCCTCTGTGCGCACATTGCGCAAGCAAAAGCAGCGATTCTGCATCGCGTGAATGACGCGCCAGCACGCGCTTGAGAAAAAGCGTGGCCTTTTCACAACTGTCAAGCTCGACAAACGTTTTGGCCAGAATTTTGCGCACCTCAGTTCGGCGCTGAAACGAATTCGGCAACTTTTCGGCAACAATAAGGACTCTGTGATACTGACCGCTCTGGTAATTGGCTTGCATACGAAGCACAAGCGAATCCGGACTCAGCGGCATGGCAAATTCATCACCGGTATGCCCGAGACGCCGCCCCAGAGCATGACTGAGCATAAGCAGCACCAACAGCGCAGCAGCCTTTCTCATCGTGCAAGCACTTTTTGTCGGGTCGCTAATCATGACGAGTCATATCACACAAAATTCAGACGAGTTCGATTGTCAAGCAGGTAAACTATTTACACTACTGCCGGACATTTGCTTCCTGATATATTCAGCCCGCTTGTACTGCAATTATATGGTTGAGCTTTCCCGCCATTCTCGTATGGGCAATTACAGAGAGCTCCTTTTTTCCGAAACTGCCGGCAGTAGATATCTGAAAATACGTTTTCGAGCCGCTCAATGCCACTTCTTCGGGTGATCAGAGGCGTACGGTTCACCTCAAATGCGGTGTCGATCTCCGCAATTGCACAATGCTCAAAAATGACCGAGGCGAAACCATGTTGAAATCATGCCCAAATTTAAGTATGTTAATCTAGAAAGGTGAGCGCTGTGTTCCGAGAGCTACTGCATGAAATCCAATCAAAAAGATAAGCCAAAAAAACAAAACGAGGCATATTGCAAGCCTGCCGGCAGGGTGTTCAATGCCTTTTTTGTCGATTACGGGGATGACCTTAGCTTTGTGCAGAAACCCTGGCACTTCGTGCCCTTGTTGAGTGACGATAAGGCAAAAGAATACACCCGACCGGATGCATGAGCGATTATCTCTGCCGAAAGATGGAGTGCCGGAAGCAGAAACCGCATGCGAAATATGGAGCAACTCTGAGACTGTTTTACTGCTTGCTCTCGTTATAGCCTTTCGGAACAGCAAACGTACCCGCCGGCGCTTTCTTCTTTTTCAATTCAAGCAACTCTTCCTTGCTTTTCAATGCCGCCCCCATCACCACTGTTTCCGAGTTCGACAGAACCGGCATTCCTTGTATCTTGGCAAGCTCAACAAGCATCTTCTCGAATCCGGGCACGCTGAGCAATGCGAAATTTTTGATTTTTTGATAAAAATTGGCATTGATTTCGATGGATTTCGATGCCCATACCTCACTTTTGGTGCTGCCCATCGGTAAAGAAACTTCAACATCATATCTCACGCAGTCCCACTGCTTTACTTTCTTCTTCTGACCGGTGTTGGTGACCTGCGCGTCAAACTTCATCATGCTTTGCATCATTTCGGGCATGCCTTCGACGCCGCTGTGCGACAGAGCCTCATTCATTTCGGCCTTGACTTCTGCAAGATCGATCGTCATGAACGATTTGGAGGCATGGCTGAGTACGGTGACCGTCTTTTTATCGCCATCGAGAATGATGCTGCTGTCATTGCCCATATCCATTCTGGCCTTTGAATCGGATATCCAGGTTTCAACGGTCTTCTCGCTTGCCGGTACTTTCCGGCCCATGATCTCGTAAGCATCCTGTGTTTGTTTATGTTTGGCGAAATAATCAGCGCTTATCGAGAATGATAGCGACAATAGTATGCTCAGCAAACCAATTAAACTGAGATTGCGTGCTGGGTTCATGATTCTGCCTTTCGTTTATATAGGTTGTGTTGGTCGGCTCCCGAATGACACGATGATCAAAATAGCATCCGGTATCATACGCGGCACAAGTAGTTTTTCGCTGAGCTTTGGTAACCTTGCGAAGCTGCATGTATCTTTATGGTTCATGCCGGTTAAGCTGATGGCAAAGCGACGAAACGATTCGACCACACGACGGTACCGAAGATCGATCCCACCCGATGGCCTGATGAGATTAATCTGCATAAACAATTCACCGGACTCAAACACGCAAAGCGGGTCGCCGTATGTTAAAAAATGCTAAAAGTAAAGGTGAAGCGCATCTCTATGTCGCAGTAGCCAAAGCCGACGGCATCATCTCACACATCGAGAAAGTGCGCGCCCCCTACTACGCCGAAAAAAGCCAGAAAATGCTGGACATGATGAACGCCAACCAGCGCACTCGTGATAGTATTCGCAACGAATTGCAGGGTATCTTTGCCTCACAGGAGCATGCGGTCTGGTCGGCGGACGAACACCTGGATGAAGCCATTCGTCTGCTCAACATTGCCAAAGATCAGGGCGACTGGACGGTCAAGCTCTCCGGCACCAAAAATGAGGCCGGTCTCCAGCAACTGGCCCTGCTGGACGGCTATCTGGTGAAGGAATCCCGTTTTCTCACCAAAATTCACGAACAATTGAAGGTACTCGCATAATCGGAAGGAATACTCATGCCGTATGCATCCGTAGCAGCAGTAATAACACGCACCGAGCATAACGCCCCCGAAGTGCTGCTTACCAGACGAAATGTCGAACCCTTTGACAATCACTGGTGCCTGCCCGGCGGTCATATCGAGAAATTTGAGACGCGCGCTGATGCCGTAATCCGGGAAGTCAGGGAAGAGACCGGACTCGACGTCACCCCACAGGAGTTGGGCACGTATGATGAAATTTTTCCCGAGTACGACTTCCACAATGTGGTAACCGCCTACTACAGCGAAGCAACCGGTGAGGTAAAAATCGATCCGGTCGAGGTCAGAGCGGCCGACTGGTTTACTATCGATAACGCCCTTTCGCTTCCGCTGGCATTTGAGCATGAGGAGATTTTGCGGGCATACCAGGCGCAGCAGACACAGTAAAGGCAGGCCTGCAGCGGCAGACAGCGGCTTCGCCGGGGCCGGGAGGAGAAAAATTGGCAAAGGGCGGGTAGAAATGCAGTGCCGGCCGGTATAATACTGGTGAGTTGCATAAACGCATGACAGATAGCACTAACTCATGACCGATTATTCACAGCTTTCCGACCAGGCGCTTATTGAAGCTTGCCTCGACTATGACGGCGACCGGAAAGTACTCAATGAATTTGTCTCAAGGAATGCCCACGTGGTTACCAGCGCAATTAACTGGGTTTGTCTCAGATACAACGCACAGCCCGGAGACGAAGTAAGGGATATTTTTCAATCCGTCTTCCTGGGTCTGTTCAAAAACAATTGCCGTAACCTGAAAAAATTCGATGCCGGAAAATCCAAACTGTCAACCTGGCTGATTACTATTACGCGCAACACGACAATAAACGCCCTTAAAAAGCAGCGGCCGCATCTGCGCTTTGATGAAGAGCTTTTTGTGACTGATGACGACACAGCCGAACCGCTGCTTGCCAAAGAGCGCAAAGCGCTCCTGAACGAAACTGTCAACGATCTGACGGATAAAGACAAATTATTCTATCATCTCTACTTCGAAGCAATGGCTCCCACCGGGCAGATTGCCCGCATACTCAACATCGGCAAAGACACCGTTTACTCCAAGAAAGCCAAGCTGATTGACAAACTCAAAAGGCGCCTGGCGTCCGCACCAATGCAGGTAAATTGATATGAAGTGCCTTAATCACCAACAGCTTCTCTCAACCGTCGAGGGCAACGCGACAGCGCAATTCGAAGCGCATCTTGCTTCCTGCCCCTCCTGCCGGGACGCAGGGATCCTGCTGCTGCATAACCGCGCGCACACGGCGCCGCCGGATTCGAAACTCCTCAGCGCAACCGTCGATGCACTGCACTGTGAGCTTGTCAACCACCGGGACATGTCGGATCAGCCGAAGGTGTTGCACTTCCCCCGACCAAAACGGTGGGCATTGGCAGCAGGTGTTGCCCTTGCATTCGGCATCGGTCTGTTCATCGGCACACGCCCCGTAATGCCCCGGCGGGCGATACAGCAGCATGAGCCGCCTTTCAAAGTGTATCGCATTGTGGATGCCCCGGACAGACCGGATACGAATTCTGCTGCGCGCCCAACCGACTCAACGGTGGAGCAGGTACGTCTCACCGATCACTTCGGCCCCGGTCAATACAACCGGTTCATTCACATTCGTCAACGCACCGGCAGTTTGATCAGTGAAGACGCTCAACTGCTTGTTGCCGGCAACAAACCACGGCAGGCCGAAATTTCGCTTCAAACAGGCCGGGCGCTCTTTTCGGTGGAGCAGGGGGTCTACCGCACTTTTTACGTCACGACCCCCGACGCTATCATTCAGGTTACCGGCACCGTGTTTGAAGTATCCGTAGAAAATGGTGAAACCAGCGTGCGGGTTATTGAAGGAAGTGTCGATGTCGAGCACCGTCACAAGGCGCACCTTGTCGCTACGCTCCGCAAAGCGCAGACAGCGCGTGTCAATGCCGATTCGCTCATCGCAACGCACGAAGGAATCAACAGCGTGCTGCGACGGCGCAATCGCATTTTGCATAGCTACCTCGCCGCACTTACCGGTGATCGCCCGGACACTTCATCCCGGCAGGCTGCTGTTGAGCCGCACGATGATATCGCGCTCGACAGAGCCTATCGGCGCCTCAATATTCTCATGCTGCTTGATGCGCAACAGGCAGGTGAGCACGTCGACTCATTTGCCTTACGCCATGCCGGAACCGTCTATGCCGACAAGGCCCGGTACGATCTGGCGCGACAGTATGAAGAATCAAGGCAATTCACCAAAGCGCTTGAGCAGTACGCCCGGATTAGCACAAGCTACCGCACCGGCAGCCCCTATCAATCGGCGCTGTTTCGGCAGGGCAAAATATATATGGAGCAGCTCAACAATGCAGAGCAGGCCGAGCAGCATTTCTCCCGCTATCTTGCCGACTTCCCCAACGGCATCTGGGCGGAAGCGGCCGCCTACAGCCTGATTCTGATTGCCAAAGGCCGGGCCGACACCGATAAAGCCATAGCATCGATGCAAACCTACATCGATTTATTTCCGTCCAGCGAGCGCACACAGCATGTCATTCTCGACTGCGCCGAGGCTCTGCGAAATTATCGACGTGATTACGAACGAGCAATTGACTATTACGAACTCTTTCTGGACAAATACCCCGATTCGCCGCATCGCGAACGCGCTCTGTTCCTGGCCGGGTGGTGTCTGGTCCAGCGCGGGATGCAATCGGCGGACAATCATTTCTTCGCCCGTTACGAGAAGGAATTCCCGGCGGGAAAGTGGCAGGACTCTTTGCAGTACTAAACGGCAGCAACTCCGGAGTTTTCATATAGCTGCACTTGTTGCAGTATTAAATCTATCCATCTGAACCCTTTAAGCACAGGAGTGTAGTATGAAAGCACTGCTTATTGCCATGTCATTACTCGTGCCTGCATGGGCCGCCAACCCAGCATATGCCATCCCCAAAGAAGAGAACGTGCCGCTCTACCCGAATGAAATTCGCAAAGTTTACGAGCAGCCGATTGATTGCGTGGCACAGCACGACCGGCTACGAATTTTAGCCACCGGCAAGACCGGATATAAAGTTGCGAGCCCGCGGGGAACCGTCGGCTGGGTGCGCAAAGAACTGGTCGCTGTCGTGCTCGGCCGCACCGTGCTGGAGTTTGCGCCGGCCGAAATTGAAGCGCGCTACGCGGAATTGACCCCGCTTGCAGTTCTCGGAACTGACTGGAAGGACGCGGAGGTAATCAGACTGGATCGATCGTTCAATGAAGCACTTCGAGAAAACACCGATCGCGAAATAATCGATCGTATCACCGCAAAGTAAACGTGCAGCGACAGCAAGCCGGAGCAATCTCACGGTTGCTCCGGCTTGCTGTCCATGAACCAGCTCCCAGCTTGAATAGGTAGTACCAAAGGTCAATCTCAGCGAAGCTACCTGGTCCAGTGCTACCGACAAGGTTAAAATAATCGCTACGGGTCATGCATAAATGTCGAGAAATGTCGACCATGTCCGGCTTTTGTCTACTATATTTGTAGTAGTGACACGACGGGCACAACCGGGAAAAGCCGACCGCAAGGATACGCGTCCCTGGCGCCACTCTGCGCTCCCAGGCCGGTCTACCACTCGTGCTCGTATTCGTATCCGGTTTTGGCGATGGACAGGACATCCAAAGCAGTGTTGCAGAGTTAATGTGCGATATTAGACTACCAGCACCGCTTCATGGCTCATCGATTCCGAGCACGAACAAGGAATGCGCACTATGATCAAATCATTTGCCTGGATACTGACGGCACACTGTATCATCACCGCAGCATCCTACGAAGTCGGCCCCTCCAATTTCTACCGGAGAATCGGCGATGTGCCCTGGGAGACAATTGACGCCGGCGATTCGGTGCTTATCCATTATCGCAGTGATCCCTACCATGAAAAGTGGGTGATCTGCGCGCAGGGAACACAAGACTCGCCGATCGTCGTGCTCGGCATTCCCTCTCGCAGCGGACCCCTGCCCGTTATAGACGGCAGAAATGCAACAACCCGCTCGCACCTCAATTTCTGGAACGAACCACGCGGTATCATTAAAATCGGTGGAGCGAATACGCCCGCTGATAGACTGCCGAAGCATATCATTATCGAAAATCTTACCATACGCAGCGGACGGCAGCCGTATTCATTCACCGGACGCAGCGGCACAACCGATTATGCCAAAAATTGCGCCGCGATTTTTGTTGAAAAGGGCGAAAACATCACCATTCGACGTTGCGAGCTTTCCGATTGCGGCAACGGCTTCTTTTGCGCATCCGGTGCGACGAACATCATCGTAGAGCACTGCAACGTATTCGACAACGGCGTCGAAAACAGCATTTACGAGCACAACAACTACACCGAAGTCCACGGCATCACCTTTCAATACAACTACTTCGGTCCGTTACGCACCGACTGCCCGGGCAACAATCTCAAAGACCGTTCGGCGGGCTGTGTCATTCGCTATAACTGGATTTACGGCGGCAACCGGCAACTCGACCTCGTTGATGCCGGACATACCGATATTTACAACGATCCGACCTATCGCTCGACTTTCGTGTACGGCAATATTCTCATCGAACGCAATGGTGACGGGAACAGTCAAATAATTCACTACGGCGGTGATTCCGGTAACCAAACCCGCTATCGTAAAGGAACGCTTTACCTCTACAACAACACCATCGCCTCCTATCGCACCGGCAATACAACGTTGCTGCGTTTGTCCTCCGACGGAGAAACGGCCGATATTCGCAACAATATCATCTACACAATCGCAGCCGGCAGCAGGCTGGCAATTCTCACTGACGAAGGAGAAGCCAATCTGCGTAATAACTGGTACAAAAACGGGCGGACCATATCATTCAGCAACAACACGGCAAAAGTGAATTTTATTTCCGGAAACATCGAAGGCAGCGATCCCGGCTTTGCGGATGTCGACGCGATGGAATTCGACCTGGCGACAGGTTCGGTCTGCATCAATGCCGGTACGGATCTTCCCGATGCTGCAGTTGGTGCCTACGTTGTGGCCTGTCAGTATCGCAAGCACCAGGCTTACGAAGCACGTCCCGCAGATGCACTCATTGACATCGGCGCCCACGAATTCTCCAATGCAGCGATAACCGAAAGCCGGCCCCGACGCCGCACAGAGCAATCGGGCTCGAGCAACGCTCTGCGTTTGTTTGCCAGTCACGCTACCCAGGACAACCTGGCTTCCTACACACTGCATGGTCGCCGGTATCGCCGAACACGACACGATCCGGTTCGACATACAGTTTTATGTGTACAACCTGTTATCAGAGGCCGTAACTAGAGTGTACTGTATCTTAAATGCGTGTGTATGTGCGGGAAGCTATTTTCGTTCCTGTTGTGGCGCGAGGAAAGTGAATACCGGTTGTAGTCAACTGATGAGCAACGAAGACAGGAGTGAAAAGTGACCGTGCAAGCATATTCGTATTTGCGACACAGTACACCAGTGTTACGCTACTCAACCAACAGCATTCACCTTCCCGGAGGAAGTTTCCATGATCAAATCGCTACTTCTAATATGTGCCATCTCAAGCATTGTCCTGTCCGGGACGTTTTACGTCGACCCTGCCGTCGGCAAGGCAACAAACGACGGGAGTCAATCATCGCCGTGGAAAAGCCTGCAACAGGTCGTTGCTGACAATCTTTTTGAAACGACTGAGTTCACCTCTTACCCATTTACCGCGGCGGCCGGCTTCAAGCCCAGAAATGCCGGAGCGCCGATTCAGCCCGGAGATACGATTCTTCTTCTGTCGGGCTATCATGGTGACGTAACTATACGACGCGCCTACAACAATGACTACATCACCATCAAAGCTGCTGAAAATCACTCACCGAGCCTGAGATCGCTCAAGCTTTCGGCAGTGCGCAAGTGGATTATCAGTGGCCTTACCATCAGCCCCGAACAGACGCCTCAATACGACCAGGTGAGATTGATCCATATCGAGTCGCACGGCTACAGCGGTCCGGCATCGGATGTCATTATTCAAAACTGCAGCCTCTACTCGGTCAGGAACACCTCCTCCTGGTCAATGCAGGACTGGAATGACAAAGCATGCAACGGAATTAATCTGAATGGAACACGCTGCATTGCTCGCAATAACACATTATTGAATGTAAACTTCGGCATCAGCTCCTCCGGTGATTCGAATCTGGTGGAATATAATACCATTACCAACTTTGCCGGGGATGGATTGCGCGGCCTGGGAGATGACAACACGTTCCGCTACAATACCGTAAAGAATTGCTATGATGTCAACGGCAATCATGATGACGGATTTCAGTCCTGGTCATCAGGCCCCGGCGGGGTGGGCACGGGCACGGTATTTCGCATGCAGCTCATTGGTAATACCATCATCAATTATGAAGATCCCAACCAGCCTTTCCGGGGGACTTTGCAGGGAATCGGCTGCTTTGACGGCATGTTCGAGGACTGGCAGGTTATGAACAATGTCGTTATCGTCGACCACTGGCATGGCATCACACTCTCGGGCGCCAGAAATTGTTCGATAATCAACAATACGGTTATTGACGCCAACGATGATAAACCAGGTCCGAGCTGGATACGCATCGGGAATCATAAAAACGGGACAGCAAGTACCGGATGCGTGGTTGTCAATAATCTCGGCACGTCATTTTCCATTGACAGTGCAAGCTGCGCAGCCTACAGCCACAACATCGACGTTACCAACAGGAATGATTTCTTTGTCGACTTTGCCAGCTTTAATATGCGCCTGAAACCGGAGGCTGCCGCGGTGAATTCAGGAAATAACGATTTTGCTCCCGATCTTGATATTGCGCGGAACGCACGACCGGTTGAGGGAATCGCAGACATCGGCGCCCATGAATACCGTACCGCTGCACCTGCTCAAAATGCCGTCATGCACTCAGTGAGACCCCGCACAAATAACTATGCACTGCACCTGTTCAATGCACCAATATCCAGTCCGGCTGCGCTTCTGCTGATCAACGGCAGAATGGCACCACAAGGATCGAGGGTAACTACTCAATCGGGTTTGCGTCCGGTAGTTGTGAGGACAGGTGAGTGATTGCCGTTGACGAAATACCCGCGCGTGATCTCATTCGCATGAAAAACGCCGCTTTAGCAATCTTTTACGTACAGAATTTGTCAGAAGACGAAATCACCAGGCAGAGAAAGCAATCAGTATCTTCGCTTAAAGCCGTTCTAAAGTCAGCAATCGCGCAAGAAAATGGCCGGATAAGAGTGAATTCGCTACAGATGTTTAAGAATCACCATTCAAATTCCATTCCAACCCCCCATGCAGGTTTTCGGGCTGCGATAGCGTATCTGACAGGGTCAGGTATCGAAAGTAACTGCCGAATGCTTACCACAGCAACGTTCAGCTTGCCAGAATCAGCCCGGATTCATCAGTCCATCGATCAGGCCGAACAGAACAGTTGAAGTACCCCATTATATTTCAGTCCGGGCATTTAGGGTCTGCACATGATTAACTTGAACAGATTGCTGGTTTTCTTGACGAATTCCTTCGTTGCGATCCTCGGGACATAGTCCACTTAGCGCCGTCACGCCGCACCCCACGCCCGCAGGTCCCTCCCCACCAATCGCTGCAAATTGCTGACATCCTCTCGGTACCCCTGCCGCAGTTCACGCCGGGTTCTGCGCTTGAATATCATGCCCGGATGAATTAGCCGGCTTCGCACTACTTCGACCATCGACGTAAGATACGAATCGGGAATTCCGCGCAGGGAGAGAAACTTGACAACCGAGCCTTTAAAGCCGTCAGGGCGAAAAATATAACGAAAAAGGCTTCCGCGTATGCGCCCGGATTTATTCAGCTCATACAACGGCTGCAGCTTGAGATGCGTTTCCACATCCAGAAACTCGAAGATAGTGCGCATGAATTCTTTGTGATCCCGCACCAGGTCATCAAACCACAACAGCTTTACCTGGGAGAAATTTTCGAGATAGGCTTTGACCTGCCGGTAATACATGCCGACATCGCGGTAGTACCAGATGAATTCGTAATTTTCTTTCATGCGCTGCGGCTCGGCGCGCAGTGCCTGTTCGAAGCTGAGGTGCTCGCGGCCGTCGCGCACCAGCATTTTATAAGCCGATATCGCCCGGTCGACGGGATTACGCAAAATGATAATAATTTTGACGTCCCCCAGCAGCTTTTTTATTTCCGGGATGGCCTGGTCGTAATAGTAAAGATTTTCCACGCTGGCCTCGCCCACAACCTCCTGGTTCTTGACATGGCGGAACAGCTTTTCATAATCGCTGTGCTTTTTGATCGTAAAATTTTCAACAAAATCATCGCCGGGGCCGTTGAGCGGAAACTGAATGAACTTCGAGGAGATATACTTTGGTTCTTTAAGCGGGCTTATATAGATATTGGGGTGTTGCGAAAGCAGATGGGCTACCGCCGTCGTCCCTGCTTTTGCCGCCCCCACTATAAGAAAATTCGGTAAATTGGACATGCAAACCTTCCGTTGTGCGCCGGCTCACCGACATAGTAATAATCTACAGGAAATAGATTAGATTTCGATTAGAAAATTCGTTAGTGCATGCATAAAAATACATCGACACTAAAATCCGCGGTGTGATGTGGCTTCGTGTCTGCTCTCACGATGTTGCAAATTTAAACAGGCAGGTTCCGATATGAAACCTGATCATCGCCCTCTCCGGGCTGGAGATTAATAACAAGTTGAATAACAGAGGGTTACATCATTGGCATTCGCATTGCGGCAATAATGGTGGATTAAAAAAACATATCATAAGGAGGTTATTATGAGCAAAATTATCGGAATTGATTTAGGAACAACGAACTCGTGCGTAGCCGTTATGGAAGGTGGCAAGCCGGTTGTCATCTCTAATGCAGAGGGGAACAGGACAACACCTTCTGTGGTTGGATTCTCCAGGGATGGCGAGAAACTGGTTGGGGCAATCGCAAAACGCCAGGCCGTTACCAATCCGGACAACACCGTCTTTTCGATCAAGCGCTTCATGGGCCGTCGCGGCTCAGAGGTAGCAAACGAAGAGAAGCTGGTGCCGTATGCGGTGAGTGGCGGACCGAATGATCCGGTCAAAGTTTCTGTGAATAACAAGGAATATACTCCTCCCGAGATTTCAGCCATGGTTTTGCAGAACCTGAAGAAAGCCGCGGAAGATTACCTGGGACATCCCGTAACCGAAGCGGTGATCACCGTACCGGCCTACTTCAACGATGCACAGCGCCAGGCAACCAAAGACGCGGGCAAGATCGCCGGACTGGACGTCAAGCGCATCATCAACGAGCCGACCGCCGCATCACTGGCTTATGGTCTTGACAAAAAATCGACTGAAAAAATCGCCGTTTTCGATCTGGGCGGCGGAACGTTTGATATCTCGATTCTGGAAATCGGGGACGGCGTGTTTGAAGTCAAGTCAACCAACGGTGACACGCATCTGGGCGGCGATGATTTTGACCAGAAGGTGATCGACTACATTGCCGATGAGTTCAAAAAGCAGCACGGTATCGATCTGCGCAACGATCGCATGGCCTTGCAGCGCATCAAAGAGGCTGCCGAGAAAGCCAAGTGCGAACTCTCGTCGGCCATGCAAACCACGATCAACCTGCCGTTTATCACCGCCGATGCCCAGGGGCCCAAGCACCTTGACATATCACTCACCCGGGCTAAATTCGAATCGCTGGTGGGCGATCTGGTCGAACGCACCATCGGCCCCTGCGAAAAGGCCCTGGAAGATGCGGGGCTTTCCAAAAACGACATCAACGAGGTCATTCTGGTGGGCGGCTCGACGCGCATCCCCGCTGTAGCCGGGCGGGTTGAAGAGTTCTTCGGTAAGACACCCGGCAAGGGAGTCAATCCCGACGAGGTCGTTGCGCTGGGAGCGGCCATACAGGGTGCAGTGCTTGGCGGTGATGAATCCGTCAAAGACATGCTTCTGCTCGACGTCACGCCGCTGTCGCTGGGTCTCGAAACGCTGGGCGGCGTGATGACCAAACTGATCGAACGCAATACCACGATCCCGGCCAAAAAGAGCCAGATTTTCTCGACCGCGGCCGACAATCAGACCGGCGTAACGATCATGGTTTACCAGGGCGAACGCGAGATGGCCTCGCACAACCGCCTTCTGGGCAAGTTCGATCTGGTCGGCATCCCGGCAGCTATGCGCGGTGTGCCGCAAATCGAGGTCACTTTCGATATCGACGCCAACGGCATCCTCAACGTCGGCGCCAAAGATCTGGGTACCGGCAAACGACAGGAAATCCGCATCGAGTCGTCCAGCGGCATCTCCGAGGACGAGATCAACCGCATGGTCAGGGACGCGGAAGCCAATGCCGAAAAAGACCGGCAGACCAAAGAGAGCATCGAGGTTAAAAACCAGGCCGATTCACTGATTGCTCAAACCGAAAAAACACTTGACGAAGAGGGTGACAAGGTTTCGGCGCAGGATCGTTTTGCAATCGAGTCGGCCCTGAACAACCTGAAGGACCGCGTTAAGCAAGGCAATCCACAGTCGATAAAATCGGCGATGGAGGCCCTGATGCAGGCTTCGCACGCTATGGAGCAGGCCATGTATCGGAATGCATCGGCGGCTCAGTCGCAGCAAGCGCAGCAGGACACGGGCGGTGCTGCAACCGGCGAGGCCGGGCGGGCGCAGCAGCAACAACAGGCATCCTCCGGCGGCCACAAAGACGCGCCGGTAGATGCCGAATACGAAATAGTTGACTAACACGTAAGGGAAGCTCTCCATCCGGAACACGACACGGCAACAGGATGGGGAGCTTCCCTTTCTTTTTACGGCCCACTTTCAGAGTATTGTATATTACATCATCCGAATGATGCGAGGATCTTCAACAAGGACAGTGCAATGCCTGAAAATGTAATCATAATCGGCTCCGGACCGGCCGGGATGACTGCTGCGATCTATGCGGCACGCGCAAATTTGAATCCGCTGCTTATCGAGGGGTTTCAGGCAGGCGGCATGCCGGGCGGACAATTGATGACCACCAGTGCAGTTGAAAACTTTCCGGGATTTCCCGACGGCGTTGACGGCCAGGAGCTTATGGCCCGAATGCGCAAGCAGGCCGAGAATCACGGAACCAGGCTCAAGATGGAGGACGTCACTGCGGTCGATTTGGCCGGCCACCCCTACAAAGTCATCTCATCCAACAACGAAACCTACGAGAGCAAAGCGCTTATTATCGCTACCGGTGCGACGGCCAGGCGGCTGCCCATCGACAGTGAGGCAGCATTCTGGAACAAGGGCATATCTGCGTGTGCGGTATGCGACGGCGGGTTGCCAATCTTTCGCAACAAAGAGCTTGCCGTCATCGGCGGGGGCGACAGTGCCGTGGAAGAAGCGACGCATCTGACGCAATTCGGCTCGAAAGTGTACCTGGTCCATCGCCGGGGTACTTTGCGCGCCAGCAAAATTATGCAGAAGCGTGCCGTGGAGCATCCCAAAATCGAAATCCTCTGGAACAAAACCGTCGCGGAGTTCGTGGGCGCAGAAGTGCTTTCGGGTCTGAAGCTGAAAGATACGCAGACCGGAGAAATTTCAAAACTTGCCGTGGCCGGTTGCTTCGAGGCGATTGGACATATCCCGAACACGGCCTTTCTTAAAAATCAACTGGAAGCCGACGAAGCCGGCTACCTGACAACCAAGGCGGACTCGACACAATCGAGCAAAGAGGGCGTTTATGCCTGCGGTGATGTCCAGGACAGCAAGTATCGCCAGGCCGTTAGTGCGGCAGGCACCGGTTGCATGGCGGCAATTGAGGCTGAACGCTGGTTGCAGGAGAAAGATCTGCTCGATCATTAGCCGCATACCCGCCTGATTATCCGGCCGGTTCAGTGTCAAGGTGAGCCGGCCTCCACTGCTTTCTCCCCGCGTTGTTATTCTGCTAATCAACCTTCCCATTTTGAGAATACCATTCGGTTCGCTCGACCAGAAATGACGATTTTGGGCATGTAGGGAACATGCCTAAACGGGCATGCCGGTTGCATTGTTATGACAATGCAAAAACTGGAGGAAGCCATGATCGAAGCAATCGAACTTAAAATGCCTACCGTCGTGCTGACAGTACTGGTGCTTGCGCACAGCAGTTCGGCCGACTACGAGCGGGAGTTAGCCCGGGGAATTGAGCAATTCAATTCGGCATACGACGCCTGGAATGCCGGACAATTCGAATCAACAGCCGCGTATTTCGGTGAAATTGCGAAGAAATACCCCGAAGCGCACCTTCCTCACTACTGGAAAGCGGTAGCGGATTTTCATTGCGTTACCGGGATAATGTTTGGGGAAAAGCAGGGACCCGGCGCCAAGCAGGCACTCAGCCACATCGAGAGCGGCATAGCTTCTTTGAGGAAATCACTCGCCATTTCACCGGATGATTCTGAATCGCATGCCCTGCTGGGTACGCTTTACGGCCTTCGGATTTTTATGAATCCACTTATGGCTGTCAGCCTCGGACCGCGCGTATTCGACGAGTTCGCAACCGCCATTGCGCAGGATTCCACCAACCCGAGAACCTACTATTTGATCGGCATGAGCTATCTCTTTACGCCGGCGATACTGGGCGGGGGTGTGGCAAAAGCGATTGGATACCTGGAAAAAGCATCCGGTTTTTACGCAATAGAATCACCTTCGCCCAAAGCTCCCGGCGAACCGACCTGGGGCCACAGCACTTGCCTGGCGTTTCTGGGACGTGCATACGAAAAACAGAATAAGCTCTCGGCAGCAGACAGTTTCTACACGAAAGCCCTGGAAATCAATGTTAAAGACAAAGTCGCACGCGACGGATTCAAAAGACTGGAGAACCACTATGAGTAGCGCCACCGGCACGGGAACCGGCGTGGCAATTATCGGCGCCGGGCTGGGCGGCATTGCCGCGGCGATAGCCTGTGCCTCACGCGGCTACAGGGTTGCGCTGTACGAAAAAAATGACAAAATCGGCGGCAAGCTCAATGTCATGCGTAAAGATGGGTTCACCTTTGACCTGGGGCCGTCGATCCTGACGCTGCCACAGGTCTTCCGGGAGCTCTTCGCACTGGCCGGAAAAAAGCTCGAATCTTACGTAAACATCCTGCCGCTGGATTTACAATGGAGAAACATATTCGAAGACGGCACGATCATCGATTTGCATGCCGACATCGGCAAAACGAGGAAAGATCTCGACACCCGCTATCCCGGGGCGGGAGATGAATTCGAAAGGTTTCTTGCCTACTCGAAAAAGCAGTACGAGCTGGTTCACAAGCATTACCTGTACGACAGCGTTGATTCCATCACAGAGATGATGCTCACGCATTCGCCGCTGGACTTATGGTTGCGCATGGATTCAATGAAAACGATGACGGCATCGGTCGAAAAGCACTTCAAAGAGTCGCATCTGCAGGATATTTTCAACTTTTTCATCAAATATGTCGGCTCATCGGCAAGCAATGCACCGGGGTTCATGAACCTGATGCCGTGGGTCCAGTTCGGCTACGGCCTCTGGTATGTTGAGGGCGGCATGTACAATATGGCGCGCGGCCTGCACCGGCTGCTGGTTGAGCTGGGCGTAGAAGTCAATCTCAACCGGGAAGTTTTGTCGGTCGGCAGGAACGGACATAACCGCGTTACCGGGCTGGTGCTTGCGGGAAACGAAAAAGTGGAAGCAGACGTCGTTATATCGAATATGGAAGTGATTCCGGCCTGCAAAAAGCTGTTGGGCTATACCAATGCGCAATTGAAATCGCTTCACAAATTCGAACCGTCCTGTTCGGGCATCGTCTTGCACCTGGGAACCGACAAAGTGTACGAACAACTCGCACACCATAATTTTTTTTACTCGACAAACCAGAAGCATCATTTCGATCTTGTTTTTAACAAATACGAATTGCCGGCCGATCCCACGATTTATCTGGTTGCGCCGGTGCGTACCGATAAGAGCCAGGCGCCTGAGGGATGCGACAATCTGAAGATCCTGCCGCATATTCCGCACATTCGGGAAGACAAGCCGCACACCCGTGGCGATTACGAACAGCTTGCCGAGCAGGTCATTGACAAGCTCGAACGGATGGGGCTGAATGATTTGCGCAAGCATATCGTTGTCCGTGATTTACTGACGCCACATGATATCGAGCGCATGTATCACTCGAATAAGGGCTCGATTTACGGCGTCGTGACCGACAAGAGAAAGAATTTCGCATTTCGTGCACCCAAGAAAAGCAGACAGTTCAAAAACCTGTACTTTGTCGGCGGTTCGGTCAATCCGGGCGCCGGAATGCCGATGGTAGTGCTGTCCGGTATGCAGGCCGCAAAGATGATTGCACATGATTTTGCGTTGAAAACTTAGAGGTCGGTTATGTTACTGCTCATTCCCGCCATTATCTCGTGGATTGCCCTGCTGACGGGGGTCGTGCTCTTTCGCAGGATGGAGCTGTTGCCCGAAGCAAAATCGGCTTCATCGAAGCTGCCGGTATCAATTATCATCCCGGCGCGCAATGAAGGCAACAACATCGGCAAGCTGCTCACATCGCTGAACATTCAGTCTCATTTACCCGGAGAAATTATTGTCGTTGACGACGGTTCGAGTGATGCTACCGCACAAATCGCCGCATCCATGAAAGCCCGGGTACTATCACTCAACGACAAACCCGAGGGCTGGACCGGCAAAACATGGGCCTGCATGCGGGGAGCACAGAGCGCCCGGTACGATACGCTCATGTTTGTCGATGCCGATGTCTGGTTTGACAAGCACGCACTCGAGCGCACACTCGAAGCATACCGGATTCATGACTGCGCGCTTTCGATACTTCCCTATCACGTGGTGAAGCAGCCTTACGAATCACTTTCATCACTGTTCAATATCGTCACCGCGGCCGGGGTGGGCGCATTTTCACCAGACCCCGCATCGCCGGGCGGATTCGGGCCGTTGCTGCTGATTGACCGTAAAGAATATAACAGCATCGGCGGACACGCATCCGTCAGACAACAGGTGCTCGAAAACGTATTTCTCGGCAAGCGCTACCGCCAAACCGGCAAAAAGCTGAAGCTGTTCCCGGGACGGGGAACCGTCAATTACCGTATGTATCCGAATGGGGTGCACGAGCTGGTTGCTGGATGGACAAAAGGATTCGCCGCCGGTGCGCAAGCCACAGACGGACGCACGTTTGCGCTTATCAATGTGTGGCTCACGGGAGTATTGCTCAGCGCATGGAACCTGATTGTGTCTCCCTTTGCCGCAAGCATACTCCCAGCGGCCGCAGCAGCGGCATGTTATGTATTGTATGTGCTGCAGATCAGATCGGTTCTGGCCGGAATCGGATCATTTCCGGTGATAGGTGCGCTAACGTATCCAATCCATGTCGTCTTCTTCATGATCGTGTTCTTCAGATCGCTGATCATGAAAAAGGGCAGGCGGCATGCCATGTGGAAAGGCAGAGAAATCGCACTCTCAGACCAGGGCAACAAAGCGGGGGCATGATGCAGATCTGGCACGTAAGCACACCGGCACTCGTTATAATCAACACCCTGGCCTGGCTGGTGATTCACCTGGGGATTGCCTATGTGGCCGCTAAGATACCGTTTCGTTTTGTCAAACCCGAATGGCTGCTCTTTCGCAGCAGCTTCATCGAGCATGAGGGACGAATATACGACACGCTCTTCAGGGTCTCGAGTTGGAAGGGCCTGTTGCCGGACGGTGCGGCCTGGTTTTTTGGGGGGTTTGCCAAAAAAAAGCTTCAAGCGACGCAGCTTGAGTACCTCAGGCAATTCATCCGTGAGACCTGCAAAGGTGAGCTGGCGCATTGGCTTGTGCTTTGGGTTGCGCCAGTGTTTTTCCTGTGGAATCCAGCCTGGGCCGGGTGGATCAATGTTGCGTATGCCGTTGCAGCCAATGCTCCGTGCATTATTGTGCAGCGCTATAATCGTCCCGTGCTCCAACGCATACTTGTGCATAAATTAAGCAGAAAATCACGCAATCAATCAACACCGCAGGATCATCTACCGATTCCGGTGTCGTCTATATAGAAACGATCGAATGTAACGAAACTGGAGGACACCCATGCAACGCAAACACGTCATAGTAGTTGGAGCCGGACCGGGCGGGTTGACCAGTGCAATGATACTGGCGCACCGGGGATACAAAGTCACGATGCTGGAGCGCGCCGATCGCGTGGGCGGTCGCAGTGCACCCATTCATATTGGTCCCTACACCTTCGACACCGGACCGACATTTCTGATGATGACGTTCATCCTGCGCGAAGTGTTTGCCGAAAGCGACCGCAATCTGGATGACTACGTCAAGTTGGTTCCGCTTGATCCGATGTATAAGCTCACGTTCAAGGACAAAGAGATATACCCCTCCGTCAACCACGAAAAGATGAAGGAACAGATACAAAAGCATTTCCCCGGTGATGCGAACGGGCTCGACCGGTTCATGCAAAAGGAGAAGGTGCGCTATGAAAAGATGTATCCGTGCCTGCAGAAGCCGTATGGCACTCTGCGTTCGATGCTTGCCTCGGATGTCGTGCGTGCACTGCCGTATTTATCTCTGGGCAAATCGATTTACGACGTGCTGGGCGATTATTTCAAAGACGACACGCTCAAAACATCCTTTACTTTTCAGGCAAAGTATCTGGGGATGTCTCCCTGGGAATGCCCCGGTGCGTTCACCATCATACCCTACATCGAGCATGCATACGGCATCGATCACGTCATCGGCGGCCTGAGCAGAATATCCGACGCAATGGCGCAGGTTGTGCGTGAAGAAGGAGGCGAGATCCATCTCTCAACTCCGGTTGACAAGATACTCGTCAAAAAGGGCGCCGCGACCGGCGTCAGGCTCCAGTCCGGGGGCGTACTCGAGGCCGATGCCGTGGTGATCAATGCGGATTTCGGCTTTGCCATGAAGCATCTTTTCGAGCCCGGCGTTATCAGGAAATGGACACCCCGCAAACTCGAAAAGAAAAAATTTTCCTGCTCGACATTTATGATGTATCTCGGTCTGGACAAACTTTACAACGAACCGCATCACAACATAATTTTTGCCGGGGACTACAAGAAGAATATCAAGGAGGTGGTTCGAGGCAACATGCTTTCGGAAGACTTGTCGGTTTATGTGCGCAATGCCGCTATTACCGACCAGACCATTGCGCCCGCAGGCCACTCCGCTCTGTACATCCTGGCGCCGGCGCCAAATATTTCGAGCGGTATAGTCTGGGACGAATCAACGGTCAACCGTCAACGCGACAAAGTGCTGTCAATAATCGAACGCACAACCTCAATGAAGGATATCCGCAATCACATCAAAGCCGAACACATTATTACGCCTGATGACTGGTCGAATAAGCACGGAATTTTTCTGGGTGCAACCTTCAATCTGGGTCACTCACTGGACCAGATGCTCTACTTCCGCCCTCACAATAAATTCGAGGAAGTAGACAATTGCTATCTTGTCGGCGGCGGCACGCACCCCGGCTCAGGCTTGCCGACAATATATGAATCCGGCAGGATTTCATCTAATCTCATTTCGCAACACATTCCAATCGGTGCACAAGAATGCACTTTCAAATCCGCCCGGCAGATACTTGACGAGCGCTCCCGGGTTGCCTGAGCTATACACACGGCCTCTCGTTTTATGCATAGATCGGCAGCTTTTGCGCTTCGTTACCGGACAGGCAAGCGGCTTCGTATTAGTGAACCGGATTTTCGCACACGTTGTATATTAGATTTACGAGTGCCAATTAATCGATCATCAAAGGTAAACCCATTCTAGGGATAGTCATGAAGCAGGAACAGGAATTGGTCATCATCGGCGACCGGGTACTGATTGAAGCCGAGGAAGGAAAGGCTCAAACGGCGGGTGGGCTGTACCTTCCGCAGGGGGTTGCCGAAAAAGAAAAGATTCAGAGCGGACTCATTGTAAAGATTGGTCCGGGCTATATCATTCCGCATGCAGAATCATCCGAGCCGTGGGTTGACAAAAAGAATGAGCCGAAGTATGTTCCGCTTCAGGTGCAGGTTGGCGATCATGCACTTTTTATGCGCAAGGAAGCCGTCGAAATAGAGTATCAGAGTAAGAAGCTGCTCATCGTGCCCCAGCACGGCATTCTGGCAGTTGTGCGTGACACCATCTTGAAGACAGTCAATTAAGGTAATCACTTCCTCCAGGATCATACCATGTACTCACCTTCTGCCCGGCTATTGGAAAAATACGCCAACGTTCTCATCAATTTTGCGCTTAATTCAGGTAAGGGCATCAAAAAGAATGATACGGTCTACCTGGTTACCCAGACCCCCGGCCTGCCACTTACCAAAGTCATCTACCGCGCAATACTGGAGAGCGGCGGCAATCCACTTTTAAACATAATCGATGACGATTTCAAGCTGCTTCATTTGCAGCACGCATCCAGAAAACAACTCTCTTATTTTCCCGATAAATATTACCGGGGCCTGGCCGATGAGATCGACCACTGGGTTCGGATTCTGGCTGATGAAGATCCGATGTATCTCAAAAAAGCCGATCCCCGCAAAATCATGACGCACAAGAAATCGATGAAACCGTTCCGCGACTGGCTTGACAAAAAAGAAGATGCCGGTATTTTCACCTGGACACTCTGCCTCAGCGGTACCGAGGGGCAGGCCAAAGAAGCGGGATTGACGCAGAAAGAGTACTGGCAGCAGATTGTGCAAGCCTGTTTTTTGAACGAAACCGACCCCATCGCTAAATGGAAAAGCGTCATGGCGCATATGAAGCGTATCCTCAAAACAATCAACGCCATGCCGATTAACAAGCTACACCTGAAGGCGCCGCACACCGACTTGTGGATCACGGTGGGGGAAAAGCGCAAATGGCTCGGCGGCAGCGGTCGCAACATACCCAGCTTCGAGATCTTCACCTCACCCGACTGGCGCGGCACGCAGGGAACGGTATTTTTCGATTTGCCGCTTTATGTCTACGGCAATATCATCAGGGACATCACGCTCGAGTTTCGCAACGGCAAGATTGTCAAAGCAAAGGCCCGCAAAAATGAGAAACTCCTGCTGGAAATGATCAAGCAGAAAAATGCCGATAAAACCGGGGAGTATTCACTGACCGACCGGCGCTTCTCCAAAATCAATAAATTCATGGCCAATACGCTGTACGACGAAAATTTCGGCGGGAAATACGGCAACACGCACCTGGCTATCGGTAAATCATATCATGACGCGTGCAGCGCCGAGCCTTCAAAAATGTCGGTAGAGGAGTATGCGCGCCTTGGTTTCAACGATTCGGTCGAGCATACAGACATTATTGCCACCAGTGACCGGGAAGTCACCGCCCTGCTTAAAGACGGCAGCACGAAACAGCTCTACGCCGGCGGAGAATTTCAGATTTAAGCGGAAGAGTATTCGCTGGGGTTGGGCATGCGCCGGGGATTGTGCACATCACGTCGATTTCGCATCCGGGCTCTGCGCCGTATTATCGTGCGAGTGGCTTTTATGCGTACAGGCATCTGCAGCACCGCTGCACGTGCATTCCCCACCACCACCGCATGTTCGACGTTTACCAATGCTCTTGCGGGAAAACAGCAGCAGAGCCAGAACAATAATAACGCTTACGGCTGCAGCAAAAAGTGTTTCAATCATGGCTTAAACCTTTTCTACAGATGCCGTGCGCGCCATATCGCTTTTGCGTCCTTCCAACGGCGCTTCCTCAACATGCGTGCTGCCGTCTCTGGTATTGAACCACAGAAAAATTTTCTGCTTGTTGCGGGTAATGCATTCATTCAGACTTTTTTTATAGCCGCACGGATAAATTTCCTTATATTTGCGAAGTGCGTTCTTAATCAGTATTTCTTCCTGACTCATCATTTGTTCACCTGCACGTTATTTTTGAAATCGTAACTCACTATTTTTCAACACGTACTACACATTCTAGAAATTAATACGCATAAGCGACCTGCAATGTTGTCACAACGGAAGTATAATATAAACTAAAAGATTACAGGCGTTCTGCAAAATTTTGCCGGGAGATTATTTTACAGGCCATGAGCAGGTCAGGCAAAAAAAAGACACATCACTGCAAAAACCATCCCCGCAAACCAACCAGGTTGAAGTGCGCAAAATGTGACGTCTGGATATGTTCTTCATGTGCTGAAAAAAGGAACAATCTATTTTATTGCAAAGAACATATCCCTCACAAAGCCGCTCCGCTCATCTTCACATCCGATACACCGCCGGACAAAACGCGGCAGAGCCGATCGCGGCCGGACAAGCTCGTCATTTTGTCGGGAATAACGCTGGCATTGTGCGGACTCGTATTCGGGCTGCTGGTGTTGCGGCAGAACCGGCTTCTCAGGCAAGAGAATGCATTATTGCGCCGGCGCAGGATTGATTTGCTGGAATATTTGAAGGAAAGCAACGCACACATAGATTCACTGGAACATTCACGTGCTGCGGCAACCCATGCAGTCGACACGCTGTCTGTTGCGCCGAAAACAAAGCGCCCGTTTCGGCTGCCGGCTCCCTACACGCCAAAAAACGTCACCAGCTACCGGGGATTTCCACTCACCTTTGACAATGGACCGGTTGAAAAAAAGCTGGTTGCCTTAACCTTTGACGGCGGCTCCCATACCAACGCGGCGCTGCCCATTCTCGACACGCTCAAATCGCGCCGGATACCGGCTACCATGTTTCTCACCGGTCGATTCATACGCAAATATCCATCCATCGTTGAGCGTATTTTGCGCGACGGGCACGTGATTGGAAACCATACCATGAGCCATCCCCACCTGACAAGCTGGGCGTCGGATCATACACATACGACGTTGCCCGACATTACCAAAGAGGTAATTTGCCGGGAATTGCTTGAGGCGAATGATGCCTTCAAGACGCGCTATGGCAAGAATCTGGCGCCAATCTGGCGTGCACCGTATGGCGAGAGAAATAACGTTATTTATCGCTGGGCGCTTGAGTGCGGCTACCTGCATGTAGGCTGGCGGCAGGGAAATACCTGGCGCGAAAACCTGGACAGCAATGACTGGGTACCCGATGATGAAACCCCCGGCTACCACACTCCGGCGGAGGTTTACGAGAAAATCACCGGACTGGCCGGGCAAAAACCATACGGGATCAACGGCGGCATCGTCCTGATGCATCTGGGAACCGTACGTTCCGATCCCTCCCGGCAGGTGCATACGATACTTGGGCGGCTTATCGATGATTTGCGGGGACAAGGATATACATTTGTCTCCGTGCTGAAGATGTTGCGGGAACAAAACATTGACTATCGCAAAGTGTACCAGATGAGCATACACAATGCAGGATAGAAGGGAAGCGTATGTTTGATTTTGAAGCCATGTTGATTCGCGTTCCCGGCATTTTGCTGGCGCTGACGTTTCATGAATTCGCGCATGGGTGGATGGCCCGCAAACTCGGCGACGATACGGCAGAGCTGGAAGGCAGACTCACGCTGAATCCGCTGGCACACCTGGATCCAATGGGTACTATAATGCTGCTGTTTGCGCCCATCGGCTGGGCAAAGCCGGTGCCGGTCAACAGCCGCAACTTCCGTGAACCGAGAAGGGACATACTGCTGGTCAGCCTGGCGGGTCCGATGAGCAATGTGATTCTGGCGGTCATTCTCGGATACGCACATCGGTTTATAGCCCTGCAGAGCGGCGCCGGGTATGTCTTTGAAATGCTTACCATCGGTATCTGGATAAATATCGGTATATCACTTTTCAATTTGATGCCTATCCCGCCTCTTGACGGATCAAAAATTTTGATGGGCCTGCTGAAACCCGAGCAAGTGCCGGCTTATTTGAAAATCATGAGATATGCACCTCAGGTTTTTCTGGTGCTGCTTTTTGCAGAGTTTTATTTGGGAATTCGTACCTGGTCGCTGGTGTTTTATCCATTGCTCGATTTATACAAGCTGCCGATATTTGCTATCATCAATCTGGGTGCTTGAATGCAAATTAGTATATTGTGTATATTAGAAGTTTCTCAAATTCGGGCCCGTAACTCAGTCGGTTAGAGTAGCGGACTCATAATCCGTTTGTCCTAGGTTCGAGTCCTAGTGGGCCCATTGCTCTTGAAAGGAAAATTTTGGCCTGTCTTATTCTTCTACGAATTATTGCATGGTCACAAATTTTTTGGCTTTTCATGAAATCGAAGCGCTTCCTCAAAGAAGTGCTTTTTTATTTTATACACCTTGACAACCGCAAAAAAGTGCTTAGAATACCTTCTGAGTAGTTGGGGGCCACATGCAAAAAGATCTGATGATACTGAGAAAGCTTCAGGAAGTAGACCTGAAAATTCGCGAGTTGGAACTTTCTAAAGTTGAATTCCCCCAGCAAGTTGAAAATCTTGAGGGGGCAATCACTTCGGCTCAAGCGGAACTCGACTCCATCACCACCCGGCTGGAAGAGCTGACGGTAGAGAAAAAGAAGATCAGCACCGAAACCGAAGAGGCAACAGCCAGCCTTGCAAAAAGCCAGGAACGCTTGAATACCATTACGACCAACCGTGAATACGATGCCGTTCATACCGAAATCGAAAGCGCAAAATCAATAATTGCAAACGCAGATTCGCGCCTCAAAAAAGTGGCTCATGAAGAAGAGCAGTTGACCGAAGCGAAGAAAACCGCCGAAGAAAAGCTGGCACAGATTGCCGAAGAAAATGAACCGCTGATAAAAGAACTCAAGGACAAAATCGCCACCATCGACTCGCGCATCGCCGAGGTAATGGTAGAGCGAAACACGTTGGTGCCGCAGGTGCGCAAGCAATTTCTGTCAACATACGATTTTATCCGCAACAAACGCAAATCAGGTCTCGCACTGAGCATTGTCGATGAGAGCGGTACCTGCTCGGTCTGCTACAAAGTACTTGAGCCGCAAATCATCAACGAAATTAAAATCGGTAAAAATCTGGTTAATTGCCAGAGTTGCGGATCGATCTTTGCCTGGAAAGATCACACGGTCGCCGACGAAGAGCAGGGGGAAGAATCAAACGAGCAAGAAGCATAGCCTCCGCTTGAGCTGCTGCATATCAGGAAACGGTCAATGCCGAATGAACGGGCAATCGCAACAGGGATCCGGCGGCCCAGCCTACAGATTGATTGACGAGACAGCAATCGCCTGCAGTCCGGCCTCGCTTACAGATCGATATCGTAGCTTTCACCCCGGCGTGGATAGACAACAAAGGGATATCCTTTACTGCGCAATGCATCTTTGAGCGGAATGGCCTGGTCTTCCTCGCCATGAACCAGGAAAATATGCTTCAATTTCCCTGGGGGGCAGAATTTCACATAATTCAGCAGATCTCGCCGGTCGGCATGCGCACTGAAGGTATCCAGACGCTCGATGCGGGCTTTGACACGGTGCTCTTCTCCAAAGATTTTCACCTTTTTCGCACCGTCGACAATCTGCCGTGCAAGAGTTTCTTTTGCAGCATAGCCGACAAATGCAATGATTGCTTTGTGGTTGTCGAGGTTATTGCGCAAATGATGCATAATCCTTCCACCTTCAGCCATACCGGAGGCTGAAATAATAACGTGCGGGAAGCGCTGCTCGAGCAAGGCTTTTGATTGTGCGACATCGGTAGTATAAGTCAACCTGCTGAATTCGAAGGGCTCCTCACCATTATCGATAAATATCCGGTTAGTCTCGCGATCAAAGCACTCGCGATGTTTTCTGAACACATTGGTTGCAGCGTTTGCCAGTGGACTGTCGACATAGATCGGGATATCGGGGATGCGGTTTTCGTTGTACAGCTTATGAAAGATGTAAATCAGCTCCTGGGTCCTCCCAACGGCAAAGGCGGGGATCACCAGTTTGCCCCCGCTATTTGCCGCCTCATTCACCAGATGCGCCAATTGCTCTTCACGATCTTCGACCGGCCCGTGATGGCGATTTCCGTAAGTGCACTCCATAATGAGCATGTCAAGTTGCCGGGGCAGGTTGGGATCGTGAATCACGGGCATGTTGTTGCGTCCGATGTCGCCGGCATAGCCCAGCCTGCAGCTACGGCTACCATCGTCTATCTCCATAATAATGCTGCCGGAGCCGAGGATGTGACCACCTTCCAGAAATCGCGCGTTCACGCCGGCTGCAAGGGTAAACGTATGATCGTAATCGACGTCAACCAGTTGCTCCAGCGTTGTTTCAACATCGGCAAGCGTATACAGCGGCTCCAGCGGGGGCAGTTTTTGTTTGTGCCGGATGCGGTTTATCCACTCGGTATCTTTTTCCTGCAGAAAGGCGGAATCTTTCAGCATAATTTTGCAGAGATCCACCGTGGGCGAGGTAGCATATATTGATCCGGCAAATCCTTGTCGCACCAGATTTGGCAGGTTGCCGCAATGGTCCATATGCGCATGGGTAACAATGACCACGTCAATTGCGGAAGCCTCAAAGGGAAAAGTGCTGTTGCGTTCATACGCCTCACCATGCCTTCCTTGATACAGGCCGCATTCAATCAGGATCTTAGAGTTGTTAACTTCCAGGAGATGTTGCGAACCGGTTACCGTTTGAGCCGCGCCGAGAAAGGATATTTTCATACAAGTGTTCGTCCTTGGATGTGAAAGTGTCAATGTTCAGGAAAATACATATATGCCGATTGTAAGAGCTCACCCCGACACCGTCGGGACTTCCGCCACGCTTCAAGAAAACTCAGAAGCCGTATCTCACCGCAACCTCATCGCCTTGTCGCGTTCCCGCTTGGCGGGATCGTCGCCTCGTCGCCTCCAGCCCGCGCAACTACTATTTTTGACAAAGCAGCCACGACTCTCCAACTCGAAAAAAATGCCGCAGGTATCAGTAATTATTCCCGTTTACAATCGCAAAGAATTGCTGAAGCGTGCCGTTGCGTCAGTCTGCGCGCAGGCGTATCGCAATTTCGAATTGATCGTTGTCGACGATGCTTCGACCGACGGTATCAAGCATGGTGAATTGCCGGTAAGCAGTGACGTACCGCTGACCTGGTTGAGCCGGCAGCATCATTGCGGTGTGTCGGCCGCGCGTAATGCAGGAGCCGCTGCCAGTTCGGGAGCATGGCTTTCGTTTCTGGACTCCGACGATGAATGGCATCCCAAAAAGCTCGCCAGGCAGGTGGCGTGGATGATTGCACACCCGTCTTTTCGCATCTGTCAAACGCGTGAAATCTGGATTCGCCGGGGAAAACGGGTCAATCCGCCGGCCACGCACATAAAGACAGCGGGTAATCTCTTTAAACAAAGCCTGCAGCGATGCATGATCACTCCTTCATCGGTGCTTCTGGAGCGCAGCCTGTTTACGCACGTGGGGGGCTTCAACGAATCGCTTCCGGCCTGTGAGGATTACGATCTCTGGCTGCGCATTTGCCGAACGCAGCAAATCGGTCTGGTTGACGAATACCTGCTGACCCGGTATGGCGGTCACTGCGATCAGCTCAGTGCAACCATTCCCCTACTGGACAGATTCAGGATCCGCAGCATGCTCGATTTGCTGCGCGCGCGTCAATTAACACCGGTGCAGCAGGCAGCAGTCATCAAACAGCTTCAGCGCAAGGCAGCGATCGTCGCCAACGGATATCGCAAACGCGGCAGGCTTGCAGAGAGCAGAAACTATTGCAGACTGGCCGATAAAGCCGGTGCAATTGATTAAGTGAACGGGAAAAAACCATTTTTTAGCATGGCTGACAAAACGATCTTTCCTCTCCCGGGGAGAATGGTATAATAATGACTAACGGCTTGTACTGGTTGACCAGACGTGCTGTCTGGCTCAAAATTATCGGAAGGCTTCTGACCTACGCCGGGTTGCTGGTATTTGCCTTTTACTTCAGGCAAGCCGGGATCATTCGAAATACAGCTCTGTGGGTCGCCATTATTGGTATTATGGTGCTTATTGTTGGATATGTACTTGGTTTCATCCGCAAGCGGCCCTACCCTGCTGGAAAAAAAGAATAGCACTGCATCCGGTTCTTAATCAAGGTTCGTTTCGTGAAAATTTCTGAGATTCTGGCAAAAAATGCCATTTTGCTCAATCTGAATGCCTCAACAAAAGAAGATGCCTTGAACCAGATGGCGCAGTATTGCTCCTCGCTCTATGATATCAAACCGGCAGAGCAGATTAAAAGCAAGGTGCTGGAGCGTGAAGCGGAAATGTCGACCGGGATCGGCTTCGGCATTGCTATACCGCACGCCCGCATCGACGGACTTGACAAACTGTACATGGTTGCCGCGACGGTCAGCCAGGGAATAGATTTTGAGGCGATGGATGATGAGCCGGTGCACTTGCTGTTTCTGCTGTTGTCACCGACCAATACCGCAACCGATCATGCCGAAACGCTTTCGGCCCTTTCGGCAATGCTTGCTCACGTTGAAATGCGGTCGCAATTGCTGAACGCACCTGATGAGGATGCATTTCTGAAGACGATCACCAACGGGGAAGACAAATATGTCAGGTAGTTTAGATTCGGCAGGCTCCGCCATCACTATTGCCGTCAAAAACGGCATTGCGGTGCTATCATTTCCCGATAAGGTATTTCAAAAACGACAGGCCGAAGCATTCAAAGCATATCTTGCAGAAGCGCGGCAACACAATTTTCGCCTGATACTTGACCTATCGGATTGCGCCTATATTTCATCCGACGGCCTGGGCGCAACGGCCCGCTGCTGGAAGCTTTGCAATGAGGATAACCTGGGACGAATGGCAATTGTCTTTTCAGATGCAACCGATGATGAAGTCAGGCATCTTTTCGAGATTATCGGCCTGACGCGCGTTGTCGGCGCAGCGATTTATCCGTCCGTAGACGAAGCAATTTCCCACCTCAATACTCGGGACAGCTAAGCTCCTCTTGCTTTAAAAATTCCAGCGCCAATGCACAATGGGTCATCATCGCCGTTTTCAGGGCTTCTTCCTGCGGCAAAAATGAGGCACTGTGAATTCCGGGCATATTTTTGACTTTGGGCGGTCGGACCCCCAGATGCAGATAGCAGCCCGGCGCCTTTTTCAGATAATAGGCAAAATCCTCAGCAAACATGGTCGGGAACGGGCGCTGTTTGACATTTGCGTCACCCAGATATTGCTGCAGAGCCCGGCGGGCGAATTCGGTTTGTTGTGGATCGTTGTATCCGGCCGGATAGGAATCGATAAATGATACCTCGACAATTGCCCTGAACGACCTGGCGGCAGCTTCCAGCACATCCACGATACGTTTGCGCAACTGTTTTTGCAGCGCTCCAGAAAAGGTGCGCACCGTCCCGTAAAACCGGGCTTCATCCGGAATGATATTGCGCTTGGTACCGGCATGAAAAGACCCGATTGTCAGCACGGCCGGCTCAAAGGGTGGACACTCCCGGCTGATCAATGTTTGTAGCTCCATGATCATAGAGGAAGCGCAAACAATCGGATCAATGGTTGTTTCCGGCATGGCGCCGTGCCCGCCTTTACCTTTGACAATGACATCAAAGGTCAGCACACCGGTACAATCATCTCCGGGTTTAAGACCAACCTGACCGGTCACATGCTCGCTGTTGACGTGCAAACCGAAAACGGCATCAACACGAGACGGAAAGGCCTTTTCCTTGATCATACCCAACGCACCTCCGGGCTCGACTTCTTCGGAAGGCTGAAACAGGAATCGAACTTCCCCGTGCACGTGTTCCCGCATACGAAACAGGACCTGTGCCGCTCCCAGCAGGGCCGCAGTGTGCATGTCATGACCGCAGGCGTGCATTACGCCCGCTTTTTGAGATTTGAATGAGATGTCGTTTTTTTCATCAAGCGGAAGCGCGTCCATATCCGCCCGCAATGCCAGTGTTTTGCCTTTTCCGTGGCGCAGGGAAGCGCTGACCCCGGTCTTATGCAGGTGAAATTTCGGCGAATATCCCAGTGATGCGAGCTTGCCATGCACCAGTGCGGCCGTTTCGAATTCCTCGCCGGAGAGTTCGGGACGAGAATGGATATGACGGCGAATATCAACGATTGACGGATATATTTCTTCGATGTGTCGCTGTAGTATTTTTTTCATGCACGTTTGGCTGGATGAAGGAATGGTCATGCCATTATTTTTTCACGCTTCTTGAAGAATTTGACCAAAGGTTCGACATAATCTTCATGTGTGGACACCGGGATCTCATCGATACCGACAGAGCGTAAGAAGGCATGCACTTCACGTTCTCGTTTGCCGAACGATTCGGCATATCGTGCTCTAAACTGCCGGCTTCCGGAGTCAATCAGGATTACTTCTCCGGTTTCGGGATCTTCGACTTCGATCAGGCCGCTTTCGGAGAAGTGCTTCTCGCGTGGATCACTCAGCGTCACGGCAATGAGGTCGTGCTTTTTTGAAGCTATTCGAAACGGTGATTCATAATTCCGATCGAGGAAATCGGAAACGACAAATACGACGGCGGATTTTTTCTGGACCCGATTGAGAAATTTGAGAGCTTCCCCGATTTGGGTACCGCGTTTGTGCGGCTTGAAATACAGCAACTCCCGAATTACGCGCAGCACATGGTTTTTGCCTTTTTTGGGGGGGACAAACTTTTCTATTTCGGATGTAAAGATCACCAGCCCGACGCGGTCGTTATTCTTTATTGCCGAGAATGCAAGTAGAGCGCACAATTCGACGGCAATCTCCGATTTGAATTTTTCATCCGAGCCAAAATCCCCAGAAGCGGACGCGTCTACCAGAAACATGACGGTCAGTTCACGTTCCTCAATGAATTTCTTGACATGCGGTTCGCCGGTGCGGGCCGTGACATTCCAGTCAATTGTGCGTACATCATCCCCTTCGACATAGGAACGCACCTCGGAAAATTCCATGCCCTGCCCCTTGAACGCACTGTGATACTCACCCGAGAGAATCGAGTTAACGACATTCTGCGTTTTTATTTCGATTTGGCGTACTTTGCGGATAATTTCTTTGGGAATCATAATGCCTGACTGTCAAGATCGTGCAATAATTGTGATAACGACGCCAGTTGTTTGTTTTTACCGGCGATTACCGTACGTTGAAACAGTATCATAAGTAAATTTATTACCAGTACACCAGAGATGATCATGCCCCACAATGAATGTTTTTTCATTTGCTGCTGGCGGGCGGCTCTGTCGGCCTCTCTCTGGAGAAAGTCGCTATGGGCGGCTTTAATTGCGCGTATGGTCTCCTGATTGCCGGCGCCGGTAATGGGAAGATTGTTATCCCGCTGGAAAGCCTTGTATTGCGCTGCAAGATCATCGCCGCTATAGCCGAGGATATTGAGTGCGGTGATCATTTCGGCGCGCATACTTTTGCGCTGTTCCTTGGCAATCTCGCGAAACTCCTCATTGTTTGAAAAACTGCGTCCGAAGGGAAATTGCTCGGCCAGCTTTTTGTACAGATCCAGAGCTTTCTGATAATTGCCGGTTGTCTGATGGTAGAATGCAATTTCAAATAATGCATCGTCGGCGACATCGCTTTCGGGATATGAGTTATGAATTTTGTTCATGGTAACCATCATTTGCTCATATTTACCCATGCGGCGCAGCGTCTTGCCGACCCATAATGAATAAGCCGGTTGGGGACGTACCGAGTCTGCATACATAAAATTTTTCAGCGCATTCTCAAAATCCTGGTTTTTAAAGTATTCCAGACCGGATGTGAAATAGAGCTGCGGAGGATCCTTGCTCCGGTTAACGTGTATATCTTCCTTGCGACTGGATTTTGAGGGAGCTGCGGGAGGCGCCCTGCGTGAGGGTTTGCGGTTTGCGGGCTCAGGCGGCTTGGGTATTGCGGGTGGTGCACCCGATTTTTCTCTGGAAGATTTGCTCTTATACGCTTGTACTTCATCTTTTTCTACGAAGATGATGCCCTTTTCCTCATCGTATACCATGATTTTTTCTGCATATAGGGTGAATGCGCCAAGCACGACGAGCAAGTAGCTCATGAAGATGCAAACATCGACAGGACGATGGTCAAAATGCTCATCGTGATTGTTCATCGGCATAACTCAGGGAACTTCCACCCCATCAAAAATTTTCTGAATTACATCTTCAGGAGTGATATTTTCCGCTTCGGCTTCGTAGGAAAGAATGACACGGTGGCGCAGGACATCCATGGCAATGGCTTTGATGTCTTCGGGGGTTACATACCCTCTGCCTTTAAGAAATGCATGCGCACGGGCCGCACGCGTCAGGTACAGGGTTGCCCGGGGAGAAGCACCATATTCAATCAGATCTTCCAGATCGTTCAAATGTGCCTGTGCCGGCTCTCTGGTAGCGAAAACGAGGTTAACAATGTATTCTTCGACTTTCGGATCCATGTAGATTTCATTGACGACTCGTGCGGCAGTATTGATCTTTTCGACCGAAACGACTTTGCCGACTTCGGGAATCTCACCCGCTCCCATGCGGCGCAATATACTCAGCTCTTCATCCCGGCTCGGATAGGTAATCTTCAATTTCAGCATAAAGCGGTCAACCTGAGCTTCGGGCAGCGGATAGGTTCCTTCCTGCTCGATTGGATTTTGAGTTGCCAGCACCAGAAACGGGCGAGGTAAATCATACGTGGTATCGCTGATAGTAACATGACGTTCCTGCATGGCTTCAAGAAGTGCACTCTGTACCTTTGCCGGCGCACGGTTTATTTCATCAGCCAGGACGATGTTGGTGAAAATCGGCCCCTTTTTGGCGATAAACTCGCTGGTCTTCTGATTATACACCATTGTACCAATCAAGTCCGCCGGAAGCAAGTCGGGTGTAAATTGTATACGCTTGAATTCGGTATCGATGGTCTTTGACAAAGTGGAAACTGCCAGCGTTTTGGCAAGCCCGGGAACGCCTTCAAGCAGGATGTGTCCTTTTGTCAACATTCCGATTATCAGGCGCTCAACCATTCTGGTCTGACCGACGATCACTTTACTCAATTCACTTCTCAACGCTGGAACAAAGCTACTCTCTTCAGCAATGCGCTCATTTAATTGTGCAATATCCGCAGACATTTTCGGTACCCTTTCCTGGTATTTATGTATTTTTTTGTTAATTATCGATAGAAATATGCGAACTAGTGAATACGATTTCGTTAGCGTATTATTTACCGCAGTGAGCGATATGAAAGCTCATGCCGGAAGTTTAAAATACGCCATTAAATGCTCCGGAAGCAAAAAAAACGGTGCGATTCACTTATGAACCAAACACTTGTAAAAATACGCCTCCCATATTGAATAGATAGTGCCACAATGTTATCATTAATCTTCAAGCTCCTGTACATCGGCCTGATTTACTGGTTACTCAAATCTCTGTTTTCGGGATTGAATTTGACCGATACCAAGGCCGAAAAAAAAGACAAAAGCCCTAAAAGCGTTCAGCGATTCGACTCACGAGACGAAGATATCGATGACGCAGATTATGAAGACGTTTCCAAGTAACGATTGCCGGGCTTCAGGACAAGCATCACTACTCGCAAGGGAGGATCTTATGGAATTGGCCGTCACCCAGGAAAGCAAATTCAAAATTATCAAAGTTGCCGGTAGAGTCGACTGGGAAAATGCCCGGTTGCTTGACAAAGAGGTTCATCAAATCGTTGATGACGGATTCTATCATATTGTTTTCGACCTGAACGAGGTGACCTTTATCTGCAGCGGCGGCGTGGGCGCACTGGTTTATAATCTCAACAAAGTAAAGAAAAGCGACGGCGCGATCTATATCATCTCGTCAAATGAATACGTCAACTATATATTTGAAACTCTGAAATTTGATATCGTCTTTGACGGTTATCTGTTTGATTCATACGAAAAATTCAAACATCAGATTTTGGAAAGGCAGGGACAGACTCAACCGTGACGACACTTCATCCGCTACAGTTCAAGTCTATTTATAAAGAAAAAGTGTGGGGCGGAAGAAATCTGGCAAAGCTGCTCTTCAAAGATATACCCAACAACAGATTAATCGGCGAATCCTGGGAGCTTTCGGGCTTTGCCCGGGATATGTCAGTCGCCACTACGCCGCCCTTTCAGGGCTGGACACTCGAGCAATTCATCGACAAACATGCTGCGGATTTGTGCGGTGAAGCTCCGTGTGAACATGGATTTCCGCTCCTGTATAAATTTATAGATGCGCATGACAAGCTCTCGGTACAGGTTCATCCCAACGACGAGCAGGCCAGGGCTTGCGGCTGGGGAAATTTCGGCAAAACGGAGTGCTGGTATGTGGTTAGTGCCGCACCAGGCGCTCAGATCATTGTCGGCTTTAACAAGGGTGTTACGCCCGATACCGTCATCGAGCATATTAAGAGAAGCTCTTTGGAGGAAATTCTCAATTGCTTGCCGATCTCAGCGGGTGACGTGCTTTTCATTCCAGCAGGTAGTGTGCATGCGATATTGGGTGATACCGTTTTATATGAAGTTCAGCAATCTTCAGATACTACCCTGCGCATTTACGACTGGGGGCGCAACGATCCGGGGCGAAAGCTGCATATTGATGATTCCCTGGAGATCGCTCGCACCGATTATCATGATCAACACAAAATCGTACCGGTCATATCGACGGATTTCAGCGGCGTTCACCACCACTATCGGGTGGCATGCAGATACTTTGTGCTTGAAGAGTACAGCTTCCCGACTACCATCGACTGCACACTGACAATCAAAAATTCATTTCAGGTAATTACCATGTTATGGGGAACCATAACCATATTTTACAACAGTGAAGGCTCTCACATTGCGCATGAAGGTGATACTATTCTGCTCCCGGCAGAGCTTGACAGAATTGACATTCAGGGCAAGGCCGGCTCGCACTTCCTGCTTTCGTATGTACCCGATTTGCCGCGCGATGTAATTACCCCGTTGCAGCGTCAGGGCGTATCTGCGGAAACGATCACTGCTCTGGGGGGGCATGCAGCAACCAATGACCTTATTCCCCTGCTTTCCTGAGCACACGGAAAATGCCCCATCAGCCGGTGCTATCGGTGACGGGGCCGGGAAATTGTTTTCGACGACGGCTAGCCGATTGCTTCGGCGCCTTCTTCGCCGGTTCGAATTCTAATGCACTGCGGCAAGTCAAGCACAAAAATTTTCCCGTCACCGATTTTGCCCGTACGGGCGCCGTTGATAATCGCATCCAGTGTCGGTTTGACAAATTCCTCATTCACAGCGATCTCGATTCTGACCTTTTTGAGCAGATTCACTTCTATGGCGCTGCCACGATAGCTTTCGGTGTAGCCGGACTGCTGACCGCATCCGATAACGTTCGTCACCGTCATTTTCTTGACGTTTGCATTAAAAAGCGATTGTTTGACATCGGGCAATTTTGTCGGCTGTATTATGGCAATGATCATTTTCATAGTTATTTCCTTTCAAACAGATTCGAACAATCAATCTTCGGTGGTAAATATCTGGAATCCATTGTATGCTTCCATTCCCATCTCGCCTATATCCAGTCCGCCAACTTCTTCTTCTTTGGACACGCGAATGCCGGTCGTAGCTTTGAGTATCGACCAGAAAATCAGCGACAGCACAAAAACGGTGGCGCCAATGGCCAGAACACCGACAAACTGAACACCCAGCAGTTTGACTCCGCCACCATAAAAAAGGCCTGCGGCTCCATCAAAATATTTTGGTACGGCGAAAAGGCCCACCGCAAGCGTTCCCCAAATACCGTTGATGAGATGAACTGCCAGAGCACCGACAGGATCGTCGACTTTTATTTTATCGAAAAACAGCACCGCAAACACAACCAGTACTCCGGCGACAATGCCGATTGCCACAGATCCGGTTGTCGAAGCCACCGCGCACGGAGCGGTAATGGCAACAAGCCCCGCAAGGCATCCGTTAATAATCATGGAGAAATCGGGCTTGCCAAGCACGATCCATGCGGTGATCATGGCGCTGAGGATCCCGGCACAGGAACTAAGCGCAGTTGTCAAGGCAATCCGGGGGACGTTTTCGTCGAGGGCCAGTTGTGAGCCGGGATTGAACCCAAACCACCCCAACCACAGAATAAATCCACCCAGTGTGGCCAGCGGCATGGAATGTCCAACCAGCGCCTTTGACGATCCGTCTTCACGGTATTTTCCCACACGCGGGCCAAGCAGCAAAACGCCTGCCAGCGCCGCCCAGCCACCAACGGAGTGCACGACCGTTGATCCGGCAAAATCATGAAATCCCATTTCTCCCAGCCAGCCGCCGCCCCAGACCCAGTGACCGCCGAGCGGATAAATGATCGCGACCATAATCGATCCGAAGATCAGAAACGCATTGAATTTGATACGCTCGGCAACCGCCCCTGAAATTATGGAGCAGCCGGCTGCCGCGAATGCCAACTGGAAAAAGAAAAAGGCAAACACCGGAATGTTGGGTGCAGGATTATTTGCGGTCTCGGATACTAAAAACGAATTCATGCCGATCAGCCCGGCGCCTTCGCCAAACATAAAGCCATACCCAAGCGCCCAGAAGGCCAGGGCGGCAATAGCAAATACGCTGAAATTCTTGGCCAGAATATTGGTTGCATTTTTGGCGCGGCAAAACCCGGTTTCGACAAATGCGAATCCGGCATTCATGAAGAAAACCAGGAAAGCGGCAATCAGAATCCACAGCGTGTCAACAAGATTGACGGCGCTCCCGTCGGCCGCGACGGTACTGCTGCTGAAAAGTGCAATTGCAGCAAAGGCAACTATGCTGATTCTTCTTTGCATACGGTGAACCTCCCTACGAAAATCAAAGATGAACAAATGACTCAAATTTGTACCCAGCCAGTGCAAGCGATATGCCAATGATCGAAATTGGGCCGACAGACGCGTATCGGCGCATTGCAATTGAAAAGTTTGACGCGACGTACTACAAATTCGTACCTGCAGCAAGCAGCGAGCACATTTTTGTACTGTCGAGCAGGATTTCAAAAAAAAACAAAAAAGAACCTCCCTCTGGTGGGATGAGGGAGGCTCAGGAGGGGATGTTCACCCTATGCGGTGAGAGTTGCGCTCAACAACAACCGATATGATAATATAGGTCAGCCTATCGCATCGCTGCCTTCTTCACCGGTGCGAATTCGGATACACTGCGGCAAGTCGAGAATAAATATTTTGCCGTCACCGATCTTGCCGCTGCGTGCGCCTTTGATAATTGCATCGATGGTTGGCTTGACAAATTCATCATTAACCGCAATTTCGAGGCGAATCTTTTTGAGTAGATTCACCTCGATAGCACTGCCGCGATAGCTTTCCGTGTAGCCGGACTGCTGGCCGCAGCCGATTACGTTGGTAACGGTCATCTTGCCGACGTTGGCTTCGAATAGTGCCTGCTTGACATCGGGAAGCCTGGTGGGTTGAATTACTGCCAGTATCATTTTCATATATTCGCTCCTGACGGTTTAGTTCTCGGTTGAAAAGATCTGAAAGCCGCTGTATGCTTCCATACCGTGCTCGCCAATGTCCAGACCGTTTATTTCTTCTTCTCTGGTAACGCGCAGACCAATGGTTGCCTTGACAACCGTGAAGAGTACAAACGCGGCGCCGAACGCCCAGACAAAAGCGGCGGCGATTCCCGCCACCTGCACAAATACGGGGCCAATTCCACCGCCAAAGAACAAGCCGGCATTGCCGCTATAGGCTTTTTCGGCAAACAAACCCGCTGCCAGTGTTCCCCATGCTCCACATACGCCGTGAACGCTGACTGCACCGACCGGATCGTCGATTTTGAGCACTTTATCGATGAACAGTACCGAAAGCACAACCAGAATTCCGCCAATCAGACCAATGATTATCGCGCTGAACGGCGAAACATCGGCGCAGGGAGCGGTAATGGCCACCAGTCCCGCAAGCACGCCGTTGAGCGCCATGGACGCATCGGGCTTGCCGAGCATGAGCCATGCGGTAATCATAGCGGCAATCGCTCCTGATGCAGCGGCGAGGTTGGTCGTTACCGCAATGCGGCCAATACTCATATCTGCAGTGGTAGTTGAGCCCGGATTGAAGCCAAACCAGCCAAACCAGAGTATAAACACACCTAGCGCGGCCAAGGGAATGCTGTGCCCGGGAATCGCTTTTGATTTTCCATCGGGTCCATATTTGCCTGTGCGCGCTCCGAGCACAATTGCGCCTGCCAGCGCGCACCAACCGCCAACCGAATGAACGACCGTTGAGCCGGCAAAGTCAATAAAACCCAGCTTTTCCAGCCAGCCTTCGCCATTAAACAGGCTGCCCCAGGCCCAGTGGCCGGAGATTGGATAAATGATGCCGGTGATAACGATGCTGTATATCAGATATGAGCTGAATTTCGTCCGTTCGGCCATGGCTCCCGACACAATGGTTGCCGCCGTTGCTGCAAATACGGTCTGGAACATGAAAAAAACCAGAGCCCACTCCCAGCCTTGCTTTCCCGGCGCGGCATCGGAGAGGAAAAATCCGGAAGTGCCGATGAAATTACCGGCTGTTGCTCCGAACATCAGGCCGAAGCCAAGAGCCCAGAATCCCAGGGAGCCAATCGAAAAGTCCATCAGGTTTTTCATCATGATATTTACCGAGTTTTTCGCTCTGGTAAAGCCGCTTTCGACCATCGCAAAGCCGGCCTGCATGAAAAAAACCAGCACGGCGGCTACCAGTGTCCAGAGCATATTGGCTGAGTCCTGGCTCATGGGCGCGGCCTCCTGCGCAAAGAGAGGAGCCGCTCCGAGCGCAAGGATCAAGGGTGCCGTTTTAAGTATAAAGTGCTTCATGTGTACCTCCAAATTCGTTATGCGCTTGATTTAAGTGTAGCTGACTGAAGTCATTTTAAAAGTTGACAATAATCTCCGAACCGAGTGCATAATAGGGATCTCCGCCAATATCCGCATCAAATGGAAAGTAACCTCCGGCCCAGATCCACCACTCGACTTTCTCGAAGGGATAGATATACCCCGTCGGTACTACCCAGAACTCGCCGGTGTCGACGAGATCCTCCGCAAGTCCGCCGGAATGAACTTCAAGCGGCAAGCCGAGTGCAAACACATCGGTGAACGCAAAGCCCGGTTCGACATAGGCAAAGAATTGTTCATCTGCTCCTGGGTAGTGACCCGACTCATCCGGGTCGACGACATAGTATACGCTCAGGGCGGTACTCAATTTGTCAAGTGACAAGCCTGGTTCAAGCAGCAGCGCAATGGTGCTGAAGCGTTTGGGATCATCACCGTCCATAATCGTCATGCCGGAGTCATCCACCGTCGCAAAATTCTGGAAGCCGATGTCGAGCTTCACAGAAATCGCCTCACCGAACGAACCGTTGAATTCGGTACCGGCAAATAAATCGGAACCATAGCCGAATCCGCCAACGACCTCCCCGCGTACACCGTAGTACAGGGCCAGCCCCAGCTCTTGGGAAAAGGCAAATTCCGATGCGCCGATAATATCACCCGAGCTGCCGCTCATATCTGTTACGCCGACTAAAACCGTCTGCGTGAAGGCATCGGATCCGATCGAGTATTGTACACCTCGAGTGAAATTTTCCGGCGTAATCATGCTCAAACGTTTGTAGAAATAATAATTAAATCCGCCATACTGGTAGACCAGATCACCTACGGTAAAAGTGCCAAAGTCGCTTTCGTAATTAATCCCGACGCCGTCAAAGGCAACACTCACCCAGCGTTCGGCAGGATGACCGTCGCCGGCAGGGATACTGCCTCTTCCCGACGGCGCATTGCTTGTGAGTATCGTCACAAAAACATCCGCACTGATCTTTTCGCTGAATGCCACATTCAAGCCAAGATCAAGCTCGTCATTGGTATAGAAGTTACCTTCAAAATCCGTCCAGACATCCGAATCCAGATATCCGCTGAAAGAGACGTCAGGCCCCTCAGCCTGAACAAGTGTGATCGCCAACAGCAGTGTGGCTGTCCCGCATAAAGCTTTTTTAAACATGCATACCTCCTTGAGGTGCTGGTGATAGGTGAATGTGATAACCTGTTTGTCAGTGCCACAAGTAAATGCAATGCTTGTGCCACCGTTGGCTACGCTATACATTATACTGCTGCGCTTATAGAAGTAAATAAAAGCACACAAATTTGTTCCGCTAGGCATGTGCAGCACAATTTTGTACCCCCCTTGCTGCTGCGATCCCGGCTTCCGCATACAATCGACCGATAAGCCAATGTGTGTCCAGGCGCGTGAGTCCACGGCGATTTATATTTTTTGATACTAGTTTATTACCGGTCGCTCTCTATGAAACCAGACGCTGAAACATTGACTTCGCGCTTGCCGCAGCTTGACGAAAAGCTTATCAAAGCGCATATCGACCGACTTGACGAGCACTATTTCGCAACCTATGCACTCGACCAGGTTGCCCGGCATTTGCAGGCAATATCAAAAGTCAACAGCACAAATCCAGTTGAGATTCTCTACGATGAACTTGAAGGTGACCTGTACAGCATTACCATTTGCTCTTTTGACTACCCGTTTCTCTTTTCACTGCTCACCGGTCTGCTGACGGGGCACGGACTCAACATTCTGTCGGGAACCGTCTCGACTTATGCACAGGCTCTCTCGCCACGACATGCCCCGATCGGCATGCATCGTCGTCGTTTCACCCGAAGAGATTCGACCTACCGCAGTAAAGAACGACGTCATATAATCGACCGGTTCAAGTGCCGGAAAACGGGAAACGACCGGGCGGCCACATGGCAGCGGCAATTTGCCGAAGCAGCACGTCACATCGTAGCCTTGCTGGAAGCGGGTGATCAGGAGTCAATCACCCGGGCCCGGCGGCAGGTCAACGAAAATGTCGCCGGTTATTTGCGCAATCTGGAGCAGGACCCGCACACGTCGTTTTATCCGGTGCAAATCGAGTTTTCGGACAACACATCAACGGCGACACAGCTCAAGGTGCGCTCCCGGGATACGCCTGCATTTCTCTTCTCGCTGAGCACGGCATTGTCGCTGCACCACTTTTCAATCGAGCATGTCGGTATAGCAACGACCGGCGGGCAGATCGTCGATACTATTGACATAGTTGACACGCACGGCAAGCGTATTGAAGACCCGCAACAGCTCAACCAGATCAAATTATCGGTGCTGCTCACCAAGCAGTTTACGCATTTCATCGGCGGGGCGCCGGATCCGTATCATGCCCTGATACGCTTTGAGCAAATGGTTTCCGATATTGTAAAAACGCCTCAGAAAGGCGCTCTGCTGGAGATGCTCTCCAAGCCCAGAAGTATGGAAAACCTTGCACGGCTGCTGGGAGCGTCGGCTTACCTGTGGGAAGACTTCATCCGGTCGCAATACGAAAATCTGCTGCCGATGCTGGCTCCGGAGGAACGCGCTCACCGTTTCAGCACTCCCGCCAATGAGCTAAACTCGTTACTCGCCAAAAAGATTTTGAACGAACCCGGTTATACCAGGCGAATCGATATTCTCAACGAGTTCAAAGACCGTCACATATTTCTGATCGACCTTGATCATATCCTCAACAACATTGACTTGCGGGAGCTGGCCGAGTACCTGACCAAGCTTGCCGAAGTCGTCGTTAACAGTACTGCGGCACTTGCATACGAAAAGCTTGCAGAGACGTACGGCCGCCCGCAAAGCGTTGCCGGCCTGGATGCTGCCTGGGCAATTTTTGGTTTGGGCAAATTCGGCGGAGCGGCGCTGGGTTATGCGTCTGATATTGAACTGCTGTTCATCTACAGTGACCGGGGGACAACCACAGGACCGGGCCCCATATCCAATGCCGAATTTTTTGACCGCCTCGTCAAAGAGCTCGTGCGCACTGTTCGCACGAAACAAGAGGGCATTTTCAGCATAGACATGCGCCTGCGTCCTTTCGGCAGTGACGGTCCGCTGGCGAGCAGCCTTGATGGATTCATGCGCTATTTTGGCGGCGAGAGCCAGGCGCATTCGTATGAACGGCTGGCACTGGTACGCATGCGCTGTATCGGCGGAGACAAAGTTCTTGGCGGGCAAGTCGAGCGAATACGCGATGAAATCGTATACACGTCCAAGCTGATCAATCCCCGCCAGATTCAGGAGTTGCGCATTCGTCAGTACGAACAGAAAAAGCGCCCCGGTTATTTTAATGCCAAGTTCAGTCCCGGAGCACTGGTTGATCTGGAATACGATGTGCAGTTGCTGCAGGCCATGCATGGAAGCCGGATACCGGCCTTGCGCACGCCGCGCATACACACAGCGCTGAGCGCGCTGGAGCAGGCCGGAATCTTATCGCAGAAGGAAAGCAAACAGCTTATCAGAGCGTACGATTTTCTCCGCCGTCTGATCAACGGGCTGCGCATGCTGCGCGGCTCGGCGCAGGATTTGTTTTTGCCGCAATCGGATACCGATGAGTTTTTGCACCTTGCGCGCAGAATGGGCTACCGCCACCGGGAGGGACTCTCACCGGCGCAGCAATTACGCATTGAATTTGATACGCATACGGCCCTGGTGCGCACATTTGTTGAAAATCATTTCGGTCGCGAGTCCCTCCCGGGCCCGGCAATCGGCAATGTCGCCGATCTTATACTCTCCAAGTCCCTTCCCGCGGAGCTGTACACAACCGTGCTTGCGTCCGTCGGGTTTCAAAATCAAGAGCGAGCCTATGTTAATTTACAGAACCTTGCGGGGAAGGGGCTCACAAAGGATGTGTTCGCCCAGCTTGCGATTCTGGCATGTGACCTGCTGTGGCAACAGCCCGATCCCGACATGGCGCTAAATAACTGGGAACGCTTTACCGATGCTATCGACAACAAGCAGGAGCATTACGAGCGTATGCTTGCTCAGCCCAGCCAACTGCAAATACTGCTCGGCATCTTCTCGGGAAGCCAGTTTCTTGCCGATACGCTGATTCGTAATCCGGAGTTTCTCGACTGGGTTATCGATACACAAAATATTCGAAAGAATTATGCCGTGGATGAGTTGAAACTCCAGGCAGAGCGCTTTTGTGCCTCCTACATCGACGAACGCCTCTGGCTCAATGCATTGCGCCGTTTTCGACGGCGTGAGACATTGCGCATTGGAGCACGAGACCTGTGCCTACATTTCCATCTCCCGGAAATCACCCGAGACCTCAGCACCCTTGCCGACACCTGCATACAACTGGTGCTGGCGAATATTCTCGCCCGGCTGGACCTTGAAAAAGCCTTACCGGCAGGGCTTGGCAGTCCGATCGATCATTTCTGTATACTTGCTTTCGGCAAGTTGGGCGGCAATGAACTCAACTACAGCTCCGATGTCGACCTGCTGGGAATCTATGAACCGTTTGAAGATCCCGCTTTCGACGATGAAGCGAAACAGCTTTACAATTCTGTTATGGAGAAATTGCGCAAAGGGCTTTCAGAGCGCACGGATGAGGGCTATGTCTTCAGAGTCGATTTGCGATTGCGCCCTTATGGACAAGCCGGCGATCTCGTGCATTGCCTCAAGGGAATACACTCATACTATGAAACCCATGCCGCTGATTGGGAGCTTCAGGCTGCACTTAAACTACGGCATGTCGGCGGCTCGCAACGCCTGAGCGCTGAATTTTTAGCAAAGTTGCAACCGCTCATTGCCCGCTATTGCGACAAAAAAAAGATAACCGACTCTATTGAGCATATGCGCAATATGGCCGTCAAGCACCGCCCCCGGCTACAGCAGTCGTCCATCGACATCAAAACAGGACACGGCGGCATACGGGATGTTGAATTTCTGGTGCAGGGCTTGCAGTTGATGTACATAACAGAATATCGCGACCTATTTGACACAAATACGCTCAACGCCCTGACCAAGCTCAGGGAACGCGGCATACTTGCCCGAAAGCAGGCAGAAGAGCTTGCTGATGATTATATCTTTCTTCGCAAGACAGAGCATTTCCTGCAGATGTATCAGGATCTGCAAACGCATACACTTCCCAGCGACGAACAGCAGCTAACGAGCCTTGCACGACGAGTGCTGGGCTCCCGGGCCGAGTCTGCACAGTTTATCAAAGAGATCGAAACACGGCGTGCAAGAATCCACACCTACTACCAGTCTCTGCTGCTTGAACAACAGCCCGTCAAATAGCATTCCGTCCCTTCCGATAAAACGCGCGCACGCGCTCGTTAGCCAACAGGTCGACGAACACTCCAGCGTTTTTCTCTCAGCGAGGAAACCACCGGTAATACCCCCAGCCCAGCAGACAAATAGCTAGTGCGGTGATCGAAAGCGGTCCCAGCAGATAGGGATATGTTTTGTAAAGTCGAGATTTGAAGTATTCGTTAGTTACGACAAAGCAGATATGCACCGGAGACAGGATCATGCCAACATAGCCGAATCCAAAAGCAAGCGTGGTTGTTGCTGCAAGCAGGTTAAGCGAGGGAGACTCACCAAGCAAGGCAAATACCAGCGGGAAACTTGCGCCGACATACCCGATGGCAATACCGGTAACGATACCTGAAATGAAAGGGAGCAGAATAATCACTACTACAATCGGAATGCCCCACGCCATAAACTCATCACGCATTATTGACACAAGCGTCTCACCGTCCCCATTGACCGGTTGACCCAATGCGGAAGAAAAAGCCAGAACGCCGAGGATCACCAGTATCAGCATCCAGCTTTTTTTGCGGGTGTAAACCTGCCCGGCAATTTTCAGTGCACCGATATCGGTGATATATACGCTTGCCAATGCAAGGCACAACCCCGTAATTATCGCAAGTAAACCAGCTACTTTACCGGCGATACCCAGCAACGAAAGAATGTGCCCTCCGGCAATTCCACAAAGAACGACGATTGCGACCGGCCCGAGTGTTTGCGCAACAGCTCGAGCGGAGCCATGTTTGCCTTTCATTTCACCGTTGCCGCCGACCTTGCGTAGCAGAAAGAAATACCCGCTTGCTATACTGACAATGCTGAGCGGAAATTGAATTGCCACAAACATCCAGAGCGGAATCTGCACATAGCGCAAGGCCAGTATCACACCGGGATACAGCGGCCACCAGTGCTCCCAGACATGACGGAACAGATAATTTATGGCAACTTTGTGCGACGATCCGTACTGATTCCGATCATCAGTCGACGCCACAAACGGCGCGGAGAAGAGCGCCCCGCCCGGCATCGGAAGCAATCCAACCAGCGCTGGCAATCCTGCAAGCAAAAGCGAGCGATTTTTGAACCAGCTCTGCAATGCATCAACGGTTCTCTGCATTCGGCCGGTTTGGCTCAGGGATTCTATGAACAGCATGAGCAACAGCATGAGGAGGATCATCAAATAGTTGTCAGGCTGCAGATAGGCGTGCGCTATATAGGCAACCCCTTGCAAGCCGCTGCCGGCCCAGAAGGCAAGCATGACCGAGCAGAGCAGCATGGCAAGCCCAAGCGGGACCTCCAGGCGATACAGCGCTAATATGCAGAGAAAAATGGATATGATTTTGACTACGGCAGGAGTGAGAAATAACCAGTCAGGCATTGATTAGGCTTTCGCGATGTGGGTTTACCGGTGTAAGAATATACAATAGAGAATACGCTATCGGATGCGGCTTCGGACTCGAAATGCAGAATTGGTGGTAAATGTATTTTAATGCAAATACATCATCAGGTGCGACAGGAATTGTCATGTCAGGTTTTCAAGACAAAATCAAACATCTCTTCAAGACTTCCCGCCTCGTGCGATTTTTTTCCTTTTTTGGTATGATACTGATCATTTTCTTTGTGATCGAAATTCTGCCGCTCCATTACGGATCAAAGCAGCTTCCCTGGCATGAGATCGTGCCGTTACTGCGCGCCAAATTGCCGCGCATTCTGCTTATTGCGGCGGGGGCATCGCTGTTTATAGTCTACCAGGCGTCAAAGAAAAGCGAAGATTCGCCGTAGTACCTGTTCAGAGGCGGGGACCAAGGCCGCAACTCAGTCGATGATGATCTGCTGCGCAGCAGACTGGGATGCATGCCTGACCTGCAAAAAATAAACACCGGGGGCCACCCCTGCTGTCTCAATCAGGGCTTCCCAGGCAGTACGATACCGAAGCGTGCTCACAACATCGTGTACTTTTCCGTCCGCAGCTATTAACCGGATAGCGGGAGGCCCGACGCAGGAACATGCAACGAAACATCGCAGGGTGCCGTTTGCATGCCTTGTCATGTGCGAAATCAGAGTTCGCCGCGCCTGCGCGTTGCTGTGCTTGTGCTTGAAGACGACACCGGTATAGCTTTGGCTGCAATTGCCTTCACCATAGGTCCGCAACTGTCCGGCTTCCGGATAACGCCACGCTGTACCGTCACCATCGCTGAACACAAAATGATAGCTTCGACAGCGAAATGACTCATCTGTTTCGTACAGGTATGTTCCCTGAGCTTCCGATCCCAGATGTAGATGGAGCTTAAACACCTCCCCGTCAATCACGATGCCGGCTTGTTGCGGCTTTTTGCGGCTATCGTCATAGTAGCATACTAAAAACCTGATTTTATTACTGCCGGGGAAAATGTGTGATGCGGCCGGTAATGCATACCCGGAGAATTGGCTTGTCGCGGTTCCGAAATCCTGCACCCAGAAGGGCTGGGCATTTGAGTAGTTTTGCGGCTTTCCATATGCATATCCGGTTCCAATATCAAAATACTGCGCGTTCATGATATTTTTGCGATGGCCGTCTCCGGACTTCCAGCGAGCGCCTCGCGGCTCCTTATCCGGTGCGGGGATGCCGTTTCGGTCGGCATCCATGATCCATTGCCGCATGGTGCGGACTGGATCACTGTTGCCGTAGGCAATATTCTCACCTGTCCAGACACCAGGTATTGAACAATCGTAATAGTGACAAGTGCGGGTACTGTAGGCCGTCCCGTCACATGAATTATGGCTCAACCCACAGTCCGTCGCCATGTCAGACGCATGAATACGAGCAGCTTGATTCAGACCCGCATGCCAGTATAATGGCGGCACAACGCCGTAGTTGGCCGGGAGCAGAATCGAATACGACCCGATATAGGTTTCCCGGAACCCCTGCGGATCAAGCCGGCATGCATTTGTCAAGGTAAAAAGCGCCCGTTCCCGCCAGAATGGCATGTCGGAATTGTTGTTTTGCGGTTCGCCATAACCCGACGCACCAGAGAAGAACGTGACTACCAGCGCAGGAAGCAGTAATTTCCTCATCGCAGAGCTCTCCCCGTGGATACTATAAACACTAATTTTCCAGCAGGCCAATTTTTTCCTGAGCGGATGCGCAATGGCCCCGGGCAGGGGGCTGAACGCAGTAGTTTTCGTTAAATTGACGCCAGGCGACCAAAGCTTCTTCCCGGTTGCGGCTGTTTGGTTTTTTCGTGAAGCGAGCATGCGTAATTGCAGCACGATAAAAAGCTATGTCTTCGGCAAGATTTGTTTGTATCATGGTACTGAGCTTGCCCGCTTTGCCAAGAGATGCCGATGCCGCGTCAAAATTGCCCTGCCTGATGAAGACCCGGGATTTGAGGACGTTGTAATAGCCGTCGGGAGCTTCGTTCGCCAGCAGGTAGTCTGAAGCCATGCGCCACTTGCCGGCATTGATGTAGCTTTCCAGCAAACGAATCTGCACCAGACGCAATTTTGTGCTGCCAAGCGGCATTTTCTCCGCTTCCTGAAGAAAGGAAATCGCCCGGTCAAATTTTCCATTCGTAAATGCCTGCAAACCGACTGTCACAGCATGCGGTGATGGTAACGGCCGGGCTTCCGGCAGATTTTTTTTGGCCTGAGGCCGGGGCCGATCTGCCGGGCGTGCGGAAACCATGTCGCGATTTTTTTCCCCCAACTGTTCGACAACCATTTCCGGCTTGTTTTCTGAGGATGACCCGCTGAATCGGCGTTCTCGAATACGTACCAGTATCCATATAACCAACGTCATAGCAGCTAGGGTCAGCACAATTCCGGCGCCCTTGGCCAGCCGCTCGAAAATGGGCTTTGCGGCAACCGGTGCGGGGACCGTCACCGTCTCGCGCTGCGCACAATAGCCGGTTACAATCGCCTCGGAGGGCATTCCCGAATGCACGGTTAAAAAATCACGCAACGCTTCACCGAACTCCTCTGCCGAGCAATAGCGTTTCTCTTTGTCAACCGACATGCTTTTTACTGCAATTCGAGCCAGTGGAGCGGGAACATCAGCAGCAAGCTGCCGCAACGCAGTGACTTTTCCGTCTAATTTACTCTTAAGAAGCGCCGGCATAACATTCTGAGGAAATGCTTTGCTGCCGCTGATAATTTCATACAAAACACAGCCCAGCGAATAGACATCCGAACGGGGATCGAGCTGTTCATTATTAACCTGCTCCGGACTCAGATAGGCATAGGTTCCCAGAATATCCTTGCCGATGGTATGAATGCTGACACTGCCCGGTAGTGCAATACCAAAATCCGCCAGTTTTACCTCTCCCCGCCGTGAGAGCATGATATTTGCAGGTTTGATATCACGATGCACCAGCCCGCGGTATTCACGGCCATAGACCCTGAAAGACTGCTTCTGAGAATATTCCAGCGCCCGGCAGACGATTTCACAAATTGCGGCTGCCGCAATGAATGGAATACGCGTGTGCGCATCCAGAATCTGCTGCAGTGTTCTGCCTTCTACATATTCCATCTCGATGTAGGGAACTGTCTGCCTCCACATGCCGACATCAAAAATCTGAACGATATTGGGATGATGCAGGTTGGCCGAAATTTTAGCTTCGGTTTTAAGCCGCTTGCTGCTGCCGGGTATGCCGGCAGGATTGAGCATTTTGACAGCCCTGATGACCTCGAGCTGCGTATGCTTTACCTTGTATATAAATGCCATGCCACCGGCGGCAATAAGCTCCTGTATGCGCAATGAACCCAGTGTCGTTCCGGGTTGCGGTCCTTCGAAATCAAATGCTGAGCCGGTGCTGTCGCTCGTGATATGTTGCGAATCAGAATGCATTTCGCGTGCGGTATCGGCCATAGGACCCACTTCGTAAATAATCAGGCATGCGGTAGCATGGCGGCAAAGAGCCCCACTCGTTATGCCTTCTTGCGCTATTGCAGAACACAGATACGTGCAAAATTGTCATGCGCAACAAACGGAAATTATGATTAAAATATAACCGTTCCCGAAGAGGTCTCTACTTTCAGCTCATCACCAAGCGTTTGTTGCCCATGCCAGCCAGCGATATGCACTCGCTTGGCGCCTCGCCTGACGGCATCCGCCGCAGAACGAAGCTTGGGAATCATGCCGCCGGTTACCTGCTCGTTCTCTACCATGGTTTCGATATCGTCCAGCCGGATCCGGCGGACGACTTCATTGTTGACCACAACGCCGGAAACATTCGAAATGAAGATGAGATGATCGGCATTGAGCGCAATTGCAATTTCGGATGCGGCAACATCTGCATTGACGTTGTATATGTCGCCTGCGTCGCTGCGTGACACGGGTGAGAGTACCGGCACGACATGGTGTGTACGGCAGATTTCCAGCAGTGCTGTATTAACCCTTGCAACCGAACCGACAAATCCGACGTCCTGCCCGCTCACCCGCATTCTGACTGCGGAAATCAGATTGCCGTCCACCCCGCTAAGGCCGACGGCATTCAATCCGCCCAACAACAGGTGATTGACAATGCGCTTGTTGACGCAGCCGGACAGCACCATCTCGACCTGACGCAATGTTTCGGCATCGGTAACGCGCATGCCTTCCACAAAGGCAAACTCTTTGCGCATCATGGCAAGTTGACGCGCGATATCTTTTCCGCCGCCGTGTATCACCACGGCAAACGTATCCTGACTCATCGCCTTGATGCTGCGGGCCAGCTCTTCCAGCAGTCCCGGTGCATCGATGGTCGCACCGCCGATTTTTATACATACTGTTTGCATAAATCGTGATTCGGCCTGCTTAACGCGGCAGACCGGCTGTTTCTTTAAAGTCGAACATGATATTCATGTTGTGCACGGCCTGCCCGGCTGCGCCTTTGACAAGATTATCGATGGCAGATACGGCAATGACGGTTGCATCATTGCCGTCGCTGAATGTCAGATCACAATAGTTGGTACCGGCGACATCGGCCGTGGCGGGCAATTCGCCGCGTTCTCGCACGCGCACGAATGGTTCCCGCTGATAGGCCTGCCGAGCGATTGACAAGCACTCACCAGGGCTGCGATTGGTTTGAAAGTAAATCGTCGAGAGAATTCCACGCGTCATCGGCATCAGGTGGGGCGAAAAAACAATCGACACCTCACTTCCCGACGCAAGAGACAGTTCCTGCTCGATTTCACAAATGTGACGATGCGAACGGCCGATTGAATACGGCTTGACATTTTCGTTTGCCTCGACAAAATGCGATGTCAATTTAAGCGCTCTTCCGGCGCCGCTCACGCCCGATTTCGAATCGGCAATGATGGCGTTAACCTCGGTGTCGACATCCTTGAGCAAGGGTATCAGCGGAAGGAGAACGCTCGTGGGATAGCAGCCGGGGTTTGCCACAATCTGGGCCGACCGGATATGCTCACGATACACTTCCGGCAAACCGAATACGGCCTGCTCCAGAAGCTGCGGTGCAGGATGCTCGTGTTTGTACCACCGGCAATATACCCCCGCGTCGCGGATACGGAAATCGGCACTCAAATCGATAATGCGTACGCCCTTTTTATAAAACGGCAACAACAAATCTGCCGAAACCGCATGCGGCAGACACGAAAACAGGCACTCAACAGAATGTGAAACGGCTTCCTGCGGCGAAATAAGTACGCGGTCCTCCACGGTGCCGGCCCGCGCAAAAACGTCCGAAAAAGGGCGTCCGGCGTAAGACTTTGAGGATACAAACGCTAGTTCGCATAACGGATGCACACCGAGAAGCTTGACTAATTCGAGTCCGGTGTATGATGTTGCGCCAAGTATACCAATGCTGATCGACTTCATATGCGTTCTGTTCCAAAAGCTAAAGGATATAAAAATAGTGCTTGACACACCGTAGATAAAAGTATGCGGGAATACGGCTACGTCCCGGGCGCCCGGGCGGTTACTATGATGGTCCTGATTTTTTCGGCACAATGGCCGTACGAATCGGTGGCACGGAAGCGTGCCTGATACTTACCGGGACGAAAAAAAACCTTTGAGGTATTTCCGTGATTTGCGGAGCGATACTCACTGGCGCCATCACTATCAAGGTCCCATTCATAGCTTCGGACGATTCCGCAATTGGAAAATACCTGCGGTTCAAAAAATATGCGGGTGCCGATCTGGACAGTATCGTCAGGCTGCAATCGCACGCGCGGCCTGCTTTTCATGATATGGATCATTGCCGTATCGGGAAGCGACCGATTTTCATCACTATCGACTACCGTCAGGGCAACCGGATATGTCTTGCTGTCAAGGGGAGCGGTAAGAGCCAGCTCCCCAACGGACGTCGTCGTGTCAATCTCACCGTCGGCGCCCAGATCCCATTGCCAGTATTTAATCTCACCACGCGGATCAATGCTTGCCCACCCATCCAGAACAATCTTGGCTGCGGGACAACAAATGACACTTTCCTTTATTCTGGCAACCGGCTTTGTGTTGGCCACGTCAGGCTTTTGCGCAAGGGCTGCAAGGGCAATCAGCGCCGTCAGCAACCCAGCACAGCGTCCTGTCACCGCCATATCAGCTCCGCAATGCACTATTCATGTCCGCGGTAAATACAATATGTGGTATCATTAATTTCCAAATAGTGTGCTATACGCGTTGTGGATTCCTGTGAAAAAAGTATATTCCGGTTCGCAAAGGATGAAGAGTATAGCATTTTGTTCAGTGTGATGCAAGCATTTTCTGCAACAAATTATTCTTTATAAAAAGTTGCCTCAAAATCCCGGACACCCTTGACTATTATCCCCAAGATATTGTATCTTGCTACCACTAAAACAGCAACAGATAGTGTGCTCGTGTCAAAATTGTTGGAAGGATTAATGCATCTATGATACTGCGCAAGCTTAACGCGTTTGGCTTTAAATCTTTCGCTGATAAAACAGAAATAGAATTTGGATCGGGCATAACCGCCGTAGTTGGCCCAAACGGCTGCGGTAAAAGCAATGTTGTTGATGCAATCAGATGGGTATTTGGCGAGCAAAAAGCTTCGGCCCTGCGAAGTACCAGCATGCAGGATGTCATTTTCTCAGGCACGCAGGCGCGCAAACCGCTTAATATGGCAGAAGTTACGCTGACTATCGAGAATAACCAAAAAATTCTGCCTATCGAGTATAATGAGGTTGCCATAACCCGGCGGGTATTTCGAAGCGGCGAGAGCGAGTACCGCATCAACAAAGTGGTTTGCCGACTGCGGGATATCCACAATCTCTTTCTTGACACCGGAATCGGCAGCAATGCGTATACGACCATCGAAAACAAAATGATCGATGCGATTCTCAGCGATAAAGCCGAAGAGCGCCGTATCCTGTTCGAAGAGGCCGCCGGGATAAGCAAGTACAAACAACGTCGCAAAGAGAGCCTGCGCAAGCTCGAGTATACACGTCAAGACCTGCTGCGCATAAATGACAAGGTGCAGGACAAGCAGCGTGATGTCAATGTCCTGGCACGACAGGTCGAAAAGGCTAAAAAGTACCGCAAGTGGCATGACGAGCTCAAAAGGCTTGAAATCGGCTACGAAAACAAACACTACACGCGCCTTAAAAACGAGATGGAAGGGCGTGGCAAATCATTGCAGGAGCTTGAAAGCGAGTATGAAACCCGCAAAGCCTCAATTGCATCGGACGAATCCAGGCTTGAATCGATGAATATGGCTATGACCGAAAAGGAAAACGAGGTTGCCATAGCTTCCCGCAAGGTGGGCGATGTTCAAGAAAAAATCATCGAAATAGATAAGGATATCTCGATCTCGGAGGAGAACCTGCGTCACATTACCGAAAACATCGGACGCTTTGAAGAGGAAACCGCATCGATGCAGCAATCGATCAGGGAAAAGCAGGAGCTTCGGGAGAAAATCGAAAAAAGCATCATCGAATACGAGACCAGATTGCTCAAGCATCAGGAAGAGCTTGAAGCGATCAAAGAAGAGCTTTCACATTTCGATGCGGCGCTTGCAGAAAAACGCCGCACAGCCGACCAGCTCAGCCAGGAACATATCAATATCATCAACACTATCGCCGATCAGAAAAATCGCATCGGCATGATCCAGAGCACCATGAAAAACAGCCTGGACTTGCGCGATCGCAACGAGCGTGAGATCAGCATACTCACTTCGCAACAGGATGAATGCAACGAAAAACTCGATGAGTGCAAACATCAGCTCGAAGAGGCTACAGAGGAGCACCGGCACCTGCTCTCTTCGCGAGAAACGCTGATCAACCGCATAGAAAAGGAAGACGAGAAGTACCAGGAGTTGTTTTCACAGGAGAAACAACTGGAAGCGCAGATTGATGCTTCGAAATCACAACTGGATTTTCTACGCGGCCTGGATGAGCAGATGGAAGGCTACGAGGGCGGTGTCAGAAGCCTTCTCAAGCACGATATCGAAGGCAAAGTGGGCTCGGTTGCAGATGTCGTCTCGGTGGAGGATGAGGCAATGGTCGGCATCGTCGATCGTGTGCTTGGCGCCGAGCTGCAAACGGTAGTATTTGAACAGGACCAGTCGATGCAGACGGCCCGGGAGGTACTTAAATCTCAGGATTCCGGTACGGCCCGCATGGCCTCTATCAACCGTATGCAACAAAAGATGCCGCCCGCATTCAAGGGAGTTAACGGCTATGCATTCCCCCTGCGCTCGAAAATAACAACCGACGAAAAATACGCCTATCTGGCAGACCATCTTTTCAATTCGATATATGTAGCGCCTTCGGAGGAGGAGGCGTTGCGCCTTGCACTCGAATGCGAAGAGCCATTGACCTTTGCAACCAGTACCGGCATGATCTGCCTGAGCAACGGAACCGTCATTTCGGGTTCGGCGCCCAAAGAGCAGGCAGGCATTCTTATGCGCAAACAGCAGATCGATGCACTGCCGGTCAAAATCGAAAAATTGCGCAAAAAATACCAGCACATAATCTCCGAAAAAGACAAGTGCATCATGACCCGCGACGAAGCCAAAGTAGCACTCGCCGGCGTCAACGAAAAGCTTTCCGCCGGACAACGGCATCAACAGGAGCACGAGACCAATCTGAAGCATTATCACCGGCAGCTTGACACCGTCAGCGACAAACTGTTTGCCATCCGCCGTGAATGCACCGAAGCTTCCGAGCAGATTTCCGAGTTGGAGAGCAAAGTCGGTCTGGCAAGTGAAGAGCTGAATAAACTCACCGCTCGAAGCTCAGAGCTTGAGCAGGAAGCCGAATCGGCCAGGGGGGCAGTGGTTGCTATGGGCACGGAGCGTGACGAAATCAACAATCGATTGACTAATGCGCAACTGCGCATCCAGGGCGACACCCACACTATTTCGCAAAACAAGCAGGATGTCCTCAATCTGACCAACGACATCGAAGGTATAGAAAAACGTATTCTCAAACTCACCGAGGACCGCCAGCGCTCAACCACCTACATTGACGATTTGCAGGTACGCGTTGCGGCTCTGCAGGAAGAACTCGAAAAACACAAGCTTAGCCGCCGGGAGCGTGAAGAGGATCACGCCGCTATTCGTGAGCAATACAATGCGATCCTGATTCAGATGGAGGAGATCCGCAAAAAAGTCAAAACCGATCAGCAGGCGACACATGAATTGTCAAGTACCATATTCACCCTTAAAAACGAGCAAACGCGGGCCGAGGAGCAAATGCGCAGTATCCGCGAAAAAATATTCGACGCCTACAAGATCGACCTGGCATCACCGTCCGATGATATCGCCGAAATTGAGCACGAAGATGCAGAGGCACGTGACACCATGCGCATGTACAAAGAGCGACTGGGCCGGCTTTCCGGGCAAGTCAATATGGCGGCACCCGAAGAGTACGAGGAGCGCGCACGGGAGCTTGCCGAAATGATCGCCCAACGTGATGACCTGCAACAGGCGGTGGACGACCTGGAAAAAGCCATAAAAAAACTCAATAAAGAAGCCCGTATCAAATTTAGCGAAACATTCGAGCAGGTACGCAGAAATTTCACCGAGATGTTTACCCTGCTTTTCGAAGGCGGCGAAGCTCATCTCACGCTTGAAGAGAATATCGACCCGCTTGAGGCGCCGATCTCCATCAATGCGCGGCCGGCCGGAAAAAAGATGCGCGGCGTCCAGTTGCTGTCGGGCGGAGAACGCGCCCTGACGGCAATCTCGCTTCTGTTTGCACTTTATATGGTCAAGCCTTCAGCCTACTGTATACTTGACGAGCTGGATGCTCCGCTGGATGACGCCAACATTGGCAGGTTCGTATCCATTCTGCGGCGCTTTGCCGAGAAAACTCAGTTCATCATTATTACGCACAACAAACGCACCATGGAAGCCTCGGACCTGCTTTATGGCGTTACGCAACAGGAAAAAGGCGTTTCTACGCTCGTCTCGGTCCGGCTTGAAGAGGCGATGCGTCATGCAGCCTGATACGACGGATTCGTACTATTGCAGCTCACTCAGGCGTTTGAGTACCACGTCGTTGTCCCCGCCTGCTTTGCGATATTTTTCGTAGAAATCGCGTGCTTTTCCCTTTTTATTCAACGCCGAATAGTAGACATTGCCGATATAGCGATAGGCTTCAATTTCAGCTTCATCGAATTTGACGGCTTTTTTCCAGGCGTCAATTGCATCATCATATAATTTCGAAAGGCGGTACTCATGCCCGAGCGCAGCGTAGAGCCTGGACGACTTGCCGTTGTGCTCAAGCCCCATTTTGATGATGCGGATCGATTTGATATGATTACCCTGATTGCTTTCCATCCGGGCCTGAAAATAGTACGCGTCAACATTGAGCGGATCCATGCGAATCGCTTCTTCATAGATGCTGGCCGCAGCATCCGGGTTGTTGGTCAGAAAGTAGACATTCGCAAGTTGTGTCATGTAATCTGCGTTTGAGGGCTCGTAGGCGTATGCCTGGCTGAGAAAGCGTATTGCATCGCTATATTTTTTACGATACATGAAAATGCGCCCCTGGCCCGCCAGCGCGGCGGCGTTGTGCGGCATCATGCGTGCGGCGGAGGCGAATGAAAGCAGGGCTTTTTTCAAATCGCCGTCGGCCTCCCGGATTTCCGCATCAAGCAAAAAGGTCCAGCCGTCTTTTTTGCCGCGGCGACTACCGCCCTGAATTTTTTTTGCCGTAGCAAGCTCACCCGTTTGGACATAGCTGTGGCACAACAGATACAAAGCCTCGGTGTTGGCGCCGTTGATGGAGAGTACTGTTTCAAAATATTCCCGGGCCTTATCCCGCTTGCCCAGCTTTAGCACAGTCTTGCCCAGGTTAAGGGTCGCGGCTTCACTTTTGCGGTCGATATCGAGAGTGTTTTCAAAATGCTCGACAGCCTTCTCAAACTCACCCTGGTTAAAGTACAATTCACCCAGCTCCAGATGGCATGAAGCGCACCCATCATTGAGCGCGGCAGCCTGATGCAACAACAAGCGGGCGGAATCCGCTACGCCTTCCTTTTTATAAAGCGCCCCGGCAATAAAGAGCACGGCGGCATTGGCAGCATCCAGGCGCAATGCTTTTTTTGCCGCATCCAGAGCAAGCTCCTGCTGCGAGCCGTCTTGAAAGGCAGTTCGTGCCAGATATACCTGGTAGTCTGTCTGTGCGGGATCCAACTCGGCCGCCAGAGAGAGGTGCTTGAGTGCCGGTTCGAAATTTCGTTTGATCGCCAGAATTTTCCCATATTCAAACTGCGCCTGCGCATGCTGAGCATTGACATCGACAGCTTTTTTGAAGTAATGAGCTGCTTTGTCAAGCATTTTTTTATCTGCATGGTATTTGCCCAGTTCGTAGTTCAGGGTAAAATCTTCGGGTGCGTGCCGGTGAGCCATATTGACATGATTGAGCCAGAGATCTTCCCGGCCTTTCTTTTTATACGCGTTGGCAAGGAGCAGTCGCGTTTTGATGTCTCCGGTTTTATGTTGAATTGCTTTCTCCAGGATTTCCAGCGCCTGGTCGGTAAATCCCAGTTCGAGTTGCACGTGCCCCAGCTCTGCAAGCAGCCGATAGGAGTCAGGTACTACAGCAACGAAATCTTTCAGCACTTCAACCAGCGAATGTTTGTCGTCCAACTTGCGATAGCAGTCCGAAAGCATTTTCATGGTTTTTTGATCGCGCGGCTCAAGCTCATGCGCGCGTTTGAGCGGCGGGATCGCCTTCTGGGCGCTTTTCATCAGGTAGTAAGCACGCCCCAGCTTGTAATGGCAGGAAAAATTTTCCGGCATGAGAACAGCCGCCTGCTCCAAGGGGACTACTGCTTTGTTAAGATTGCGGCGGGAGAAATGCAGCGTGCCCAGCAAAACGAGAGCACTCGTATCGGCAGAGCTGGACTTGACATAGGCGCTCAGACTTGCAATCGCACCCGTAGTATCCTTGCGGGCAAGCCGGGTTTGCGCAAGCATCCAGGCGTATTCCTTTTGCGCCCCGGGTATGCGTACCGCTTTTTCAAGCAACGGCTCAACCGAGGAAAAATCGTTACGGGCTCGGTAGAGGGCAATCAGGCGATCATAGCTCTTCAGATCTTTGGGCGAGTTGGCAATATTCTTTTTATATTGGGCAACGGCGGCAGCGTGCAGGTTGCGTTGTTCCAGAATCTCACCCAGGTGAAACGCATATTCCTGCTGGCGCGGGTGCTTTGGCAACTTGAGAAATTTCCGGTACATTGAGGTTGCCGTTTTCAAGTCCCCGGCTTTCTCGGCTGCAACAGCGGTCTTTTCGATGATTTCGGCATTACCCGCTTGTGTGGCGACAATCTTTTTGAGAACAGCTACGGCCGCACCATACGCCTTTTCAGCAAGATAAGATTCGGCAAGCATCAATTGCACGTCTCTGGCTTCAACCTTCTTGCCGGTAATTGCGCGCAGGTAGTTTATAACATCCTGGTATTTTTTTTCGCGAAAGGCAAATGTCGCCAGCTTGATGCTTACGGTTGCGTCCTTGAATCCTTTTGAGATAAATTCCTGGTATTCGGTACGGGCCCGGGAAATTTGACCCGCTTTTTCGTTCAACTGGGCCGATTTGAGCAGGTAGTTTTTATTCGTGGCCGGTTTGAGCTCATAAATTCGCTTATAGATCTGGGCTGCCGAGCCATGATTTTTAACGCGCTCATACAGGCCGGCCAGCTTGAGCAGAGCGACTTTGTCACGCGGTTTTTTCTGCAGGCAGCGGTTGTATGCGTCAATTGCTTTGGCATATTGCTTGAGTGAGGCATAACTTGCTCCGAATTCACAATAGGCGCCCGGTTTCATTTTTCCCTGTTGCGAGGCCATCAGCAGGTATTCTTCGGCTTTGGCCATATTCTTTTCATCGAGATACATATCCGACAACCGGATATAGACCTCTGCAGGTACCTTTCCGGCTTTCACCAGCCCGAGGTACTCTGTTTTTGCCTTCGAGCTGACCCCCTTGGCATAATACAAGTCCGCCATCCTGCGCTGCATGCCGGGCCGGTAGCCGTGATAGCGTTTTTCACGGGCAAAAGCCCGCAGTGCCTTGAGCGTGTCGCGTTTGGCAAGATAGGCTCCGGCCAGGTAATAGTTGGACTCTTTCAACGGCGACCTTAGAGAACTCACGGGTCGCAATAATTCAATGGCTTTGGTGAAGTAATTATTCTTGTAATACAGCCGGGCCATTTTTACTTTGGTCGGGTTTTTACGTTTCAGCATCGGCATAGCTTTTTTGTACATGGCAACACCGCTGAGATATTTGCCTTCCCGCTCATACAGCTCTCCCAGCGCCAGATAAACGTCCAGATTCCGTGCCCCACTTGCGGCATAGCGTTCCAGGTGCTGGAAGGCCCGGGACGAATCGCCATACTCGTATTCAAGCATACCGAGCTCAAGCTGAAAATCCCGTTTGCCGGAAAACCGGGATTGCGCTTTGCGCAGAAAGTCCAGTGCTTCGTCATGCTTTTTAATCTTTTTGAGCGATCGAGAAGCGCTGAGATGCACCGACAGATTCTTCTTTTTGAATTCGGCTGCTTTGAGATAATGCTCGGCAGCCTGGACATGCTTGTTTCGGGCAGCATAGATATCGGCCAGCAGAAGATGAGCGTCAGCATTTTCCGGTAAAAGCGTTATCGCCTGGGTAAGAGCCGGCAGAGCCTCTTTATGCCGCTTGAGCAGCTTCAGAGCGCGCCCTTTCTCCAGCAGCGCTTCGGCATTGTTGGGTTCCAGTTTCAAGAGACGCTCGGCAAACTCCAACGCCTGGGAATAGCGTTTGACCTTGTTTTCTTCCTGCGCAAAAAAGAGCAAAGCTGCCGGATTGTTTTTGTCGACAATAATAACTTTCTGCATCAAAGGCAGTGCGGCTTTACGTTTGCCCTGTGCAAGGTAAGCTTCTGCTTTGGCAGCAATGATCTCATGTGAGGATATGGCTTTTCGTTCGGCTTTTTTGACAACGCTCATCGCTTCTGAATAGCGTTTTGCCTGCACGAAATTCTTTGCGGCTTTGGCATAGAGCCCCGGATAAGCTTCGGGTATGTGGACAATGACCGACTCGAACATTTTGGCGGCATCGGCATATTTGCCGGCCTTTTCGTAGGCATATGCTCCCAGATACAACGCCAGAAACATGGTAACGTCTTTATCGGCGATACGCTGGTATTGTGGAGCGATTGAGGCGGGAGTGGCGGTTTTCGTAAAATGCTCCGTTATCAGCAAAGAGCCTATGCGCTTCAGATTTTTAAGTGACGCGCTTACTACCGGTTTTCCCAGAAAGAGGCGCTCGCTCTTCGGCAAATTTGTTTTTGTCTCGATCAAGATGTTGAGGATGCATGAATCAAGTTCGCTTCCCAGATACTTACCGTCCAGTGTTTTCTCGACGATGGATACTACTTTTTTATCTTTGACCCGGTGGGTTTCCATCAGGTACAATATTTCCTGACCGCCTTTAAAGGTTTCATATTTCTGGAAAATGACATACTCCGCACCGGTCATCTTCGCCAGGGGAAAATAATCTTCCTGGCTGATATCTTTGAGAATGTTCCGGTAATCCGGCAAGGATGCGAAAAGCTTGTCGCGCGAAACGACTTTGCACTTTGACAATGCATTAAACCTGAAATGAAAGAGTTCTTCGCTGAGTGCGCCGAACCATTTGCTCTGGGGATCGACATTCAATGATGCGTCTGAGGGACGTGCAATTATGAAGGTTGGACTGCCGCTTGATGCAGCATGAACCATCAGCGGGAGACACACTAATGCAGGTATGCACAAAGCGCGCGTTGCTCGGGAAAGGCTTTGCATTCAAGAGCCCTTTCTTTGGGAATTAAGATACTCAATCCGGACCCGGCTCAGATTCTCACCGTTCCGGTAAATACCTGCCGGGCAGGCCCGGCCAAAAAAACCGGCTGCTCACGGTCACCGTCCCAATTGACCGTAACATCTCCTCCCCGCAGATGCACTGTGGCAAAATCATGCACCTTCTCATTCAAAACAGCAGCAACAACACTCGCGCAGGCGCCGGTGCCGCAGGCCATGGTTTCACCAACACCCCGTTCGAAAACACGCATGCTGATTTCATGCGGTGAGTGCACTTTTACAAATTCTACATTTGTTCTCCTGGGAAAAAAAGGATGAGACTCCAGTCTGCGCCCCCAGTTCAACACAAGATCATCCGTCAACTCGTGTGCAAATATAACGGCATGGGGATTACCCATGGAAACAGCCGTCACCAGAAACTCTCGATCGTCAATCGTAACCGGTTCATTGATGATCGGGTCGGCATCTTTTTCAACGGGGATTTCGCTTCCGGATAGCCGGGGAGCATTCATGTTGACGCGTATATACTCATTGGCCATTTCCACCCCGACAGGCGCCGCTTTTGTGGCAACGGCGATCAAATCCTGATCAATCAACTTGTTCTGCCTGATATACCGCCCCAGACAGCGCAGACCGTTGCCGCACATCTCGGCTTCCGATCCATCGGCATTGATGATGCGCATAGAAAAATCGCACATAGATGAATACCCGACAAAAACAAGACCGTCGGCGCCAATTCCGGTGCGACGGTCGCAGAGGGAGGGCGCTTTCCGGATCAAAGCATTTGCCGCCCCGGCCGATGGGTTAAAAACGACGATAAAGTCGTTGCCGCACCCTTCCATTTTAGTGAAATGTATAAGTCGTTGATTCTTCATAGGTATGCGGGTAGCCTTGCAAGAACGATAGTTAACCTTTTGTTCAAAATACATTATCCATTGTCATACGCGGGAAGGGAAAAGTCAACGGTCGCATGAGTGAGGTCTTTATGCGCACTGAAATTGTTTCATTGAGTCAGTATTCGGTTTTTGCCTCCGGCGATGCCTATCCTGCCGTATATGCCGAAGAGGAGGATCGCCCTCCAGTGCAGATAAAGGGCGGCAAAATGTACAGCAATGGAAATCTCTTTCTAACTCCCTTGATGGGAGAAGAAGGTAGTCTGGAGATTATTTCCAGCCGGATATCGCCGTCCGAACAGGTCGAGGTGGTGCTTATGTCGGTATTTCATCGACTCGTCACACCCACTGTTCGGCGCTGTACCAGCATACCCTCAATCTCAATAGGCCGGCGCGCAAATATTGTCGGATAGGCACGTGTATTTAGCAGGTACGCAATCATGGCATGCATTATGCCGCGCAGATTGAAGTTATAGCTGGAAATGCCACGCTGCAGCCCCTCGTAGCTGTCATCAAAGCCGACAATGGACAACTGACCCGGCACATCTATTTTTTTATGCCGGCAGAAATCCTGTGCGGCGCAGGCAACCTGATCGTTTGCACAGACCCAGGCAGTAATTGATTCTTCCAGCCCTGCCTTGCGAAACAGGGGGCGCAGAAAGTGATTCAATTCGGCCAGGTACATGCTTTTTACGGAAATGGTCTCCACAAAGATAGGATCGAGCACGTCCTTATACTCAGCGGGCAGCCCTTTGCTCCAGGTGCGATAGTATGCGACAAGCGCATCGACATTGGCGCGATTGCCGGCAGTAGTTTTGAAATACTGGCGCGGTTGGGTGAATACAAAAGGAAACACAGCACCGGGCAGACCAGCATTTTTGAAGGTAGCCTCCAGACCTCGCAATCGCCTGTGCGACCAGAGTGCTTTATGGTAGGGCGAAACATAGGCCACGCGCCGATGACCCAAATCAAGCAGATACTTTGCTACTTTACGGGCAGGCCCCAGACCTGTTGCAGCGGCGAAAATGCGGATTCCACGGTAATGAATTGCAGCCGGCAATTTCCAGCCGCCTGCCAGATCGAGAATTGCCAGCGGCTTCTTGAAATGGTAGAGACGGCGCACGATGCGATCGCGTCCGCTTTCGTTGTTGGTGACAATCATCGCATAGCCAAGTATGCTCTCGTCATCTTCAAGCTCGCAGGGATTACCCTCCGAATTGCGTATTGAAAAATCCAACAATCCGGACGTATAGCCGTAGGAGACGAAATGAGCACGCGAGGTTGCGCCGACGTCTTCTATGATACGGAACCATTCTTCGTTGACGGAAGAGAGCAACAGTTTTCCGTTGTTGTCACATTGCCCAATCAGCGCTATTTTGGCGGCTGCGTTTTCTTTGCTTACGATTGCCGGCGCATATTTATGGCCCCCAACCGTGAGAATGCCTTCATCGCACAGTGAATCCAGCGCCCGTTTTACCGTACGAAAAGAACCTTTGTACAGTATCTCAAGCTCTTTTACGGCAGGCAGGCCTCCGGCGGCGGAATACACACCGGTAAGCACATCCCGTCGAATGCGGTTTTTGACACGCTCCCAGGCAAAGGAGATGTCCGCAGATGCGGCACGTGAAGCCTCGGGCTCGGGCTCGATCATATCAAGAAGATGGGCACATTCGATATGCAGCAGCCGGAATTTATTACCCGAACCGCCCGAAATAATGCCCTCCTTGCGCAGGATTTCAGCCGCTTTCCACATCGTCAGCAATGAGACGCCTGCTTCATGCGCCATCCGTTTCAAAGCAGGGAGTTCCTGCCCCGGCGTTAACGATCCGCTCGATATCCGATTGACGAGACTGGTCAGTGCTTTGCGCAAGGCCGGTTGGCTTTTTCTGGGCATGTATCCTCAGTAGGAGATGCTGATAATTATAAAATATAGCAATTTACTCAATTTAAGTATAGGCTAATTTCTTTTTGTACAACTACATTCCCTACTACGTTTTTCTTACAGTAGAAATAAAACCTTTACCAGGCGGGGTTTGCTATGAAATGGTCCAACGCTTTTTCCGGATTGCTTGTTGCGTCGTTTGCCTTCCGGATTATAGCCGCCAGCGGCATCGGCGTACACAATATCAAAGAAAATGGTACCGTGCGCGCGGTAATCGTAACCAACAATGTCGTAACCGATACACTTACTGTCGGAGAAGGCAGTCACCCCGTTATAAATACCTACGGCAGTCACGTCGCATTCTGGACCTATGCTGACAATCGCCAAACCCTTGCCGTTGTCCGGTCCGACATTCGCCTGGGCGCTCCCGGATTGACACGGCAAAGTATACCCGAAAATATGCTCTACCACATCGACGCAAACACCGGCGCCGCGCATCAGTACGATCAGGACGCGACCGTGATCTGGCAGGAATTCTCAACAGAATCGCACCACATTCTCACCTCGCAAAAACCATTGCGTTCACCGGTTCTCTCTTTTCGAAGCGGAGTACTGTATGTACAGGGCATTACCGCCCGAAAAACCATTGTTGAAATTCTTGATGCACAGGGGGCATTGCTCATGCGAGTAACCGCTGACGGATCAACAACCGCAATCGCATATTCCCCACTGGCTTCGGGTATTCGCTTTGTACGCGTCAAAACCGGCGACCGGGCCGTTCTGCACAAAATGATGCAGGTGCGATGAGCACGCACATCATTTTCGTTTTTGCAGAACAATATTGACACAACCAACACATACGACATAGTTTTAAAGCAGGCATCAATCGGGTCCGGGAAAGGAAGGGTGTGCATGCTTGACAAAATGACCGTTTCATCTGCTTTGACCGTGTCGCTATGTGTTTTCGCTGCTGCTCAGGACAGCTCAGCAATCCACAACACGGTGCCGGAGTCTCCAATTGCCGCCGTCGAACATTTTCTCAAGCTGCTGAAACGGAATCAATACGAGCAAGCCCGGGCCATGCAAGTGCCGGACGATCGCGGAGTCTTTTCACCTCAAGCGTATCAGCAACGCATTGTCAAGTTGACGGGCATGTCTGATTTTGCATCCGTCAAAGCCTTCTCCCCAGCCATGCACGCGTACCTGCTCGATAATGTTACCGCTACCATCGAATCAGACTCGCTTTACAATTCAGATGATGTTATCCATGTTATATTGCATGTTCCCAATGTTGTCCCCTTTCGTTTTCGCCTGGAGAAGCTGCTCCGCAATAGCGATATTGCATCACTGCAAGGAGATGCACGGGAGGAGGCGATAGCTGCCATCCTGCGCAAAGAGTTCAGTTCCGAAAGCTTATCATGCGATACACTGTATTTCTCCTGGCTGGTTATGCAGGGCGGGGACGGATATTATATCAATTCCGACTTATCGCATGCCGATAAAGCCGAAAAGCTGAAATATCGTATCAATCGATATACCTATAAAAGGGAGCCGCGCTATCGTTCAGATGCAGTTGACGCACTCAAAGAAGCCGGAAAGTTGTGGCCCTACAATCGCAGATTTCAACAATTATATGATGAAATTATTACTGTAGCGCGGTAAGCCGCTCATCGCAGACAGACACCCGGCTAATTGCGCTCGAACGCGTAAATCGCCTCGGCAAGCTGCTGCTTTACCCTCTGCTTGAATTCGTGCAGTTCGGGATCGAGAGATTCATTTTCTACCCGCTCTCGGTAAATTTCATTCTGCATAGTAGAGGTGGCCGACTTGTCTTGTGGGAACATGCGGGGGTGCCCCTGGTTCGTGAGGTTTCTGAACTTGCAATGAATATCACCCAGCCGGAACGTCAGTTTCTTCTCTTGCACCTGATATTCATGAATCTCACCGGCTAGCTGATTCTTCTGGAATGAAACCGTCTGCAGACGCTGCATGCATTCCTGAGATTTGTCATAGTCGATCTCGAGCGCTTTTTGCGCCCGTTCAGACCAAAGTAGCTCACTCTCTTCCAGAATTTTCATTTTGTTCTGAATTAAGTTGAGCATGTTCCTTGTCTGCGCCAACTGCACTTTTACGTCCCGGCCAATCTGTTCGAGATCACGCAGCACCCGTGACGAACCGTCGTTTTGATCCGCCTGCCCCAATTCACGGCGATTAGCTTGCGCAATTCCAAAGTGAGTCTTTTTCTTCAGCCATAGCATGATGAGCCTCCTCCATAGGTTTGTGTGCCTGTTGCGTAGTGTTGTTTTTGCGAGATACAATGCTACAAAGCGCATGCCATACGATTCGGAAAGGTTTAATACATTGATTTTTAACAATTTAATTATTTCAGGCCTTTTTTCCGAACGACCAAAAGGTCGCAAAACTGCACCTCCCACCCCAACAGAGTCTCACCAACGCATCTACCTTCGGCGCGATGACTGACAAACATCGTGTTGATTTCATCCAACCCAGCCCGGGCTCGCCTTGTAGCGTTGCGCACATTTCGTGTTGCTGGGACATTTTTTTTTTTTTTTTTTTTTTTTTTTTT
>WJLW01000026.1 GCA_014728295.1 Chitinivibrionales bacterium | reverse complement strand
GGCCTGCCCAATACCCGCGCGTATTTCGGTTCGTTCTCGACTGGACCAGTAAACTTTCGGAGTAAGCGTCTGGTTGCACAGCCAGTTCAGTCCGTCAGCTTTTTCTAGCGGAAAGGAAAGGCAAATCAGTTGCTCCGGCAGATCAGTCATCGGAACTGAAGCGACCCGCTCTTGTATGCGATGCAGGGTTATATCGGTGAATTTTGAAATATTGGCTCCTTATTTTGTTGCGACATACAGGGTGGCAATCCCCAACGACAGAGGGGTATAGCTTGAGACGGAATAGCCGCAGGGTGCGAAAATATCAACCAGCCTTCTGCCGTATGGAAATGCTTCGGCAGTTTTATTTAAATATGAATAGGCATACGGACACCCCGAAATTGCTCCGCCAAGCAACGGCAGTATGCGCCTGAAATAGAACAGATACATCGTTCGCACCACCCGGTTTTGGGGCAGGGAAAACTCCAGAACGATCAGGTTGCCGCCCGGTTTGAGGATGCGATTGATTTCCCGCAATCCGCCTGCGACGTCACTGAAATTGCGCAAGCCAAAGCTGAGCGTGGCGATATCAAAGCTCGCATTTGCAAAGGGCAATTCCGTTGCACTGCCTCCAACTAGCGATATTGAGCTGCGGCGTGGTTTTTGGGCAATTTTTTCACGCGCCAGGCGGAGCATATTTTCTGCAATATCAACGCCGACAATGCTATCGCAGCGATTGCGCTGCGAATCGATAGTCAACCCGACATCGGCGGTCCCGGTGGCGACATCCAGAATCCAAAAGCTTTCGCCCCGTGGCAACAGATCTGTCATTTTTTTGCGCCAGTACGTGTCGATGTTCAAGGAGAGGAGATGGTTGAGTCTGTCGTAGGTTGGCGCGATATCATTGAACAATTTGCCGATATGCCTGCGGGACTGATTTTTATCATCGCATGCAGTTGACATAAATATTTTAGCAATCCTTGCCCTGGCTTGACAATTAAACATGTTTACCAAGTAATATAGCTCCCGGCAAATCGCCGCAATCTTGTCAAGGGTTTGCTGCGAATGGTGAACATAATAGGAATAGTTTTGCAGAATGAAACAGAAGTTGTGCAAATTTTGATTATCCACCTTGACAATATTTGACTACCGTTCCCTGGTCAAGTGCCAGCAGGCTAAATGTAGGCTGATTAATATCAGTTGATTATGGAATGCTCCCTGATTGGCATTGTTTATGATTCAGGTTCGGATAGACAGCATAAGATTTAACAGGTAAGCCAATCACCCAGACCACCGGAGGACGCTATGAAGCTTTTGAAACGAATCGCAGTGAATATTCAGGCAAAAATGGAGGACTTGACAAGCCAGATCGAGAACAAAGAGGCACTGACGCTCAGTTATATCCGCGAATACGAACGCGTTGTGGCCAAAGCAAAGATTCGCCTATCGCATGTCAAGGGTGACGCACTTCGTTTAGAGAAAGATCAGGCTCGTCTCCAGCAGGATGAAATTAACTGGAAGGGGCGTGCGAGAAAAGTGTATGCGGACGATGAAGCCAAAGCACTGGAATGCATGCGACGGGCCAAGCGGGCGCAAACTGAGCACCAAAAGATTACGGTGGAAATAAAGGAAGTGCGGGAATTGGAAATAAAAATGGAGCGCGACGTCGAGCGCATTCAGAAAAAGCTGGAAACAGTCAAGCATCGGCAGCGAGCGCTGGCGGGGCGTCAGAGTTGCGCTGAGGCGCTACACTCGGCTGCATCGCTGAATGCCGATGCGCATGAAGGCCTGGATGACCTTCTTACTCGATGGGAAACGGATGTCGTAGCAAGCGAATTGCAGTCTGATTCCGTGTGCGTCAATCGGGATTCCCTGACAGATGAATTTGACAAGCAGGAAGAAGAAGCTGATTTGAAATGTGCGCTCGATGAACTCATGACAAAGAGTGCAGAATAGGAGGTTGGCATGCAGACTCAAGTTCAATCGAATAATACGACTGCTTATAATGAAACCTGTTTCGATGTCATTGAAAAAGTATCGCATCAGGATGCAGAGCAGCAGAAAGAGGCGGCGTTGGGGGAGGATGTGTATGTCAAGAAGCAACCTGAATGGTTCTCATCCGACAATTTTGCCGCAATAATGCGCTGGGGAGGCGGCATTGTTATCGCTGCATCGGCGATTTCATTTATGCTCCAGGGTGTCTATTCGATGTCGCCCCTGACGCGGCACTGGGTGTTTCTGGCAATTGCATTACTTTTTGGAATTCTGGGATTGATCACTGCAACAATACTCAAGGAACACAAAGGTTCGCGCAGTTTTCTGGGAATTGCCGTTGCGGCGTTTCCCGTGCTTTGCTCACAGCTCGGTGCGATGTACTTCTCTGTTTTTGGTTCACCGCCCGACCCAATGCCCCAACCGCTTGTATTTACTAGTGTCACCTTTGCTACGGTAGCCGCTATTTCGCTCGTGACACTTGCGGTGTTTCTGCCGATATGCTACTTTGGATTCAAGGTTTTTGCCGGTCCGCGCGCAAAGCTGCTGACGGGAATATACGTACTCAGCAATTGTGGCTTGCTTATTCCAGTCCGGCACGGTATCGGGCTTGCTGCAGTTCTTCTGTGCGTGTCGCTGGCACTCCATTTAATTGACACATACAATTTTTCGCTCGATTTCAGATTGAAGAATTTCGAAGGGTATGTATCGCGAGTGCTACCGGCCATTCCACTTGCGATCCTTGTTGCGCGAAGTACCTACTATGATACCGGCCCGTTTTTCAAGGCAGTTCTGTTCGGCATGTTCGGTGCATATCTTTCTTTTCACTGCGGAAGAATTGCCCGAAAAGTAGCTGTGCTGCGCTTTTTTCAGGCGGCAGGGATGTCTGGGCTGATTCTGGGATGGGGATTTTTCGCATTTCCCGTGTTGGGTGATATCAATGCTGGTGTCAGAGGGGGTATTATGCTGCTGGTTATTCCCTGGGCGCTTATCATTGGTGCACACGCGCTCATTGGCAGGGGGGTAGCTCCGGCAACGTATGTAAACACCGCAGCAGTGGTTGCCTGTTCGGGACTGGTATTTCTACATCTTATCGACTCTGCGCCCGTCAATTCATTGGTGTCGTTGGCACTGGCAGCATGCATCATTGCGGTGGGTATTCTGAACGGACAGAAGGTTGCGTTTATGCTCGGCTGCACAGTTTCGCTGCTCTGCATAGTCAATGTGAGCGTCAAAGTGATTGACATGCACGGTAGTTTCGCGTGGATTGGTCTCGCAGTGATCGGCATGCTTGTGTTACTGCTTGCATCACTTGCCGAAAAAAGCAAAGAGCTGGTTCATGAGAGAATGCTGGCTTTCTGGAATCGAATGAGCATGTAGTCTCACATTGGAGAGTGTGGCTCCGGTTAGGGACGGCTGCTGTATTCTCCAATTGCATTGCTCCAAGGCGCTGCTCTTTTCTGTACATCCATTCCAGATGAATTTATATTTGATGCCGTAAAAAGCATGGCCGATACACATGATAACGCAAAACAATCTTCTCTGCTCTGGCGCATACTCAAATGGCTGAGATTGCCGCTTGTCGCCTTTATTTTCTTTTTTATCTTCCGGCGTATTGACTTTCAGGAGCTGAAAAGCTCAATCACCGGTATTGCATGGTGGACTATACCGCTTGTTATCGGGGTCAACACGTTTGCCGTCTTCCTGCAGGGAGTGCGGATCTGGGTGCTTATCCGCGCATTCAGCAACAGCATTTCATTGCTCAAGGCACTGAAATATCATTTTGTCAGCGCATTTTATTCCCTCATTTTGCCTTCCTCGATTGCGCAGGATGTCGTGCGGGCCGTGCTTTTTACCCGACATATTGATTATTCAATCGCCTGGAGTGCAACGTGGGTTTTCAAGTTGACCTTTGTGTGCACCTGGGTGCTGTTTTCCGCAATCGGATTGGTCTTTCTGGAAGAGGATGTCATTTCCGTGCAAGTAAAGCAGATTATACTGATTGCAATGGGGGTTACACTGATCAGCGTCTTTTTGTCCTTTAACAAGCGCATTACGGCGCCAATCAGAGGATTGCTGACCGGCAAAATCCCGAAAAAGGTGCAAAATGCGGCTGAGAATATTCGCCAGGGGGTTTTTAATTATCGCAATCGCAAGCGCTACCTTGTTGCCGGCATGGGTATTACGCTGTTTCTGCAGTTGAATCTGGTTTTGGGTTCGGGCGTTATTCTCTACGGAACGACGGGAAAATGGTATCTGATTGAGCTGTTTGCCCTTATCCCCATAATTGACATTATCACCATAATAATCCCTCTGACGCCTCAAAGCATCGGGGTGCGGGAAGCACTGTTTGCCGTCATGTTTGAGCGCGCAGGGTTGACAAAGGAAGAAGCGGCCCTCTTTATTCTGGTGAACGTATTCTCGTATACGTCTAAGCTCTTCGGCGGCATACCGGCGCTATACGACATTATTGTCAGGCCATCCGACAGCATAGCCGGACGCGAGGTGCTCACAAGGGCGAAAGAATCATCCTCGCATCCGTAAAATGCACCGGACTTACTTCTCGACTCCAAATCTGTATAGGGTAACCTGTTTGTACGTCTCTTCCGGCTTGAGAACCGTTGAGGGAAATTCGGGTCGGTTGGGGGAATTGGGATAATGCTGTGCTTCCATGCAGAAACCGGTGTGCTTGGCATAGATTGCACCGGCTTTCCCCGCAAGCGTCCCATCCAGCATATTGCCGGTGTAAAACTGCAGCGCCGGTTCGGTGGTTTCAACCTCAAGCGTACGTCCTGATGTCGGCTCCGTCACTATTGCCGCCGGGGCAAGTGCATCGCCGTGCTTGTCCAGTGCAAAGCTGTGATCGACACCGCCGCCGACAATCTTCAACTGCTCGTGATCGGCATGAATCACTTCGCCGAGTCTGGCGGGACTGGTGAAATCGAAGGGTGTTTCTTTGACGGGCAGCAAATCACCCGTCGGCATGAGGTTGTCGTCAACCGGCGCAAAACGGGATGCATTAACTTCGGCAACATGGTCGAAAATATCTCCCGATCCATCGCCGGCAAGATTGAAATAGGAGTGATGCGTCAGGTTCAGAACTGTGTCTATATCGGTTGTGGCAGTGTAGGCGATGACCAGTTCATTGTTATTCGTCAATTTGTACTCGACATCAGTCGTCAAGGTTCCCGGATAGCCTTCTTCACCGTCGGGACTGATATAGCGCAGCTTCAGTGAGCAGGAATCTTCCTGCTTTGCAGGCTGTGCGTCCCAGATGACTTTGTCAAAACCGACGTTTCCGCCATGCAGATGACGGCCGTTCTCGTTACAATTAAGAGTATATTGCCGGCCGTTCAATGTAAATTTTCCGGCGTTGATCCGGTTACCAAAGCGCCCGATCAGGCTACCGAAATAAGGGGTTGCCTTGAGATACGATTCAAAATCGCTATAGCCGAGCACAATATCGGCCTGCTGACCGTTTTTGTCGGGCGTGACCAGCCTGGTAACGATTCCACCGTAGTTGGTGATGTCGATTTCGATACCGTTGGTATTTGTCAGAGTGTATAAGATTACGTCGCTGCCGTTTTTGGACCCGAACGTTTTTTGCGTGATACTCATGTGAAGTCTCCTTTGAATGAGCAGGTTTAAAGGTCAATACATAATCGGAAATTAAAGCCGCTTAATATACTAATTAGCCACAAATTATCGCTCAGCGCAGGTGAACTGCCGGATCTACCCTCACATTTTCTCTCGCTCGTGACATGTCGTCACCCGTCCTCCCCCCAGCAGAAGCCGTCACCCCATATCCCGTGCCTTCCTCCGCTTCTGTCGGACCAGGTTCCAGTAAACACTGCTTGCAGAGTAGAGCACGATGAGAAAAATCGCCACATTTACCGGGCTGTGCAGAAATCTGCGATACCCGCACGCCCTCTCTAAAGTAAAGCATAACCAGGAAATCAGCGGAATATGCAACAGGTACGGATAAAACGAACTTTGCCCCAGTTTGCGAATAAGCGGAAAGGTGCATATGCGGGAGAGGTAGCTTTTCTCCACAGCGAACATATAGAGTATAATTGCGAAAAGCGGCAGGACATAGATATGATATGAAATCCAGCGGGTAAAGTAACTTGGACGTACAACCGGACTCAGGTTGAAATACAGCAAGGCCACGCATATTAAAATTATTACATCACTTATCAACGCCTGTGTGCGCGAGGAAATCGCCGACGGCTTATCGCGGCCCAGAATATAAAACTGGGCGAGCAGCATGCCTATTAAAAACTCAAAAAATCGAATGGGTGCAAAGGTATGCATGAATTGCCAGATATCACGTGTATCACCATACATTTTATACCCAAACGACCAGAATATGCCGGGAATCAAGGCCAGGAGCATGGCCGCCAGCACGAATCTGCGTCTTTTTATGCGTGCAACGAATCGGCTCGCACAAGGAAACATCAGGTAGCAGAAGAAGAATGCCGACAAAGCCCAGGACGGTTGATTCATGCGATAGACATTAAAAGGGATGAACGCAAAAAGCAGCGACAGATGAATTGCACAGGAATACAGCAGTCGCCCGATGTCAAATTCGCCGCACGAAAGCGCCTTGGTAATTGTCAGCGGCACCATGGCCAGCGTCGTAATGACATGCAGGGGATAGAGGTCTCTGAGTCTGCCGAGCAAAAATTTGCCGGGGCGCAGGCTATCGATTTTATTGCTGAACTTGATGGTAAAGATGAAGCCGCCCAGAATGAAAAACAGCGATGCATGAAACATCGGGCCTTTGGTGAACACAAAAAACCATTTGGGTTGACAGCTCAGACTGTAAAATCCACCGAGACGCTCGAGATGAAACAGCACAATATTGACGGCTGCGAAAAAACGCAGGCTGTCAATTGCCTTAAAATAGGGTTTAGCTGGGGGCATGCTCGATTAGAATTCAGCTTAATGCAAATGCATTGGATTGGCTCAGATTACACAAAATACCGTATTGATATCTGCATAGCCTAATCGATGCAGATAACCTGACTTTTTTCGCGTTGATGAGAGATCACAACGTTGCTGTCTGCCTGCACCGCCTCACATGCGAAGCGGGCTGAATGCAGAGCCAGCTCCTGCGTGTTGCGGTCCTGGCTGATATGTGCAAGCATAATTGATTTGGGTGCTCTTTGCGATTGCAACAGTACCTGTTTGAGAAAATCGCCGCACTGCTCATTTGATAAATGTGATTCGGCTATCCGTTTTTTGAGAATCCAGGGGATGCGATCATTCCAGAGCATATCGGTGTCATGATTCGACTCCAGGATAAGTGTGTCCAGGTTGCAAAAATGGGGTATCAAGTGCTGCCGAGCTTCCGCCAGGTCGGTTGCCAGTGCCAGGGAGTGCAGTCCGCTATGCTCCCATGAAATTTTGAATCCCCGGCATCCTCCACCGCAGTCGTGCGGAACGTCGAAGGTGTCCACCGCAAAGCAATCAATTACGAATTGAGTTCCGTCAAAAGATAGTGTCGAACCGTTCATGCTTTTATGATGCATGCGCTCAAGCAGTAGCTGTGCATCTGCATGGCAATAGAGTGGAATGCCGTGGCGCTTAAGCGCCTTTCCCAGCACGGGATTGACATGGTCGCGATGCAGGTGGGTAATGAGTACTCCCCGGATAGTGAATATGTCAACGCCAAGCCGAGCCAGCGCGCTTTTGAAATACTTGATACCCACACCGCAATCGATCAGCAATGCATGCTTATCATTCCAGATTACGGTGCAATTTCCTTTGCTTGACGAGGCAAGGATGCAGATGCGGGTTTGCATTACTGCTACTCGTCGCGTCCGCCGAAATTAATCGTCAGTGAACCGGTGACAATCGGCGGGCCTGAAATTGCACCTTCCCATCCCGCAAGACGCGTTGCAATATCAAAAGTAAACCATCCTCGGGTCAGCCCCAATCCGATGGTTGGCACGACATCAGAAACCTGGTGCGGTCCTTCAAAGGCTGTTTTTGAGCTTCCCCCTGCGCTCAATGTGTCGGTGGTTATTTCATTTTTCATATCGGCAACTTCCCAGTAAAGACCGCCTCTGAATACCAGATTATCAACGATTCTGTCAACCGGAAGGTAATATTCACCGCTGAGGATAAACGAATTCGTTTGAACCGTCGAGTCTGCTCTCTGGTCAAGCGTGTCGCTACTGGTTTCAATGCGGTCAACTTTCTCGAAATTTAGCAAATCGTAGGTGTACACCAGCGAAAACATGATGTTGCCTTCCGGCCAGGACTCCGCACCGGCATACAGCGTAATGTCCTGAAGCCCCTGCTCCGGGCTGGTTGTTTTGGTATCGTTTCGCGTATTTGAAAACTGGTATTTCTCACTGGTAAAAACCCCGCCCAGCGTAAAATCAGTGTAAGAGATAGTAAATCCGACATCCAGGCCGGCATTGATCATATTGGCTTTTTCGGTTGCAACGGTAATATCATTTTGTTCATTGTCGGTAGCTAATTTACCTTCCGTATTGGGAATACTGAAGCCGGCAAAGGGATAGACACCGAAATTTCCCAGCAGAAAATCGACATTGAACAGCGCGCCTGCATTGCGTATCGAACCTTCATGCTCATTACCGGGAGTTGTGTTAACCTTTGCAATTGTATAGAACAGGTCGAGTCCGAAGGTCACCGGGCCTGCCTCTGCTGCAAACAGCAAATGCGGAAAGGGAGGGATCTCGTCTGGCAAACCATTCATCTGACCAATGGAGCCGGAAAGATATTTTTTGGAATCGGTATAGAAGTTGTTGCGTAGATATGATTCCTGATTTGCAATTACGCCCAAAGCTCCCCATTCTCCAATTGACTTAATTGCAAAGAGCGGTCCGAAACTGCCGTTTTCGTAGGCTGTTGCCTGGATAACGTCGGTATACGGCATCGCTGAAGCGGGATATCCAATCAGCACACCAATATCACCGATTATGAAGTTGTTTGCCAATGCATCCAGTCGCGCGTTTTGTGCATATGCACCGGTAATCAGCATGAATATTATACCTGAAGCAGACAAATGTGGTATGCGCATGTATCTATCCTTTCACTAAGATATATAAGATATATACGTAATCAATTATCGAAATATACTTAACTGTTTAAATTATGCTGTAAATCCCTCGCAAACGAAGCCCGTAGTATCCCGGAAGTCAGCAACACGTCTTAGCTCGGAGTTGCACCTGCTTACAGTGACAAGCTGATTTGCGCGAGGAGATTTACTGCACCGGCTGACAACGCAATAGATAGAAAATATTAAATTGCTGTATTGATGTCACGCTATTTGGCTCTTAAACTGCTCAAGCAGCTCCTGCGCGACAATTTGTTCGATTGTTACGGACTGGTTTGATAGCTGTTTGCATATTGACGCTACATAGTTACCGCTCAGGTTATGTGTTGAAATGTGCCACCCCTCAACCACGCGATCCTGTTGTGCGACGCGCGAGGCTTCGTTCTCTATTATCGAAGACAAGCCTCTCACGATTTTGGGAATACCCGTTCCGATTGCTTTTCCATATGCTTCCTTGATTGTCCATATTTTATAATACAGATAGTCTCGTAGTTCGGGCGGAGCTTGCCCAATCATCTGCCTTTCCGCACTTGAGTAGAATGATGTTATCACTGCCTCATCACGTGTGCGTATTTTCTCGACATCCAAACCGATTGGCCCATCAGCAAACGCCGCGGCGACGCACTCATCAGAATGCGAAATGTTAAAATAAAATTCCGGATGATTTTGGATAGAAGGCTTTCCGGCATCATTGTAGGTAAATTCTGTGGGCTGCGGGAGAATCCAATGATAGTAAGTGCGCACCAGAATTTCGCCAATGACGGATTGCACGGCTGCCCGACGCCTGAGAACGCGCTGGAATTTATCGCTGGTCTTCGCTGATAAGTGAGGGAGAACGCAAGTCAGGTCGCTCTCCTTTATCGCGTTGATGGTTGTTGCCTGCAAGGTAATCATCGCTAGGCACCTGCTGATGTGCGGGTAGGTTGACACATGCTTGCTATTGCTGCTTCCCCATGTCCGATGAATACGTCTCTCTGAATTTTATCAACGATACAATCATATCATTCACCGGGGTTGTAATTCCAAGTTCGCCACCCAAACGGGTAATAGCTCCATTTATTGCATCGATTTCCGTTCGTTTGCCGTTGCGCAAGTCCTGCAACATTGATGATTCATGCGCGGCGGTAGGCGGGAGTGACTTTTCATAAAAATCAAAAAGAAATGCCTCCGTATCTGTCCAATGCGTGCAGAATTGACTCTCCTGCAAAACGGTGAATGCCTCATGTGCCAGCTTTGCCATGATCTCCCGGGTATGCGCAGACTCACCCAGCGCACCATAGTGAACATCAAGCAAGGCACCCAGCGGATTGAGCAGCGCGTTGTATAGCACTTTTGCCCAGAGGTCCTGAACCATTGTTGCGGATACTTGCGAAGGTAAACCTCCTTCGTTGAGCTTGCGACAAAGAGCCTCCACATTATGTGACAGGCGTGCAGAGAGATGGCCCACATGAATCGGCGCGGCATGAACCGTTATATCCACATGGTGCAGATCGATTCGGCGAAATCCGGTGATCACCCGCGCGGCAAATACCTGCTCTTCGGAAAATTGTCGGCGCATTATCTCGACATTGCCCCAGCCGTTCTGGCAAAGTACGATGCGCGTCCCGGGCTTCACGCAATGCCAGGAAGCAAGCTCTTGGGCAACATCCTGCGTATCAAATGATTTGACGCAGACGAGTATAAAATCAAATCCGGCTTCGGATGTCGCGTCGCACAGCTCAAACGATCCGCAAGGAGCGTCGTATCTGCCAAATATGCCCGTGCGTACCAGTCCGTGACGCGTCAATGCAGCCCGGGTGGATGGGCGTACTTTTAGGCTTACCCGGCAACCAGCTTTCACCAGGCAGCTTGCCAGTCCCAGCCCCACTGCACCTGCGCCGAAAATGAGTATGTTCATGCGTGTTCGATTCGGTAGTGATTCGCAAATGCCGACACGTGGCAATACGCTGCTGCAATCGCATAAAATACTTGAAATGCATCCTGAATGGCTGCTGGATCGGATTGCGAGCTTCCACCGTGCACGAGGAGGTCAAGCTGCAAAAAGTATTCAATCCGCCCAATGTACCCGACCAGGATGCACATATTGATGCCCCGGTCATGTGCGCCAACAACAACGATTATCTGCTGCACGATCACAACGGTACGGTATTCGCCTGGAACTGGCAAACCGATGACGTTACGCCGATAGCCCTGACCGGTGGTAATTATTCAGGATATTCACAGTTCTGGCACGGCGATCTGCCGGTGGCTACGAACAATCCGCTCATTGCAGTCGAACCGGGGGAAATCTTTGTTCAGGTGCAGAACAATAATCCCTCCGACGCTCAGGTCAGCATCACCAATGCCGGCGGTGGAACACTTTGTGATGTGCAGGCTTCGGAGGATGCTGCCTGGTTGACGGTATCGGTCAACGGCTATACAATTACCAATACTATCGATCCGTCGCAGATGTCTACTGATGCGGCCACTGCAATGGTGACGGTTTCTGGTGGCGGCGCCGGCAATACCGCAACCTACACGGTATCTGTCACCAAAGCCGGAGTTATGGCGGCGCCGTCTGATTTGCAGGCGCCGCCGCTGCGCGATTAAGCAACCATTCTCATAGCTGACTGCCGGAAGCCATGTCCACTTCGACAATCCGGATTTTTGACAGCTTCTGCGAACAGCGCAGGTATGCTTTGCCTTCCTACGCCCGGACTACACCAGTTGAACAAAACATAAATAATAGCGCGAGAAAAATGTGTTTACCGTCGCATGCAAATGGTGGCTATATTGCGATTGTTATTCCGGCGTGTTGCCGCAGAACGCTTGACGTGCACCCCGCCTGGTAGTATAATATAGCCATGGTCACATATACATGGTCACGAATCGGAGTAGCTTATGATTATTGCCGCCGGCACATTTAAAGCCCAGTGTCTGAAATTAATGGACAGGGTGCACGAGACGCACGAGGAGATTGTTATTTCAAAAAGAGGCAAGCCGGTAGCAAAGCTTGTTGCTGTCGATGAAAAACCCGCAAAAAGCATTTTCGGTATGCTCCGGAACAGTGTCGTGGAAGAAAACGATATTATCAGTCCAACCGGGGAGGTGTGGGACGCCGAAAAGTGAGTATTATATACTCGATACCCATGCCTGGGTCTGGCTGCTCAAAGGTGACAACCGGATAAAAAAGGCCGCGTTTTTCAAGAACGTAATCAAAGCGAGCAGGGTTTCCGGATTGTATCTGTCGGCAATTTCGGTTTGGGAACTCGCCATGCTGGAATCAAAAAGGCGTATCGTATTTTCCGCCGAAATCGGCGCATGGATAGAGCAGGCATTGCAGGCGCCGGGGCTGAGTCTTGTGCCGCTGCTTCCCGCAATATCAATCGACAGCACGCGGCTGCCGGGAACATTTCATGGAGATCCGGCCGACCGTATCATTGTTGCCACGGCACGGCATCTCCAGTGCCCGCTTATAACCGCCGATAAAGAAATTTGCAACTATGCATCGCAGGGCGCGGTGCGGGCTGTGCGTATTTGAACGGGCTGTTATTGCACCTTTCCCCGTGTCGTCTGCCTTTCAACGATATACCCTTCCACCGTTCGTCGCGACGCCGTGGGCGATGCTGAGGGGCGCAGCACGAACTCCAGCATGGCAGGCACCAGGGCGCGCATGTTGAAATTATATGATGTAATGCGCTCTTTGAGCGCGACGGGGGAGTCGTCGAAAGCGATCAGGGAAATATCATCGGGAACCTTGACGCCGCGGCTGCGCAGGAAGTCAAGCGCAAACGCGGCAATCTGGTCGTTGACCGGCACCCAGGCACTGATATCTTTATCGGCAAGCGCCTGCTCGAACAGCGGGATGCATTGCGCATAAATCTCGGCGTCGATATAGCAGTTTTGCAATTCAATTTCCATGCGTAAATCGAGCACCCGGCGGTAGGGAAACGGCATGGCATCGATTGCCTCCCGCGGCATAGAAAGCATGGCGATATCGTTACGTTTGCGGGCCTGCTCGCTGAATTGCAGACGCCGGATAAACGTATCGAGCGCAAACGGCTTGACGCTTGCAATGTTACCGCCGGCGGCGCAAACCTGTTGCAGTCCCTCAACGCGTTTCCTCGACCAGTCCCATGCATGAAACGGCGAAATGAATGCCAGGCGCCGGTGGCCTTGTGCCAGCAGATAGCGCCCGATCTGGCGGGCGCAGGCGGCGGAGGTGGAGACGGCAAAGCGGCAGAAGCGCGGCGAATTTTGAATGGCCGGGGAAATCGCCAGATCGCCCAGCATGTCCAGGATAGCCACCGGTTTGTTGTGCACATACAACTCGCTGAGTGTTGCGGCGATATCGCTGCGGCTCATGGTGGCCGCATACAGGTAGCCCGCTGCATAATCCAGGCTCCGCGGCTCGATAATGTTGCCGCCGGCAATATCGATATAGTGCATCCGGCCTTCCCGCTCGGATATGCCGACAATATCGAGTCCGATCGAGCTGCGTGAGCACTCCTGTTCCAGCAGGTGCAGAAACTCCTGGCTCAGCCCGGGAGTGATTGTCATTTTCCCCATCTGGTAGCCTGGTTCAAAGAGTACGATACGGGCATGTGACCGGCGGGTCGAAACAGGCGGCACGCGATAGCCTCGGCCGCGGGGCTCAAGCAGACCGCGCCGCACCAGTGATTCCAGGGCGGCGCGCAGCGTGGGGTAGGAGGTTGCCAGCCGGCTGCTCAACTCTTTCATCGACGGGACTGTTGTTTCGGGAAGCCATGCGCTGCTGAGAATGCGGTTTTCGAGATACAGCTCGATACGGCCGGCGGCAGGGACGGACGGGCGCGGCGGCAACTCTTCCCGCACGGGGCGGGAGAGGCTGATAATGCAGTCGCTTGGATTGCTTGCGTGCAGGTTTGCAAACAGTTTCAATTCGATTATTCAAGAAGGAAAGGGCCGCTGAAGATTGCCTCTCTGCCTGCGTGTTTGCCGTACATGCGCACAGTATACCAGCCGCGGGCAAACGCGCCGGTGTCAATAGCCGCCTGTCGGGATCCGCTCACTTTTTCCGCGCAGCATTGTTTGCCCCCTGCATTGAAAATGCGTATGCCGCCGCTGAACGGCTGCGCAAAGGTGATGCGCAATTGTGTTCCGCGAAGATGCATGGCATAGCCGACCTGCTGCATATCGATCTGTTTCCCGCGCCGCGCAGTGACGGCAACCGGTATTGTTTCGATTGCGCTGGTAAGTGCTTTATACGCGTCGTTAAATTTTTCTGCGTTGAGCCGTGCCTGCAATGTGTCAAGCAACGGCATCGAACGGTATCCCAGCCACTCGATCTCATTGAGCGCCAGAAGGCGTACGGCGGCGTCATTATCGGCAGCCAGTAATTTAAACGCCTCGATGGCCTGTGTCGGTTTATCCATCAGCATCAATGCCCGCGCCGCGGCAATGCGCACATCCTTATTCGGGTCGTTGAGCAACGTAGTGAGTTTACTTTCCGACAGTGCGGCATCGGGACCGATATTGCCCAACCCCTGGCAGCTCCAGTAGCGCACCACCGGATCGGTGTCATCCAGCGACGCGATCATGCCGGCCATACCGGCAAGCCCCTCTTCCGCCTGTTCAACCGCGGCGAGCCATGCGCCCTGGCGGTCGTTGCCCAGCGCCTCGATCACCGCGTACTCGCTGCCGTATTGCGCCGCCCATTGCCGCAGTGTCGCTTCGGGAATAAACAGCACGTCGCTGGATTCCCTGATCCAGCGGATATGCTCGGCCCGCAGCCGCTGCAGGGCCTGCCGGTGCGCGCTTTCGGAAGAGTCGACCAGGTTCACGGTTTCGTTCGGAAGACTGCAGAGGTTCAGCAGCGTGGGGGCGAAATCGCAGAAACTGATCAACTGGTCATCCACGCTCCCCGGCGCGCCCTGTCCGGGCCGGCGGAACTTCTCCGGAATGCGTATCATCAGCGGAATCCGCAGCCCCGAATCGTAGCACCAGCGTTTCTGGCGCGGCATGGGACCGCCGTTATCGGAGAAAAAGAAAATAATCGTATCTTCGTAGAGCCCGTCATTTTTCAGCTCCTGAATCAGGTCGCGGATATACCCGTCAACAAGCGTCATCTGCTGATAATAGCCGGTCAAACATCGCCGGACCTTCGGTGTGTCGGGAAAATATGGCGGTACCGGCATGTCTTCGGGCTTGTGGTCGGTGATAGACAGATACCCGATACGGTTATAGCGATAGCGGCCTTCGTGCGTATCCATGTAATTACGTACGTGGAAAAAAGGTGTCTGGCCGGGACGTGTGCGCCATAGGAAATCATCGGTGCTGTTGCGGTCCCACACACCAACCCAGTCAAAGTCGAACTGAAAATCGTTTTTCTCGTTATTGGTGCAGTAATAGCCGCCATCACGCAGATACTCCGGATAGAGTTTCATGCCCGTCGGCACCCGGGCCCTGCAGTGAAAATGGTCGGCGCCCATGGTTGCGGGAAACATCCCGCCGGCAACGCAACTGCGGCTTGGACCGCACACACCCGAGCTGGAATAGGCATTTGTGAACCGGACGCACTCCTGTGAAAACTGGTCCAGAAACGGGGTCTTGGCGGCGGTGTCGCCATAGCAGCCCAACTGGCATCCGGCGTCCTCGATCGTGATCCATAATACATTGGGTTTCTGCTGGGCGCGGCGGGCAAAAGCGAAACGGGGCAGGGCAAGCATACCTGCCCCCAGTCCGGCGTATGCCAGAAATCCGCGTCGTGTTATGTGATGGTTCATCTGCGCTCTCCAATGAGAGTGGCTTTTCGCATGAGTACCGCTACGGCAGCACGATGTTGTGCGAAACGTGTCCCCGTGCGCCGGCAATATCGAGCACATACATGCCCGATCCCAACGCATCCCGCTGCAGCGTAATCGAGTTGCCCACGACTCGATGGCGCAGTATGGTCCTGCCGTCAGGGGTAAGGACCGAGACTGTCGATGCGTTCCGGTCCGCCAGATCGATCACCAGACCAGCGGCTGTGCGTGCTACCGCGATCGGATTTTTAGCAATTGCATCGTTTTTGACGACACTCTTTGTGGTCCCGCCCGTGGCGTCGAGACAGAAGTACAGTGGTGAATCTTTGTGATACTGCGAAATCGCGATCCACATCGGGTACTGACGAAGGTCCCAGTTATCGCTTGACTGCCCGCCTTTTTCCGGCACGATAATCTTGACTGTCACCAGGTTCTCGTAGGAAGTGTTGAATCCGGTTTGCGGCTGGGTCTGTGAGCTGTTAAGGATAAAGCCCGATTCCTGGTTTGGATACGCAAACATATTGCGGAAATGGCCCGCATTTACATCCGTGAAGAAATAATTTGAAGCAGCGGTAACATCGGTGCCAACTGATTTTGAAACATTCCGGGTCATGTGGCCGTAGAATATACTCTTTTCGGTGTCTTTGCCGACAATAAATTTGAATGAAAGCGTATCGCCTACATGGCAGCCTATCACGGAGTAATTGTCCGGCTCCTGCGCCACATATTCATCGTTGGGAACATCGATTGACGACCGTTCCGCGCAAACGGCAATTTTTTCACCTGAACGGGTTCGTGATGTGAACCAGGGGCAATCCTGGGCATATATAGCGCCTGCTATAAGCAGTGCGGACAGTGTCGCCGCAATTAATTTTGAATGGTTCATGCTGCCACTCCTTGAAGATGGTTGATTATTGGCATTTTGCGATTCCGACGTAAATGTAGGTATATTTTTGGAGCGAGGGAGGCTGTATTGTCGGCCCTTTGTTGCGATAGATATGGGCTATTATAAATTGGTGGCGTCAGATTTGATACAAATCATCAAGGCTGTGAATGCGTACAGGCTGCGGAGGAGAGAAACGGGCTGGTTTTTTGCGAACGAATATTCTTGGGCACAGGGTTGCATAGAAAGAATGTCAAGTCTAAACTTGCCAAGTCTAGACTAGCCAAGTCTAGACTTGATAACCAGCAAGTGCTTTGTAGGGTGTATAATAGCATATAACAATCGCATTTAAACTCCACTATTTACTGTTAGTCATTGCGAATATTTTGTTTATTATTGCAATTAACTATCTGTCATCAGGAAAAGGATACATTTTGGAAAGGACACTAATATGCGCTATTGTATCGCTTTGTTGACTGCTCTGATTGTATGCACCAGTGTTTTCAGCATGGACGGGGTCGCGGTTGCGTATATCAAAACCGGCGGCAATAATGCTTCCGAGCGAAAACTTGTCCGCTACGATATCGCCAATGATATTGTGGTGTCGCACGATACACTTTATAATGTCCCCTTGAAACCGAATGACGACCAAGGCGCCGAATGCCCGACTATCAATATGAGCGGTACGCATGTGGCGTTTCTCATGGATGAAAACAATACGCGCTATGTGGCGATTATGCCGATCAATGGCGGGTCGCCTCTGGTGACAATCCCAGCCATTGCGCATGCGCGGTATCTGTTCTGGATGCCTGACGGATCGATTATCTATGTTGGCGGGGGCAGCCCTGAAATCTCAGAATGCGGCAATAATGTGAATGATCCGCTTTTCCGACGCCTGACACTGAGCGAAACAAACGGGATGCTGACGTTTTCGGATACTGTCATGCAGAAAGTGCAAAAGTCATTCGACTGGAACCTTGGGGTCGCCCGTGATGAAAGCAGGTTTGTCGTGCATCACAGGGGCAGAGGGCTGGATTGCGAAGAAGTAGACGATATCGAAACGGTCGGCTATATGTTCGATAAAAGCGACACGCCGTCGTCCCGGGGCTATTTCAATGTCTCCTCCTGCGGCTCTACCTGCTCGCCTTCCGGCGCATACTGGCACCACCATCCCGGCGATCATGACAAGAACACGATCAAGACCTGGGAGAATGCAGTCGCCTACGATACCATGGCATTTGATGTTCCCTGGCAGAGCACCGATCCAGCCTGCGGCACATTCCGGCATATTCAGGATTACAACAGCACAGAGTGGGCACGATTCGACCCGGCCACCGATCCATTAGCCAATTTAGAATTTTCGGGTCCCGCCAGCCGTAACGAATGGATAAAAATGCCTATCGGCCACAACAGTGAAAAACCGGGCTGGTCATGCAATTCCGACTGGTGGTTCTGGACCATGCTGGACTTCCCGGGGACGGGAGTGCAGAACTATTGTGTTTTCGATTTCAAACATCACAAGGCTATCAACGTGACGAAAATCCTGCCGGGCAAGGAGGTCTATAACTACCGTGACGTTATAATCAATAATTACCGGGGTATCGATTTTACCAATGAAGAAGACAATGTGCTGGCGACCCGTGGCGCGCTGTGGTGCTCGACCCGGGAGGATGTCTGGGAGCCGCTCTACCAGTATGTAGAGCAACAGGAGCAGTACCGTGCGCAATGGAACAATCTGCTGGACCTGCCGATCGATGCGTCATCGGGTATCCGTCGCGACGGCAGTGTCGGCGCGGGCGCCGATATGCGCGCGCGCACCAGACGGCCGGCCGTCGCGTCGTCGCAGAACGGCTCAAAACTGCATCTGCGATTCAGCGACCGTGCCGGCTATACAGTCCGCCTGTATGATGCCGGTGGGCGTATGATTGTTGGTCCACTTGCCGTATCCGGCGCCGCGGCAATCGCTGTCCCGCGGGTGCGCAGCGGCATTTTCATGCTGCGGATTGACGGGCCCGGTATGTCGCTGTCTCGCAAGGTCGCATACACAAACTGATTATCATACACGAAAGGTACCACTATGAACTATCCGCTGAAATCTATCCTGCTGCTGGTGCTGAGCACCGGCATATCCTACGGCTTGTCATCGATCGGCGTTGTGAATGTCCGGGGCAATTATATCCGCTCCGTGCATGTCAAAAACAACATAGTTGTCGATAGTTTTGCGATTGCGCAAGGCTCATCGCCGCAAATAAACACGGCTGGGACGCATGTGGTTTTTATCCCCTCCGGCAGCAACAAAGTTGCAATTGTGCGCAGCGATATTGCGATTAGTTCTCCCGATCATGCTGTCAAGGAGGTCGCGGTTCCGTCCGAACCGCTGGGCGCGGTTGACTGGCCGCATGGCGACTGGGTCTGGTACGCCACAACGCCCTTGGGCGCTAAAACAAATTCGCATATCTATCGCGTGCATGTAAACACCAAAGAGGTCCAGAAGGTAGCTGAATACAGCAACGCAAGCCTGACTGATTTCAGGGTGACGGGTGACGGCAGCAGGTATCTGGTGCATGGCCGTGCTTCCGTTGAGCTTGCCGCCGGCAACCCGGATGGGTGTTATGCGTTCATCGCCCCCAATCCCGATAAAGATGCGATACCGCAGGTGCGACAGTTGGAGAGAGCCGATGTCAGCTACGGTCCCTGCGGCATGGGGCTCAACCCCAGCGGGACGTACTCTTCAAGCAATGCCGGCTCGGGCCATACAATCCGGGATTGCTGGAAAATCGATCTTGCTTCTAAAACGATGGAACGGCCGCCTTATGTTAAATCTTTTGTACGGGAGTGGAGCGAATGGTCGCTGGACAGCGTGTTTATGTACTGCGTGCCGTATCAAGATGATACCTGCGAGCGTGTTGAAAAGACGGGCGGCGGCGCCTACACGGCCGGCAACTGGAGCTGCAACTCCGATTACTGGGATATCCCGGTCCTGGGATGGTCGCCCGGCGGCCGTTTCGGAGAAAACGGTTCGAACATGGTGGCAATCAATTACATCGGCAAAAAGGCATTCAATATCTCGCGCTATCCGCATAAATCCGCATTCAACTGGACAACCATGTCGTATGGCAATGAAATTGCCGATTCCGGGCAGCGGTATAATGTCGCGGAAGGCGACATGTGGGTGTATGAGCCGATCGATGACGTTACGCCGTCGCTGCGCCAGGCAGTGACCGATCGGGACAGCTATGAAGTCGAAGGGCTGTTCGTGGGCTCGAAAATCGATCTGACAATCGATCCGGTTGACATTCGGCATTCAACTGCACACCGGCCGGCTTCGTTTACGGCGCGTCTGGCAGATGAAAAAATGCATCTCGACGGCGCCATGCGCGCCGGCGCCCGTGTCGAGCTTGTTAGTCTGGATGGATCGGTGCTATTTTCCGGCGTATGGGACCGCCGGCCGCTGCAAGTCGGCGCGATGCCGCGGGGAGTTGCTGTCGCGCGTGTCGAGACGGCAGGCGGGATGCGATCGATGCTGCTGCAATCCGTAGCGCGATAAGCTGAATGGTTTGATTTTGCATCGTTAACCGTGCCCGTATGCATTGTCGTCGGGACAGAAATAGCGCGCAACGATATCAGCAAGTTTGTGCCACCAGACCCGTTCAACTCATTTGATCTCTGCGAAAGAGATATTCAATTTGCGCGGATTCTCCAGTTTTTGATACGCCTGATATGTTATTCCGAGGTCGCGCGCAATAGCTTCCTGCGATTTATTGCATACATGAACCGATGGAAAGGAAGTTTCGCCCGGCTATTTACGCTGATACGCGGAGTTTTATGGAGCCGGTTCTCTCTTGTGAATGTTTTGGAGCGATGTGGGACAGCAAACACAATACTTTGTGTTTTATCGTGATACGAGCCTGTGCTCAATCAATCCAATATTTCAGATATAAGCCACAACGCACCTGTCGCCAGATTGAGCGTGTCTTATGCTGCGCGAATCATTCTTCAACCATCCACCGCCACGCGACAATGCTATTACGCCAATAACAAAGTCGGTGAACAAAGAAACTTGCGGCCGGAATGCTCAGGTTTTGTAGAGCTCATAGTCGCTTTGCTGGAAGGGGTGTCAACTTATGCCCCAACAAACAGCCATACATCCTGGAATTTTCTCCAAAATATCCACTTTTCCGCGCAGCTTCAATTCTTTTATATCCGGATGATTTGTGTGAATGATGTGTATGATGTTCAGCTATAAAAATGCAACAACTCGGGGAATTCTTGCATTACCCTGTTGCAATACTCGATATCGCCATCACTGAGCACATCCCGATGCCCGCCGATTCTACCACTGCGGACTTTGGCGGAGTGTTTATCGCCTTTATCTCGTGGGCGCAAAATTTTGCCGTAGCGCATTTTAAGCAATTTCGCACGCTCAAAAAATTTCATGTTGTCAAATGCAAATATATCTACCGTTTTGCGAATCTTTCTCCGGCTGATAGTGTGCGCGCCGGTAAATGTCACAATTTTCTGGAGCGAATCGGTTGGTGATTTCTTTAAATCCCGGTATTGGACTGAAATAAAATCTTTGGGAATATGACTGTTTCTGAACCAGCAGCTTTGATATGCAAGAATTTTGCGTACTCCATATTTGGGGTGGCGGATAAATTCGGACAAGTTGCCTTCAAAAAGACCGGTCTTGCGATGCTTGGTGTGGTAGTAGCTGGATACGACAACATCCCGGGGATCTCTAAATAAAAAAACTACTCGCTTTTCCGCATAATAATTTTTATCAATCGCAACCTCAAAGTTTTCGGCAGTGCTGTGAAGTTTGCTGGCGCAATCATGCCGATAGCGAAGGTTGATTCCCAGAAAATCAAGCATAACATGCAGCCACGTGCGGCCTGATTTCGGGTATGACACAACAACGATGCGGGTCGACCAGGGCGCCCTTTTAATCAGCCCCTTTTTCAGGAGCCACCTGCGTATTCCGTCGATTGTGTAGTTTAAGAAAACAAGGATGAAATATCTGATTTGTCGAACCGAGGGCAAAAAGAGCTTTCCGTGGTTTACAAAGTGGCAACTGTAAAATTAGTGGTTGTGCCGCTGGGAATGCAAGTTTTACGTACGTGCACTATGAGCAGCGCAGGAGCGCATAGCATGTTTCATGGTAACGAAATTATATTCTTTCCTGTAACGAACATGTCCGGAACCGGATCAAATATAGTTATGGGTATGTATCCCGGTGTTGCTTTTAATCGCTTAATCAAAATAAAGGGTGAAATCATGAATAAATGCTGGTGTGTTGTTCTGCTGTGCACGAGTGCCGTATTTACTGAAATTTTTATGCAGGGTACGGTTGTTGACGCCATGGATCAGCCCATTGGCAATGCTGATGTTGCGGTTATGGATCTGAGCGATCAAACGGATGCCAACGGTGAATTTTTAATTGCCGGCGATGCGGTGGACGCCCTTTCGCCAATACTGCTGCGCCGTTCGATGCCGTTTGTCGCATTTGATAAATATGCAATCACGCTGCGCAATCCGCAGCGGCAAAGAGCGCAGGCGCTGCTGATCAACGCGCAGGGTAAGGTTATCGATCTGCTTGAGAAAAACAGTGATGCACATGCAAAGTTGATCACGGCTCATCTGCCGCGATCGCGCATTCCCGCATCCGGGCTCTATATCGCCAGGATATCAATCGGCGCCCAGACATTCACCTCAAAGTGCATGGTGATGGGAAGCGACATTTCCTGGAACAACAGCTTCGCGACGCCTGCAGGAGCCGCTGCATATGCTGTGGCGAAAGCGCAGGGATCGTGGGTTCTGGATGCATCGGCTGCCGGGTATGACGATCGCCGGATTTCGCTCAAGCAGGATACGATTATCGGTCTGGTCGTGACGCTGTATCAGCAGGGCGTCACACGCCCGCAGGCGGTTACCGTCATCGAAAGCACCGAAACGGTAACATTCAGGCTGGGGCACTATAGCGGCGACTCTTCCTCCTTTGCCTGGGCGAATGGCAGCAAATTGAAGACATATTTTGATGTTGACTTTACCATTCTCGACAGCGACTCGACGACGGTTACCAAAGCCTTCAACGTGATTCACCTGGACAACGGGCTTATCCGCATTACGGCCGCGCCCGATCTGGGCATGCGTATTTTGCGGGTACTCGACAAAACCGTTACTCCGCACCGGCAGATGTTCGAGCAGTACACCGATCCGGCCAATCCCGGACGCTTTACGCAGAATATAGGCGGCATCAAACCGTCCTTTCCCTTTTATGAAAATTCTACGGGCATGATAGATTATGACGGGACATTTGACTGCAAAGCCGGACACTTCCTCGAGCACCGTGGCGACGGCAGTGTGCGGCTGATCATGAACCTGCGCTTCGATTATCACCAGCGCGAGCAGGACGCAGGATTTACCGGGCGGTACGGCGATCGGCCGCTGACATGCGTGGTCTCGCTCAAGCCGGGGCACAGCGACTTTGATGTCCGCTACATAGCCGAAAACCACAATCCCCTGCGTCGCAACGATCGTATCTGGAATGTGGCCCAATACCCCGATCCCTACGCAGCCGGCGGGCAGTGGATCTTTCCCACTAAATATGCCGTTCACCACTGCGCCGGCGATTTGTGGAATATGACAAGCAACGGACCGTTGACAGACAACAATCCGATTCGCCAGGAAGGCTCCTACTTTGCCCTGTACCCGAAGTACTCCTTTTTCGGAACCTTCTACCAGACGGCTGATGCCAGTCACTTGCGGATTTCCGATCCGGTCAAATATCCGGCAGCCAAAATCTATCATCACAAAAATGACAAACCGCCCTTTGAATTGTGGGGCGGGACGAACGCCGTATTCGAAGCGCCGGAAGGCTTCGTCAACGCCTTCGAGCCCAACGATCTTGTGCAGAAGTACTATCTGGCACGCAACATCGGCCTGGTTGACTTTGCCAATGAATATGTAGCTGTCGCAATTGACAATAATTCATTCCGCCTTACGTCGCCGGCGCCAATGATCGTAACGGTGTATGAGTACAATCAAAGTTCATCCCCGATTCTCACCGATGAGCGGATTGGCCCCGGACTCGACATCTCCGGTCAATTTACCGACGGACTGCGCGTTGTCTCCGGCGGCAGGGAACTGTGCAATTTCGAATATCCCCTGACCTATGTCGACAACGCGTCTTTACGAGATGATGTGGTTACCATGGCTACGCTGTCGGGATGCTACAGTTCGCTTCCTATCGACGCATCGCGCGGCTATAACTATGAATTGGAGCACATCCAGGTGAAGCACTTCAACCCGTTTATCAGCAGCCTGGCATCGCTGCTGGCAATTGAAAATGTATCCGCCGGGGATAACGAAGCTATTCTCACTTCGATGGCACGCACGGCCTATCGCCTGGGCGGATTTAGCGTCGTGAATGACTATCTTTCACTGACCGGGCAGGGGCAGAGTGAACAGAAGAACCTGCTTACGGCTCTCATGTCGCTTGAAAACGGTACGGTAGCCGATTTCTCGTCAACGCCGATTGAGGCCAACTATTTCAAGGCCCTCGATCATGTCAAGCAGGGCCGGAACACGCAGGCAATATCACAACTGGATGAGCTTCTCACGCAACGGCCCAATGCCATTCGGCCGCGACTGCTGCGGGCATATCTGAAAGAGGATTTGTCGGATGCGCTCTATGTTTACGAACGCGTGCCGGGATCGATTGAGTTGTGGGCAACACTCAGGGAACTGGGCTACCCGGGAGCAACACAAATTCTGACCGGCCTGACCGCACAAAGCGGCGATATGGGGGTAGTAGCGCGCCAGAATTTTCTAAACGAGCTTGAAAACGGTATCTGGCGTCATGAACGGCGCTTTGAGTACGACAGAAACTGGTTTGCAAAGGTCGACTTGCCGGCTTTTCCGGATACGTTGAAATACTAATCGACTGGGAGCGGATTTCCGGTCTCAATCAAAAATATCCTGCTCATCGATTATTTTTTGAATGAGCACAAAATCCACAACGAACGAGACACCGGGAACCAACCTATCGCGCTTCAGGCAGTGAAAATCCTCAAACAACTTCATTCGCTACATTTCATTCTCTATCTCACCATATTTGGTGTTACGCAGGTCATTGGCCTGCTGCTGAGTCTGGCGATATGTTTCGTTCTGGCAGATTTCATCCTGGCATTTGTTCGCATGGCCCTGGTCAATTACAGGGGGACCTTTTCGCCGGATGCGTGTACTATCAATGACGTCGAAATCCCTGACGCACATGACAGCATGGTGCTGGTCAGGGTGCACGCGAGCTCTGTCAATTTCAGCAACCTCTTTCGATTACAGGGGAACCATTCATCGGACGGATGTGGGCCGGATTGCTCAAGGCGAAAATCCGGATTCCCGGAAACGATGTCGCCTGAGTTGTCGAGCAGGTTGGCGGCGCGGTCACACAATTCAAACCTGCTGACGAAATTTTTGGTGACATCTGCGGCATCGGCTTTGGCGCATTTGCCGAATAGGTCAGTGTTCCCGAATGCACGCTCATTCACAAACCATTCAACCTGAGCTTCGAGCAGGCAGCCGCCATGCCTGAAGCGGGACTGTCGCTCTCCAGGCACTTCGCGATGCCGGGCGCCATGCCGGCGGTTTGTTAGCGTGTATTCCGGTTATTTTGCTACGGTTTCGAAGAAGCTCCCGTAAAAAAAAGGCAGCATTATGCAAAATAGAATGCGCTCATGGAATCGTGGAAACGAGAAATTATTCGGCTCTTTCAGATGCTTCGGCCTGCAACGAGTCCGCCTCTGCTTCCTGGGCTTTCATCGCTTCGGCCTGCCTGGCTTCCTGCTCGGAAATTTCCTTCAGCTTTGTCAGTCCCTTTTCGAAATAGGGGCCAACCATTCCTTCCAGACCTAATCCGAAATAGCGTCCCATCAGATTCATGCCATAGTCACCGTAAAAACCGTTGGTAACTTTGGTGCCCGATGAGGTTTCTTCGAAATTGAAATAACCGGTTGCCGTGCCCATACTGCCGAAGTCAAGATGCGTTTTCGTGCCGGTCGGCCTGTCGCTTTCGATGATTTTCTGCGAACCGCTGCCGGAGTGTTTGCTGGTCCAGCTCGACGTTGCGCCCACACCTGCGGTTTTTTCGCCATAGGTAATCTTCATTGTTGTGTCCTGGCTCATCCAGGCATTCCACTTTTCAGCCTTTTTGAGATCGTTGACATTTTCAAAAATTATGTCGGCCGGAGCCTTGATGACGATCGAGCGTTCAACTTTGAATTTGGACGGTAGAAAAAGCCCGACCAATGCGGCCAGCACAACGATGACAATAAGCGTGACGAAGATTACTTTAAGTGCCTTCATGAAATCCCTCCGTTTAAAAAGTGATGAACGTGTATACTGAATAGGAAATATACAATAATGGGTAGTCCTATTAAATCAATTGCAGTTTCGAAAATATTGCCCCCGAAACCATGGCCAGTATCAGACAGACGGCAACGATACGGCTCAGAGGATTGTTGAACATAGCAATTATCCCCCAATGCGACGACAGCTTCTCCACCTTCCTAAGATATTTTTGCTGATTCATGGCGCATTCTCAGAATTGTATCTCACGAAACATTTTGAAACTGTCTAAATTATAGTGATGGCAGACTCGGCGCAGATCACCTCATAGCTTATTAACAAGAATATTTGTTCAATATTGACAGGAAATATGACTTGATTCTTAATGCAACGAACAGCTACTCCTTTGCAAATTGCATGAAGATCCGCAAAGAAAAATAATGTTATCTCTTTGCACCCAACTCAATAAGTATCTATCTGCAGATGATGAAAATGGACTGTAATTCGCCATCAAGGTGCACGCCTGATCAATCCCCGCTGCCGAAGCAAAATAAATGGTTAGCATTTTCAATGTGCTCTAATCTACTTAACACACTCCTCCTATCTCGAACAATAACAACCACCTAAGCTATGTCGTAATGTCTGCAATGTAAAGTATTCCGCCACATTTACGCTAACCACTTATTTCCGGAACCTATTGACCCCGAATGTGGCCCGCATTAATTTGAAAGGTAGTTGTTAAGCGTGTAAAGCCGCAACGACATTTCAACAAGTGGCGCCTTAAAAGGAAAACGGCAGTCATGGGCAATATGCACAGAAAACAGCCTTGCCCATAGT
>WJLW01000025.1 GCA_014728295.1 Chitinivibrionales bacterium | reverse complement strand
GAGATGATCATGCCCTCTGATAACGCAAACCTGGAAGTCGAGCTGATCGCACCGATTGCCATGGAAAAAGAACTGCGCTTTGCCATCAGAGAAGGCGGAAGAACCGTCGGCGCAGGTGTGGTCACGGATATCGTTGAATAATTTAGAAGGAGCGCACAGTGCCCGGTGAACGAATTAGAATCAGACTGAAATCTTTTGATCACAATATTCTGGACAAATCGGCTTCGGATATTGTACGTACGGCCAAAGGCACCGGTGCACGCATTTCCGGCCCCGTGCCGTTGCCGACCGAAAAATCAATTTACACGGTTCTGCGATCTCCTCATGTAAACAAGAAATCGCGGGAACAGTTCGAAACTCGCATTTACAAACGATTAATTGACATATTGGAATCTACACCTCAGACGGTCGACTCACTCATGAAACTCGATCTGCCTGCCGGTGTCGATGTTGAAATTAAGGTATAGCAAACATTAACCGTTTCTCCTGACAGGCTTTGTTATGCAAGGACTAATCGGCAAGAAGATAGGAATGACCAGCGTTTTCGACAAGGAGACAGGCGAGTCGGTTCCTGTTACTATAATACAGATCGGCAAGAACGTTGTGCATCAGGTCAAAACAACCGAAAAAGACGGATACACTGCTGCGCAATTGGGCTTTGATGCCTGCAAAGAAAAAAGGGTCACCAGGCCCCGGCTGGGACATTTTAATAAACTCGGCACCGAGCCAACCAGAGTAGTCAGGGAATTCGGTATCGAAGCGGAAGACAGCGAATTGGCACCGGGCCAGAAAGTCGGAATTGAAATTTTTGACAATGTTGAATACGTTGACGTTTCGGGAACAACCAAGGGGCGCGGCTACACCGGTACCATAAAGCGGCATAATTTTCAGCGCGGTCGCGAAACACACGGTAATACCAATCATCGCGATCGAGGTTCTCTGGGAGCAGGCACCTATCCCGCACGTGTCTTTCCCGGCTTGAAGATGGCCGGGCACTATGGTGCAGAGCAGCAAACCATCAAAGGTCTCGAAATATTTTCTCTTGACAAAGAAGAAGGTCTCGTTCTTGTAAAAGGCTCTGTCCCGGGAAGAAACAAGGGATATGTCTTTGTCAAAAAGAACCTCTCAAAATCGAGGTAGCAGAAGGTAAGCGAAAATGAAAGCTAAATTATTCTCGGGTGACGGTACGGCCAAAGGCGATCTCAATCTGCCCGACGCAGTCTTTAATACTACGGTAAATGATGCACTGTTGCACCAGGTCGCTACGATGTACCAGGCCAACAGGCGCCAGGGTACCGCCAAGGCAAAGGGGCGTTCCGAGGTAAGCGGCGGCACCGGCAAACCGTGGAAACAAAAAGGCACTGGCCGGGCCCGAGCCGGATCAAATACCTCACCAGTGTGGGTGCGCGGCGGCAAATCTTTTGGTCCGCAACCACGCACTTTCACCAGAACGATCCCCCGTAAACTGCGCATAAAAGCCTTGACATCGGCCCTCACCTCACGAGCTCAAGCAGAAAAAATCGTTGTATTCGATCGTATAGCCTGCGAGGAAGCAAAAACGAAGCAGATTGCAGTATTGCTCAGAAAAGCTGCTCTGGACGGCAATAAAAACCTTCTTATTCTGGATGCCGGACAAGATAAGGTGTATCTCTCAAGCAGAAATATTGAGCGCCTGCAGGTCAAGCCACTATCCGAGCTCAATGCGCTGGACGTTCTTTTAAACGAGAACATCATTTTCGGCGCCGAAGAGCTGATCGGCAAAATTGAGGAGGCGGTAGCAAAGTGAGTATGTATCATCGAATAATAAAAAGCCCGTCAATCACCGAGAAAAACACTATTCTGCGCAGTGAACAGAATAAGTATGTATTTGAGGTTGATACCAAAGCAAATAAAATTGAAATCAAAGAAGCAGTCGAAAAGCTCTTCAAGGTAAACGTTGTCAAGATCAATACGGCTATCGCCAAAGGGAAGAAAAAGCGCATGGGCCGCTTCGTTGGCAAGCGAACAGATCGTAAAAAGGCGATAATAACCCTTGAAGAAGGTCAGTCGATCGCACAATTTGGAGAAGTATAATCACTATCGAACTACGATGAAAGAGCACGTATGGCTACAAAATCATTTCGACCGGTAACACCAACTTCACGGTATAAAACCGTGTGCAGCTTTGACGCGGTCACCACCGACAAGCCCCATAAGCCCCTTCTGGCTCCCAAAAAGAAATACAGCGGGCGCAACAATACCGGTCAGATCATGGTTCGCCACCGCGGTGGCGGCAGTCGCCAATACTACCGGATTATCGATTTCAAGCGCAACAAACTTGACATTGCGGGTACTGTCGAAACCATCGAATACGATCCCAACCGTACCTGCTTCATTGCACTTGTCAAGTATCACGACGGTGAACGCAGGTACATACTGGCTACAGCCAACATGAAAGTCGGCCAGCGGATTATTGCGGGCGAATCCGTACCGCTCAGCGAAGGCAACTGCATGCCGCTCAAGAACATCCCGGCAGGCGCCATGATTCACAACATCGAGATGCGTGTCGGTAAGGGCGGTCAGATGGTGCGCACAGCCGGAGCCTATGCCGAGGTGGCCTCGAAAGAAAACAATATGGTGCAGGTAAAGCTGCCTTCCAATGAGATCCGCAATTTTGACGAACGGTGCGTTGCGACGATCGGTCAAGTCAGCAATCCGGAGCACATGAATATCGTCCTCGGTTCGGCCGGTCGCAAGCGCCACATGGGTCGTCGTCCGCACGTGCGCGGCGTCGTCATGAATCCAGTGGATCATCCCATGGGCGGCGGTGAAGGTAAAACAGCGGGAGGCGGTCATCCGGTGTCACCCTGGGGGCAGAGTGCCAAAGGTCTGAAGACCCGAAAAGCAAAGAAATTGTCTAACAAGTACATTATTCGTCGCAGAAAGAGCAAATAGCGAGGTAAGACGATATGGCCCGTTCCATAAAAAAAGGTCCGTTTGTAGAAGACCATCTTGTGAAAAAAGTCGAGAAAATGAATAAGACCGGCCAGAAAAAGGTCATCAAAACTTGGTCGCGTCGCTCTACGATAGTTCCTGAATTTGTCGGCCTGACCTTTGCCGTGCACAACGGCAAGCAATTCGTGCCGGCCTATATTTCTGAAAACATGGTCGGCCACAAGCTGGGCGAATTCGCGCCAACCCGCGTGTATCGCGGCCATGGAGGCCACACCAGGCAAGACAAATCAGGCAAGCGCTAAACGATCAGGGAGAGTATCGATGGAATCCACAGCACGAGCACGTTTTGTACGATCAACACCGACGAAGGCCCGACTGGTAGCAAATGCCGTCAAGGGCAAACCGGTTGGGGATGCGTTGAGCATGCTGGAACTGAATATTAGCAAAAGCGTGGCTGTTGATGTTGCCAAGACAATAAAATCGGCCGTTGCCAATATGCAAAGCAAAAATGCAGAAGCCGCCATCGATATTGATGGACTGCTTGTGAAGGAAATCAGAGTCGACCAGGGACCACAATTGAAACGGTTCCGCGCACGCGCGCAAGGACGCGTCGGTCGCATAGTTAAAAAAATGTGCCACATCAGTGTAACCCTGTCTGACTGAGGAGGAACCATTGGGTCAGAAAGCAAATCCAACCGGTTTACGCATAGGCATCACGCAATCGTGGAGTTCAAACTGGTATGCGAAAACCAAATTCAGCGATTACCTTTACGAAGATTTCATTATTCGCAGCTACCTGAAAAAGCGCATGGAACACGGCGGAATTGCAAAAGTCAAAATTGAGCGAACCGCAAAGCGCATAATTGTAACGATCAATACCTCACGCCCTGGAATTGTCATCGGCAAGCGGGGTGAAGAGGTCGAACGCCTCAAAGGCGAGCTGCAGCATCTGACCCAGAAAGAAACGCAGATTAATATAAAGGAAGTGAAAAAACCGGAAATGGATTCCCAACTGGTTGCCGACAACATTTCCCGCCAGGTTGCAAAACGCGTTTCATATAAGAAAGCGATCAAAAAAGCGATTTCAACGGCGATGCGGATGGGAGCCGAAGGCATTAAAGTAACGATATCCGGCAGATTGAATGGCGCCGAAATTGCACGCACGGAAACGTTTAAAGAAGGACGCATACCCTTGCACACTTTGCGCGCCGACATCGACTACGCAACGCAGACTTCCCACACAACTTACGGCTGTATCGGCCTTAAAGTGTGGATCTGTAAAGGTGAAATTATTCGCCGTGCGGAATCGTCAAAATCGAAGAACACGGAAGCCGCTCAGCCGGCAGCAATGTAAGGAAGGAATTTCGAAACCATGCTTGCACCCAAAAAAGTTAAATGGCGCAGACAGCAACGCGGTCACCGGCGCAATGCAGCCACCCGCGGCAATACGCTCGCATTCGGAGAATTCGGAATGCAGGCGCTGCAGCCGGGCTGGATTGACAGCCGCCAGATAGAAGCCGCACGTGTTGCGATGACCCGCTTTATCAAACGCGGCGGGAAGATCTGGATTCGCATTTTTCCTCACAAGCCATATACCAAACACCCTGCCGAATCCCGTATGGGAAAGGGTAAAGGTTCACCTGAAGGCTGGGTTGCAGTAGTTCGTCCGGGAACCATGATGTTTGAAATGTCGGGAGTAAAAACCGATATCGCCCGTGAGGCCATGCGTCTGGCTGCACAGAAACTGCCCTTGAGCACACGATTTGTCGAACTTGAAAAAACAGGATAACCAATGAAAGCAAAAGAGCTCAGAGAATTATCTCCTGTTGAAGTTACAGAAAAAATCGAAGGTCTGGAAGAAGAGTACTTCAACCTTCGCTTTCAAGCAAAATTAGGTCAATTGAGCAATCCACTGCGATTGCGTGATGTCCGCCGCGAAATAGCGCGAGCAAAAACCGTACTGAGTGAGCTTAAGCTGGCAGAGCAGAAAGCGTAACCATCTGTAAGGATAGCAAATGTCAGAAAGAAATGCACGAAAGACCCGAATTGGTACTGTGGTAAGCGATAAAATGGAAAAGAGCGTTGTTGTCAATGTGCAGCGACAGATAACCCATTCAAAGTATGGAAAAATCATTCGCGAGAACAAGCGCTATGTTGCTCACGACGAGCAAAATGAGTGCTCGATTGGTGATAAGGTGCGCATAATCGAAACCCGGCCTCTGTCTAAAACGAAACGCTGGCGTGTCGGAACCTTGCTTACCAAGGCTCAATAATATCAGAGAACCAGCTCTTATCAGGTAAAGGCTATCATGATACAAGTAGAATCGATCCTCAACATCGCAGACAACTCGGGCGCCAAGAAAATTCAGTGCATCCGTATCCTTGGCGGTACGGGAAGGCGCTATGCCCGGGTCGGCGATATCATTGTTGTGGCAGTCAAGGACGCGATACCGAATTCCCCCGTAAAAAAGGGTTCGGTCGCACGGGCCGTAGTTGTAAGAACCAAAAAGGAGTTCGGTCGTAAGGACGGCACCTACATCAGATTTTCGGACAATGCTGCCGTAATAATCAACGAAGCAAATGAACCCAAAGGCACGCGCATTTTCGGCCCGGTCGCCCGCGAACTGCGCGAACGGCGTTTCATGAGAATTGTCTCGCTTGCGCCGGAAGTACTCTAAGGAGCAATCATGCCAGCACGACTGAAAAAAAACGATACTGTGATGATCACCGCCGGAGAGTTTAAAGGCGAAACCGGCCGGATCATCAGAATTCTGCCCGATAAAAACAAAGCGCTGGTAGAAGGCAAAAATATTGTCAAGCGCCATACCAAGCCGAATCCAAATAATCAACAGGGTGGCATCGTCGAAAAAGAAGCACCGATCCATCTCGCTAATTTAATGTTGATGTGTTCCAAAACGGGGAAACCAACCCGCGTCGGTTCGAAAATTCTGGACAGCGGCAAACGAGTCAGATTTTCCAAGAAAGCCAAGGAGACGGTAGATTGAGTACTGAAATAAAAAACAAACCGCGCATGCGCGTCAAGTACGAAGAGAAAGTAGTTCCGGCACTCAAAACACGTCTGGGATTATCCAATGCCATGCAAATCCCCCGCATCCAGAAAATTGTTATCAACATGGGCGTGGGGAGAGCCGTGGGAGAACCCAAACTGCTGGACGAGGCCGTGGAAACCCTGCGAGCTATCACCGGTCAAAGTCCGGTTATTACGCAGGCGCGCCAGGCAATATCCAATTTCAAGCTACGCAAAGGCATGAAAATCGGCTGCCGGGTCACGCTACGCAATGCACGCATGTATGAATTTTTTGATCGACTTGTATCCATAGCAATTCCCCGTATCCGTGATTTCAGGGGCCTGAATCGCAAGGCCTTTGACGGACGCGGCAACTATACACTGGGAATTAAGGAGCAGATCGTCTTTCTGGAAGTCGATCGCGACAAAATCAGCCGTATCACCGGCATGGACATCAACATTTGCACCAGTGCACCCACCAACGAACAGGCTTTTGCCCTGCTCGAAGAAATGGGAATGCCCTTTCGCAAGAACTAAGGCAAGGAGTTATTTGTGGCTCGAAAAGCGCTCATTGAAAAATCTCGAAAAAAACCCAAGTTTGCCGTGCGCAGCTACAATCGATGCAGGCGGTGCGGACGTCCCCGTGCCTATATTCGCCGTTTTGGTATTTGCAGAATCTGTTTCAGAGAACTGGCTCTTGAAGGAGTCATACCCGGTGTGACTAAGTCGAGCTGGTAACGATCAATCAAAGGAGAGCAACGCGATGTTGACAGACCAGATAGCAGATATGTTTACCCGCATACGCAATGCCCTGCAGGCTAAAAAGCGTACGGTTACCATACCGGCATCAAATCTCAAGCGGGAAATCACGCGCATACTGCATGAAACTCATTTCATCAACAAATACGCATTTGTCGAAGACAGCAAGCAAGGTCAGATTAAGATTCTGCTTAAGTACAATGATGATATGAAAAGCGCAATTCAGGGGATTGAACGCATTAGTAAACCCGGTCGCAAGGCATTTGCCTCAGTAGATTCACTACCCAAGGTGCTCAACGGCATGGGCATTGCCATTGTGTCAACATCAAAAGGCGTGCTTACCGATCGTCAATGCCGCAAGATCAATGTTGGCGGCGAAGTAATTGGAAAAGTCTGGTAACCAACCCAACGCTCAGCAAGGAGTTAGACTTTGTCTCGAATAGGAAAAAATCCCATAAGCCTGCCAACGGGCGTGGAAGTCAAGCGCACAGGCACGGCTGTTGAGGTGAAGGGTCCCAAAGGAACCCTGGCACAAGAAGTTCCCGAAGAGTTCACCCTTGCAATCGGTGAAACGGAAATCAAGGTTGCGCCACCTTCACAGGACAAAGCTCATTTTCCCAAGTGGGGGCTGTATCGCATTCTGGTACAGAATATGGTTACCGGTGTTTCAAGCGGATTCAAAAAGGATCTTGAAATTATTGGTGTAGGCTATAAAGTTGATAAACGCGGCAAAGACCTCATCATCTCGGTAGGCTACTCCCATCCCATTTGGTTTCGCGCCGATGAAGGAATCACCCTGAACACTGATGGTCCCAATAAGATTTCTGTCGAAGGGATTGATAAACGTCAAGTGGGCCAGGTTGCTTCGGACATCCGCTCTATTCGCCCGCCCGAACCCTATAAAGGAAAAGGAATCCGCTACGCCGGTGAATACGTACGAACCAAAGCCGGAAAAGCAAACGTCAAATAAACGTCAGTTGGAGCTGAGTACAATTTATGGATCAAGCTAAACAACGCATAATCGAGCGCAAACGCCGGGCAGCCCGCATTCGCAAAAAGATTTCGGGAACTGCCGAGTGTCCCCGTTTGAGTGTTCGACGCAGTCTTAATCACATTTATGCGCAGATCATTGATGACGACAACCGCAGTTCCCTGGTGCAGGTCGGCAGCAACTCTCCCGAAGTAAAACAAAAGCTATCGGATTCAGAAGCAAATAAAAAGTCCGATATCTCAAAGATCGTTGGAGAGCTTGTCGCCGAAAAAGCAAAAGAAAAAGGAATCAGCAAAGTTGTTTTTGATCGCCGAGGATATGCTTATCAAGGCCGGATCAGGGCACTTGCCGCCGCAGTACGCAAATCCGGTCTGGAATTCTGATAAGAGTCGAAAGGAAATCAACCTTGAGCACAGTAGAAGCAGTCGCAACAGAACAGCAAATCAACGAACGGCTGATCTCGGTCAATCGGGTAGCCAAAGTGGTAAAAGGCGGACGCCGTTTCGGTTTTAACGCACTGGTTGCCGTTGGTGACGGGAACAGCAATGTCGGCATTGCTATGGGTAAGGCAAATGACGTGACCGAAGCAATCCGCAAAGCGGTTGAGAACGCCAAAAAGAATATGGTCAGCGTCAGTATCGTAGACGGCACCATACCGCACGAAATTCTCGGCCGCTACGGTGCAGGCAAAATTATTCTCAAACCGGCGGCGCCGGGTACCGGCGTTATCGCCGGCGGACCGGCGCGCGCCGTACTGGAACTTGCCGGTGTAAAAAATATCCTCACAAAGTGTCTGGGCACTACCAAAACGCACAATGTCGCCAAGGCTACTTTGCAGGGACTCAAAGATTGCAAATCATGGAACGAAATTAAACAACTCCGTCAGATGTCACGATAATGCTTCGAAGGAACAATGATCATGGCTAAGAAGCTGAAAGTCACCCAGGTGCGTAGCGCCATCGGCAGACTCGCAAATCAGAAACGAACAATCAAAGCATTAGGAATATCCAAGCTGAACAGATCAGTTCTGCATGACGATACCCCGTGCATCAGGGGCATGATCAATACCGTCAAGCACCTGGTTCAGGTTGAAGAAGTAGAAGGAGCATAACCAGTGTTGACATTAAATACATTACAGCCGGCTAAAGGCGCCCGGAAACGCAAAAAAAGAGTCGGCCGCGGCCAGGGAAGCGGTCAGGGATGTACTGCCGGCTATGGAATGAACGGCGCCAAAGCACGCAGTGGACGCAAGCACAAGCCCTATTTCGAAGGCGGACAAACTCCTCTTACCCGCAGAATTCCCAAACGTGGATTTAGCAACCGCTTTAAAAAGGAATGTCAGATCGTTAACGTCGGCGATATACACAAAGCGCTTAACAGCGAACAGGAAATTGATATTGCCTGGCTTTTTGACAACAAACTCATTCGCGACACATCCATCCCGGTCAAAATACTTGGCAATGGAGAATTCTCCAAAGAAGTCACCATATACGCGCATGGCTTTTCACAAAGTGCCAAGGAAAAAATTGAACAAGCAAATGGGAAAGCAGAGGCAATTTAGTGCTGGAAAAAATTGCGAATATATTCAGGGTTCCTGAGCTTCGTAAACGAATCGGCTTTACGATGCTCATGATTTTTATATACCGCGTGGGTGGCCATATTCCCACGCCGGGCATAGATCCTGCAAAGCTCTCCAATTTGATTTCACAAGTGCAGAACAACCTGTTCGGCATGTTTGACATGTTTGTGGGCGGCAACCTGCAACGTGCAACAATATTTGCACTGGGGATAATGCCCTACATCAGCGCTTCCATTATAATACAGCTTCTGGGTACCGTATTTCCCTATTTCCACAAATTGCAGCGAGAGGGAGCGGAAGGCCGCAAAAAGTTGACACAATATACACGCTACGGCACAGTTTTTATTGCCCTTATTCAGTCAACCGGCATTGCGATCTGGCTTCTGAGCAATGATGTAGTAATGGATAACATGGCCAGATGGCAGTTTATGTTTATCACCATGATCAGCTTTACAACGGGCACCATTTTCATTATGTGGCTGGGTGAGCAGATCACCAACAGAGGAATCGGCAACGGCATATCCCTAATCATCTTTATCGGCATTGTTGCACGGATACCGGATGCACTGCTAGGCGAAATACAACTGGTTACTTCCGGTGTGCACCATCCGCTGATGAGTCTGGGGATGCTTGCTATTGTGCTGGCCATGACCGCCATCATCATCGTGGGCTATCAGGCCACGCGTCGCATTCCTATCCAGACGCCTAAAAAGGTCGTGGGGACGAAAATGTATCAGGGGCAGAACACCGTACTGCCACTGCGCCTGCTCATGGCGGGGGTTATTCCCATGATATTTGCTTCTTCGATAATGATGATGCCAAGCATGATCGGTAACTTTTTTGGCGATAGTGAATTTGTCCAGAGTGTGCTGGGAGCTTTGCAGCCGGGAAAGTGGTTATATTCAATTATCTTCGGACTGCTTATTATATTTTTCACTTACTTTTATACGGCAATTATTTTCAATCCCGTTGACATTGCCGATAACCTGAAGCGCTCCGGCGGCTTTATTCCAGGCATACGCCCCGGCAAAAAAACTGCCGAATTTTTGGATAATGTACTTACCAGAATTACGCTGCCGGCATCCATTTTTCTGGCTTTTATCTCAATCGTACCTTTTTTATTCATGGGATTGTTCAAATTTTCATTTTACTTTGGCGGTACCAGCGTACTTATCGTTGTTGGTGTTGCCCTGGACACATTGCAACAAATCGAATCGCATCTGCAAACCCGCAATTATGAGGGTTTTCTAAAAAAGGGCCGATTGCGAGGCAGGCGATTTTACTGATATAGCGGTGCAGGTCACCGTATTTGCACTATTGGTTCTACAGTTGTATTTTCTTGCGGCACGGTTTGTGCTAGTGAGTTGCGACAAAGGAAAATAACGTGAAAGTAAAAGCTTCAGTCAAGCGAATTTGCAACGGATGCAAGATTATCAAACGCAAAGGTATTCTGCGCGTTATCTGTTCCCGGAATCCTAAACATAAACAGCGTCAGGGATAAGCTCTCATCCTTATATAAGCGCCAGGAGGTACTAAATTGGCTCGAATTGCAGGAGTTGACATACCTAATAACAAGCGTTGCCTTATATCGCTAACCTATATTTTCGGCATCGGCAAAACATCTGCTCATGAAATCTGCCGCGAAACCGGTATTGACGAGAACAAAAAGGTCAAAGACCTGACAGAGGCAGATCTGGATAAAATCCGTAAGGTCATCGATGCTTCTTATGATATCGAAGGCAGCCTACGGGGTAAAACCCGCATGAATATTAAGCGGCTTATGGATATCGGCTGCTACCGCGGCCTGCGACATCGACGCAGTCTGCCCTGTCACGGTCAACGTACGCGCACGAATGCACGCACCCGAAAAGGTCCACGCAAAACGATTGCCGGCAAACGCAAAGCGCCATCGAAGGGTTAGGATTTTAAGCTATGAACAAACAAAAGAAGACTAAAACCAAAAAAAGAGCATCATCCGAGGGTATTGCTCATATTCGAGCTACCTTTAACAATACGATCATCAACATTTCTGATGTAAACGGCAATGTGTTCGGCTGGAACACACCCGGGAAATCCGGCTTCAAAGGCTCTCGCAAAAGCACCCCGTTTGCAGCCCAGATTGCTGCGGACGTTGTTGGCAAAATGGCCTATGATGCAGGCGTTCGCCGTATCGAAGTCCACATCAAAGGAGCGGGCAACGGCCGTGAAAGCGCTATTCGGGCATTGGCCTCCTCCGGACTCAAAATTACCTCGATAAAAGATTTTACAGCAATCCCCCATAACGGTTGCCGTCCACCTAAACGGAGAAGGATCTGAGAAACCTATGGCAGTTTATCGCGGCTCAGTTTGCAGATTATGCCGCCGTGAAGGCAAAAAGCTCATGCTCAAAGGCGAGCGGTGTAAATCTGAAAAGTGCTCATTCGATCGCCGTCCATTCCCGCCCGGTTTACGAACGACAAAGCGAAGAAGAACATCATCGGAATACGACACGCAACTGCGCGAAAAACAGAAAATCCGCAGAATCTACGGAGTTCTCGAAAAGCAGTTCCGGCTGTATTTCCAGAAAGCCGCGCGCCAGGAAGGCGTTACCGGTGAGAGCCTGTTGATTTTGCTTGAATCTCGCTTCGACAATGTTGTCTTTCGCTTGGGGCTGGCGCCGTCCAGAAATGCAGCCCGACAACTTGTCCTGCACAATCATTTCCTGCTTAACGGCAAAAAAGCGAATATTCCTTCGCAGCAGGTTGCCGAAGGAGATGTTATTCAGGTCAAGGAAAAGAGCAAAAATCTCAATATCATCCACGAGTCGTTGCGTCTGGCCAAAGATATTCCGGACTGGCTTACTATCGATAAAGTAAAGCTTACCGGCTCAATGGTACGCAAACCCGACCGCGGCTCGATACCAATGGATATCCAGGAACAATTAGTTGTTGAATTATACTCCAAATAGTGAGGAGATGAGATAGCAGATGAAGTGGAAAAGCTTACTCATGCCCAAAAGCATTCAGATGGAAAATCCGGATAATGAACCCAATTACGGTCGTGTCGTCGTTGAACCGCTGGAACGAGGCTGGGGCCATACCATTGGCAATTCACTTCGTCGAATCCTGCTTTCTTCGTTGCAGGGGGCGGCTGTCGTATCGGTTAAAATCGACAGTGCAGTCCACGAATATGCAACGATTGATGGCGTGGCCGAAGATGTTACCGATATTATCCTGAATTTAAAGCAACTGAAACTCAAGCTCCTTTCCGATGAAGATGCAATTCTTCGTCTGGACGTCAGCGGTGAAGGCGATGTCAAGGCATCGGACATCGAAAAAAATCCCGATGTTGAAATTCTTAATCCCGATCTCAAAATCGCAACGATCAACGCCGATGCGAAATTGAAAATCGAGATGCGCGTCTCGGACGGCTGTGGGTATGTACCCGCAGAGCTTAACCGTCGAGAAGACGATCCAGTCGGCACCGTCCCTATCGATGCAATTTTTACGCCGGTTCGCAAAGTCAACTATACCGTTGAAAATACGCGTGTGGGCCAGCGCACCGATCTTGACAAAATACTCATGGACGTGTGGACCGACGGCAGTCTGTCGGTTGAAGATTCGATGGGTTATGCAGCAAAGCTCCTTCATGATCACCTTGATGTGTTTATCAATTTTGAAGGGGAGCTTGAACCGGTCGAAGAAAAAATATCCGACGAAAAAACCGACAAGCTTCGCCAACTGCTTAAAATGCGCGTGGACGAACTCGAACTTTCGGTACGGTCCAACAACTGTCTGAAAGCGGCTAATATCCATACCCTTGCCGATCTGGTACGCAACCAGGAAGCGGACATGCTCAAGTATAAAAATTTCGGCCGCAAATCGCTCATTGAGCTCAATCAGGTGCTCGGCAATCTTGGCCTTTCGTTCGGCATGGATGTCGATCGCATAATGGGGCAGGACAGAGACCTTGACTGATACAACATTGCTTAACATAGCGAAATTAACTCAAAAAGGTTATACACATGCGACACCTTAAATCAGGCAGCAAGCTGAATCGCACAGCCAGCCATCGCAAAGCCATGCTTTCGAACATGACCATCTCACTACTGCGGCATGAGCGCGTGGTCACCACGCTGGCCAAAGCCAAAGAAGTGCGCGGCGTTGCCGAACGAATGATAACCTACGGCAAGCGCGGTGGCCTGCACAATATCAGGCTGGCGGCCAGAACCGTTAGAGACAAGGGTATCCTCACCAAGCTTTTCGAGGATATCGCCAAGCGATACGAAAATCGTGAGGGCGGCTATACCCGCATCATCAAAGTTGGCGAACGCAGGGGAGATAATGCGTTAATGTCGATTATTGAGTTGGTTGGTGCGGACGAATCACCCCGCCATAAAAAGAAAAAGCGCAAGCCGGGTAAAAAAGCAGTTGCAAAAAAATCGGCACCAACCGTGAGCGCCAAGCCGGCATCAGACGGCGACAAAGCTGCAACTTCAACCTCCGAAGCAGTACCGGCCGAAGGCACTGCTGCCGTCAAGGAGCAGGAACAGAAACAGGAAGCAACCGCGCCCGCCGCAGAAGCTCACGATGAGGTACCCTCCGCTGCAGATGAGGAAGCAAAATCAGCTTCTTCCGAAGACGAGAAAGCACAAAAAGATACTTCCGACAACAAATGATCTGTTACACCTACATAACACGCACTGTACCCGCACAATAAAGGAGTAATTATGGCATTGGTCCCGATGAAATTGATTTTGGACGAAGCAAACAAAGGCGGCTATGGCGTTGGCGCCTTCAATGTAAATAATATGGAACAGTTGCAGGCGATCTGCGACGCCGCAGCCGAGACATCTTCGCCGGTAATTGTCCAAGTCAGCCGCAACGCGCTGAAGTATGCCGATAAAGGTCTGTTGGCCGCAATGGTGCGCTATATGGCCGAAGAAAAGTATCCGCAGATTCCGACAGCCCTGCATCTCGATCATGGCCCTGATATCGAAACTATCAAGGAGTGCTGCGAATTGGGCTTTACCTCGGTGATGATCGACGGCTCGCTTGATTATGCAACCAAAGATGCAAATGGTGCTCATCCCGCACGCTCGTTTGACGGCAATGTCGCCATCACCAGAGAAGCCGTTGCAATCGCACACAGCTACGGCGTTTCGGTTGAAGGTGAAATCGGCACCCTGGGCGGCATTGAGGATGATACCGTAGCATCCGCGGCCCACCTGACCGATCCGCTGGAAGCTGAAGAGTTCGTCAAGCAAACCGGCATCGATGCGCTGGCGATAGCCATTGGCACTTCGCACGGCGCCTATAAATTTCCGGTTGGCACCGAAGTCAAGCTGGCTCTGGACATTATCGACGATGTACACAAGCGGGTTCCCGAAATTGCGCTGGTTATGCACGGCAGTTCTTCGGTGCCCAAGCACATGGTTGACGAAGTCAATAAATACGGCGGCAAGGTTCCCAATGCTGTCGGCGTTCCGACCGCGATGATTCAGGATGCCATCAAACGTGGCATGCGCAAAGTGAATATCGATACCGACGGCCGCCTGGCCATTACCGCCGCCATTCGAAAAGTGTTTACCGAAAAACCGGAAGCTTTTGATCCACGCAAGTATCTGGGCCCGGCACGCGATGCCGTTCGCACCTGGATCATTGAGGAGATGAAAGCATTCAGCACTGCCGGCCATGCCGGAGATTACCAGCCGGTCTCCCTGGAGGAGATGAAAAAACGTTACGCCGGTTAGTGCATCCGTAGATAAATAGCGGGTATAATGATACTTTTTGTTATGCCCGCTTTTTTGTTTGATAGATATCCTGAACATATTTTAATTCGTGTATCTGGTTCCGAATCTATTTCACAAGGGAGAAGCACAAGATGATGCGTTTATTATTGAGCGGTTTAGTTATTGCAGGGTTTTGCAGCTTAAACACCGGTCAGATAGTATCGTTTAATAGCCCATCGCCATGGCTCACCCAGAGAAATGATGAAATAGTCGTCAAAGCTCATTTCGATACTGCGCAGATCTATCAGCAAACCGCCGTCATGACGCTGTATCGCACCAGCGAAAACGGATCTCGCAGAAGGCTGGCCACCCGGACAGTCACCATCGATGACTATACTCAGGAAATCTCCCTTGGCAATGTCGGAACCCATTTGCTGGGCGGCAAAGACTTTCTCTCGGTAAACTGGTTGATCAAGGATTCGGTTGAACGCAAAGGTGCAATCATCCCGATTGCAATAGCCGCACTGCCCGAGCTTCCGGCGCCCGATACACTCGCGGTTAAGAAAGTCGGCGACGATGCAGGGGCAGACAAGCTCATAGCAAAGCTTTCAGGCAACAACGTATATACGATTGGCGAACAGCACGCCGGTCTGTTCTGGAATTACCGACAGTTTATCCTGGTTGTGAAAAAATCACCGGGTTTATTAACGTTTGCGGTCGACGGAAAAAATGGTAAGTATGCGTTTCTTTCCTATCCCGATAGATTCCTGTCTGTCTTCTCCGACACCGATTCAATTTATGCCTATCACCACAAACGCGCCATGCAGCATGATACGATCGCATATTCCGAAGCAGCGTGGCTGAATGAAATCAGCACAGAATCACAGGGTGATTATTTCATTGTTCGGGTACCCTTTTACGACATGGGTTTCATGAAACCGTTTACCGGGCGTCAGTGGGGATTCGCTTTGTTTGCCGGTGATGCAGAAAACAAAGCCCAATCTGTACATCCAGCCAACGCAGGCTATTACAATCCGGCTTCGTGGGGAAATGCCGTTGCATTCGAATAGCTTTGCAAAAGCATGTTAAGATAGTATATTTAGACGAATTTATACACCATGGTGGCTGTAGTTCAATCGGTTAGAGCACTGGATTGTGGTTCCAGTTGTTGTGGGTTCGAGTCCCATCAGCCACCCTTGCTTTTTACCGCGCGCGCGGGCTGAAATCTTGGGAGCCACGCAAAAAGGGAAATCTTAACCTCCCGCACGCATTCCTAATCTTCAAAACGCAAAGCATCCCGCACATGCCAGCGATAAAAGCCTTGGCGATTGGTGTTGATAGTCGACTCCTCCACCATTTTTTGCAGCATTTCGCTGTGGGCCTCAATTGATGTCCGGCGCTGTTGGAAATCTTCCGGCTTGTTATTGTTATCCGCACACGATGTCAGGAAATGCTTGTCGCTCACGGTGCGAACAAAAAGCGGATAGTAGTTGAATGCCTGCAGATCATATTTGGCATCCGGTCTCAGCATTGCCGGTGGAAAAGGATTCAATAGCCAGTATTGCCATTTGAGCAGCTCACAATATCTTGAGCAGGATATCTGATTTGCATCTTCACATCTGTGAAGAGCATTTTTCAGTTTTCGCCGTGTATCGAGTGCATAAAAATCCGGCGGGTAAAAACACAGAAGTTCCTCAAACTCCAGAAAGAAAAAGTAGGGATTGCGGGAATATTGGCTTTGCAATGCGTGCATCAACGAGGTTTTTTCCTGGCGCAGGTGACCATAATAGGGCGAGAGAAAATGGATCAGGTAGATTTTTGCCACACTGGAAGTATAGCGTCCGTTGTGAGCGCTGAGACGAAGATAGGCCAATCCGGAATCCACGCTCGCCGAACGGCCCAGAACTTTAAGTGCCCCCTTGACAATTGCGGGGGATTTGGCGAGAGAGCAGTGAAAGATACCGCATCCCAGATATGCATCATAGAGCGTTGTATCCACCTCAATTGCCTGCTCAAGCAGCTTCAAAGCACTTAGGCCCTCATTCAATGCTTCGAACGGAGAGGTTTCAATCTTGAGGGTCGCGGTAAAACCATTTATGCCGCCTTCGATGAAATGCTTCATCGCCAGCGTCGCCGAATCTGCCGTTTCACTATACGCTCGAAGCTGTTCAATTCCTTTTTCAGCCTGTTTCAGCGATTCTTCATAGAGCTTTTCCTGCTCCCGCTGATCGCTGTATTCGTTATTCTGAATTCGCAATACATGTGAAGCAACCAGAAAAAGAGAGCTGAGCGGTAATAGCTGCTCTTTCTTTTCAAGTCGTTGCAGCTTTTTAAACGCGCGTTCGACCTGTTCCCATTGCAGTGCATGAGTCATCGAAACCATCTCTTGTGCAAGTTCGTGTTGTTTTTCGGTGACCGCGTTAAAAACATCAACGCCGTTTGCACAAAATACCAATGTAAACAGAAGGCAGGCGGCTTTGCAAATGAGAGCTGATGCAGAGGTCACATTCATACGCTTGAAGCAGTTTGCAGCGGCGGACAAAAAGCGGGAAACGGGGCTCGAACCCGCAACGTCAACCTTGGGAAGGTTGCACTCTACCATTGAGTTATTCCCGCACGAATATTTGAAAATGAAAAGATACTTGCCGATACCATCCATGTCAATAGAAATGCTTGAGATTCAATATTATTTTTCGTATTTTAAATGGTTTATAGCTACTCACCTCTCACCCCACTAACCGGTAAATACTTAAGGAGCAGACTCAATGGCAGATACAATCAGCATGCACAATGGTGAACTGAATATCCCCGAAAATCCGATTGTGCCCTATATCGAGGGGGACGGGACCGGACCGGATATCTGGCATGCTTCTCAATACGTATTTGATAAGGCGGTTGAGAATGCCTACGATGGAAAACGTGCTATTGCCTGGAAAGAGGTACTTGCCGGACAAAAGGCATTTGACACCACCGGAAGCTGGCTGCCGGATGAGACTGTCGACACCTTCAGAGAATATATGATCGGCATCAAAGGCCCCCTGACGACTCCGATAGGCGGCGGGATTCGCTCTCTCAATGTCGCATTGCGTCAATTGCTTGACCTGTATGTTTGTTTACGTCCGGTACGCTATTTTTCCGGCGTTCCTTCTCCCGTAAAAAAACCCGAAGACATCGACATGGTTGTTTTCCGCGAAAACACCGAGGACGTCTATGCGGGCAAGGAGCTTGAGCAGGGAACACCCGAAGCAGAGAAGCTGATTGCCTTCTGCCGCCAAGAATTCGGCTGGGAGATTCGCCAGGATTCGGGCATCGGTCTCAAGCCGATTTCAAAAACCGGCTCGAAGCGATTAATTCGTGCCGCAATCGAGTATGCACTCAAGCATAATCGCAGCAGCGTCACGCTGGTGCATAAAGGCAACATACAGAAATTCACCGAGGGAGCGTTTCGCAAGTGGGGCTACGAACTGGCCGGAGAAGAGTTCAACGATACGGTCGTGTCGTGGGAAGAATGCAACGGCAACGTGCCGGAGGGCAAGATACTGATTAAAGATGCAATTGCGGATATATTTCTGCAGCAGGTGCTGACCCGCGGCAAAGAATTTGATGTAGTTGCCACCATGAATCTCAACGGCGACTATGTTTCGGATGCACTGGCGGCGCAGGTGGGTGGCATCGGCATCGCTCCCGGAGCCAACATAAATTATCAGACCGGACATGCACTATTCGAAGCCACACATGGTACCGCGCCCAAATATGCCAACCTTGACAAAGTAAATCCAAGCTCAGTTATCTTGTCGGGTGTATTGATGCTTGAGTATATGAAATGGAATAAGGCGGCCCGGCTAATCATCTCCGGGATCGAGAAAACTATTGCACAGAAAACAGTTACCTATGACTTTGCACGTTTGACGGAGGATGCGACCACGGTGTCATGCTCGGGCTTCGGCAAAGCAATCGTAGAAAATATGCCGTAATTGGCGTCGTCCACAGAAAACAATAGACAAGTCGACTCGAATGCGTTACTATATAAGGTTGGCATTTCTGGCTTAACGAAGCCTGAGCAACCGCCACCCCCTCATAGTCCGACAGTTCAGTGGCTTATCCGTGAAGGAAAAGCGGCATGATACCTTACGCACTTATCGGTATAATTCTCTTTCTGATTCTGTTGTTGGTCGCCATTCACATTGGCGTCAATAAAAAAGAAACTTCTGCTGAAGAAGAAGGTGAAGCACGGCCGGTTATCCACCAGAGTGGCATCTATTCTATTGTTCGCAAGAGCCCCCGGGAAAGTATCGACGATATAAAGCCCCCAATTGAAGAGATTCGAAAATATTTGGGCGGGCAAAACGAAGATATATATGGCGCTCCGCTGAACGATCAAGATCGCGAGCTGATAATCCGGCAATGGCAGCACCATTTGGAAACAAATTTGTCTGAAATTGAGGAGGGTGATAAAGAAGGCGTAGAATTTTATTATTTCGACTTTGCCAACCAGGATCAGATATGCGCTCAAAATATCAGCAAAGGTCAATTCGTAACTAGAGAGCAGATTTTTAAATACCCGAAAATCATACCGCCCTTTCATTTAGGATGTCAATGCTTTTTGAAACGATACCGGGGAGATGAAAATTTACGCGAAACAACAGTGGTCGGCATGCAGTCATTTTTTGACGAGAAACACTTTCCCGAAATTCCGAAGTGGCAGGACATTGACCTCTCAGCCAAGGACAGTACTTAACATATGATCCCTACCCACCGAACTCGCACGTTGGCTTTTCTGGCTTTTCTTGGATTTTCCCTCAGCATCCGCGCCGCGTTCGAAACCGCTGTTATCACCCTTGTTTTTCCACCGGGCGCCCGCGCTACTGGTCTGGGCGAAGCATTTACCGCCCTGGCAGACGACGCCAATGCGACCTTTTTCAATCCGGCCGGCCTCGGACAGGCCCCGCTGGCAAATTCGTGGCGCCCCTATCTTGAAAGAGAAAATACCCGGTTCTACGCCATAGCCGCCACCAAAAGGAAGGAATTTGCACTACGTGACAAGATCTGGGCGGCAAGCAGTGACGGGCTCCTCAGATATAACGGCAAAGTCTGGGTTGAGCATGAAATATACCTGATAGAGCAGGATGAGGATATCGAGGATATCATCGAGTTGTTTCTTGACACCGACGATGAAGCGGTTATCGAGAAAGCCATTCAGGAGATCAAAGAGACCAACAGGATTGAGGGTAAGCGCAGAAAGCAGCTGGCCGCCTATTTTGCCGAGAATATTTACTCCGGCGAACAAAAGATCGAAAATGCCGAAAAGCTTACGCAGGTCGTTCTCGATCTTCCCGCAATAGACAGGGACAGCAGTGGTATCCAGAAGGCGGCCAAAGAGGAGACCAATACCCAGCTCAACGACGGGGCTCTCAACAGCATACTGGAGATTCTGGCAATAAAGGATACGCGCTTTGAAGATCTGGTTGAGCTGAAACTGCCTTATTCACTGGTGGTCAAAGACAGTATAACCGCCCTGGCCGTCGATGCATCGGAAAATCTGTGGATAGGCACACCAGCCGGTTTGTGGCGGTATGACGGCTCATCATTTCTCCAATATTCGGTTGTTGACGGGTTGCCTTCTGACTATATTACCAGTCTGGCTGTTGGCCCTTACGACGAAATTGCTGCCGGAACCGATATGGGACTGGCCATTTTTACCTCGGAAGGAATCTGGGAAGCCTATGAATTCGAAACCGATGTGATTAAACAATCATATGTGAATGCCGTCACCTTTGCCGATGAAAAAAACATCTACATCGGTACACCCTACGGGCTGCTTCACAAAAGCGAAGACGACTGGTTATACTTTGATACCGCTGACGGTCTGCTATCCCGCAATGTCACAGCGCTCCACTATGACTCCGACGACCACCTCTGGATTGGTGGAGAGAACGGTTTGTCAATTTACGACCAAACGAGCTGGAAGCGCTATAAATTTCCCAGAAGCACGATCTATTCTTTCGCAGAGCTTTCATCCGGCAAAATGTGGATAGGAACCAATCGCGGAGCAATCCGCTACCGGGCCGGGCGTACCAGACTGGCCGAAGACGGCAGCGTGGTCGAAGAGCCGCCGGAATGGAAGCCGTTTCACTCCAAAAACGCTCTTAAAGGCGACGAAGTACGCGACATCGCCATTCACGGCAAGGATGTCTGGCTGACAACCGACAAGGCCATCAACCAATACGACCATGCCGAAATGCAGACATTTTTATTCTGGGAACTGCTCCTGCCTACGCTGAACCTGCGCGATCTCTGGCATACCTATTTTGCGTACATCTATCCCACAGCCGATTGGGGAACTCTTGGCGCAACTGTCAATTTTATCAATTTCGGCGAGAATGCGCTCACCGATGAAGACGGGCGGGAGATTGCAAAATTTCGAAGTTGGGAAGGCGTGTTCGGCCTGTCTTACGGGATGGAGCTCAGGCAGGATTTTTCATTCGGCGTCAATGCAAAGTATGCACACAGCGCTCTTGCACCCGGCATAGGTGAAGGTGATGAAGGTATCGGCCGCACTTTTGCCATAGATGCTTCCATCCTGAAGCGCAATTTGTTCATCAAGGGTCTGGATCTGGGGTTGATGTTTCAAAACATGGGACCGCCCATATTCTACATCTCTCGCGATGAATCCGACCCGATTCCATTTACCGTCATTCTGGGTCTGGCATATCGCGCGCTGCAAACGCCCATTCACGACCTGAATTTGCTCCTCGATCTCAAGCGTGAATTCGCCAAAAACTATATCGAGAAAAACCCCGATCCATTCTACAAAGCCATTTTCACCGACTTGCAGAACCATGAATCCTGGCGTGAAGAGGTTGAGGAGATCAACATTCATATGGGCATGGAGTACTGGTACGTGCACTTTCTGGCAGCAAGACTGGGTTTTTTGTTTGACTATATCGGTCAGCGCTATGAGTTGACCATTGGTATCGGACTCAAGTACGGCTCCATGAGTTTTGATTTTTCATATATCCACTCCCCCGAAGGCTTTATGAAGAATTTTGTCAAGACAATCGATAAGGACAATACCGACGGCAGTCACGGGGTTCGCCACGGCCAGCCGCGATTCTCGTTGATATTCAGCTTCTAGCACACGCCCTTTGCCTGCCTGAATGATATGCACTCACACAGGAATATTCAATGAAGGTTAACCCTCGCCCCCTGCTGGCTGCTCTGGCAGTATGTGCCGGTATAGTGCACGCTGGTGCAGGCAGCAGCTATCCGCGCTTGCACAAAGGCGCATCACGCAAAAATCTGGTTAAAACCGCCGCGCAGCAATCCCCCGCCCCACGACCCGATACCATTCACATTGTCATGACCCGGGTTGAATTTAACGGCGGCAGAAGCGATTCCACCGAATTGACAACCGGCACCGGGCTTATGGGTGATTATCTGGGAACGGAAGAAAATCGCTACTACAATTCCGATACGGTATACGTCTATGACGGACTCAACCATGATTCGGTTTACTTTGCCAATCAACTCGAATATGTCCGCTACTATTTCGATAAGGTTTCGCGGGGCAGACTGCATTTCACGTTCTCGATTTATCCGCCCGAAAACAAGGATATCATCAGCGTACCCGAAACCATGAAATACTACTCTCCGGGCGGCAAAAAGAAAAAAGAATCCTATGACGAATACGGTTTTCGCAAAACCGTCGGTCTTATGCGATTTGTCAAAGATGCCGTTATCGCCGTTAATAATGAAAAAACGACATTCAGCAATCTGCAAAAAGATCCGGTGAGTGGCGCTATTGTCAACAGCCGTGGGCACAAGGTCATTTTTCTGATCGTGCATGCCGGGGCGTCTTTTTTGACCGACGGCGGGGAACAGGGGTTTTTTGGCCAGGACTCGCCCTCCGATATGATAGATGCCTTCATATCGCAGGAATTTTTTGAGTACTTTCAAGATACGCTCGAGCTGGATACGTCAGGGATCTTCGTTGAAAGTACTGAGGATTCACTGCTTATCGATGAGATCATGCTTGTCTCGGAAACATCGAATCAGGACAGCCTTAACTGGGGCATACACGGCATCCTGGTCAACCAGGTAGCCCGCGCAATCGGCATTCCGGATCTGTTCTCGACCACCAGCGGCATTACGGCGGTCGGGGCGTTCTGCATTATGGACTTTGCCGGCTACTCGGCTGCAAAAGGCTTCATCCCCCCCTGGCCCTCGGCCTGGGTACGAACCTACATGGGCTGGGATACACCGGTCGTGGCCACCGTCGGACAGAAGGCGACGTTTCGCATCAAAGCACTCAGCGCGGCCGATCCGTCAACCGACACCACAATACTAATGGTGCCGCTCAATAACCATGAGTATTACCTGATCGAAAATCGCCAGCGCAATCTCAGCACAGATCCCGAAGTATTTGAATATGATACAACAGAAGAGGACATCGCACATATCGCCGGCTATCCCTTTAATGTCAATCTGGACAAAGCGGTTGTGCGTACTTCTGGTGAGAGCCGCAATAATATCATGGAAGTCCGCAATTTTGATGCGGGTTTGCCTGCCAGTGGTATAGTCGTCTGGCACATTGACGAATACGTCATCCGTGACCGCATCAAGTATAATATGCTCAACGCCGACTCGATCTATCGCGGCGTGCGGCTGGTTGAAGCCGACGGCATTACCGATCTGGGAGTAGAGTTTCGCGACATCTTCTATCAGGCGGCATTCGATTACGGCGGCGCCGAAGACGTCTTTCCCCACAAGGCAATTCGTAAGATAGACAACCGAACCGAAACCGATTCCATCGGCAGCATAACGCCCTGGTCCCGTCCATCAACGCACAGCAACGACGGCGGCCATACCTGGGTCAGCCTGGGCGTCAAGCCGGTCAACCTGCAGGGGCAGGAGTTGTACATTCTCAATGGTGAAGATAAGATTTACAATTACGTCGATTCGGTTTTTGAAATCACGGTCAACTGGGAAACCCCGCGTCCCGCAATACAGCAGGCCGATCAATGGGTGCGCCCGGCGCATGTCAAAGGCTGGCCCAAGCGCATGATGCCCGACAGCGGCTACCTGGAACCGGTCATCTGCAACCTTGACAAACGCACTCTAGCACCGGAACTGATTGTTATGAGCGAATCCGGCAAAATGTATGTCTGGCCCGCCGACACCCTGCCGTCACGCTCGTTGGGAAGCTCCCTTGATACGCTGCCGATTGTATCGATGCTCTTTGAAAATCCGTCCGCGATTGAAACAACGTTCGTCGAATCGACCTACTTCGATTCCGCACGCAATGCCGATACGACGGTAATCAACGACACACTGATCGAGCAGCAGATTGCGCATGAGTTTGCTCTGGACTCTGTTGCCTGGCTCAACGCTCCGCCGCAAAAGGTCCGGTCAATACCAACAGTCATTAATAACAGGATTTACGTTTCATCGGCGGAAAGCAGTGAGATTTTCGTGCTTGACAGCATTCAAACAACTCCAGTGGATACGGCGGCGTGGCGCAGCATCGCTCTTCCGGCCCGGCCAACAACCTACGTCAGTAAGCCGGCCGGCTCCTTCTGGGTGGCCGGATGTGCGGGCGGAGTGCTTGCCTTCGGTGACACGGCAGCAGGCAGCCTGGTCGACACGTTCATCCTGCCGACGCCGGCTCGGATAACTTCTCTTGCGGCACTTTCTACTCAATCGGGCACAGTAGTATGCGTTCAGGCCGATTCAACAGTAACTATCTGTAACCTATCTGCCGGATCGAAACTATCGTCCCCGACAAAGCTCAACGGACTTCCGCCCTATCAGCTCGCAACCGGTGATCTCAACCGCGACGGTTCGGTCGAAATCGTAATTACCGATCGAGTGCAAGGCGTCTGGTGCCTCACCCAGGATTTGCAGCCCGCCCAAGGCTGGGAGAAGGCGCCAATTGACTGGGCAACGGTCTATTATCAATACGAAGAGGACGGCAGCCCGACTGCGCGCTCGCGTTTGCCGCACAACGAAGGGTATCCGGCGCTGGCCGATGTTAACCGGGACGGTTTGCTCGATATTGTGGTCGGCGGAAGCAACGGCATGTACGCATTCAACTACAAAGGTGTGTTGCTGTATGGCTGGCCGGGCTATCTTGACAATCGATTTGCCTATTATCGCGGCACCATCACAACATCGCCGATTGTAGCGGGTGGACGCAATGCCGATCCGCTGGTGGTGTTTGCCGCACCAACAGGTGAGCGTGAAACTTTTTCGTTTTACAAAATCGACAGCACCGACACCGATAGCACCAAAGTATATTTCACGCGTGAATACGGCGTTAGAGACAGCATCGGCGGCTTGAAGCAGTCGCTGATCGATACGCTTCTGGTGTTCGGCGATTCTCTCATTCCCGATTATGTACTGCCGGGCGGATTTATCGATGCCATGCACCAAACCGACAAGGACCGCCCGCCACAGCGTCCATACTTCGTAAATTCCTTGCCGCGCCTGGGCCCGGTGCGTCAATCAAATTGGCCCATCACCTTTGGCGGACGCCCGGCAACCTCACCCCTGATCGACGATCTTGACGATAATGGGGTACCGGATTTGATTGCCGTGTCACAAAGCGGCTGGGTATATCGCTGGGAGCTTGAAAACGCGCTCTCTATCGACAGCGTGTACTGGCCACAGATCGGTTTTGACAACGGCAGGTCATTTACCTTTGCAGGCTACCTGCCGCCTGCCATCACCAAAGATAACCAGCCGATTCAGCTTTTCAGCTATCCCAATCCGGCCGAGGGCATTGACAATGTCGAATTCCGCTTTAAGTTCAATGGCCCGACAACCGATGTCCGGCTTGATATTTTCAGCTATAGCGGGTATCATATATACCATTGGGAGCCCGACCGCAAAGACACCTTTACCACCAACTGGCAGGAGTGGAACGAGCTTCCGCAACCGGTTTCGATCAAGCGCTTCGGCCCCGGTGTATACCGATGCCGGCTGGGAGCGACAGTCAACGGTAGCCGTCAAAGTGCGTTCTGGAAACTGGCGGTTGTCAAATAAGCGATACACCTGCCGGCATGCTTCACTCCTCGGCTTGGTTCGAGGATGAGGTATTTGCCTGCAGACCAAACCGCTGCAAATAAAACTAAAGAGTTCAACGAAATCTGTAGACTACACCACACCCGAGCGAAATACAGCATGAAACTATATAGAATCATCTCCATTGTTTTTGCGCTCTTCATCCTGCACACGGAGTCACCTGCATTCCGGTTTAACAGCTTCGGGCGAGAGTTCTACACTATCGAAAGCAAGCATTTTAAAGCCCATTATACCGAGGGACTGCAGCAGGTAGCAGAACGTGCACTGGTAATAGCCGAAAGGCTGTACGATACCTACGAAAACAAATATCATATCAAGCTACCGAAGAAAACAGATATGCTGGTGGTCAATTCTCAATTCGGGAATGGCTGGGCAATTGATCTGATAAACACCTTTTTGATCTCTTCCAATGCATTCGACTACAACCTGCGCGGCACTCACGACTGGCTCGAAGATGTCGTCGCGCACGAATACGCGCATATCGTCTCAATATCAGCGGCACACAAGTTGCCCAAAGGTATTGCCTACTTGCAATTCGGCACGTTCTCTCATCCCAATGAAAAGAATCGAGCCGAAATGTTTCATATCTATCCCCAGGAAGTGCTGCCTCCGTGGTTTTTCGAGGGAATCGCTCAATACGAAAGCGCACTGCACGGCTCGGATCGCTGGGACACGCATCGGGATATGATAGTACGGACACTCACCCTGTCGAATAAACTGCTCTCCTGGGATCATATGTCGGTTTTTGCCGGGCGCGGGGATGATTATGAGAAAACCTATAATCACGGATTCTCGCTGGTCAAATATATCTCCGAGCAGTATGGACATGAAAAGATCGTCTCAATTCTGCGTGAAAGCGGCAAAATCACCCGTTTCAACTTCGATCACAGCATCAAAGCGGTGCTTGGCATATCGGGCAGAGAACTCTACCGGGAATGGAAACAGCATCTCGAAACTAAATATGACCGGCAACTGGAGAAGATCGGCAAACAAGTCTACGGCGTCAAACTCAACGAGTCAGGATTCGACAACTACTGGCCGCGCTTTTCACCGGATGAAATGAAAGTCTATTTCATTTCGAATGGAGAAAGCCACTATTCGTTTACGTCGCTCTATTCATACTCTTTTGTTGACACGCTGGATGATGATAAACGCAACAAACAGGAGACGGGGAAAATACGCGGCTTTTACAGCATTCATGATGCATCGGGAAGCATCATTTACGCTTCAGCCAAGTCACGTGCATCTCAAGTGCCGATGGAGCAGGGCGGCATCCGCAAGCTCGATCTGTATATCGATACCCTCCCCCCCGCAAAAAAACAGTGGAATCCGTTTAAAAAGAAAACCACCCGGCAGATTACCTTTAAGAAGGGACTTTTCCACGCGTCGCTCTCGCCCGACGCAAAAACCATCGCCTGCTCCCGCCATGATGCCGATCGTTTCTACGTATGTCTACTCGATACGTCCGGCGAGAATTTGCGCATTGCCTATCCCGACACATCCGACCCGACGCAGGTAATGACCCGCATTTTCAGCATCGACTGGTGCTCGGACGGGAGAACTATTGCTGTTGACTACATGGATCAGCACGACCGAAAAATCGGCATATTCGACACACTGTCCGGCGACTTCACGGTAGTATGCAACACCGAACATGATGAACGTGAACCACGTTTCAGCCAAGACGGCAACTCACTGTACTTTTCATCCGACAGGACCGGCATATTCAACGTTTACCGCTATTGCTTCGAAACCGGCGCGTTGCAGCGCCTGACCAATGTGTCAGGCGGTGCGTTTGCACCCGACCCCTCACGCGATGAAACCGAGCTCGTGTATGCAAATTATGACGAAAACGGCTACGCTATCTACTACATCGACTCCATTGTCCCCGTGGAAGAGTTCGAATTCGATCCGTCGTTCATGGTTACCAGAGCGGGGAAACCCAGAGAGCCGGTAAGGCTGCCTATCAGCGCACCGAAAAATTATTCCTTCCTGCCGCGCAAGCTGTTTCTCATGCCGACGTTTTTAAACGAAGAGATCGTGACGGATGATAATGACGTGTTCAGCGGAAAATCGACCTTTAAAATGGGGCTGGTATTTCAATTGCTCGATCCTTTTGCATTTGCCGATTATACCGGAAATTTTCTGGGCGGCTATTTTATGGTAGATGCATTGAAGTGGTATCGAATCATCAATTTTGACAAGGGGCTCATCAGTCCCAAAGTCGATTACGATCTTGGTTTCTTCAGCGAATCGAATATGCTGCCAACGCCGGTACGCTTCAACTATGCACAGCGAGGGATCACGGGCCGGGACAAATTTTATGACCAGACCGAAGAACGCTTGCGTTTCCTGCCCTATAACGTAACCCCAATGTATGGTGAATTACTGGTGCCATTCTACCTGCGCCGGGGCAGTATGCTTGGCGGCGGCGCATCTTCGATTTCTATCAATCCATTTGCTTCACTCAGCAAAACAGACGTCACCCTCCTGCTGGAGGAAGAAGGATTTACCTTTCATTACAATATCTCCAAAAATGCTCGAATTGGCGCCTTTGCGGCAATGCTCAATAATATCATCGAGCCGACGATGAACATATCCCCGCGCGGTCATTATGTCAAAGCCTTCTATGCGCATAACACCGAAAATCTGATCGACGATGAAAATGCCTTCAATGAATCGCTGCAGGAAAATTATCAGACCTATCAGTTTCACAACGTGCGCGGGAACGTCAAAATGGGAATGCCGCTTCCCTGGAGCAAGAAGCATGCTTTCTATTTTGATATCGGCGGCGAAGCGGTGGAAATACACCAGACGTCCGGCACCGAATCAAGCGCTTTCCCCTACTATTTTGAGCCGGTAATCTGGTGGCATCCGGGATACGCCTACTATGTGCAGGATACACTCGAACGCTATGATCCGGAACGCAGCTCACCCGGCAGAGATTTTTATGACACCCTCCCCTACCTGCGCGGTATTGTAGCCGGCAATATGATCACCTTCGGAAAATTTTCTTATCGATTCCCGCTTTGGCCCAAAACAATTGACAAGAAGCTTGCCTTTTTTTACTTCGAACACTTATACGGCGCAGCAAATTTCACTGCGGCCGGGGGATGGCAAACCTTCGATGAAATCAAGAATGCTACTTTTGACGATTGGCTTTATTCATACGGAGCGGAACTCAGACTCGAAGGGCAGACGTTCAACCGGTATCCCCTGGCGCTTAAGCTGCGCTGGGAGCACGGCTTCAACAAGGAGATTCCCGGTTTTGATTTGTCAAGCAATGAAGTCAACCGGATTGGCGGACACCGCGTAAGCTTTTCGCTCGGATTTGCCTTTGATGACTGGGGCTTGATAGAGGTACCGGACTATCACCGCCCCGGCAGCGGATTTGCAGGGCGACATACACAATGAGAAAGCGCCCCGGGCATAGTTCGAGACGCTGATTGAGTTTTCGAATTAAGTTCCGGCTCAAAGCACCCGCACCATAATCGCTCCTTGTATCTTCTGCAACTGCTCAACAATAGTATCGGGCACATCACCGTCTACATCTATGATGTTATATGCCAGGGGACCCCGGCTTTTATTGAGCATCTCGCCTATGTTAAGCTTTTCTTTTGCGAGCACCGAAGTAATCTGGCCAACCATATTCGGTACGTTTTCATTGGCGACAATGATACGTTTATCGCGGGCAGGGGCCAGCGAGCAGTTCGGAAAATTGACCGAGTTGGTTATATTTCCGTGAAGCAGGTACTCTTTTACCTGAGTCACCGCCATTACCGCGCAATTGTTTTCGGCCTCGCCAGTCGAGGCGCCCAGGTGCGGTATTGAGACCACCTTTTCCATTTCCAGTAATTCTTCATCCGGAAAGTCGGTTACGTAAGACAGGACAATCTCCTGTGCAAGAGCTTCTTTGAGTGCACCATTCTGCACCAGACCTCCGCGCGCAAAGTTGAGAATGCGGACGCCTTTTTTCATTGCCGAAAACTTTTCTTTTCCCAGCAATCCCCTTGTATCATCAGTCAAGGGACAATGCAGAGATATATAATCCGATTCGGCCAACAGCATTTCGAGGCTGGATGCGCGTTTGACCGAGCGCGAAAGTCCCCAGGCGGCTTCGACCGAAATAAATGGATCATAGCCCGAAACTTCCATGCCCAGACCGATGGCTGTGTTGGCCACCATCACACCGATAGCGCCCAGGCCGATGACACCCAGCTTTTTGCCCATGATTTCGCAACCGGCAAAATTGGACTTTCCTTTTTCGACCAGTTTGGGAACCTCATCACCTTTGCCACTGAGCGTTTTTGCCCAGGCGGCACCGTCGATGATGTTGCGTGATGAGATGATCATTCCAGCAATTGCCAGTTCTTTGACGCCGTTGGCATTGGCTCCCGGCGTATTGAAAACGACAATGCCTTTTTGCGAACATGCATCGACTGGAATATTGTTAACGCCGGCGCCGGCACGCGCAATCGCCTTGAGGGAAGTCGCCAGTTTCATATCGTGCATTTTCGCGCTGCGAACCAGAATTGCGTCCGGATTGAGAAGCTCCGAAGCAACGTCATATTCGTCACGAGGCAACAAATCCAGGCCCGCGCTCGAGATTTTATTTAATGTCTGTATTTTAAGCATAGTTCCTCCTGCTAGCGGTTATCGGTTTCAAATTGTTTCATAAAAGCAATCAGCTTCATCACACCTTCTTCGGGCATGGCATTGTATATACTGGCACGCATGCCGCCGACCGTGCGATGTCCCTTGAGATTGACAAATCCCAGCTCCTTTGCCTCGGCAATGAACTTTGCGTTCAGCTCATCGGTCGGCAAGATGAAAGGCACATTCATTATCGAACGGTCTCCGGCAACTACCGTTCCGGAAAACAGCTCTGAATTGTCAAGAAACTCGTACACCGCGGCCGCCTTGCGTTTGTTAACCATTTCGAGCGCAGATACACCACCGAGTTCTTTGATCCACTCAAAAACCAGTCCGGCCATGTAGATGCCATAGGTCGGCGGGGTATTATACATCGAGCCGGCGTCGGCATGAGTCTGATAGTTGAACATGGTCGGGCAGAAATCCAGGGCATTGCCGACCAGATCCTTGCGCACGATTACCACGGTTACCCCGGCAGGCCCGATATTTTTCTGGGCGCCCGCATAAATCAGACCGAATTTTGATACATCCATTCTTTCCGAAAGAATATTGGATGACATATCCGCAACAAGAGGAACATCACCGGTCTCGGGCAATGATTTAAAGCAAGTGCCATAGATTGTATTATTGGTCGTGATGTGGACATAATCCGCCTGCGGATCAAACATGTCCGCAGTGGTCTGAGGTATGTAGGTGAATGTCGTATCTTCGGAGCTGGCTACCACATTAACCGTACCATAGCGCTTAGCTTCGGCAATCGCCTTTTTCGACCATTGGCCAGTGTTGAGGTAGTCGGCCTTCTTGTGCTTGTGCATCAGGTTAAGCGCAACCATAGCGAATTGACTCTGCGCACCCCCCTGCACAAAGAGCACGTAATAATTTGCGGGAATTGCCATGATTTCGCGCAGAGATGCTTCGGCGCCTTCGATTATAGATTTATATTCCGGTGAACGATGACTCATCTCCATGACGGACATACCCTGACCCCGGTAATCGACTAGTTCCGAAGCTGCTTTTTGCAGCACCGGTTCCGGCAGAATTGAAGGTCCGGCTGAGAAGTTGTACTTACGCGGCATATGTTCTCCTTGGCTAAATTTGGTTAAAGGTTAATGCTGCACGACTGCGGCTATGATATCGAGTTCGGTAATCACATCCAGATTGCGTACCTTGACAGAAGCATCGCATTGAATCGGACAGGACGTAAAATTAAGAATCCCCCTTATCCCGCCGCGACACAATCGCCCGGCACATTCCTGAGCTGCTTCGTGAGGAACGGTGAGACATGCCAGGTGAACATCCAGGCGGTGCACAACGTCGCTCATTTCATACGCTGCGAAAAGCGGGATTTCGGTGGCAAGTGTTTCGAGTTTGTTGACATTCGAATCGAATCCGGCAACCAAAGCATACCGGCCCGGCGGAAAGTCGGCATAGTGCATCAAGGCAGTTCCCAGGCGGCCAAGCCCGACAATGCAGAGATTGATCCTGGATTCCAGTCCTAAGGCCTGCGCAATATGTCCCCTCAGCCTGCTAACATCATAGCCGGCCTTCTGCTCCCCTACGCCTTCTCCCAGAAAATTGATGTCCTTGCGAATGCTGTGCGCCGCAAACCCCAGGTTGCCGGCCAGCAAAGGTGAAGTTGTCCGGGTAATTCCCGCTATTTCAAGCTGCCTGAGATGGTGATGCATGCGGCAAAGCCTTTGAATCGCAGGTTTAGGGATGTTGCGAGGCATTGTGGTGAATTATTTCACTTTTAAAATGTTCAAAGGATCAATTGAAGCTTTAATATACAGCATTTGTCTCTAAAAATCAAGGGGGCTTGATTTTGTTGTGATTTTTTTCACTACCTTATGCTTGTCGAGTGGCGCGACTATGCCTATACTTATTAGAACTCTTCTTTTTCGTAGCTCCCCGCGGCGATAACATGCTGTTTGAGGTTCTCCTTCGTTACGGCAGACGGCTGCAACAAAATGACAGGAACCTCTTCACTGCCGTTGAATACCTGCGTATCTACCTCGTCCACTACACCGCCATTCGCTAGGGTCACCGCAAGACGCGCAGCGCGTGCGGCCATCCTTTCGACCGGGGGCAGCACAGACATCAACTGCTTCCCTGCTTCGATATACCGACAATTACGTGCACTCGCATTCATGCCCGACACGGGAACAGTTCCCGCCACTCCCTGTGCTTCCAAAGCGGCAATGGCTCCTGCGGCCAGCGCATCATTCGAAGCAATAACAGCATCTATTTTGCCCTTGGACAAGGCCGTTTGGGCAATAACGTGAGCCGAGTCACCTGACCAGTGCGGACACTCTGCTTTATCGGCAATAGTAATCCGGCCGGCATAAATTGCGTCGCGCAGAACATTCATATGCCCCTGGTGAAGCCTGCCGGCCGGCTTGTCATCCGCATCGCCAAGCAGAATCAGGTAATTTCCCTGCGGTGCGTGCTGGAATACCGATTGCGCCTGCATCTCCCCTGCCTTGACTCTGTCAAAAGACACGCAAAGGTCAACCGGTGCCATGTCGATCATGTAATCGTAGCAAATGACCTTGACGTTCTTTTCATGGGCCTGTTCAACAATTGAGGCTGCTTCAACAGGATCCGCCGGCTCGATAACCAGCAGTTTGATGTCGCGTTCAAGCATGTCGGCACACTGCTTCAATTGAGTAGCGTGCTCGCCACCTGCATTCTGAACAATCACTTGCGCCCCCAGCGATTCAGCAACGGCAACGAAGCGGTCACGATCCTTTTGCCGTCCATCAAGATCCGCCAGCGCAAAGCCGATTAAGTTCCCTGATGATACGGATGATTTAGGCGAACAGGCCAGCAGAATAAATACAGAGCACGCACAAGTCAACCTTCCCCATTGCATAAAGCCCTCCCTGATAAAGAGTTACAGATAGCAACAACTAATCTGGAATATAGTATGTGCGAATTCCCACCTGTGGGCCCCATGCTTCGCATGGTGAAAAAAATTCACTCTCTGCGTTTTCTCTGCACCTGTTGTGTTTAAATTCTCCAATCAAAACTGAACGTCACTTCAGCTTCCTGTTGCCGGTTGCGAAAGAGCAGTTTGAGCCGCTGGTTGGCGCCGACAGGTCCCAGCCAATGGAGCACAACGCTGTTCCATTCCGCCTCGAGATCGATGTCAGCAACTACTCCTTTTTTTTCAGCTCCCGGATTGATAGTCTCAAATTGCTTTCCGTTTACCCAGACGGTTACCTTTCCCTCACCCTCGATGTTGAGCAACGTTTGCTGAGCAGGATTGGGCAAACCGCCCTCAACCGCAACGGCTTTGCGCGCTTTACCAGGCTTGACCTCGAACGCGATAACGATGGATTTCGCATCGATGGGAGAAGTGAACGTACCATCCTCGCAAATTCCATTTTGCCACGCGAATGAACTGTAGAGCGCCTGATTGGGTAGACGATACTCCCGCGGCGTCGCACTTTTTACGATTTCAGGAAGTATCGATGCTCGAGGTTCGGGAATCCATTTGACGAGATGCGGAGAACCGCTACTTTTCCTGCCGCCCGGAACCGTTTTCTCACCATCAAAGAGTGTTCGCTCGAAAGAAACGCCAAGGTTGCCGAGCAGGTGTGTCCAGAAAATGTCGGCTTTGGGATAGGGGTCTTTCGGCATTGGAATCTGGCACAAAATAATGCGCCCTTTGCCGTACGGAAGTACAGCCAGTCCGCTCGCCGAATCACGTGGGCCGTTTCCAAGCATCCAGGTAATCACCGGCATGCGGTAGCGCTCGGATTTTGCGTCCAGGGTGTAAAATTCCCGCCAGCAACTGTTTTGCTCACTGACCAGCAAATGATTCGCTTCGGCACAGCGAATCAACGTCTTGCTCATCTTTCTGTTGTGCAGAGTCCCGGGGCAATAGTGAGCTCTGTCCAGCCAGTAGGTCTCCTGATTGCTGATGCCTTCGAGCAGGCCGTCATGCTGTGCACGCACGAGGTGGTAGTGCTCACCCAGATCAACTGCTTCGATAGGATAACCCGTGATTACGGCAAGCTCAGCAATTGTCTGCTGCGATACTTCTACAAAGAGCGCGGTCGCTCCGTCCTGTGCAATTTCACAGGCAGACATGACAGCAACCCTGTCGACATCACCGTCGAGAATTGCAAGCTCACTGTCGGACGCGGCTGCAATGCGTGCTCCAAGCCGGGAAATGTAGGCGCCGCAAGGCTCACTCAGCGGCGTGCAGGTGCGAGCAGGCGCCGGTTTGAATTCTGCAAGCCACTGTAGCAGATTTCGCAGCAGCTTTCGCGCAGACGGAAGCTCTGATGCTTTTTCGCTGATTCGCAATTGACACGCAAGAGCAACGCCAGTACCAACCCTGGTCTCGAAAAGTGGCGTCCAGTTCAGGCCGCCGCCGCCAAAATCACCACCGCCGCTGTGGAGCAGGATTCTGGTGTGCCCGGTTGCCGGTTTGGTGTAGGGCTGGTTGACGACCGTAGAATCCGACCCCTGTTTGCCGTAAGGATCATCGCCCCACCAGGCAAAATCATCCGCATCAAATCCGGCCAGAATATTGTTTTGCCCGCCGCGGATATGACCGGCTTCGGCAGGTTTGACATCGATGGTCACTTCCGGCAGCGGACTGACATTTTGCTCGAGGATGAGAATGCGCTTTCCGGATTCAAGCAGCTTTTTGATGGTGAGATTTTGTGTCGTTTCCGGCTGGATGGCATCTTTTTCTATAATCAGCACCGCTTCATTGCAGCGCCGGGCGTCGTCGAGGCGCTCGACCCGCTTAACGGCAACACCATGCAGAGAAAGCAATTCTGCAATCGGCCCGCTCCCGAACGTCATCACGGAAGACAGGTTCCAGGAACGGCGCTTTTCATCGGCAGGAAAAACTTTGATTCGGCGCGTCTGAAAGTCTCTGATCGAATCCTTATCGAACAACATTGTGTGAATCTCGACTGCAGCAGGCTCGGGGCATTTGGGCAACGGGATGTTCATCTGCACCGTATGCGTATTTCCCTGCTTGACCACTACGTCCTGTGACTGCTCCTGAAATAGTTTGCCATTGCAGATAAGCTTGACATTAAGCAATCCGAGCAGTGTCTGCGGCTCGTCATTGACAATGGTGAGGGTGTGACGGATACGCTGGTCATCGTAGAACCTGCTGCGTTTTTCGCGCACAATTGCCGCACATGGGCGGAAGGCTTTTTTAATAATCGCAAAACTGATGCCGGGCGCATAGCCTTGCTTTGACGCATTCCACCAGGTAAACTCCGATCCGTAGGGCGCCGAACGCAGAATTTTGATACCGGGGCTGTTTGGCTTATCAACGCTGAAGGTGTGCTCCTCTTTCCATGGCCGGAAATTATCCAGCCCGGACAAATTCCACGGAAACAGGCAGGCGACCTCGTTGGCACGTCCCTGTTCGATGATATCAGCCGCCTCAAGAGCAATTGCTTTGTGACAGGCAGCAAATGAGCCGAAGATCTCATCATCACCGAAAATGGTATTATCAATCGGTTGTCCGAAGTGCCATTTGCCCATCTCCCCGACGTGCAGCGGCTGCCGCCTGTCCCACCAGCCTTCCCCCGCGCACTCCAGGCCATAATGACGACTCAGCAATTGCTGCTCGCGCTCATCCCACAGCGAACTGTCACCGTCATGGTAGGCAATACGTGTCGGATCGAGTTCTTCATACAGTTTGCGCAAAGCCGGAACGTGCTTGACGATAGCGGCAGTATCCCAGGCCCAGCGCACCTCATTGCCGACGCTGTAGAGTATGACCGAGGGGTGGTTTTTGTCGCGGCGGATAATGTCACGTATGTGCTGCCGGGCGCCCTGCCACAGCTCTTGTTTATCAAGCGCAAGCCGGTTACCGAAATGCCAGCCGGCTTCAACGGATACGAGAATGCCCATCTCGTCGGCGATGTCCAGCAAAACCGACGGATGCGGAAATGTATGCGTTCGGATGTAATTCATGTTGCAGTCTTTGAGCATGCCGTACCACTGACGGATGTATTCCGGACGGAAATTGTCGAAATTATGCTTGTGACACCACTCACCGCGCAAACGGATGGGCCGGCCGTTTAGCATAATATTGTGTTTGTCAACCCAGACCTCGCGAAATCCAAACCGCTGCACATTGCAATCAACGACGGCGCCGTCGATCAGCAGCTCGGTTCTGAGAGAGTAGAGATGCGGGTCGTGGGGCGACCAGTAGTGAAAATCATAGCGACTGCAACTTGCTTCGATACGCGTCTGCTCACCGGATAGCAAAGCAAATTCTCTGCCGGCAAATGAAGCAAACGCTTCACCATTATCCAGCACCGTGCACCGTACAAACGCATGCTTGCTGGATTCGCATGAGTTCTCGACCTCAACAATTGCGTCAATCCGCCTCTGTCTTACGCTAGTGCGGATGGTTACATCGTAAAGGAAGGGATCGGGTCGGCTCTCCAACCTAACATCCTGCCAGATTCCCATCTGGTCAATCATTTGGTCGGCGCCAACCGGCGTAAAGCACCGGCCGTTCTCATCCCGGCGATAGTCGGTGACGTAGACGACAAGCTCGTTGCTTCCCTCCCGCAGCGCCTTGGTAACTTCGCATTCGACCGGCAAAATACCATTGTACGAGCGGCCGCACTCATGCCCGTTGACAAAAATCCACGCTTCCCGCAAAATACCGCCAAAGTGCAGGAACCAGCGCCGGCTGCTCTGCACCTCTGCGACAGTAAAAATGGTGCGATACCAGGCCGTATTAGTGGCGTCCCAAGCTTCAGGATAGCCGTAATTGTCATAGATGCGCCATCCAAGCCAGGGCTTCTGCTGCACTATCTCTTCGGGATATACATCATGACCGCGCGTCCAGGAACCGGGCACGATTATCACATCTTTGAGCCAGTCCGACTGAGGAATGTCCTGCGGCAAAAGATGCGATTTCCCCGCTTCTTCGAGCACCGGCAGAAAATCCCACCAGCCGTTGAGAAGCATACTGCTGCGTTGTTCGTTTTCCGGTTTCATCATACTATCCTGCTAATCCTTTCAAGGATAGCTTCTCGCCCGCCCAGCAGGTTACCAATCTCCATTCGAATAATTCGCAAAAACGGCATGACATGAATGTTTATGCGTCAAGCCAGGAAAGCGTTGCGAAGATGATCGATCTTATCGGGCATGACGGCGATGGCATCAAATCGACAGGGGTGGGTGCTCAAAGCATGCTCGTAGAGGTAGCGCCTGGCCATTTTCGCCAGTTGCACTTGCTTTCTGCGATTGACACGAAAGAGCGGATTACCCATTGATCTGCCGTGCGCGCATTTAACCTCGACAAATACCAGCGTTCCATCGGCATCCTGCGCTATGCAGTCGATTTCTCCATCCTTTGTTTCATAGTTGCGTGATACGATGCGATAGCCTTTTTGCAGAAGGTATTCTGCAGCCCTCTCTTCCCCGGCAGCTCCTCTTTTGCGCGTATTCACCGGCTATGGATGGTTGACGAAGTGTAAAAGGAGAATCAGCATCGTCATCAGCCAGAGCACGATTGACAACGATTGGGTACGCCAGGATTCGATCCAGAACTCTGCACAGAACAAATTAATACCCGTCTGCCGGGCATTCCTTCCAAAGCGACGGTCTCCCATGCGGCGGTCGGTGATGCGCTTCTCTTTGATGCCGCGGGTGGGTTTGCTTTCTTTCTTCTTACTGGACAGGAAACTGAGCGTCTGACGTTCGACCTTTTCGTCGACATCTACCGAGTCAAGATCATTCAGCATTTCGTCGATTGTGGCATAGCGCTTGCCTTTGTCTTTTTTCAATGCTTTGAGTATGATCAATTCGAGCCTTTTGGGAATATCTTTGCGCTTGATTGACGGGGGCGCCGCAATTTCGTGCACCTGCTTGTAGGCAATCGAAACCGGATTCTCGCCCGTAAAAGGCGGCGATTTGGTCGCCATTTCGTACATGAGAATACCCAGCGAATAAATATCGGTTTGCGCATCCGGCCGGCGTCCCTCCGCCTGCTCGGGAGACATGTATTCGGGAGTCCCAACGGCGACACCGGTCATGGTTATGTCACCGCCCGAGAAAACTTTGGCAATGCCAAAATCGGTAAGGTGAGCCAATCCGCCTTTGTCAATCAATACATTCTGCGGCTTGATGTCCCGATGAATGACCTCTTTGCCGTGGGCATAGCGCAACGCCCGGCATATCTGCTTTGAAATGTCGATCATTTCTCCGAAGGTCATTACTTTTTTGCCGTGAATTCGCTGTGAGAGATTTTCTCCGTCAATAAATTGCATGGCAAAAAAGGTATAACTTTCTTCCTGTCCGTACTCATAGAGCTGAACAATATTCTGATGCTCCAGCCGGGAGACGGCCTGTGCTTCGATCTCGAACCTTTTTTTGGCCTCCTCGCTGTGGCCGGACATCGGCTGCAATACTTTAAGCGCTACCGTCCGATTGAGGGGCTCCTGCTTAGCGGTATAAATTACGCCCATGCCGCCCATGCCAAGCACTTTTTCTATTTTGTATTTGCCGATGCGCTCGGGCAGCCAGTTGAAATTTTCGGACTTATTGCTCACACGAGTTACCTTCACTTGATTGAACGTCAGCTCTTCGCCGCACAGCGACCGAACAGACCGAGGAATAGTAAAATAATTAATCCGGCTATCTGGAAAATTAGCACCCTCCAGTCACTCCAGACCCAGACCGACTGATCCAGAAAGCAGGAACGCTTGAAGAGTGAAAAGATCGGACGTGCAATAGTCAGGAGAGAAAGGGCTTTGCCGACATCGCTCATACGGTCAAATGGAATGAGTATGCCGGAGAAGAAAATCTGGGGAATGAATATTATCGGCAGCCAACTGATTGATCGTTTGACATTCCCGGAAAGCATGCTGATGCACAATCCCAGCAACGATCCCGCAATAGTTGCGGCACAAATCAATACCAGATAGTCAACGCGAAGATCGAAATAGAGAAACATGCTGCTCAGGCAGAAACCGAAGAAGAGCGCCTGCAGAAGCGACAAGCTACTGAAAACCAGAATCTTCGAGGCAAGATATGCATAGGAGGACATCCCCGCGCGGTATTCCCGCATAAAGCTCTCACACTCCCGTGAAATTTCACGCACCGAATTCATCCCGCCGATCCAGATCGCCGATATGGATACGCAAAAGTAAAACGACAGCGGTAAAAACGATGAGTCTCTGTTGAAAACGAATACCAGCAGCGACGCTATGAGCGGGGCCTGAATGATAAGTAAGCCGAGATTTTTATAGTCACGGATGAGAATCCTGAGATAGCGCTTGACCAGCACACCCAGTTGCTTGCCGAATGCTGCTCCTTTCGGGCGCTCAAGGCGCACATCGGTTGTATATTTTGCCGCGGTGTATTCGGTGATATCTCGCGAAGTCTGCATGGTTGTGTCCAGACTGCTTTCAACCTGTTTGATCAGCCTAGTATTGGACTTCTGCTCGCGCACGGTTTCGTATATTTGCCCCAGCGATTCGAGTCCAAAGGTCTTTGCCAACTGTGCCGGAGGGCCATTGTAGATTGCCGCGCCTTTGTTGATAAATATGATTCGGTCGCACAAGTTAATTTGCTCCAATGCATGGGTGGTCAGCAACAGCGTGTGACCTTTTTCACTGATTTTGCGAAACAACTCCATGAATTTACGCACCAGCCCGGTATCGAGCCCGGCAAGCGGTTCATCCAGAAATATCAACGTTGGCGATGAGAGCAGTTCGATGCCCAGATGCACCCGCTTTGCCTCACCACCGGAGAGGCGGCTGATCCGGTTATCAATCACCTGTCTGAGATCGAGCAGCTCAACCACTTCACTTATGCGAGATTGCCGTTCTTCGGGACGGTTGTCTCCGGGCAAACGCAGCAGGGCTTGCTCGCTAAACGATTCAGCCACCGTCAATTCGCTGTGCAGCATATTCTGCTGGGCAACATAGCCGATACGCGAGGAAAATGCCGAAAAAAAACTGCGCATGGCAAGGCCGTTAAAGAGCACCTGTCCGCTTTCGATTGCAATTTGTCCGGTCAAGGCCCGCGCCAGAGTTGTCTTGCCGGCGCCGGATGGCCCCAGAATGGCAACGAATTCTCCGGGATGAATGGTCAGTGAGATATTATTCAGCAGCAGTTTGTCGCGGTGGCGTACCGTAAGGTTAACCGCTTCGAGTTTGATGCGATTGCTGTCGTCGGTCTGGGTCAGTTCGCCATTGACCAGGGTCAGTCGATGCGGCCCGATCTGGACGACATCTCCTTCGACAAGCGCGGCCAGTTTGACACGCTTGCCGTTGACATAGGTGCCATTAGTGCTTTTGAGATCTTTGATGTAGCGCTCGCCGTAATCATTGCAGCTATATTTGGCGTGAAAGCGGGATACGAGCGGGTGGTTAATCTGAATGCGGTTGCTGCTGTCCCGGCCGATAACAAAAGTATCCTTTGCCGGTTTGGCAAAAGTCCGGGCCATGGTTGTTTCGTGCTTAGCGCGAAAGGGGATCAGCCGGAAATACTGCTCTTTACATTCACACCGAAACTGCATGACGCCCAGAACGAGGACATCTTCATGCTTCAAGTGCCGTGAAGCAACCTTTTGACCATTAACCCTCAGCCCAAAAGAGCTTTCGTTGTCGGTGATAACTACATTATTTCTGGAAACGAGGACGTAAGCATGCACACGCGAAATCCCGACGCCATGCACGGCTATGTCGCAATCAGAGTCTCTCCCGATAGTTATGGTTTGATCCTGGTATTTGAACTTTTGGGGCTGTGAAAGAGCGGTTTCCATCATCAGGCTATTATCAACCGGCAATGATGTTGGTTACGATGGTCATCATGTCGCGTCGGGCCTGCTGCAGATAATCATTTATCAAAACATACTCGTATTTACCCTGCTTCTCGGCAAAGGCCATTTCATCCCGGGCATTTTTCAAACGCGTTTGAATTACCTCTTCAGCATCGGTATTGCGGTCTCGCAGGCGTTTTTCCAGTTCATCCATAGATGGCGGACGCACGAAGATACCGACAGCTTCGGGATAGTCCCGATCAAATTCTTTCTTGCCGTATACGTCGATATCCATAATAATATGCTTACTCGACGTCACCGTTGCATCGATAAATTCACGCGGAGTTCCGTAATAATTGCCGTGCACTTCTTGCCATTCGGCAAAGGCATTTTCGACTATTTTGCGTTCGAAGGTCTCCTTTGACATGAAGAAATAATGCACGCCGTGTTTTTCATGCTCGCGGGGCGGACGGGTGGTGGCAGAGATAGAGTACACAACATGCGGTATGCGCTCTACCACATGGCTGAGCAATGTAGTCTTACCCGCGCCAGAAGCTGCGGAAACAACAATAATTTTTCCTTTTTTCATCGTTTGCCTGTTGCGCTGTGCATTCGAAAACAGCTCGCTGCCCGGCTAATCCTCATCATCCCCCTCTTCATTCAGCAATTGCTTGATTTCCTTGACTTCCACGTGGAACTCCTGCTCCTTTTTCAATATATACTCCAGCTTTGCAAGCTGATTAATGATGTTATTCATGGTTTTGCTTATTACCAGAAACATGATAAACATCACCGCAAACAAGGCAACAGGGATGAAATAGTGCAGAAACATTCGGTTCCTCGGGTTAAGATACTACATTGAAAATAACAAAATGCTCAATTGAAAAGTGGGTGCTGCTCATAAGTCGGGCCGGCCAGGCCTGCTTTTCGCTGCCCCGGCGTTCACACTCTCGTCGATAAATTTGTGAATATCAAAGGATTGGATCGTATATTACGTAACTACAGGTACTGAAAGGTGATAATTTCATCATTTTCAGGAAGGACCCGAGGTTATGAAAAAGGGATTGTTGGTAAAACTGGCAGTGCTGTTGGCTTCAATGATGGTTTTTTATTGCGATAATGGAACGGATCCGGATGATGCGAAGATGGGTGATACGACTGGTCAAACGATAGAGCCGGTTGTCGGTTTATGGCTGGGGGCAATGCCGGATGTGACAACAAACCCACCAGGACAAATGTCACTATCCATGGAAATCATGGATGCCAATACTGAATACAATCTGTATGTTGAAAGTGGAGCCGGTGACTCTTTGTTTTATCATCAGGGGCAATGGAGTCTCAATGCAGCAAAAGACACAATTAATTTCGCAGGAAGCAATTGTCGACGGGATTCTGCAAAGATAATTATTCCATTCGATTGCGGAGATGCAATTCCGGTCCACGTCGATATAATTGATTCGACATGGAACGTTGCATTCAAAGATTTGGAACCAGTAGCATTTGCAATTATTGGAGACAGCGCAATTGTCAAAACAGCCGGCTTTTTTATGCCGGTTGTAGAAATGGAGAGGCAGAACTGAATTAAGCGCAAGTAACAAAGTAGTTAATTCCCTTTAGAACCTTATTCCGGCATCCAACCAAATCAGACGGCGAGGAGCGGAACTGTTGACATGCTCAAGATATTCTTCGTTAGAAATGTTTTGAATTGTTAACCCAAGCTTGTATCTGTCATTGTAGAGCAACCCCACGGAAACGTCATGCTTTTTGAATCCGCTCAGGATTGTATATGGCGGCAAAACATCCTGTATGTTTAGTGCGTTATCAAGTATAATGCCTGGCGGCTGCGGCGAAGGATCGTTTGGATCAAAGGTAGTATTCAATTTTTCCCAGTTAAGCACGCCCCTTGGCCCAGTATTTGTGAACATGTATTTACCGGTGAGCAAAGCTTTACCCAGCTCAACATGCATGCGGGAGCCAATGGTGCCACGGTGAACGGGTATATAGTCCAGCCCGATATAGACGTCTTCATACCTTTGTTTTCTGGCAACCGATTCATTTCTTGTCACAGTATAAGCATAATTGAAAAAAGGCGTAAACCAGGTAAAAAACGGGCTTTCAGTTTCGATTTCAATACCTTCTCCCCAGGCTTTGGAGGTATTCTTATGGGTAATCGCTCCGTCACTAAGTGCATCACCAATATAGGATTTTGGAATGTCTGGCGTTATCAGATCTTCCATCCAGTTATAAAAATAATCAGCTTGCGCTTTGACATAATTTTTGTAAACTACGCCAATTCCAACATCTGCTGCCCATATATCTTCGGGGGTCACGTTGGGATTTGACCTCAGGACGAAACCAGGTTTCACAGTCAAATCGGGCATGTGCAGCTCACTTAGCGCAGGAGAACGAAACCCTCTGGCGAGCGAGCCTTTGACGCGAAAAAATCCAAGCGGTTTCCAGGTAACACCGACTTTGGGTGAAACAGCTACACGATAACTTGAATGATCATCAACGCGAAAACCGGCCAGTATAGTTACTTCATCTACCGGCTTGTATTCATCCTGCAAAAAACCACCTAAATTAAAGATAGTTGTATCGGTTGAGGACGAATGGCTGAAAGGTTCTCCGGTCTGTGCATTTGTAGAAGCTCCGAAATGAATTGAATTAATCAAAGCCTCAATTCCGGCGGTTAATACATGGTTGCCCAAGCGCACATGCGATTTGGCCTCAAGGATGACGTCATTGCCGTTTGATTTCCAATAGCTTCTCTTATAGATAGTGTTTGCTTCATCGGCAATTTCGCCTATAAAGAACGGTTTTGTCGCCAGGCTGTCTACATCTTCATTAAGAAACTTCCCGTTTGTACGCCGATAGTGACCTCCCAGAATGAGATCAATATTCGTCCTGATTGAATAATTCAAGTACGATCCAACTAAAAACGTCAGGCCTTCAGTATTTATCGGTGCCTGCTTCTCAGGCGGGAGATATCCACCCGCTGAATCTCGCAGGTGCAAGGTTTCACCAAAGCCCAATTCGCTGAGGAAAATACGGGCATGGCTTGTCAATTTCAACTTTTCACTGAGCAAAGCTGAAACTTTTGCAAAGCTCCTGAAATCCCAGTAATCCCTGTTTCGGGCAACCTTTTTTGTTGTAGTACCATCGGACAGACGAATGAAAACCGAATCGCTACCGTAATAATTGTCGATATTTCGATAGCCGGCCGAAAACGAGTACCATACGTTATCATTTCCTCCCCCACTCCAGACCGCTGGATTCCAGTAGTCGAGTATACCGGTTTCCAGGTTGACATCGAATTGTGGCTCTTTTGTACCTTCCCGAGTCACAATATTTATAACTCCAGCGAAGGCATTTGCTCCGTAAAGGCTGGATTGCGGCCCCTTGACAAGTTCAATTTGCTCGATAGCCTGGGCCGGGATAAGATTCAGCAACATGAATGGCGTACCGGCAACATTAGTCGGAATCCCATCAACCAGAATCAATGTTCGTGAAGCCGCAAACGCTCCCGGAATCCCACGCAGCCCCACAAAGGAAGGTATTCCTTCACCAATGCCGGTAACGCGCATGACCGTTGTTCCCGCTTTCTCATGGAGGTGTTCTTCAACACTCATCGCCGGGGAGTTATCAATATCCCAGCGGTCAACCACACTGACGCTGGCGGGAGTTTCCGACATCCGGCGATTGGTTTTGGTGGCGGTAACGATCATTTTATCTAGTTCACGTATCGGCTTTTGATCCTCTCCGGCACCGTCATTTTCGCTAGTGTCGGCAGCGGCTTCTGCCGGTTCACTATCCTGAGAGAATTCGTGGGTGGTCGAATCCGATTGGGCATATAAATGCGCAAGAAAAAAGAGCAGCAGCAATGTTAAGCGCTTGAAATTTAGTATGGATGGCATTACGTCTCGCCTTCCTGGCTGAAGGAGCCGGTTGCGGGCGGGGAACCCGAAATGAGGAATATATAAATTTAATTAATCTCATATGAATTGCATAAACACTTGAACCGGTCTGTGTATTCAACCATTCAATGAGAGGATTACCGCACTATCATCAGTATCCAATTCGTATATTCATTTGCCAGATCATAGATCACTATGTTATTTTAGAGAGATTATCCAAAAAGTTAGCAAAATTGAAGGAATTACACATGAAACCCAAGATTCATCCCAAGTACAAGCCGGTTCAATTCACCTGCTCCTGCGGTAATGTCATCGAAACACTGGCAACTATCGACAGCACTCATATCGAAATCTGCAACGAGTGCCACCCGTTTTATACCGGCAAACAGAAGTTGATTGATACGGCGGGTCGTGTCGAGCGTTTCCGCAAGCGCTACGCAAAAGCCGGCAAAGAATCTTAGCTTTACATCACAGAAATCACAGGCGGAAAATGGGGATTATCTCCTTTTTCCGCCTTTTTTTATATTTGCAACATAAAGTGAGTAGACATGAATCTGCTACGAAAAATCCAAATAGCCTCGACAATGCCGGTTTTGGCACTCCCGGCTAGGGCAAAAAAATCAAAAGTCGGCGGTCAGGCAATTATCGAAGGCGTCATGATGCGCAGTAGAAAGAAAGTTTCATGGGCGGTCAAAAAGCATGACGGCGAGACTGCTGTCGAACATTTTCCTTTTATTTCGGCTACCGATAAAAACAAAATTCTCGATATTCCGGTCATGCGCGGGACAATCTATTTGTTCGAAACGTTGAAACTCGGTTTCAGAGCCCTGTCACGCTCGGCTGAACTGGCATATGAAGAGGAGCAACAGAACAGCGGAAAAAAATCGTTCAAAGATATTGTCTCAACAGCTCTCAGTTTTGTCATTGCAATCGCCGCGTCGGTCGGAATATTCATGTACTTGCCAATCTTGCTGCTCACCTGGTTTGGATATGAGAAGTCCGCATTTGAATTCAATGTTTATGCCGGTTCGATTCGAATCGGGCTGTTTCTGCTGTATCTGTTTCTGATCAGTCTGTGGAAAGATGTGCGCCGCGTTTTTGAGTATCACGGCGCCGAACACAAAGCGATCTTCACATATGAGGATGACAAGGAATTGACGGTTGAGAATATGCGGCCGTACAAAACATTTCACCCGCGATGCGGGACGAGTTTTCTCATTCTCGTCGGGGCTATTTGTATAGGCCTCTTTGCAATCATAGACTCGATCATGCTCAAATGGGTGATTGAAACGTATCCCGCTCATATCCGCCTGCTGGTGCATTTGTTGCTGATTCCCATCGTTTCCGGAACGTCATACGAATTTCTGAAGCTTTCGGATAAATACCAGCATATACCTCCTGTTAATTTTCTGATTCAGCCCGGCCTCTGGCTGCAGCGCATCACCACCAAGGAGCCGGATGAAAATCAACTCGTAATAGCTTCTCAGGCGCTCAAGGCTGCATTATGATTGACAAAGTTAAACAGGCTCTGACTCATTACAAAGAGCTGGAAGATGCCATGGCCTCACCGGAAGTGGCCTCCAACCCCCCGGAACTCGAAAAATTCGGTCGGGAATACAATTACCTGGGCAAGAAAGTTCCCCGCTTCAAGGAGTACGTCGAGGTAGTTGACGGATTGAGTGAAGCGCGTGAAATGACCAAAAGCGAGAGTGACCCGGAAATGCGTGAAATGGCCCGCGAAGAAGTCACAGAATTTGAAGAGCGGCTGCCGGCACTCGAGGATGAGATTGCGCTGCTGTTGGTTCCCGAAGATCCAAGTGATATGAAAAATGCCATCATGGAAATCAGAGCAGGCACCGGCGGGGCAGAAGCGGCTATTTTTGCCGGTGACCTCTATCGGATGTACACGAACTACTTTGCGCACATGGGCTGGTCGACCGAGGTACTCAGTTCAAACTATGGCGAGCTTAACGGTATCAAGGAAATCATTTTCATGGTCAACGGCGAGTCCTCATTCGGCAAACTCAAGTTTGAATCCGGCGTTCACCGCGTGCAGCGCGTGCCCCAGACCGAATCCCAGGGGCGCATACATACCTCAGCCGCATCGGTGGTCGTGTTGCCCGAGGCCGACGGGCTGGAAATAGCGATCGATCCCAGTGATCTGCGCATCGACGTATACCGTTCGAGCGGTCCGGGCGGCCAATCGGTGAATACGACCGATTCAGCGGTCCGTATCGTGCATGAACCAACCGGGCTGACGGTTACCTGCCAGGATGAAAAATCCCAGCACAAAAACAAAGCCAAAGCCCTCAAGGTGTTGCAGTCGCGTCTGTACGATATTCAGTTGAAAGAAAAAGAGGCCGAAAAGACTGCATCGCGGCGCAGTATGGTAGGCAGCGGCGATCGCAGCGAAAAAATACGAACATACAATTATCCCCAGGGTCGGGTGACGGACCACCGTATCAACCTTACGCTGTATCGTCTGGACGAAATTGTGAATGGTGATCTGCAAGAAATCATTGACGCACTCAAATCAGCGGACATCAGCGAACGCTTGAAAAAAGCGGTCTGATTCTTCGATTATGAAAAGCCGAACTATCCTGCGTCAATGTGCAGGGCAGCTTGGGCCGGTTGCGGGAGCGCTTGCCCAAAAGGAAGCCGAGCTCATCCTCTGCACAATACTAAACTGTACTCGCAACGAACTTCTCCTGAACAATCTCGAAATCGAATCCGGAATGTGCTTACAAATTGACGCATACTGTCAAGAACGCCTGAGCGGTAAGCCATTGGCACATGTGCTGGGAAAGGCCTACTTTTACAACCGGGAATTCAAAGTGTCGGCCGATACGTTGATCCCGCGCCCGGATACCGAGACGGTTGTTGAGGTCGTGCTGAAATACGAGAATCCAGCACCCCGCCAATTCCTTGACTTATGCACCGGGTCAGGAATCCTTGCCTGCATCCTCGGCGAAGTGCGTCCCCGCTGGCAGGCTACGGCAACCGATATCAGTTATCCGGCGCTGCAGATTGCGCAAGACAACGCCCTTGCAATGCTGCCACTCTGTTGCATGAACGAACTAACTGCGTTCAAATCACGCAAGACATTCGATTTTATAGTGAGCAATCCACCCTATATCGCCGGGCCGGTACTGCGATTACTTGACCAATCGGTTACTGCATTCGAACCACATGCGGCACTTTACGGCGGAGAAGACGGACTCGATTTTTATCGCATGATGGCACAAAAAGCACCCATGCTGCTCAAAACGGGCGGCAGATTATACTGTGAAATCGGATATGATCAGAAGGAGGCGGTGAGCGCACTTTTTTCGCCGCCTCTATGGAAACCGGCCGATTGTTTCTGCGACCTGGCCCGACGCGACCGGGTTCTCAGAGTTGAATGTGTAAATTAGTATTTTGTGTTTCGATACAGCCCGCCGACGATTCGGCGCCCCCTGAAACATCTTTCTCCTAGCAAGGTGAGGTGAACTCGCGTGCAGCCGTTACCGCAAAATAATCTGACCAGCCTGTTATCACGCCTCTATGCCCGCATCATAACGTTTCGCAACAACTACTTCGACGGGCATCCTGCGCAAAGCCGCTTTGTTGGTCTGCCCGTCGTAAGCGTCGGTGCGATTCATACCGGCGGAGTAGGCAAAACGCCGTTGTGCATCACCATCGGACGGCATTTTCAGGAACAGGGCTATGCGATCGGCTTTCTCAGCAGAGGCTACGGACGAAAATCTTCGCAAACCGTCATCACCAGGCCTGAGGAGCAACTCACCTGGCAACACGTCGGAGATGAGCCATGCGCATTGCAGAGCAATGTGGCCGGAGCCTGGCTTGGAATTGGCGCAAAAAGAATTATCAGCGCACGCAGGCTTGAGCGCATGATGCCGCGGCAAAGCCTGCTCATCATGGATGATGGTTTTCAGCATCGCCGCATGCACCGTGATCTGGACATCGTGTGTCTCCCCGCGCATGGCGCCGGCGGCAACGTCTTGCCCACGGGGTATCTGCGGGAACCGGCCGAATCGCTGCGCAGGGCTTCGATAATCTGCATAATAGGCAGCAAAGAAGAGCGCGAAATCATGCGCATGCACATGCACAGGGTTGGTTCTGTCGCCGGTCACGATCGCCTATTTGTGCTGCATCAACAGGCCGCAAGCTGGGTAAATGCCGCTACGTTGCAGGAGTCAAAAAAGCCTCCCGCTAAAAAATCTGCTGTCATTTGTGGAATTGCACGGCCGGAAAGGTTTATTTTAATGCTTCGCCAATCCGGTATTGAACCGGAAAGCGTACATACATTCAACGACCACCACATTTTTACTGAGCATGAAATCCGTGGTTGTCTAGGCGCTCAAACGCAAGTAATCTTAACTACCGAAAAAGATGCCTTTCGTTTAAAAGCGCTTTCACTTGTTAATTGCCCTGACATTTGGTATCTTAAAATAGGGCTTGAATTCGAAAATAACCGCTTAAGGAAGCAATTTCTGAGCGAAGTAGAATACGAAGTGCAAGGCAAACTTTGTTGAACGCTTAAAACAATTTTTATTAGGAGGTGGAGTAGATGAAACGAGGAGCTCCGGTGTTGCTAATATGTTGCATGGTTGCAGTCAGCGTCGTTTCCTCCTTTGCGGCAAATGGTGAGAAAGCAAACCAGTATGTTGAAGTGAAAGCTCCCTTCGCAAATGTTTACGAGTTTCTGGACCCGAAATCAAAAATCATCGTTCAGGCAACAAAGGGAGAAACCTTCCCGCTTGTATATGCTGGCACCTCATGGTTTCAGATCAAAGTCAGCGACAAAGTCGGATGGATTGAACGGCGTGCCGGTGTCATTGTCGATGAACCGAATACTTTTCCAGTCGTAGAGTTGCTTGGATTTATAATTCTGTTAGTGTTGACGATTGGTGGTGTCTTCTATATAATACAAAGACAAAAAACTGCCGAATTATAACGGAAATTAACTTTCTACGTTAGCACACAGAATGATAAAAAGGACGCTTCGCAGCATCCTCATAGCGCCAGTATTTTTCCTGCTGATTAATTCTGTTTCCGCCTATAATTCAACCAGTGGCTTTGCCGTCACTGGTTTTTTAGTATCTGCAGCAGACTCTCTCGCCTCGCAACAAAAATCGATTACCGAGCAAAAGCCGGGCAGACAAAGCCGCTCACTGCCGGAAAAGGAGCCCCCCCCCAGATATGTGGAAATCACCAGAGGGCCGGTAGTTGGCGTCTACAAGGAGATGAATCCCAAATCACCGGTTTTCGAGCGCATGGCCCGCCAGGGAGAGCGTTTCCGTCTGCTTTACGACGGTGTATCATGGTATCAAATTATCTATCAGGACAGCGTCGGCTGGATTGAGAAACGCTATGCCAAAATCTATCAACAGACCAAGGTAGACAGCATAAAGGAGAAGTTGCCGTTTATCGGTCTGCTGACGCTCATCGGCGGCATACTCGCATTTGTCATCCTTTTGCTGTTCATCATTCTGGCCGGCAAGTCGCTGGTGCGCAAGATGAAACAAGGCTCGAGCGTAAAAGAACAGTTGGGCAAAAGCTGCCTCATCGTCGGAGATTCCGCAAAAGAAGTAAGTGATGCATTTACGAATGAGAAAAAGACTCTCGAAAAGTGTTTTACAGAAACCGGGCTGGAAGTAGTTAAAGCGCATGAATTCAATGTGGCTCAAAACATCCTTTTCCAGAGTGTCCCGGATATCATGCTGGTGGACTGGCACGACAGTCCCAATATTCATCAGGCAGTGGAACGCGTGTTTTCGCATCAGGTATCACTTGCCAAAGTGCTGGTCATCTTTTATAATGTCGAGGATCCGATCACGCAGCCTAAAAGCACGATTATTCCCCAGGTGCACTATCTTGGAGCCAAGTTTACCGATCGCGATATATTCAAGGTGGTCACCCCCATAATTCTTGCCCATCATGAAGCAACAGCCACAAACCACAGTACCGAAAGCCGTGCCATGGAAGGAGCCGTCTCTGCGGGCAATCTTTCCGAACTCATGCAGTTTATCGAAATCGGCGCTAAAACCGGCTGTCTCTTAATTGAGCATAATAGGCGGCCTCACGGGATGGTCTTTTTTGAAAATGGCGCCATCACCTTCGCCGATACCGGATCGCTTAAGGGCAAGGAAGCTGTTCTCCATATTCTCAGTTTGCAAGCGGGGCGCTTTCATTTTATACTAAATAAAAAACCGCAATCAACTAACGTCACGGCCCCCACGATTTCGCTATTAATGGAATGGGCCCAGGCTAAAGATGAAGCTTCTCGGGATTGACTATGGCCGTCGCCGAATCGGTCTGGCAATAACCGATGAATTGGGATTGTGTGTGCAGGGACTTGCAACTATCGATCGCCAAAAGCGTGCGGATGTCATCGATTCCTTGCGCAAAGTTATTGCATCCTCTCATCCCGACAAGCTTGTTTTCGGCATTCCCCTTGACGTTAACGATTGCGAAACCGTCATGTCGCAGGAAGTTCGATCGTTCGCGGCACAAGTGCAGCAAGCAAGCAATTTACCGTGCGAGTTTGTAGACGAAAGCCTCTCTTCGCAAAGAGCAGACTCTATCCTGCGACATCGTTCGAAAAAGCAACGACGTGACAAAGCAAACCGTGACAGGATTGCGGCATGCCTTATACTGGAAACCTACTTGCAAGAGCATTCAGCCGGCTCGTAAAATGCCTGCTGTTCAGTAGCCCGGCTTTTCTCTTTTTAGTCAATTCTGGTTGCCCTTCCCCCGAGGAGCCGCTGCCGCACAGCCTGCAAGGTCCCGTTATTACGAGTCATCAGGTAACGGCGGTACGATCCGGTTCCGACTATGCAGAAGTCATCAGGATCACCTGGCAAGCTCCACCCGATACTCAGGTTGCCGTCCGGGAATATCAAATTTTGCGCAACACCCAAACAAGTACCGACTCGGGATTCAGCATCGCGGTGCACTCAATACCACCAACCATCCAGACATATAATGACCGAATTGATGAAATCGGCTATCCGCAAAAGGATTTTTCCGTCAAGGCAATTCGTTACCGCATCGTCGCAATTGACGAGTATGACCGCGCCGGAGACACTTCTGCAACTGACACGGTATATCTTGCTAATGAGCCTTCGATTGTTTATCCCGATACGATTCTTGATTCCAACCTGTTCCACTGGCGCTGGCGAGGTATTAAAGCGGGATATACGTCCAGCATGCAGCTCTGGACACTCGACTCGCTCTACTGGCAAAGCCCCGCAGTGCTCAAATACGGAAGCGAATTGACGGATGAGTTTGAAGCGGTAGTACCGGATTCACTCTGGCCGTTGTTATCCGGAACGTGGTTTATGGGAGTACGGATCAAAGCAAATTCCGCTGATTATCGCCAAGCCATTGCAGTGCGAAAATTCGTTGTGAGGTGAATTTGGGATATACCGATAATGCCGGGTGCAGAAACATATCAGGGGTGGCTTTCCTTGGAAGCGCCTGGCAACGTTCTAATGTGGTCATGCGAAATAAATACAGAAATGTGCTCCTCCGTTTGGCATGCCTGGCGGCAGTGCACAGTGCGGCAATCTCTTGTTTCGGCGGCACCGTGCAGGTGGAGGAATTAAGCACGACAACGCTCCGTGCAAAGATCTCTTATGCTTACCAACCGCAATCGCCCCATTTCATTGGCTTTACCTGTGCACCGGGCAGCAGGCCGCTTCTGGCGGTATCCTCAGCATTGACCGGTACAACCTACCCGGTAGATTCACTTGCTGCGGGATACCAGGGGAGTGGGTATGCTTACTGGGCGCTGCTCAGCAGACAGGAAGCATACGATTCGGTACTGAAGGTTACCATAACCACAGCTTCTCCGGTATTTAATCCTGCCCGCCAAGGCAGTATCCGGCTGCGCAACAGCATTCTGAACATTCCATTGCGTCAAGTGGGTGCAAAAAAAATGCAAACATCGGCGCCGCCGTTACCGCCCTACCGCACCGGCCTCCAGCTTGAAGTTAATCATGACGGCATCTACGAGTTGACCGGGGCCCAACTGAAGAGTGCAGGCGTTATTATCGATGCAATTGCTGCGCGCAGTTTCAAGCTCTACCTCAAAGACAGAGAAGTGCCCATTTACCTTACCAATGCACATCGCACGCACATGCGACCGGACGACAAACTGCTTTTTTACGGCCGGCACTTACGCGGCGAACAGTCACAGTACACCCAATTCTCATTCAGCAACATTTACTGGCTCACCTGGGGCGGCAAGCCGGGTGTACGCATTGCCGAGCATTCCGGGGGACAGCGGATCGATCCCACCAGATATCTGAGCATCCACCAGGATACCATTCAGCTTGAAGCGCAACATTTTCTTGACACAATCCACATCGAAATCGACAATGACATTCGCTGGCTGGGAGACATCAACAACCCCGTTGACATAAGCCAATCCCCCGAAACCGGGATAGCAATCGACAACTGGTTCTGGGGAGTCATGGGCTTCGACGAAATCACTTCATTTGACGTTTCCATCCCCTCTCCCGCACCCAAAGGTGAAGTCATCGTATCCCTCGGGTTGATGGGATTGACCAGCGAAGCCAAAAGCGAACAAGACCATCTCTACTATCTGACCATAAATGCCAATTCGCCCAATGGTGATTCAACCGCAATTATCTGGGACGGCCAGACGGAACATGTGCATACTACCGATCCATTTTCCGTGAGTGAGCTTGAGCACGGAATCAATAAATTCATTTTCAGAACGCTTTCCGAAAAGCAGCGCTCCTTTGCCGACCGAGCCGCACTCAACTGGATCGAGGTCATCTACCCACGAACTTTTCAGGCGTTGAATAACCGGCTGTTGTTTAAAAATCATCCGGACGATGTTGACGCTGTCAAGCAGTTTACCCTGCGGGGATTCACCACAGACAACCTGGATTTGTGGGATATCAGCAACGGTCGCGTGCTGAAAGATTTTACCTTGTCCCGGGAGCTGATTGAGGACACCTATTATTACAAGCTTGTCTTCCAGGATTCACTTTTACACGAAACCAGTTTTCTGGCAAGCGCCATTGACAACCGCCGCACGCCAAAAATACTGGAGATTGAGACAATCGAGGAGCAATGGGATTTTCCCAGCGGGGTGGATTATCTCATCATCAGTACCCAATCGATGCGTCAACCGATGCAGCCATTGCTAGATCACTATACGAGCAGGGGGCTCAACATTGCTTTTGTCGACATTACCGATGTTTACAATCGCTTTGCCTACGGCATCAGAGACCCTGAGGCCTTGCGCTCTTTAATCAAGCATGCCATCGGTACCGGCGGCAGAGATCGACTTACCTATGTCCTGCTGGGCGGTGACACGACACATGATCTTGACAAAAAGCGACGCAACCGCAACCTGGTTCCAACGCATATCACACGGGTTCCCGGATGGGGTCCGTGCTCGGATGACGGCTACTTTGCTACGGTCCTGGGCACCGATAATTTTGCCGACCTGCTGGTGGGCCGATTTCCGGCTGAGAATCCTGACCACATGCGCATTATGGTGCAAAAAACACTCGCGTACAGCACCGGCAGGCTTACCGGTGCCTGGCGTGACAACTGCGTATTGGCCGGAGGCTTTGAGTGGGACTTCTCGGAGTTCAATGACGAGGTTATGACCAATATCATCGGCTCGCGTATGCACATCGATCGTATGGATGCGGCGCCGAATTCGGCCTATTATTACAGCTCCTACACAGCTTCTTCGCACATGGCGGACCTTGTCAATGCAGGAACGTATTTCATAAATTTTAACGGTCACGGCGGGGGTAACGTATGGTCGGATAATGACTTCTTTAAAATTGAGGACATCTCAAAATTGTATAACGACCGCTGGGACCGGGGCGGCAGGCTGCCGTATATTTTCAGCTTCACCTGTTTGACCGGATTTTTCGAAAGCTCATTCTATCAATCACTGGGAGAAGAGTTGCTGCGCAAAAGCATGGGGGGCGCAATAGGGTTCTACGGAGCATCCGCCTATACCTCAAAGCCGGGCAATATTACCATGAATACGCTCCTGCTCAGGGATGCAGTGCGGGAAAAATTCGGCAGCATCGGCGAGCTCATCCGTCAATGTGAAACCAAGATGCTGGTACTCAACGCCCGTAAAAATTTGCACCTAACCCGTCAATACAACCTTCTGGGTGATCCTGCACTTCCCTGGCAGTTGCCACCGGATTCGATGAGCGTGGACGTCGCCGCACAAGTGCACGGCAGCACAGACACGCTTTTTCTTGCCGGTACAACCAGCCCCATTTCTTCGGGGTCACTGCGGCTGCGGATTTCCGGCAACGGCGCAACGCTGTCGGATCGCACGATTTCACTGGCCACACCCGAATTCAGCATGCGTCTGCCGCTCAAAGATTCAAGCGCCATTGCTTACGGCTCGGTACGGGCAATTGCCTGGAACGATTCGCAGATTGTCAGGGGCTGGCAAGAGTTTGCAGCTAATGATTTTTCTCTGTATGATGTGCGGCTCTCCGGCGACACCCGATCTTCGGGCGATTCCGTGACGCTTGCATGCAAAGCCGTAGTGCCGCAGGGAACTTCGGTGGCGGTGCAAGCGTTGTACACAGTTGAAGTACCCTGGGAATATGCATCCTCGAATTTGCAAACGGCAAACCAGGTTCCGATGAGCAAGGATAGCGTCGGCGTCTGGCACAGTGACGTTCCATTCATCATTCCCAACAGCACCAGAAAGGGAGCGGCACTCCTTGTCCAGTTCAGAGCTTTGCTTTCGGGTGCCGAAAACAGGTCGGTGCTTTCGAAGATATATACCTTTGAGCTCGTCGGCCTGCCGGACTGGACATTCAGCCGGCAAGGCCCGCAACTGGCCTGGAACGGTGACTCTCTCAGACTGCACAGCGAAATTATCAATGCCGGCAATGAGGTCGCGCCCTCGATTTCGGTCTACGGAGCGCTCGCGGCATCTCCCGACAGTATGCCACTTACGGCATACCCCCTCAACATGCTTAATCCGGGCCGGGCACATGCGGTGGCGCCGGCTCTGCCCGACACTTCCGGGGTGCTGCCGATATCGCTGTCGGTCAATCGGAACAAGGCAATCAAAGAACTCGACTACGACAACAATATCAGTACGACACTACTACGGATTTCGTATATGGATGTTTCGACCGTGGCAGATACGCTGTACTCACTCAATGCCGGTCTCGGCATTACTGCGGTCGCAAACGATACGCTTAGGAACCGACTCTTCCTTATTCAGCAGAACTTAGCCGATTCACAGCCCCTGGCCTCTCCGTCCTCCTGGCTGCCGCTGCGCAATGACAGCATCCGGCAGTTTAACCTGGGCGCGCGCCCCGCGCTCGGCGCCGCCGACAGCCTGACCTGGATCTTTGCGATAGACACCTCTGCCGCCGGCAACCTTGCCAAAAGCAGCTTTGATCCCGCTTCCGCAAAAGTCGGCGTTGTCGGCTACGACACACTGTACAGCACCTGGCGCTATATTCCGTCAATCTACGATCCGTCAAGCGCAACGATCACCATGCCCATGGCGGGAAGCGGGCCCTATGCGGTCGCACTTATTGAGGACATCTCTGCGCCGGACATTTCGATTTCGGTTGCCGGACGCAGCTTGTCATTTCTGGATTATGCGGCCAAAAACAAGCCGTTTAATGTTTTCCTGACCGATCAGTCCGGAATCGACCCAGCATCGCTTTCTTTGCGCTTAAACGGCAAACCGCTCAACGACGCGCTGATCTCCGGACTGCCCCTATCCGGCGACCTCAGCCATGTCCGGCTTACCACCTATCCATCCAAGGAACGCAGCGTCGATTCGCTTGCAATCCGTGCCTGCGACTTCGCTGGAAACTGCACCACGAGCGTATTTGCCTACATGCCCGGTGAAGATCTTGAAATCAAATTTGTCGCCTGTCATCCCAACCCGGTTCCGTACAATACCGCCACCAGCCGTTCAAAAAACGCCCGGATCGCCTTTTTGCTCACGGATGTTGCCCGAAACGTCACAGTGGTCATCTACACGATGAGCGGAAAAAAAGTGCGCACCTGGAGCCTCAACGACATAATCGGCTACCAGGAAATTGCGTGGGACGTAAAAACCCAGCATGGCTACCGCATCGCCAACGGAACGTACTATCTTAAATTGACGGCTGAGAATGATGAAAAGAAAGTCAGCAAGCTCATGAAAGTGGCAAAAATGGAAGGATACTGAACACGGCACCCACAACCTATTTCTCCGACTCACCTGAACCGGCGTTAACTCGATGCGTATTCATTACCTGCAGCACGTTGCATTTGAAGATCCCGCGTTCCTCTTAACCTGGGCGCAGCAACACAATCATTGCGTGAGCAGGTCGCGACTCTTCGAGGCAACAGCTTTCCCCGAGCTGGACACATTCGACTTGCTCGTCGTTATGGGCGGGCCGATGAATATTTACGAGTACGAAAACTACTCCTGGCTGAAACCAGAGCGGGAGTTCATCCGGCGGGCAATTGACCTTCGCAAACATATCCTGGGCATTTGCCTGGGCGGTCAGCTTATCGCGGATGCATTAGGTGCGCGCGTAGAGCCGGGCACACACAAAGAGATAGGCTGGTTTCCAGTCAAGAAAGCCTCGGCGGCGGCAGCGTGTGCCGCATTCGATGCGTTGCCAGAGATGTTCGACGCATTCCACTGGCATGGCGATACCTTCGCCGTCCCCGACCAGGCGCGATCCCTGGCGTCAAGCAAAGCGTGCCCTCATCAGGCATTTGCGTATGGCAACCATGTTCTCGCACTGCAGTTTCATCTGGAATCGACCATTGAAAGTGTCAATAACCTCATCGCCAATTGCAGCAATGAGCTGGCGCCCGCCCCCTGGATTCAAAGTGCGGAAACGATACGGTCTCAGGCTCATGCGAAGGTCCCCCTCATCAACCAACTTGCCGAAAAATTGCTGAATACCTGGCTGGAATGACAGCCGCTCCTCTACCGCATAACCATTCTGTACACCCGGGTATGTGCTCCAGCTTGAATTCTCGCAAGATATATACCGTTGCCGTACCGATGCAGGGGTATGCTCCAGAGCCGAGGTTTTGAACCCTGCAACGCGGTGAGCATCCTTCCCGAAAGCGAGTAGAGCGTGATGGTGTAGGGGGCTTTCCAGGGCACGCTGATCAGCATGCTCCCCCGAGACATATTGACGGCCGGCTCACTCGTTGCGGCAGGTCCGGCAGTCTGGTCGGCAACCGTTGTGACTCCCGGCATGTGTCCCGAGAAATTATCCAGTTTTGCGCAGCCGGTATTAAAGGTGTTGTAATTGCTGCTGAACAGCGCCAGATCACCTTCGGCGCTCATAATATCCTGCGGCGTGACGGGAGATTTGAAAGCGTTCCAGCTTGCCGTGTCATCGTCGCTGTAGTAGGCCTGATATGACATTCCGGTTCGCTTCAATCGAAGCCAGCACGGGAATTTCGTAGTACCGCCCGCAGCCGTATTTTCCAGAATTCCCTTCGCGCCGCGTGCATCCCACTGCAAAACATACCCATTGGATGCAGTCACCCCAAAGGCAACCATACCTCCGGCGCCGTATGAGTCAAGCCTGTTGCCCGCGATGATCCCGCCAACTGCACGGGTATCGGTGTTGCGAATGTCCAGGACCTCGACACGAACGTCAAAATCGCCCCGCAGGTCGTTGCGGATAACTCCGGCAAATTCGCTGGCGGTATCATTAATTCCTTTGTGACGGCTGTACAATTCAAGATAGCCATATCGCAAGCGATATGAGTTCGATCCCGCGCCATTCGTATTGTGCGCACGCCAGCCTGAATCCAGCTCGTTGACCGCAAAGTCATCGCCAATGCGAGTGTGCCGAAATTGCATGCTGGTACTGGGAGCGAGGGTATTGATCTTGAGCAAATCGCGAAGGGCGTTCATCGTCAGCGTATAGCTTACTCCCTCCGACAACCCGGTCGTCCTTAAAATCGCCGCGGTAAAATCATGATTCGGCCAGGCCGAATCTACCGAAGCGCCGTTTGACAAAGCGAAGCTTGACGGATACTGCAGGGAAGCCGGGTCCAGCGGCTTGCTGAAATGCACCGACATTCTGTTTGCACTCCCCAGCGATGTAATCCTCAACACCTGCGGTTTGACGGTATCCTGATATCCGGCATAGCCGCCAAATGAAACCTGCACCGTGTCCCCCGAAGCGGCTTTGGATTCGAGGGAGCGCGTCAGGGAACCTCTTGTTTCCTCAACCAGCAGTTTCCAGGGTACACTGGTGGATACAACCGATTGCCCGGCCAGCGAAAATGAGCTCTTGTCGACGCGATACATCGGCGTCGTTTTAGCTCCGCCAGTCGCATAGGAAAAGCAGCCAAGTATCTCCGTGGTACCCCCGTTTCGGGTTTCGACCAGCGTTCCCTCCCGCTCGGTCTTCATACCCAGGATCCAGACGGTACCCCCGTCATTGACAATTTTTGTTTGATTGCTTTCACAATTGATCTGGCGCATATATACGGTCTGGCGGCTCAGGCGCAATTCGTTAATCCCGTAATCCTCCATAAACACGGTGCCCGCATTGCCGCCATTGACATACTGCAGTCCCGTCACCCCCCGAATTATCAGCGTGCGCTGAGTTGAATGAATCAGCTCAACCGAACTGTATATGGCGTCAAGCTGATGAAAAATAATGGGTTGCGAACTATGCTGCGCCAACTCAAATGCACCGCTTCCGGCAAGCCGTCCCTCGACACCGATGACGCGCCTGATACTCGCAGGTACGGTAACGGTTCCACCGAATTTGAATACTTTCCCGCCATTAAAGTACACCGTTGATTTGCCAGCATTGAATGCCGCCTGGATTGCTTTGGTGTCGTCGGTCGAGCCGTCGCCCACGGCGCCATAGGCCATGGGACTCACCCACTGATTATGCGGATCACGCGGGATTTCAGGTGCGTCTTCGATCGTCAGATTCAAAGTCCGTTGGGGCGAAAGAAATCGGGATGCGATACTCGTTGAGATGTATTCGTCGATATACGGATCGACGTGATTTTTCTTCAACTCGCCGTCGTCCCTGATCGAAAGATAATATCCGCTGGTACGCACATCACGCACGAACATACTTGACTTATTCCACAGGGCATTTCTGTCGCCGGCTCCCGGCAAGCCGATCAGCTCACCATCCACGATTGTCGTGGTGGCCGGAATATCATTGACAAGTGCAGGCACCGAGTTGCGGCTGGTAAACCCTCTGATAGTCAACGGTTGATGCAAATTATATACGCCCGCTACCTGCTGATGCTCTACCGTCAGATTTTCGAATGTCTGGCCGTTCATCGGGGCGATGGTGTACACGCCATAGTTAAAGCCCTTGATATACACGTCGCGGATCAGGCAGGGGCCGATCTCGGCGGTAAAGCCCATGTCAATGCCCGAGTGCCCCTGCAAATCGCCCGAGACAATATTGACCTGCATCATATGTCCCTGATTGCTGGTATTGTATTGAATACCGCATGCTCCGGAGTTGCCGCGCCCGGAATTGAGGGTTATGTTGCGAATTGAATTTCGAAAGCGTTGTGCCGGCGCATCTCCCGTCCAGATCATTGCCTTGCGGTTGTGGACGTCTTGATATCCGTCAGCGTTGTCTTTAAGCCTAATGACCGTTTTGGCTTTGGTCTGTCCCTCGATGGTGGTTCGCTTCTGTTCCTCGCCCCATTTGAGTGTGTTTGATACCAGATAGGTTCCGGCCGGGAAATAAATGATTCGATTTGCATCCGTATTTTCGTCCAGGGCGCGCTGGATAATCGAAGTCACATCGCGGGAGCCGGAATTATCGGCACTGTAGGGATGCTTGGTAATGTTTACGACACCTGAGCCCGCCGGATAGGAGATATCGGCTCGCACTGTGCAAATAGCGCAAAGCGCCGGCAGTGCGGCCAAAAGCACGGTAGTTAAACGCATACTGACCTTTCCCCGTTCAAGAAGCAATTACTGCCGTCTTAGTGATTAGACACGCAAAAGCGAGGGATTGCCACTTCTGAGCTTGTGCGATTGAGTCTGAGCATCAGCCGGAACAGCGGGATAGCGCAGGATGGTCGCAACGCACCGGCAGGAGCACGCTTCAGCCATTGAATTGAGGGAAGGTATCAGCTTTTTGGGTCAGGGCGGTCGCATTTCGTCCACTTTTTCAGCGTGCCCTGGTGTTGAAACCCAGCTTGGGCGCTAATCAATAATCGCATCCACCGGCTGAGAGCGCTTACGGATCGACTGAACTTCGGCGGAGTGATTGGCTTTGACAACTTCGAGCAGTTGCATCACCTCCTGCACCTCCGTTTTCTCAGCGACCGTTATGGATACCGCAACAAGCAGCGATACCGGATCATTGCGCACCGTAAAGGCAGCTTCTTTCAACGCAGACTCAACCCTGTTCTTAACGGAAGCAGCGCCGTGGGCCCTGGTTTCGGGCAGCACAACAAAGGGTATATCACGCTCTATCGTCCCCAGCGATCCGATCAGATCGAGATCACGCAACTGCTTTTTGAGGATAGCAAATATATCCGGCAAAACGAGTGCATTCAGCTTATGTGTTGCCGGTGTCCAGACGCCACCCGAATTATGAGCCAGCACCGAAACCATCAACGTTGAAAAAGGATTTTCGTAGCGCAGACAGCGCTTGAGTTGCCGCTGTAGAAAATACAGAATATTATTCGTCTGCAGAACGCCCTTGGGAAGCGGGCGCACAAACTGCTTCTTTTCAACTTTCCCGGCTACATCCTTGTAAAATGCCCCGATCTGCTCCTCGTCAAGACCTTTGTCCTTGAGTGCACTGTGCAACGGTTCACGAATCGATTCCAGTTCGATGTCCTGATCGATGATGGTATCCACCAGTTGCATGAGATAGGATTCGGGCCTTTCGGCGCCGGAGTTAACCAGATTGACAATCCAGTTTGACTTGAGTTTCTGAAGCGCCCCGTCAAACCTGCCCGACAACTCATTTTCTATGTGTGCGACCATCTCGGGAGCCAAATTCGCACGCTTGACTTTTTCGAGAAGCTCCTTTTCGATACGCTGAACGGTCGATTCGATCGTATCTTTGGCAGGATTGTGCTGCGCGGCGAATTCCTGCGCCGTCATGCTACTGCTGATTTTTTCAACATAATCGGTGAGAATTTCGGCAAGCTGCGGTTGGACGCCGCCCAGGGTCTTAATTTCGGCCGCAAGCAGGATTAACCGGGCTGATTCATTGGGATTTTTCTGGATCGCCTGATGAATTTCTTCAACCGACATGCCAAACTTTTCGGCCTCGGCGCGCAGCATGCCGAGTAAGCTTTCATCGGCAAATTCGGCAGTCAACTCTTTAATTAACTCAAGGAAATCGGCCAGGCCCATGCCGCAATTGAGCAGGGCATCCTTGAGCCGGGGAATGAGCTTTTTAATCTCGGCAACATCAGGAATAAGACGCTGAATCACCCGGGCAAGCCGTTTGACGGAAATATCGCCGCGTTCATATTCTTCGCATACCAGACGGATGATGACGCTGCAGGCCACCTGATCGATCTCATTGTGCAAAGCATCTTCATGACGCACCAAACGACCGATCTCCTTCTGCAGCTTCAGTCCCTCACGCATTTCCACTTTGACTGCACAGACCGCTTCTATCAATTCATTGATGGATGCGTCTGCCCGCTTTGCGCTTTGGGGGGTGCTGAGTTGCTGATTGAGCGCCCAGAGTTGGGCGAGCGCATTTCGCCGCCGCTCTTGATCATCGGAAAGTGCGGAAGCAACAAGATCACCGGCAAGCTGATGGGGCCGGGCAACCATTTCTTTAAGCGAAATTACTTTATCAAGTTTGTCGAGCGCATGTTGTTCAAGGCTTTGATCTTTTTTTGCAGTAAAATCTTCGGGCACCGGACCCTGCACAATGGTATCATCTGTGGTCACCTTCTTGAAAAGCATGTAATTGATGCGAATATGCAACACGCCCTTTTCGACCAACGCCTGATGAATATCGCTGCTCTCCCCGCTGTCATAGAAAATATCCACAATCGCCCCGATTTCGTCGGTCCGAATACCGCGATCAAAAGTAATCGACTCAATGCCGGCTCTTGCAAAAAGCTGCAATATGCGACTGACCTTGAGCATGTTGTCGATGCAATGCTGCTCCAGATACAGTGATTCACCCTGTTTGATAATTGTCAACGACGGATGCGCCTCGAGTGTCCTGGACAGATGCAAACCGAAATCTTTGATGAAATTCTGGGTGGTAGGATGATTAGAGCCGTAGAAATTGGCGCTGTTGATCACGACATTGAACGACCGTGCAAGCATGCGGGCTTGCTTCAAACTGAGCCCGACCGCCTGTTCTGGTTGATTCTGCATAATACTGCCTTTCATAAAACCCGCAAGAATATCGGCGCAAGACCGAAAGTGCAAGTAACGGATGATTCGCTGCTATAAAGATAACTATTTGCGAATGGAAAAATAAGCACTTCCCCGCGTCGCCCGATATACAAATGGCCGTCCGAATATCAGCTTCGGGCGGCCACGCTATCGATGTGATAATCAGGTTATTGTTATGCTGCAATCGCGTCCATATATATCGGCTCGGGCTGGACGCCGACAAATTTTTTATCAATTTTGCCCTGCCTGAAAACGATGACCGTTGGGATTCCGGTGATGCCATAGCGACTTGCAGTTTCCGGATTTTCATCAACATTGAGCTTGAAAACTTTTGCCTTGCCTGCCGTTTTCTCACCTATGCGTTCGATGATGGGACCCACCATCTGGCAGGGACCGCACCACGGCGCCCAGAAATCTACCAGTACCGGAACCTCGGAATTGAGTACATCGCTGGTGAAGCTGTTGTCACTGGTCTGTGCTGCCATAAGAGCCTCCTGGTTGAGTGTATCGTGAATAGCTTCGTTCAAATTTCATGTGTTTACATTCACGCAATAGCTATGCCACTTGCCTTTGTCGAGGCAACAGCATTCACACTACAAAAAATTGTCTTCACGCAGTGCACATCGTATTTTGTTGTTGCATTGCAACACACCAAGGGTTGCATGTACAGCAGGTGGGATTGCCCTGCTTGATCGGATGCGCGATTACTCACCCTGACAACAAAGGCCGGCACTTATGCTCGACTGCTTTGCAAACAACACCACCGTTTCTCAGAAATGCTACGATCTCATCCTCCAGACCATGGCGGAGTCGGTGATAATCATTGATACCGACTGCATTGTGAGATTTGCCAATACGGCCGCCGGGAAATTGGCCGGCATTCCTGCTTCTGAGCTGGTCGGCAAAGCCTGCAAAGATATCATGGACTGTGAGAGCGAGTGTAATCACACCTGCGCAGCCTTCGAACCAGGCGAACTCAAAAGCACGGAATGCCGCGTCAAACGCGCGGACGGCTCACTGGTTCCGGTAATGCGCAACAGCCGGCTCATCAAGGATGAGACCGGCACCCCGCTCGCGGCAGTGGATACACTGACCGACATCTCTCATTTACGCAGGGCAGAACAACGCATTGCCCAATTGGAAAGCGAACATGTTACCAGCAAAGGCCTGCACAATATTGTCGGAAAAAGCCGTAAAATACAGGACATTTTCGAGCTGATCCGCCTGGCCGCGGCGTCGCAGGCAACGATTCTGGTAACCGGTGAAACCGGCGTCGGCAAAGAGGTCGTTGCCAAAGCCATTCACGCCCTCGGCACGCGCAAGAATGGCCCCTTTGTCGCCGTAAATTGCTCCAGCCTTCCCGAAAACCTGCTCGAAAGTGAACTCTTCGGCCATGCACGTGGTTCCTTTACCGGCGCCATCAAAGACAAACCCGGCCGCTTCGAAATGGCTGAAGGCGGCACGTTGTTCCTTGATGAAATCGGGGAGATCTCACCGCTCATACAAGTCAAGCTGCTGCGTTTTTTTCAGGATAAGCAATTCGAACGCATCGGCGAAAGCACAACACGCAAAGCCAACGTGCGCATCATAGCAGCCACCAACCGCAACCTGCGGGCCATGATCCGTCAGGGTAAATTCCGGGAAGACCTGTTCTACCGGCTCAAAGTATTCCCCATTCAGATCCCTCCCCTTCGTGAACGTAAAGAAGATATCGGCCTGCTGGTGGATCATTTCATCGCACGCTTCAACACTGAAACCGGTAAGCTGCTGACCGGCCTCACCCACGATGCTGCGGTGATGCTCATGGATTACTGCTGGCCCGGCAACATCCGCGAACTGGAAAACGCCATCGAACACGCGTTCGTCACCTGCCGGGAGGGTGAAATCGGTCTGTTCGACCTGCCGGTCGAAATACGACGCTACGAATTGCGCGCCGACCTGTGCGGATCGACCGAAGATGCCGCTCCCAACGGCAGCGAATGGAGTTCCAGAAAGAGGATCAACACTATCACCAGAGATGAGTTGCTCGAGTTGATGAATAATTTCGACTGGAATCAATCCGAAGTTGCAAAGTATCTGAATGTCGACCGTACCACGGTGTGGCGGAATTTGAAGAAGTTGGAGATTGGGAAGAGGAAACCCGGTGAACCGGGGGGAAATGCTGGACTGCAAAACAAAGCGTGATGCTGGGTTCAGACATGTCGGTAATGTATGCCCGCGCATCAATGCAGGTGCAAACTTTCTTCGGCCGACTCGGTGTGACGGCAAACTCATAGTAAAAAAGACTGGAATGAAGCGGGAGTCATGAGGCCGCAGGTGGCCGATGTTGTGAACAAAGGCGATGACCTACACTATAAGACGAGCTTCTCTGAATCCGATAAGGGCATTTGAAAGGTAAAGGCTTTCCGCTGTTTGCACATCCTTGCGATGCAGCTTTTTCTCAGCAATTTCCATACTTCTGAGCATAGCCCGCCGCATCACGCCGTTGAGCAGACCGCACGCCAGTGGCGGCGTGTAGAGACGGCCATGCTTTTGAATATACAGGTTGGTGATGCATCCCTGCGTTATCTCCCCGCATTCGTTGCTGAGAATAGCATCGTAGCATTGGCGGGCACGCGCCCGGGCCAGCTCCCGTGTGTAAAGCTTTCGGTTCGTCGTCTTGTGAAAGAGGAACGGATCGCTGCTGTCAACATCCGCTTCCGCAAAACACAGTGTCAATTCTGCAGGCGGGGATGTGGATGCCTCCACCGTGACCGACACCGCACCATCGCGGGATAGAAGCAGGCGCACCTTGCAGGTTCCGGATGACAGCATTGCCGTGCTCTGCAGCAACCGGGTTTTGATCCGCTGCCTGGCACAGGTGAAATTGAAATACCGGGCCGATTCCTGCAACCTGGCCAGATGGTCCGCAAGATACCGGATACGACCGTTTTGCCAGAGCATCGTTTCGATAAGCTGGAATTGGTCAACCGGCTGGGAAGTCAGAAAGCGGGCCTTGAGCTTGCACTCCTCATACTCATCCAAAGGATTTGAATCGGCAACAATGCCGCCGCCGACCCCCATCTCACCCTGGCCGTTCTGAATGAGTAAGGTCCGAATGGCAACATTGAATTGTGCATCACCACCCGGCTTGAAAAAGCCCAGTGCACCCGTATAGACTTTGCGGGGACGCCGCTCGAGCTCTCTAAGAATTTCCATGCTGCGAATTTTGGGGGCCCCGGTAATCGAACCGCAGGGAAACAGACTTTGCAAAAGTGCGCGAACAGATACGTCGGGTCTGATAGTGCTTGTAACCGTCGAGGTCATCTGAAACAGCGTATCGTACTTTTCCACATTGTAAAGATTTTCGACACCGACAGAGCCGTGCTGCGAAATGCGGCCAAGGTCATTTCTCACCAGATCGACGATCATAACATTTTCGGCTCGGTTTTTTTCATCGTGATGCAGAAACGCTCTTTGTTCAGCATCTTCCCTCGTGGTCCTGCCTCGGGCCATCGTACCTTTCATGGGCCTGGTCAGGAGTCTGGAGCCGCGTCTGGCAAAGAAAAGCTCCGGCGAAAGCGACAGCAGACTGAAGTCGTCGCAGCGGGCAAAGACATTATAGGCCACGGCCTGTTTGCGTTTGAGCTCATGGTACAAACCGAACGGATCACCACTGAAGTCAAAGGTATACGCAATTGTATAGTTGGCCTGATAAATGTCTCCGGCCCGAATGTAATCCTGAATGGCGCCGACATTCTCGACATACTTCTGCGGCGTTTGCGACAAGCGCAAATTGCGGATGTCATATTCCCCCGGCTTTACAAGCCAGTCGGCCCCGTCACCGTGAATGAACCGATTCCGGCGATGATCGTAAATTGCGGCATCCCGATAGGCGGCGATGATTGCATAAGGAAAATTGGTGCGATCGGCAGTGGCGAATGTATCCTCGAGCAAATACCCGAATTCGTAACTGAAAACACATGCTACATAATATTGCCGGGACCAGTTTTCGAGCGTTTGCAGAAAACAATCCAGTTCCAGTGCGTTTCTCAAATACCGGACCTCAACCGGTCGTGCAAAGTAGTATGAGCTGTAATTGTCTGCATCAGGTTTGTTCGTTTCGAAGTATATGCGCATGAGAACGTAATGCAATCGATGGTGTGAAAAGACTCCGGCCGCTAAAAAATAGGTATTGCCTGAATCAGGCTTTTGCAGGTGCGGATATTTTGAAACGAGCCGGCCTCAATATCCATGAGGTCACCGTTCCTTGCCCACCGCAACGATGTTGCTGACTTCCACCATATACGCCCCGAAATCTTGCGTCACTTTCCCGGTTACGTAAAAAGCGGCCAGCCAGGTTACGTATTTTGCAAATTTCCGGTATGCACCAGGAAACATAACCGTTTCGACAAGGTCATACTCGTCTTCGAAGGTGACAAACTGCATGCTTTCGCCATGTTTTGTCGCCACCGTCTTCGAGGTAATGCACCAGCCGACGAACGTTACCGTCTGGTTGACATATGATTTAATACCCTTGACTGATACATACGTACGCTCAAGGCTCCTCTTGACCAGCGACAGAGGATGGGCATCCGTCAAAAATCCCAGCGAGCGATACTGCATGCGCTTGATTTCAATATCTTCAAACGGCGGCAGATCGGGAACCGGTTCCCTGCGCTTGCGTTGGTAAAAGCAGCGCATGATCCAGAAAAGCTGCGGGCGCACGAACTCCGGCTCCAGAAAATCGCAAGCCCCCGAGGCTACCAACCTGTCGGCATCGGCTTCATCAATGCGGGTTCTCTGCAGCAAGTCGGACAGTGAAACAAAGAGTCCGCCACTATCGCGCTGTTCAAGCACTTTGCGCAGTGCGTTCTTCGTCAGGCCTTTGATGTGCCCCAGGCCGACCATGATGGTCGCATCGCGGGCGACAAACTTCTCGCAGCTTCGATTGACATCCGGACCTTTGACGGTGAGTCCGAGCCGGAACGCCTCGCTGATGTAGGCCTGGGTCACATAAAATCCGCCGAAATTGCTCACTACCGAGGCCATGAACGCCGCCGGATAATGGGCTTTGAGCCAGGCCGATTGAAACGATACCTGGCAATAGCTGGCCGAGTGTGGTTTACAAAACGAATATCCGGCAAAGGAGAGCATCATGTTCCAGATAGTTTGTATTGCGTCATCGGACACGCCGCGTTGACGTGCACCATTAATGAAGCGAATACGGTAATCGGCCAACTGCTCCCGGCGGGTCTTCTTGGTCATGATTTTGCGCAGTTTATCCGCCGCTTCGAAATCGAATCCTGCCAGCGCCATGGCAACTTTCGAAACGTCTTCCTGATAAACCATGATCCCGAAGGTTTCCGCCAGCACGTCGTTGAGTGCGTGATGCTCGGCCTGCCATGCTCCTCCGTGCAGGCGACGCAGATACTCGGTAATCCACCGGTTTGCTGCGGGACGTATTATTGATGAATGAATAACCAGATGCTCGAAATCGCCTTGCCCGGCCTTTTCCTGCAAAAGACGCATGGGTGGTGACTCAACATAAAACACGCCCATGGATCTGCCACTTTGCAAAAGTGATCGTGTAGCGACATCGTCAACCGGATCCCAGCGAAACTCATCGATCTCAATCCCCTCACCACGCAGATTGGCCACGGCGTCACGAATTACGGCCAGAGAGCGATTGCCCAGCAGGTCTATCTTGACAAGCCCCATTTCCTCAGCCCCGTCTTTTTCCCACTGAATTATCTGCACTCCTTTCGGTGCAATCTGCACGGGAACGGCATGTCGAATCGGCCCGGGGGTAATCACCATGCCACCGGGATGCGTCCCTATGGCACAGGGAATGCCGGCGAGCCGCTGTGCCACGCGCATGATCCCTGGCCAGGGTTCGTCAAGCTCGATATGCTTAAGCCGGGGATGATTTCTCATCGTCTGTTCAATTGACATCTCTCCCGAAGATTTATCCCAGTACCAGGGAAAGTTTTCGGTTATCGTGCTGATCTCCGATTCGGTCAGCCCGTAGACACGCGCCACTTCCCTGACAGCCATACGCGGACCGAACGTAAGATGCGTTGCCACCATTGCCGCCCGTTCGTCGCCATAGGTACGAAAAACGTAGTCGATAACCCCGTCCCGCTCATCCCATGCAAAGTCGACATCGATATCCGGCGGGTCTTTACGCCCAGGACTCAGGAAGCGTTCAAACATGAGGTTATGCCGCAGGGGATCGACATTGGTAATGCCCAGCGCATAGGCCACCAGACTCGCTGCTCCCGAACCACGCCCGCACGTACGGGGCGATTCCTTGACAATATCATCGACAATCAAAAAATATGATGCGAAATTTTTCCGGTCGATTAATTCCAGCTCATATTCCAGACGCCGGAATGCAGCTTCCGACACTTCTCCAAAACGGCGTTCGAGGCCAAGATAGGCTTTTTCCCGCAACAAGGCTATGGGGGGGGGGGCGGTATTGAGGTGGGGAAAGTACGGGATTCCAAAATCTGATCGTGAATGTAAATGTTCGGCAAGCTCCTTGTTCGCTTCAAGGCCGCTGCCAAAAACTTCGAACCGCTCAGCAATCTCATTCCAGGTGCGAAATATATACGATGCGTTCCACACCTCACCGGCCGGCAGTTTAGAAAGCGAAGTATTGCAATCAACGGCACGCAGGATGCGGTGAGTCTCGAAGTCTGATTCGGCAAAAAATACCGCCGGCGGTATTACCAGAGATTTATATCCGGCATCTCTCACGCGCGGCGGCAGACGTTGCGGACTGATTTGCTTGTAGTATAGCTCGTCTACATAGCTACAAAGCCGAGCAAGCATCGCCTCATCATCCGCTATCACAACCAGCCCCTGCGGATCACTGCGCACAGCATCGACTATTTCAAACCGGTCATCACAATACTTTTCTGAAATGACGCGGCACAAATTGGCGTAGCCCGCGTCCCCCCTGCTCAGCAGGTACGCACTCCTGTCCCGGTGCACAATTTCCGCCCCAATGATAAGTTTCAGCTCCAGTTTCGTGCACCAGCGAAGAAATTCGGGTAACCCGTACAGATTATTCCTGTCGAGAACGGCAAGTGTCGAATAGCCAAGTGCGGCAGCCTTGAAGCAGATCTGCTGCGGAGAGTGCGTGCCAAAATGTAAAGAGAAGTAGCTGACGACGGGCAGAAAACCTTTCATGCGTCATGCACCGGCAGCCTTGAGGCGAGCGTCCTTGAGCAGATATTTGACAACACTATCCTGATCATGCGGCCCGATTACCTCGTCTGCCGCGGCCAGTGCGCCTGGGGATGAATTGGCAACGGCAACAGCCCGGTCTGCAAGTTCGAACATGGCGATATCATTGTCGTTGTCCCCGAAGGCAACCAGCTCGTGATCGTACAAGCCTTCCATAATCATCATCTCTTTGATAGCCTGATCTTTTGTCGCCTTGCAATCGTGGATCGTAAGCCACGACCAGCCGGGAGAATAGAGATTGTCGAAAAGATGCAACTGCACGAATTCGTTGTAATGGGTAGTAAGCTCATTTTGCAGCACCTTCAGCGCATCGCGTTTGCCAATTACGTTTATACTGATAATGAATTCGTCAAGCACGGAAATCAGGCGAACCGGATTGCGCAAACGGTGGTCTTTGACTTCGACCCGATTGGCAAGATACCATTCCATACCGGCATTTATGGTTTGCTCGTAGTACAAATTGTCGCGCTTGCCGTCAAAGGCAGAAACAAAAGGCGCAAAACCTTCGGAACAAACACAGGCATAAATTTCATGTTTGAAGCCTGCATCGACATCAAAAATTCTGATATGCTCACCGGTATCGAACCGGTCAATACACGACCCGTTAAAGGTAATGACCGGCAATTGAATCGGTAATTCGCCCAGCAGCAGTTTCATAGAAACCGCGCTGCGTGCACTTGCGATAGTAATCGGCACCTTCTCCAGCAGCAGTGATTTAAGCGTATTAAAAGCAAACGGAGTCAGCTTTGCCTGGGTGTCGAGCAGCGTTCCATCCAGATCGGATATGTAGAGCGGATGCATATCATGCTTTCATGTCAGGTGAAAGCAATAATATACATTTCAGAAGCAGAAGGCTCAGCGCGGGCGCGGGAGCCGGTATTCGCCCGCATCAGGCCAGCAGGTCGATAGCTTCGCCCAGCATCTCATTCTGCTTGCGCAGGACATTGGCATTCGCAGCAAGGCTATTTCTATTGGTCGTCATTTCCGTCATTTCCTCGACAAGGCTGGTATTCGAATAGCCGGTTGCAGCAGCGGGTCGCCGGCTAACATGCGAAATCCTGGTGCCTGCAGGGCTGGCTTCAACCTGATGGGGACGGCGCTCTTCAAAACCTTGCGTATTTACATTAGCAACATCATGAGCACCGATATCATGTCGGATAGCGGCTGCCTGGATGCCTGAAAGCGCTGCGGAAGATACTGGTTGCATAATTCATCCTTTCTTTTTTGATTATACCACGACTCGCGTTTTATCTCAAGGGGGGCCATCGCAGTGCAAACCAGGCAGCCGGGAAATGCTGTTTTTGGCATTATACTGATGATTGTGTATTTTCGTAAAGCCGGTTTGTGATTGGTAGCCAATGGTGCGTGAAACGGGAGAATCGATGCAGCCTGCAGCAAACTCACCTTTCGAATATCTGTTTAAATCCATTCGAGTATTGGTTGCCGACGACAACAAATCTGCTGCGTCCTCGTATAAAAAGCAGCTTCAGCACTATCCGTTGTATGATGTTGAGTTCGCTTTCGATCCGGTAACCGCCAAGTCGTATCTGCTTTCCGATTTACACTGTCACGTGTGTCTGCTCAGCATAGATTTTGAAAACCCATCGATTGATCCGTTTGAATTGCTGTCTGCTTTCTCTACAAAATCATCAATAATCCTCGTTACCGACAAGCAAGATACTTTACTGGGCTACAAGGCTTTCCAGAATGGAGCTCAAGACATCATCTCCAAGGCCGAAAATCCAAAACCTGAAGCTATCATTAATAAAATCAACAAATGTTTCTTAATCAATCTGGTAAACCCGGAATACCGTGAAAATGAAAAGAGCAGCATCTCATTGGTCACCCGGGCGATAATCGACAATCACCCGGGCTCAATTGGGCAGTGGGCTTCGGAAATTGGCGTCACACAACAGTATATCAAAAATCTCTGGAAAGATTATTTCGACTCGCGCGCCGAACACATCTGTTTTCTTTATAACTTGTATCGCAACGCGTTTCAGGTATACAACAATCTTTTTAAAGAACGCAAAAAGGGAATTGTCAATTCGTATTTGTTTACTTCGGATTTGGAATACACCCGCCACTACCGGCATTTCATCGACAATAAAAATGCGCTGCAGGCAATCGTCGAAAAAAGCACGCAGTAGCTATCTGGAAAAAATCAGCCGGTCAATCCAGTCGAAGTACAGTACCACAAGTGTATCACCCGCCAGAATTGCCACCACAAGCCCGACAGCCAGGAACGGGCCAAAAGGGATCTTGCGGTCTGCACCCAGCATCCTGACAATCATGAGCCCCCCGCCGATCAGCGCGCCCAGCAGTGAGGAGAAAAAAATAGCGAGCAAAGCTGTTTTCCAGCCCCATATGGCTCCCATTCCTGCCATAAATTTGATATCACCGCCCCCCATTGCCTCATCTTTTTTAAACAGCCACTCTCCCAGTATACCAATCAGCCACAGACTGCCGCCGCCGGCAAGGATCCCCAGCAGAGACTCCAGTGGCGTGACATGGTGAGGCACGCAACTGAATGCAAGCCCGAGGGGTATCCACGGAAGGGTCAGTATATCCGGAATTATATAGTGCAGCATGTCAATGATAAACATCGGCAACAGGAACATCAGCGAGAGCATCTGCAGTGCCAGCGGAAGGTACCGCCACCACAAATCGACGGCTTGCGCCTGGGGTTTGAACCATAGCATCCAGAGCGCAACCGCCCAGATGCCGGACAGCAATTCGACAGCCGGATAGACCGGCGAGATCGGCATTTTGCAGCCCGCGCACCGGCCGCCGAGCACAAGGTAGCTGAGCACAGGAATATTTTCGTAAAACTTGACAGGATGCCCGCAGGCGGGACAATGTGAACGAGGAGTTACAACAGATTCTCCACGCGGCAGGCGATATATGAGCACATTGAAGAACGACCCGAATATCAGGCCAAACACCACGACGATGCAGAGGATCACAATATCCATTTATCGACGCTTCTGCTGGTCGAATTCACCCTTGACGGAATCGACTTTGGTGCGATATTCATTCATTTTCTTTTTAGCCTCGTCCAGTTTCCCCAAAGGTGATTTATCAAGTATACCATCAAAGGCCTTATTATCAACGGTCAAACGCGGTGCGTTCAGCGTAAAGGGTATTTTGCTGAGCAGAGAATAGGCATAGGATCCCAGCAGCTTGTGCTCAAGTTTGCTGAAGGGAGAGGCGTTCACCGAAACAACAAAAATCCAGATAATGAGCACCGTTTTGGCGAGTCCGATAAGGGCCCCCACCAGGTGATCCACCCAGCCCAGCGGGGTAAGACGGATAATTTTCCGGACAACCCAGCCCACCACAAAGACGGCGGCAACAACAGCGACAAAAAGCACGATAAATGCAATAACCAGACGGGCGGATTCGGAGGCTTTGATGAAGTCAATGAAAATGAAAACATCCTTATAAAACAAGAATGCCGCGGCAACGCCGGCAATCACGGCGATCAGGCGGACGATTTCGCCGATAAGGCCGCGTTTTGCGCCAAAAAAAGCTAGTATGCATGCCATTGCAATAACAATAATATCAAAAAAATGCATATGCCGGTATCAGCGCTGAGTCGTGAGAAAGTTGTAGAGCAACCTGACCCCGAATCCCGTGGCATATTTAGGATAGACGCCTCTGGGTTCGCGCTCATTGAAAGCGACGCCGGCAATATCAAGGTGGGCCCAGGGAATGCCTACGACGAATTCTTTGAGGAATGCCGCGCCGGTAATCGAGCTGGCATGACCGCGTTTAAGCCTGGCAGTGTTGCGCAAATCGGCCAGATCACTCTTCATGGCCTCGCTGTGCTCCTGGTAAACGGGCAGCCGCCACAAAGCTTCACCGGTCTGTTGTGATGATGCGAGCAGCTCATCGGCAAGCGCATCATCGTTGGAAAACAAACCGCAGATGGTATCTCCAAGCGCAACAACGACGCCGCCGGTCAGAGTCGCCAAATCAATCATCCGGGAAGGATGGTACTGCTCCTGGGTATAGGCAAATGCATCGGCGAGCACAAGACGCCCTTCGGCATCGGTATTCGTAATTTCGACCGTTGTGCCCTTATATGATGTGTAAATGTCTCCCGGAAAATACGTTCGGCTCCCGATTGCATTGTGCGCGGATGCAATAACGCCCAGAACATTGATTTTGGGCTTCAGCTCGGCGACCGTTTTCATTACCCCCAACACCGTTGCGGCGCCACCCATATCGCACCGCATAGTCTCGATGTGGCCGGAAGTTTTGAGATTCTGGCCCCCGCTGTCGAAGGTAATTCCTTTGCCGATGATGGCTGTGGTTTTTTTCCGCGACGGCTTGCCCGTATAGCTCATGATAATCAAGCGCGGCGGAAACGGCGATCCCTTGCCGACCGCATGCAATAATCCAAGTCCCTTTTTTTCGATTTCTTTTTCGGTGAGGATTTCCAGCTCCATATCACTTGCGCGGGCCAGTGCTTTCGCCTGCTTCGCCAGATACTCGGGGGTAACCACTTCAGCATTATCGTTGATCAACTCACGTGCGGTATTGACACCGTCACAAAGCGCCTGCACAAGCATCACATCGGATTTGCGCAGTGAGGGACCGAGGAAATCCAGCTTTTTGAGCCGGGCAGGCTTTTCAGACTTGTATTTGTCAAACGAATACGCCGCCAGCACGGCGCCTTCGAGGGCAGCCACTGCATGTGGCCTCACCTCACCGGTCTCGGAGAATTCGGTAAGGGCGACAGCCTGATGCTTCAGGCCAAGCGCTGTAGTCATACCCCGAGATGCAGCATCCCGAATTGCGTGTATGTCAACGTGTTCACGTGGCCCGACGCCGCACAGAATCGTTGCCCCATTTTCATCGTAGCGAACAGTCACCTGCTTTTTCTGTCCATCAAAATCAGCAATTTTGGCCGCGGCTCTATCACTGACACAGCGGATGGTTGACTGAACTTTGACATTCTTGTTGAGGGAAACTTTCATGATATTCTCCTGAACTGAACGGAAGACGAATAAGGTAAGTAAAATACACGCGGATTTCGCAAAGGTCTACCCCGGACGGTCTGGTTTCCGCTGCAGGCATCGTTGTGCACGCATGCGCAATGGCGTTTCGAATCGGTATCACGTTCCGGGCAGGCAGTTAGGGCAATATCCGGCATTGTATGATATATTTTACGGATCCTGTTTACCTTTGACAGAGGATATGCATATCGCTATGAATTATGGTTCCGACAGCAAAACTGCCGTTCAGGCGCGATATGATGCTCAGAAAATTGCCTTTGCACCGATAATGTTTCAGGCATCCAGAGCACTGCGCAATCTGGGCATTCTTGAAACGCTGAAGGAGCATCGCAAATCCGGATTGACAATCGAAGAAGTTGCCGAAAAGTGCTCCGTCTCCGTATATGGCGCAAAAGTTTTGCTGGAAGCCGGCATCAGTCTGGAGCTGGTGTACGTCGCCGACAGCAAATTCTTCATCACCAAAACCGGCTGGTTCATTCTGAAAGACGAACTCACCCGCGTCAATATGGATTTTACCCACGACGTCAATTATCCGGGATTCTTCAGCCTGCAGCAATCAATCGTCAACGGCGCACCTGAAGGTTTGAAAACGTTCGGCAATTGGCGAACGATCTACGAAGGCCTGTCTCACCTGCCGCAACACGTGCAAAAAAGCTGGTTTGCCTTCGATCATTACTATTCCGACGTTGCTTTTCCGGCAATCCTGCCGGTCATTTTCAAACCCGAGCCGCAAAAAATTCTTGACGTAGGCGGCAACACCGGCAAATTCGCCGTGCAATGCGCCGAGTATAACGAAAAGGTTGCCGTCACGATTCTCGACCTTCCGGGACAACTTGCCAAAGCCGAAAAGGTGATCGAGCAGCACGGATTGACAGACAGGATTACCTGCGTAGCGGCGGACCTGCTCGACCACTCGAAACCGTTTCCGGTCGAATACGACGCTATATGGATGAGTCAGTTTCTCGACTGTTTCTCGCAGGAAGACATCGTCGAGCTGCTGCGCCGGGCCAAAGCTGCGATTCACGATGAGGGATTTATTTACATTCTGGAGACCTACTGGGATAAACAGCGCTTCGAAGCCTCCACCTATTGCCTGCACTCAACCTCACTTTACTTTACGTGTATGGCAAACGGATGCAGCCAGATGTATCACTCCGAAGACATGCTCAAGCTGGTGAATCGTGCAGGACTCGAGGTGGTGGAGACGGTGGGTGAAATTGGTATCAGCCATACGCTGTTTTCATGTGTCAAGCAGACTGAAATCTAATATGCCGGATGCAATTTTTTTTGACGTGCTCATCATGGGCGGCGGCCTTGCGGGTGCGACGCTGGCGCGCTGGGTCAGGCATTTTGCTCCCGAAGGCAAGTTGCCAATCGATGGCTTAGACCTTCAAAAAGATATCGCACAGCTCACAATGCACGTTTTTGAAGATGAATGCTCAACCTTAGACGCTTCAAATGCGGAATTGACCGAGCTTGAAAAGTCGCTGATTTCTTCAACAATACAGCATCTGCATTTTTATGAAAAAAGGGGAGATTTGCCATAGCCGGGTGAGTGCGGCGTTGTCATGCCGCACGACTGACCATTAGCCCACATGCACGATATATTTTACCAAATCGACCAGTAAGATAAGCTCCAATTTTCTCGTGCCGAAGAGACTTTGTCTATTAATCCTGCATAATGAAAATTACGTTTGTATATCCACGATTTGAAAAATTCCTGAAAAACAATCCTGATATCGACCGCGGGCTGATCGACTATTTTCTGGGCGATTTTACCACCCCGCCTTCGCTGGGCATTCCGATCATGGCGGCCTGGACCCCCAAAGATATCGACATCGAGCTGGTAGACGACAACAGCGGCGATTTGGTTGACTTTGCGGCAGATACAGATCTGGTTGCCATCAATTGCTTTACGCCGCAGGCCACACGGGCGTTTGAGCTGGCCGACGGATATCGTGCGCAGGGCAAGAAAGTCATCATGGGCGGTTTTTTTCCTTCATTCATGGTTGACGAATGCCTCAAGCATGCAGATGCCGTCAACGTTGGCGAAGTTGAACCGACCTGGGAGAAAATTCTTGCAGACGTTCGCAATGGCACCCTGAAAAGAAAGTACGTCGGCGGCAGTCGGTTCGACCTCAACAAGTTCAAAATTCCGCGCCGTGAAATATTCTACAACAAGCATAACTACGACTGGGACGAAGACCTTATTCAGTTGACGCGCGGGTGCACATACAATTGTGCCATGTGTGCCATCCCCGCCCATATGGGTCACCGCATCCGTTTCAGACCGATACCACAGGTCGTTGAAGAATTGAAGAGCCTGAAATACGAAAATGTCTATCTCGCCGACGATACGCTCTTTTTCCCTCACCGGCGCATCAATACCTATGCCCGCGAACTGTTCGAAGCTGTCAGAGCTCTGGGCAAAAAGTTCTTCGTCTCATCGACCATGGCGCTGAATATCGACAAAGAATTTATGAAGCTGGCCGCGGATGCCGGCGTGTGCAATTTTTACTGTACCATGAATGTCGATCCGCTTTCTATTAAAGCTTTGCAGGGCGAGCAGCGCGAGCGCCGATTGCTGTGCGATCTGGTCAAGGTGCTGCAAGATTACGGCATTCGCTTCTTCGGCTCTTGCGCCCTCGGCCGTGACTGGGACGATACCTCAATTGCCGATCGCATACTTGAGCTTTTTGACGAAGCCGGGATTCACACATCGGAATTTTTCCTCTTTACCCCCTATCCGGGCAGTGTCCACTGGGATCGTCTTGAACGTCAAGGACGGATCATCGACCGCAACTGGTCCCACTACAACGGTGCGCATGTAGTCAGCAAGCCGCTCAGGATGAGTGTGGATGACTTGCAAAGCCAGTTTATCAAGGTATGGAACGAGTTCTTCAGACGCCAGAAGTCAATGCATGTTGCCCATCTTGAACCGGCCACCTACCAGGAGGGCAGGCAGGTTGTCGGCAAGCCCCTGGTACGCAAAGGGGTAAAAAACGCCGCAGCCATTACCGGCATCGGTGTAGTAAGCCCCATCGGCAATACAACGGACGAAGTTCTCGCATCGCTGCGCTCAGGCGCATCGGGCATAGCTGCGATTGCTCAATTCGATGCACGTCACTTCCGCACACAACTCGGCGGTGAAATCCGCAAGATCGATGCTTCTGCTGCATTGACAGACGAAGAAAACCAGGCACTTGACGATCGCTACCTGAAACTGGCCGTCAGTTCGGCCCGTTATGCACTGCACGATGCGCAACTTGATATTCAGTCGTCTGCAGTGAAGGGACAGGTTGCCCTTGTGCTTGCAACCTGCAACGGCGGATTATTATCGGCGCAGGCCGAATACTCCTGGAAACACGGCAAGAGCGCCGTACCATTCGATGAAAAAATGAATCTGCAGGCCCAGTATTATGGATTGGGCAAGGCCTTGTCCTGGGCCCTGGATATTCCGGTGGAAACCTGGATCGTAACAACCGCCTGCTCCTCTTCAACCGGCGCCCTGGGAATCGCTCAAAAGCTGATCAACAAAGGATATTACGAGGCGGTACTCGTCGGCGGCGTCGACACACTCTGCCTTGCCAACATGTCCGGCTTCAATGGCCTGAAAGCGACATCGACGGGGCGCACTGCCCCATTCTCCCTGCCGGTGGGACTCAACATCGGTGAAGGAGCCTGTTTCTGGCTCGTCGAAAATATGGAATCGGCGCTTTTGCGAAATGCACGCTGCTATGGCAAGCTGATCGGGCATGCAACAAGTTCCGATGCATATCACCCCACCAGTCCCGATCCCCGCGGCCAGGGAGTGTTTCGAACCCTGCGCAATGCACTTGACAGCGCGGGATTGTCGCTGAGTGAAATCGGATGCATCAATGCGCACGGAACGGGCACCGAAGCAAATGACCGGGCGGAAACGAGGGGAATCTCCAAATTGATCGGCGAGAAACCGGTTCCGGTAGTTTCGACGAAATCATTTTTCGGTCATTGCATGGGAGTAACCGGTATCCTTGAGGCAACGTGCAATTTGTTGAGCATGAACGCCGGATTCATACCGCCGACAATCAATTTTACAACCCAGCGTCCTGGGTGCACCCTTGACTATGTTCCCAACTCCCCCCGCACCGGCAGCTACCGGGTCTTTATCTCGGCAAATTATGCATTCGGCGGCAATAACGCCGCAACAGTCATCAGCACATGGGATTACGAAGCCCCGCCGCGCACGGCGCCCGATGAGCGCGTCGTCATTACCGGTACCGGAGTCGTAACCTCTCTGGGATATGGCTCATCGTACCTGCTCCAGGCTTTGCGCGATAATCGTGTAGGCATGAGAGATGTCTCTTCTCTCAATCTTAAAGGCATTGCATCACGATATGCAGGGCTGGTCGAGGATCTGCGCCTGAAAGATCTCGACCGCCGCCTGGCAGTTGAGGATTTAAATAAAATCTCCACCTTTGCGGTAGCCGCCGCCCATCTGGCTTTGAAGGACGCAGGTTTGCGGGTGAGTCCGAAAAACGCCGAGCACGTAGGCATAGCCATGGGGGTCTGCAACGGTTCCTGTGAGATGGAGCACATGGACAGCGTCTTTTCCAGCGCAACGTATGAAGCGAATATCAACAGCTTTTCGAATATTACCGCAAACTCAACCGCTGGATGGGTATCCAATGTACTTTGCCTGAAGGGAGAAAACACATCACTGGCTCCGGGGCATCATGCCGGACTGCAAGCAATGGCATTTGCCTGGGAAGTGCTCAATGACGGACGGGCCCGCAGCATGCTGGCCTGCGCTTCGGACGAAGTATATCCCCAGACGTTTTATAACTATGATTTAATCGGCTACCTTTACCAGGGAGATGATGAGCGCACGTATCGAATTCACCCCGATGAGCTGCGGCGTAAAGTGCTTGGTGAAGGAGCCGCAACACTGACCATGGAGACATTGAGCTGCGCTCAGCAACGCGGCGCCCCGGTTCTGGCGGAGGTGCTGGGCTATGCAATGGGTACGGACGGCTGTCATTTTGCCCGCCAAAGCCTGGATACACCAAGGTTGAAGCGCGTTATCGAGCAAGCACTGGCCCGGAGCCGGATCAGCCCCGAGGCAATCGGTCTCATTATCTGGGCGCCGCAAGGCAATCGGCAGGATCTCAAAGTAATGGAGGCCGTTTCGGCACTCTGGCCCCGGGCATCCGTACGCCCGCCACTGGTAACGACATCCTTTAACACCGGCTACATAGAAACAGCTTCGATACTGGTCAGCATCGCCATGGTGCTCGAATCCTTGAAATCGGGAGTCGAACTCTGGCCGCAGCGCACCGGCTTAGATGAAATCGATTCGCGGCGCCTGAGTTTGGTGCCGGAACATTGCCTGGCAGTCGGCAGCAGTGACGTCGGCTATAATTTTGCCACGGTACTGAAAACCGGACGGGATGCATGAGCAGACGGGCAGTTATTACTGGAAGAGGTGTGGTGTCGAGCGCGGGCTGCACCATTGAAGAATTCGCAACCAACGTGCTCTCCGGCAATTCGTTCTTTTCGGCAATACGCGATCCCCGCCTTGCTCGCCTGCGTGGCAAATATGCTGCATTTGTCAATAATTTCAAACGTCGGCCGGAGGTGAGCTCCCTATACGATATGCATGTAGCCTTTGCCCTGGAGGCGGCTTGTCAGGCAATCGCGGATGCAGGTCTGTCGCGCAACGATTTCGACTCCTCGACCGGACTCATTTTTGCAACCTGCTCGGGTCCCATGGGCAATATTGAAAAACATTGCGCCACTATCATGGCCGATAATCCCGCCCTGACCGCCGACGAACTCTTCGCAAAACGATACTATTCCACCGCTTCTATCCTGGCGAAAGAGTTCAATATTTGCGGTATTACCAATACCGTTGTAACGGCATGCTCGGCAAGTTTGCTGGCCTTGGGAATTGCCCGCGATCTGATTGAAGCCGGTTTATGTGAAATAGTGCTGACCGGCGGAGCAGATGCTTTCAGCCCCACCACCTTTGCGGGATTCGCCGGACTCAAGGCAACAGCCGAAGAAATCTGCGCGCCTTTCTCCACCCCCACCGGCATGAACCTCGGTGAAGGAGCGGCATTTTTAATTGTGGAATCGCGCGCGCGCGCGCGCCGGCGCAATGCTTTTGTTCACGCAGCAGTGCTCGGGTATGGGACCGGCAACGATGCATATCACAGCTCAGCCCCCGACCCGACCGGAAAAGGCCAGGCACGCGCTATTACCCGTGCGTTGCAGGACGCCGGATTATCTGCGGGGAAACTCACCTATGTCAATGCTCACGGTACCGGCACCCAGGCTAATGACAAAGCAGAATCGCGCGCCCTGCAACGGGCCCTGAATGAAGCTGCGCAACAGGTCAATGTCTCGTCGACCAAATCGGCCGTCGGACATTGTCTGGGCGCGGCGGGCACTCTGGAAGTACTCGGTGCAATTGCCGCATGCGAAAAGGGCGTACTTCCGCCCAATGCACAATTTAAAAAGCCTCGTAGCGGCTGCACCCTTAAGTATATCACCCAATCGAACCAACTCTGGTCCGGCGATAAAATCTGGCTGAGCAACAATTTTGCGTTTGGCGGCAACAACACGAGCATGATCCTGTCCCGCCAGGCAGAAGAATCCGAAAGCTTGCATCGACAGGGCTCCGAAATTTACATTACCGGCATCGGCATATACACACCGCGAGGCATTGGCAAGGCTGCTTTTTCCAAACCCGATCAGCCTCCGGGCAGCAGAGAAATTGCGGCACGTCAGTATAGCTGTCTGAGGTTTCAAAACCTCGATCTGAGTGTAATCGACCGGCGGCTGAACGCACGGGGCCTTGACCGGCAAACTCAAATCGCGCTGGGCGCTACTCGGCTTGCATTACAGGATGCGGGCTTTACGCCGCATCATGTCCGCACCCGGGAAACGGGCTTATACCTGCATTTTTCGGTGGAATCCACCCAGCCCGAGTTCGAGCACATTGGCGGCTGCATGCGTACCAATTTTAATATGGAATCGGTCGCATCGTTTCCCTTTATCGTGCCGAATGCAGCAAACGGTTCCATTTGCCGTGCAGTCATGCTGACCGGCCACAACGCAACGTTCTGCCACTATCCCGACGCCGGTCTTGCCGGTCTCGGCATGGCAACTCTGGCGCTGAAACAGGAGCATGCTCAAAGCCTGATTTCCTGCTCAGTGGATGAATTGTCGCATCGTAATCTTGAAGACTGCATCCTTGCCGGCCGGTATCCCCGAAGCGGATTTCCGGCAGAGGGATCGGTCGCTTTCATGCTGGAATCGAAGCAAAGCATCGACCAACGCAACGCAAAGCCAATCGCCGAAGCTCTGGGATGGGCAATGATGCACACAGAGGATGAACAGGATTCGGCGGACCTGCTGGCACACTGTATCAGCCGCGCAATCACACGATCCGCCATAGACGCAGCAGACATTACCGTCGTATGCGCGCAGCGCTCCGAGCCCCGAATCGATGCGGCGTTGCTCGCCTGCGGCATTTCCTCCAGGGTACAATTCGTAGAGACCCATTGCGCCACCGGCATTATGGAAAGCTCGCACTCGACATTGAACCTAGCCTGCGCACTGGTTTCCTCCACACCCTCACCACCAGGGCGACAACCGCATATTTTGACAATAAGCAGCAGTTTTACCGGCGCCTGTTGTGCTTTTGTTGCCAGAAAGTTTGCCCGAGTTTAAAACGCCCGGCAGGGCGGCTTATTTGAATGAGTAGTGATCGAATACTATTTTTCACTGGTTTATTGTGCTTTTTGAATGCGAGTGACCAGGCAGAAATTCCGTGATAAAGCATTTATGCCGGGTCAGTAGTAGAGTGGAATGAGAAAGCTATGAATGCTACTATGGTAGAAACCATCGAGCGTCGCAAAACTATTATATCGAAGTTCAAAGAAGAGTTGATAAACCGTCTGAACCTGCCGTATCAGCCCCAGGATTTACATGAAGACGTATCACTGCTGGGAGCAGGACTCGGCCTCGATTCGCTGGACGCTCTGGAGATCGTGCTCTGCGTCGAAAACTGCTTCGCCATAAAAATCCCCGATCAAAACATTGCCATCCTGCGTTCAATCAATACCATCGTCGATTATGTCATCGAAGAACAGGATAAACAAGGAGATGCACAATGAGAACATCTCCCCTGAAAGAAAGTTTTGCTCAGGCCGGAGCCACCTTTACCCAACGATATGGTGTCGAAATAGTCGAAAAGGTTGCCGATCACCAGGCCGAATACGACCTGGTTCGCAATAGCGTTGGGCTTTCAGATTTTTCATTCATGCAGAAATACCGTATCCCCGAAGAATACGCCATTGACTTTCTCGACACCGTCCTGGCCGGCAATGTTGCCAGAACCCGCTTTGGGCGCATGCTGCACACTTTCCTGGCCAATGAGCACGGAAAAATTATCGCCGATTGCTATGTGGCCAATAATGATGAAGAATTTATACTGCTTTGTGAATCGCTGGTATCCGATAAAGAGCTGAACGACATCTTGCAGAAAGCCGGAGCGGCAGATGCGCATTTGCAGGATATTACCGCGACACATGCCCTTATCAGCCTGGACGGGTATCAGGCATGGAAAGTAGCCAAAGAGCTGTTCGGCGCCGATATTCTGGGCCTGCCCTATCTTTCGATAGAAATGTACTCATTCGAGGATACACAGATTCGCTTTATGCGCACCGGGAAAACCTCTGAATTCGGCTATTGCCTCATGGTGCCCAATGAGCAGGCAACTGGACTGTTGGACAAATGCCGTGAACTGAGCAGTGCCTGCGAAGGTAATCTCATTGGCAACCTGATTCACAATGACTTGCGTCTGGAAGGCAGATTTTTCAATATTTTTGCCGAAGGCAAAGAGGTCGGGGATCCTCTGGAACTCGGTTTGCAGTGGATGATCGATTTCGACAAAGAAACATTTATCGGCTCTCAGCACATACTGGACCAGCGTGAAAAAGGATTTGCCAACAAAATCATCGGCATAAGCACGCCGGAAGAGACACGTAAACTTGCGGTTGGTACGGCAATTCTCGATGAGGGACGGAAGGCGGGCAACATTGTTGCCGCAAGCTACTCCTACCTGCTCAATAAAACCATCGCGCTTGCACTTCTGCCGGTGGACATCGCCTACTCGGGACTTGACTTTGTTGTGGCTACCCAGCCCGAACAGCCGGTCCGAACCATTTCAATGCCGCCCATATTTCCAAAGAGTCTGTCGGTGAAACTGGATGAGATGGAGTAAGCCGTTGCCTTTTGACACCTGGCGTACAAGACGCTCAAGCCTATGAGTCAATCCCGCAAAATAGCCCTGGTAACCGGCGGATCGCGCGGCATTGGAAAGGCCATCGTCAAGCACTTTGCAGCGGCAGACTTTACCGTATACTTTACCTATCACAAACACACCGAAGCTGCGTTTGAGGTTGCCCGAAGCTTCAACGCAACCGGCATTCCATGTTCGCAAGATGACTGGAGCGGCATAGAACAAGCAGTTGACGATATTGTCCACACAGAATCCGGCCTAGATGTACTGGTCAATAACGCCGGCATTACCGATGACAATTTTATCATGATGATGCCCGCCGAAACCTGGCACCGGGTAATCGACACCAATCTCAACGGCGCCTGGCGCTGGTCAAAAGCCGCCAGCCGTTCTATGATATCCCGCAAGTGCGGCAGCATTATCAACCTATCCTCGGTGTCGGGTCTCATCGGCATTCCCGGGCAAACCAACTATGCAGCATCCAAAGGGGCCATCATTGCGTTTACCCGTTCGCTGGCTGCGGAGCTCGGGCCCAAAGGCATTCGCGTTAACTGCATCGTGCCGGGTTTTGTCGAATCGGATATGACCGCCAGAATGCAGCGCCACATTAAACGCCGGAATTTAGAGAGAATCCTGCTGAACCGGTTCGGATCACCGGACGAAATTGCATCGGTTGCACTTTTTCTGGCATCCGACAAAGCTTCGTATATAGTCGGCCAGACCATCGTCGTCGATGGCGGTCTTTCATCAACTGTTTCTTAAGATAAGGCAACATGAGCACGACAGCATTTATGTTTCCGGGGCAGGGCTCGCAGGAGATCGGCATGGCGCGGGATCTCTTCAAAGAGGATGCGGATTTCAAGAAATTCATAGAAATCGGCAGTGAAGTCACCCATGAGGATCTGGCGCGCCTGTGCCTGAAAGGGCCGCAAAAAAAGCTGATTAAAGCGCGCTATCTGCAGCCAATTCTGGCGGCGGTATCACTTGGGTACCTCAAACATGTCAAGCAAGCCGGTATCACTGCGCACTACGTGTTGGGCCACTCTCTCGGCGAGATTATCGCGTTGGGTGCAAGCGGCGTCATATCTTTCGAAGATACCATCGTCATGGCGGCCAAACGGGGTGAGTTCATGGACGCGGCGGCTTCCAAATGTAACGGCGGCATGATGGCGGTGCTTTTTGTACCCATCGAAAAGGTCCGGGAACTGCTGGCCGACATGCATGACGAAGCGCATATCGCACTCGGCAACGACAATGCGCCCAATCAGGTAATCTTAACCGGTGAGGTACCGGCATTTGACCGGTTTGCCGCCCAACTCAACGCAGTGAGGCTTGGCAAATGCCAGAAACTGCAGGTGTCGGGCCCCTGGCACAGTCAGTGCATGGTTGAAGCACGCCACCTCTTTGAAAATTGGGTTGAATCAATCCCTTTTGACACACCCAGTCCGCCGATGATCCTCAATGCGACCGGCAAAGAAACAACCGACCCAATAGATATCAAGTATCGCATTACCTGGCAGATTACCAGCCCGGTCTACTGGCGGCAGTGCATGGTGCGTTGCCGGGAACTCGGAGTCGATACGCTGCTGGAGATCGGACCGGGGCGCGTCCTGGCCGGGCTTGCGCGCGTCAACGGATACAAACGCGGCTGCAATGTATTCAGCGTCAATAATCTGCGCGGGGTCGAGAAAGCGGCAACAGCATTCTCTCAAGGCTGAGTTGTCACGCATCCGGTGGCGGGAAAAAACGATCCAGGCGGGTGAAGAGCGATTTGTCTCCCCAGAGCGCTATTGCTTTAGTAACCAGTGCGTCCTTTACATTAATCTCACGCAAAAACACCGAGGCCCAGGTTGCCGTCGTGCAGCGCACTTCGAGATCGGCATGCGAAGCCTTCTCACACGTCAATTGACATTTGCCACGATCGACAACAATGAGAAAGTGCAGGTCTTTGTCGATAAACGAAAATTGGAGGCGCGCTTTGAGACGGGCGGTAGCAACCGGATCGATACTGCGTGCCATTTCGTGCATGAGGATGCGTACGTCCGCGGTAACCAGTTTGCGCACCTTATCCAAATCCCCGGCATCTTCTCCCAATGCATCGACATGTTCCCAGTAAATATTTGAATATTTCTCGAACAACTCAAGACTCGGCGCCAGCGGCAATTGCGCTTTGTCAATCGTGTCCCTGCTGATGCAGCCGGTTCGGCCGCATTCGAGTCCGGCCTGGACCAGTGCGTTATGAATCATCTTACTTGTTTTGGGTTTTGCAAAATTGAACTGCAAAAGATAAGATTCGGGGCGAACGATAATGCCTGCGTTTTCCAGGTGCATACCGTCAGCGATGCATTTAAACGTGGCAATAACCGGCTCAAAATTGCGCATGCTGCGAAAAGCTCCGGCAACCAGCGCGATCATTTTTTTGGGCCAGCGACCGGGGTAGCGCAAATTGTTTCTGACGAAACCCCCGTCGGCAGCCTGAATTCCCTGCCGGGATAGCGGCAAGGTCCGCTCCCAGAAAATTTTCACATAGCTGCTCATGGAATAAAAATAAAGCGGCGTGCAATTGACAATAATGTCGGCGGAAAGGAAATGTTGCAGAATGTTTGTCATATCATCACGATGAATGCACACTCCCGGTTCACGAATCCAGCAGTGATAGCAGCCTATGCAGGAATGGATGCTTTGTGAAGTAAGGTCGATATCAACAATGTGCGCACTGCTCGATTTCAGCCCCTCCATGAATAGCTCGGTGATATAATTCGTATAACCGCTTTTGCGGGGATAGCCGCGCACTACCAGCACGTTCATAGCGCCCCCTCCACCATTGCCAGGGTCAAGGCGCCTTTACTGATCAAACGGCGACCCACCGATGCTTCGACTTCATAATTGAACAAGACACCCAGACTGGTAACCGAAGCGGCGCTCAGTATGAGCCGTTCATCCGGATACGCAGGATTAACGTATTTCATAGTGGCCGCCGCGAGGTAGAACAACTCAGGTTCATCGTTATCGTCACCGGCAACTTTTTTGCTGAATCCCCACAGGCATCCGCCGGTTTGTGCAAGCGCGTCAGTTACCAGCACGCCGGGCATAATCGCCCGTTGTGGAAAATGTCCGGCAAACCACGGAGCATCGCGCGGGATGTGATACTCGGCTCTGACCCGTTTGTCGGGTACGAGTTCAATTACCCGGTCAACAAACAAAAATGGAGGCCGGTGCGGCAAAACACTCAGTATATCGTCACGTGAAAAAGAAAATCTCGGGCTCATATCACTCGACTTCCCAGAAAGTGTTTTTATCCAGAGGGACAATTGCTTTACTCATAAGACGCCGGATCCTTGCGGCAAACTCGCTGCTGCTCTCAGCGGAATGGGGAAGCTGGTCTTCCAGAAAACGTATCGTAATCGTGTTGGGAACATACGGAATGATTGAAGCCGTCCCTTTTGCCATAAATGGATAGTTGGAGCCGATCAGCACCGGCACAACCGGCAAGCCGGCATCCATCGCAACTCGAAAGGCAAAATCTTTAAACGGCATTATGCGTCCTGATCGCGCGCGCGCTCCCTCCGGAAAAATGAGCATGTTTTTGCCGCATGCGATAAGGCTGCGGCACTTTTTCTGCGCACGTGCAAGGGAATCCAGAGAAGAGGGATTTACGCTTACAAAATGGTGAAACCGTGCAAGAAATCCAAATAACGGCAATCGCGCATATGCCTGCTTCATGATCACGCCCGTATCGGGAATAATTGCCATCAAAAGCGGCCCGTCGATTCTGCTGCGATGATTGGCCACGTACACGGCCGGTTTCCTTTCCGGCTTTGCGCCTTCGACCCGGTAGCGATACACGCCGAGTGCCGGCAGGTAGCGAAGAGCAAGTAAAACGACATAGCTTTGAAATACTTGGTGTAATATGGCGACTCGCGCTCGATTGAAAGGTAAGGAGGCCACAAACAGCGGGATAAAAAAAGACACAAATATTCCGACCGAAGCAAAAAATCCGCCGTAACCCAGAGCCGCAAGGAGATAGCTAATCAATCGCCGGGATGGTAACGATGCTTTCAATACCCTTACCTGCCCACGCGAAAAGGAGAGTCAAAGTCTTTGTGCAGAGGGAGCAGTGCATCCTTGGGAGACAGAACCGGATTATCAATCGGCCAGTCGATCGCCAGATCAGGATCGTTCCAGCGGATGCCGGCGTCGTGCGTAGGCGCATAGGGGCTGTCCACTTTATACTGCACTTCGGTATCGGGAGCCAGGGTGCAAAAGCCGTGCGCAAAACCGCGCGGCACAAAGAGCATATGATAATTCTCTTCTGTCAATTCAAATGACTGCCAGTGTCCATACGTCGGAGAAGCGATGCGAATATCAACAATAACATCCAGAATACGTCCTTTAGTTGTTCTTACCAGCTTGGCCTGCTCACAGGGCGGTACCTGAAAATGCAGGCCGCGCAGCACTCCCAATGCCACCGATTTGGAATGGTTGTCCTGAACAAATACTGCGTCAATGCCACGTTCTGCAAATTTTTTTTCGGCATAGGTTTCCAGAAAAAAGCCTCGGTTGTCTTTGAACACTTTCGGCTCGATCAACCAGGCGTCGGCAAATTTTGTATCAATAAATTTCATGCCTGATCCTTTACATATTCAGTGGTTGCAGTTTCTCGCCGGCAATGCGTCGCAGATATTGACCGTAGCTGTTTTTACGCATGGGTTCGGCCAGCTCCAGCAATGCATTTTTGTCCAAGTACCCGAGGCGATAGGCGATCTCCTCCGGGCACGATACTTTGAGGCCCTGGCGTTCCTGGATAGTTTCGACGAAGACGGAAGCCTGGAGCATAGACTCGTGGGTACCTGTATCCAACCATGCAACCCCACGACCAAGCAACACAACGTGCAACTCGCCGGCGTCAAGATATTTCAGGTTTAAATCGGTGATCTCCAATTCACCGCGTGCGGAGGGCTTGAGCGATTTGGCATATTCCACCACCCGATTGTCGTAAAAATACAGTCCGGTAACCGCGTAGTTGGATAAGGGTTGCGCCGGCTTTTCTACCATGCCGACCGGTTTCTGCCGTTCATCGAGCTCGACGACGCCATAGCGCTCGGGATCGTTGACCCAGTAACCGAAAATAGTCGCGCCGCGCTCGTTCCGGACAGCCTTGCGCAAATTCTTGACAATATCGTGACCCCAGAAAATGTTATCTCCCAGAATAAGGCAGACCTGGTCATCCCCGATGAATTGTTCGCCGATGATAAATGCCTGGGCCAAACCTTCGGGCCGGGATTGTTGCGCGTAATGAATGGAAAGCCCCCACTGCTCGCCGGTTCCCAAAAGCTTTTCGAATATCGGTGCATCTTCGGGTGTAGTGATAATGAGAACATCACGAATTCCCGCCAGCATCAGTATCGACAACGGATAATAAATCATTGGTTTATCGTAGACGGGGATAAGTTGCTTGCTCACGCCGCGGGTAATCGGATACAGACGCGTGCCGGATCCCCCGGCAAGAATAATGCCTTTCATTAATCGGCTTCCTTTCAAATACGTACATTTCTGCTATCAGGCTCTTTAAAATTAATATATTATTAGTAGGCGGGAACAGCCGAACGCTATTTTCGGGAACAAACCAGCCCAAATACTGCATCCGGTACACCGATCTGCGGAATATGGACAACCACAAGCACACGAAACCGACCGAAATTTGTCCGGCAAGCGTTGCTCGTTTCGGCGCTTACCTTGCCAAAGAGCGCGGCTATTCTCAACACACAGTTGACTCATATCGCCGCGATCTGGAACAGTTTTTTGGCTATGCCCACGAGCATTTCGGCAAACTCTCGCTTGCGGAATCGCTTTCAAAAGGTGTGATGCGCTCATTTACCTATGAACTCAGCAGCCGCAAACTGCGCCCGCGCACAATTGCCCGCAAAGTTGCAACCCTGAAGTCATTCTCAAAATACTGCACCCGACATTATCTGATACCCGCCAATGCCGCCAGGGCGCTTGTTGCCCCCCGTCTCGACAAGCCACTGCCGGCGTATTTAAGCGAAAAACAGGCAGTTAGCCTGACCGGCGTTTCGGGCCGGTCACCAGAGATCACGCAGCGAAATGCCGCCATTGTCGAATTACTTTACGGTTCCGGAATTCGTCTGTCAGAGCTGTACACACTCGATATCAATGCCGTTGACCGCCATGCCCGGGTCATCAAAGTTGTCGGCAAAGGCAACAAGCAGCGCATCGTGCCGATTACTCAGAGCTCGATCGAAGCACTTGACGCCTATCTGCATCTACGTACGGACACTGCCGATCTCGATGCGCCCCTCTTGGCAGGTAAACGCGGACGCCGGTTGTCACGGCGCCAGATTCAGCGCATTGTCGAAAAATCAATTGCCCGGATATCCCGGCAAAAAAAGAAAAGCCCCCACGTACTCAGGCACTCGTTTGCCACCCATATGCTGGACGGCGGCGCCGATATTCGGGCCGTCAAGGAATTGCTGGGTCATGCCTCCCTGACAACAACCCAAATCTATACGCACGTATCAAAAGAACATCTGAAAAAAGCATATGCGCAGGCTCATCCGCGGGCACGAAAAAAGATTGAATAGAAGCGCCGGTTTATTCGTATTTTAAATGCAACTATGGAAGAAGAAATGACAACCACCCGAAAAAAAAAGTTGAGGCGCTCAAAGCTGTTAAGCCTCTTTTTTGCGCTTATAGCATGCATATGTCTGGGAATACTTTTCTATCAGTTCAGGGGCATACGAGAGTTGAAATCAGAACTCGCTCATCGCAAGATGGTCATCGACAAGCTTTCCGCCGAGGTTGCCGGATTTGCCGGTCAATACGAAAACGTCTCCCAAATGCTGCGCAGCAGCCGGGCAGGGTTGGACAGTCTGCGCACCGAACTGATGCAGGCTGAAAAAGACGTCAGCCGCATTGGCAAGCAGCTTGATACCCTGGCAAATCGTCATAGCTACACTACCGTCGAAAAAAAGCATCTCGTTGAACGCCTCCGGGAATGTCACAACAAAGACGCCCAAATAGATCTGCTGCAAAAAGAGATAGCACGCCAGAACAGGCGAATCAAGCAGGCCCAACTTCCGCATGAAATAAAGGTACTGTTCGTTCTGGACAATTATTTCTCCTCAAGCTTTTCGGATATCGATGAAACGATAGACAAAAGCCAGGCACGCCGCGATGTTATCCGCCAATTCGATTCCTGCTCATCGCTCCTGGGCTGGAACATACAATACTGCGACATCCCCGGCAAAATATATGCCGTCAATTCCGGAAATTCATACGAGAGCATTCGCAAAAGCTCGCAAAAATTCGAGCTTACCGCAGAAAGCCTGTACCTGCTTTCCAAAGCGGCCCGCTATTTCCCCTACGATGTAAAAAAGGACGAACTCAAGCATATTGTCGTCAAATCCTTCAGGGACTACCAGCACGAACAAGAACGCGCGCGCCTGCCGCTGGCGTCCTCTGTAAGCTCCGACCGGTTTAAAGATTATCTGATCCTGATGGAAGGCATTCTGCCCGACGCTTCCTGGTAAATCAATCTCCACATTCTGACTTATAAAGCCCCGTCTTTTTCACGATTGTGTTTTCTGCCGTGTTTGTAACGTCGCCGCTTGCCGACCCACTTCCATTTAAGGATCTTCTCGAACTGCTCTGTCGTCAACACCGCTTTGACTTCTATGAGGTGCTGGAGATAGTTTCGGGTAACGAATTCATGGATCTCACCCAGCTCACCCGCAAAACTATCGAGTTGTGCCTTATCGGGATTTTCCTTTGCCAGTTCGGCTTTAATCTGCTTTCTGATCGCTTTGATTTTCCGGTATTCGACTCTCTTCTTCTCCCGTATCTGCCGGCGCAATTCGACAAGCCGGGTTGCCTGCTCGTCGGTCAATTGCAGCCTCTCCACCAGTTTCTGCTTGATACGCTCGCCTCGAATGTTTTGTTCTCCACTGTGAGATACTGCGGGATTGAGCATGAGCGTGGCCCCGATAATCGCCAAAAAGAGATTTTTCATACGTTTCCTCCTGTAGCTGCAGAGAGTGCATTTATTCAAGCAACGAGTACATCTGATACTCTTCATCGATGTCATTACCGTTGAGGTAGTCGTGTATTTGCAAAAGCTGCGCTTCAAGCTGGGTTTCTGAATACGCGGGCTGTGAATTGGCCGATGAATAGGTCGTATAGGTAAACGCACCGCTCAGCAGCATCAGGCACACTGCAAGCGCCCCCCACATGCACCGTATTCGCTTTTGCCGAGAAATGCCCGCCTGGATTAAGGGATACATATCTTCCGGCACTTGGGGTGTATCCGCCAGCAATCGCTTGAGATCGTCGTTATGATTGGTACTCATATTTGTATTCCTCCCGTAATCGAGCCTTCAGCCGATGCATTGCCGTTCGCAGGGCGCCGGGCGCCTTGCCCACGATGTCGGCTATTTCTTCGTAGGTTAATCCGCTGATCTCTCTGGCAGTGAGCACAAACCTTTCCTCCGCGCTTAAACCGGCAAAAATGCGGCTTACCATATCTTTATCCGAAAGCCGGTCTGCGGCTTTGTCCTGTGCAATTTCACTCAGTTGAGTATGTCTCTGATTTCTTTTCTGAGCTTTGATTACATAGGTAAGAGCCGTATTGTAGGTGATACGATAGAGCCATGTAGAAAAGGCACTGTCAAATTTGAACTTCTTCAAAGCACTATATGCACGAATATACGACTGCTGCAATACTTCAGCGGCAGCGTGCGGGTCTGCCTGAATGGTCCGGTAGATTACCTTCCACAAAAATGGAGCGTAGCACTCGTATAGCGCTTTGAATGCCCGGCTGCTGCCGCAAGCCGCTCTTTTGATCGTCACATCATCTATCTCAACCATTCGTGCTTCCCGGGATATTTGACCTGCATGCTGCCGCCGATGTTACATCGTTGCCTTATTTTTGTGCATTAGAAATATCTATAGAAAAATGTTATATTACTGTCTTTCGTTTTTGCACAATTAGACCATTCTCTCGGCAGAATGGGGAAACAGGATTTTCAACCATGCACGAAAAAATTGTTCTGGGATCGGATCACGCAGGATTTGAGTTGAAAGAGTTTGTGAAAAAAGAGCTCGAAAAAAGGGGAATTCCCTACGAAGATGCCGGTGCTCAAAAGCTGGACCCCAACGATGATTATCCTGTTTTCGCAGCAAAGGTCGCCAGAGCGGTATCCGGGGGTGATTACACGCGCGGCATTGCCATGTGCGGCTCCGGAATAGGCGTTTCGATTACCGCCAACCGCTTCAAAAACATTCGCGCCACCCTGGTCGATACCCCGGATCTGGCCAGAATAGCTCGTTCACATAACAATTCCAACATCCTGGTGATGGGCGGCAGGACGGTGGATGAAGAGACCGCACGCCAAATCCTCGATGCATGGCTCAGCACAAAATTCGACGGCGGACGCCACGAAAGACGCCTGAAACAGCTCGAAGATACCGGTGCCTGAACCACGTGGACGGCAGAACATGGATGCAAACAGCATGATCAGTTCCGGACGCGTTTCCTGGCATGTCTATTTTATGCGAATTGCCCGGCAGGTGGCCACCCGTTCCACCTGCGACCGCAAGCACGTCGGAGCGGTGATCGTGCGCGACAGAACCATTCTCTCAACAGGCTATAACGGCAGCATTCGCAGCCTTCCTCACTGCGATGACGTCGGGCACATGATGGAAGACGGGCATTGCGTAGCAACGGTCCACGCCGAAGCTAACGCAATCATCCAGGCCGCCAAAAACGGAACGGCCATTGACGGTGCGGATATTTACATAACCGCTTCGCCCTGCTGGAATTGCTTCAAGCTGATTGCCAACAGCGGCATAGCCAGAATCTTCTATCACGAATTTTATCGTGACGACCGCATTATGGAAAAGGCCCGCGAGGCCGATATTGAATTGATAGAAGTGGATATTGAAGAGTAGTTCTTACTTGTAGGGAAAATCTTCCCACGCAAAGTCGACAAATCGCTTAAACTCCAGCTCGAAGCGCTCCCGCGGAAAGCTCTCGGCATTTTGCCGGATGTATGCCGGATCAAACTTATGCTCATTGACCAGAAATTGTCGCATGGCATCAATTATGGCCTGCGGAGACTGCTTCCAGAAAAACAGTCCGGTTTCATTCTCAATAACGGTTTCGAGCGCCCCGCCGCGGCCGAACGCAACAACCGGCACGCCGGCCGCCTGCGCCTCGACATTCACAATGCCAAAATCCTCTTCCGCAGAAAAGATAAAGGCACGTGCTTTTGAGAGATACTCCTCAATTGCGGGAGAAGAAACATAGCCAAGGAATTCGATGTTTTTCTGCGCAATCGCCTTGAGCCTATCCCGGGCCGGCCCGTCGCCAATGATCAGCAGTCGCAAGCCCAACTCGTTAAAAGCCTTGACAATCAGGTCGATTCTTTTGTACTGCACCAGGCGCGAAATCGTGATGAAATAATCGTCTTTGTGCCTGCTGACATGAAACCGGTGAATATCCACCGGCGGATAGATGACGGTCGCCTCGCGGTTGTAGCACTTTTGAATTCGATGGGCTATATAGTACGAGTTGGCAACGAAATGGTTGACACGCGCGGCTGAGATCTGGTCCCACATACGCATGTAGTGAAACACCAGCCTCACCAGAAAGCTCTTGAGACCGCGTTCGATCTGCGCCGCCTCAAGATACTCGAACGTCAAGTCCCAGATGTACCGCATCGGAGAGTGGCAATAGCAGATGTGTAATTGATCGGAGCTGTTGAGCACACCTTTGGCAACGGCGTATGAACTTGACAAAATCAACTTATAATCACGCAGGTCAAACTGCTCCACGGCCATGGGGAAAAGGGGGAGATAGGCACGGTAGCGCTTCCGCCCGAACGGCAGGCGCTGCAGCATTGAGGTCGTTACGTCGGCATTTTCCCAAAGCGTGCCGCGTAAACCGTCAGGATCGTGAAACAGGGCGTGAATGTCACCCGGGAAGAGCTTGTAAATTGATTGCAGCACGCTCTCGGCGCCGGCATTCGTTACGAGCCATTCATGTATCAGTGCTGTTTTCATGCTGCTTTAAGTATATCATAATCCACGAGTTAGTACAGTACTCTCTGTGCCGGTATCACATTTATTCCAAATAGTGTATTTTAAGGGGTTTGCCTGTAGCGAAATGCACTACCTCCCCGCGCAGGTCGAACGCATCACTACAAACACATCATTCAGAAAACGAAGGAAGATCAGTATGTATCGCCCCGAAATCAAAGTTGTAGACTGCACCGTACGCGACGGCGGTCTGATGAACGATTCCAAGTTTCCCCTGGAAACAGTGCAGGCAATTTACCGGGCCGTATGCGCCTCCGGTGTTGACATTATTGAGTTAGGCTACCGTAACAGCAAAAAGCATTTCGACCCCGAAAAATTCGGTGCATGGCGCTTCTGCGACGAAGACATGCTGCGCAAAGCCACCGACGGCATCGAATCGGCTGCGAAACTGGCAGTCATGATGGACGCCCACAAAGCCGAAGCCGAGGATATTCTCCCCCGGGAAGAAAGCGTAGTGGACATCATCAGGGTAGCCACCTATGTCAAGGATATAGACAAAGCTATCTATATTGCCAACAACGCGATTGAAAAAGGCTATGATGCCGCGATCAATATCATGGCCGTTTCCCACGCTATCGAACGCGAACTCGACGAAGCACTGCAACAGATAGAAGAAGAGACCAAAACATTTGCTGTTTACATTGTAGATAGCTTCGGCGCACTGTATTCAGAAGATATCGACTACCTCGTCAACAAATACCAGCGCTTTCTCAAAACCAAAGAAGTTGGTATCCATTGCCACAACCATCAACAGTTGGCCTATGCAAATACGATTGAGGCAATTATTAAAAACGTCAACTATCTCGATGGAACGCTGTACGGGCTCGGCCGGGCGGCAGGCAATTGTCCGCTGGAGTTGCTGGTCGGCTTTTTGAAAAATCCCAAATTCGATATCAAACCCATACTGGATGTCATCGGCAAGTATATCATTCCCATGCAAAAGGATATTTTCTGGGGCTACAGTATCCCTTATATGATTTCCGGCGTTCTCAATGTGCATCCGCTTGAAGGAATGGAAATGATGAGCCTGGCCGAGCACGATCCCCGCAAGTTTGATTACGCGGGGTTTTATGAACGGCTGTCTTCGGAAGTCGAGATCTAAAGCCCCGTTTTCAGTATTATTTTCTGGCACTTTTTCAACCGCCGTTGCGCGGTGAGAAAGTGCCGTGATATCCTCATTTTATTTTGCACTCACCCACTACTAGTCTATTTTTACGTCTAAAGCGCACGGTGACACATGATCCGGGGACGGGAAAGTATGCGAAGTGAATGCAGAACATTCCTCAACTCAGCATCGATATCGATTGCAATCGTATGCCTGGCATGGGGGCGTGACCACGCTGCCGATTCTGCGGGCCCCGCAATCTTCAGCACAGAGTTCAAGGCCGCACTTTCATGTCTTTCGCCCGAGATCATGGACGTTTCGGTGGAGCTGCCTACCGACGCCGCTTTTGCCCGGGTTGAAGAGGTGTATCAGCAGGGAATCGCACTGTACAGCGACGGCTGCTATTCCGCGGCACTGCGCCACTTCGACGCCGTGGCGCGCAGCAGACACTACAAGAGCTTCCAGGCTCGCCTTAATCTGCTCTCGGGGCTGAGTCAGCTTTACACCGGCGACAAGGACGATGCGCTGGAATGCCTTGAAGAGGCCTACCGGGGATTCAGATCGATTCGCGATCACATCCGGTTCATTATTGCCCAAACCTGGTATGCCCGGCAAAAATATGCGAAAGCTCACACCCATTTCGAGAAATTGCTGAAAGAGTATCCCCACAGCAATCTGGTCAATCAGGCCTTGCAGGGTTCCCTCAACAGCCTGCTGGAGATGAACAAACCACGGCGGGTATTGAAAAAAATTGCGGCTATCGAGCGTCACTATAAAGTCCGTCGCATCTACCCACATTATCCCCAATGGACATCGTTCGCCTGGATACAAGCGCGCGCGTACAAACTTCTAAAGCACTACGATACGGAAGCGGCAACGCTCACCGAACTTTTTCTGGGAGGCGCAGCTTCGGTCTACTGGTATCCGGCCCGTGTGCGATTGCAAACGTTGCGTGAAGACGGCTATGCGCATATACCGGATTACAGCCTTGACCTGGCTGCGCACCTGGCAAGGCTCAATACCGTGCAGGCATATAAGGAAGTTCTTTCAATCGTGGACAGGCTCGCTGTTGCCACCCGCCAAAACAGCAAAGTAAAGCGATCGATTCTCTATCAGTACGCCAAAGCGTGGTATGGCTTGCAATATTACAACAGGGCGGATTCACTTTTCGATGAACTCGCCCGCCTGAGCCCGGACAAGCTTGACAAATATCTTCCACTTTACAAATGGCAAAGTGCACGCACCAAGGTGCGCGCCGACAGCCTTGCATCCGCCTATGCGGCATGCAGTACCCTGGCGGCACAGCATCCAAGCTCGCGGTACGGCATTCTGGCGTCTTACGAGATTATCTGGTTGCATGCCTGGCAGGGCAAATACCGGCAGGCTGTTCACCAGCTCGATCAGTACCGCGCATCCTACGGAAGAAGGGCCCGCTACCGCCATACGCTTTCCTGGCTCAAAGCCTGGTTTGTCTACCTGAATAGAAATTATGAACGGGCTTTGTCATTATTCACGTCGCTGAGGCGGCGCGGAGAACGCAGCAGCTATTTCCGGGAAAGTATGTACTGGTCGGCACGATGTCTGCAGCAACTGGGGCGCACACAGGAGGCGGCGGAACTGTATGACAGTCTGGCATCGAACGAATATTTTTCCTGGTATCGATTGACGGCCTCACAACGCCTGCTGGAAATTTTTCCGCAGCACCTGCCAAACGATACGATGCCCTTCGATTCACCCTGGTGGATGTTGACTGCACCGCAAATTCCCTTTCCCGTGAAATCTCCCCAGCTCCGGAGCATTTTTTCGGCAGATGAAGATTCGCTTGCAGCTCCCGGGGAGAAAAACATCCGGCTAATACCCGCCGAAACCGGAGTCGAGGAGGTAAAATTATCCAACAGCGACACCCTGATACCCGAGCTTGATTTATTCGATAGCACAGAATTGCTTTCACTGGAATTGGCGGAGCTTGAAGCTGAGTGTGATACCTGCTCGGCCGAGCCCGCAATGCCGGCGATGGAACGGACGCAGCCCCCCGGCGATGTCTCGCAGGTCAACCCATATTCCGGCGAGATTAACCCATCAAATAATCCGGCCGACACACTGCCCCGCTGGGTCCGTAACATTTTCAAGAATGATTCGAATAAAATTGCGTTTCATCCCATCCACCTGCACAACGGAGTACGCCACTATCATACCCATCTCAAAACTTTCTATGCAACGCGTATTGATACGTTGCTTGACGGGGTGAGCCGCAAAGGCAAGCTGTTGCTGAAGGCATTTCCCTCGCTTTCCCGTGCCATTGTCTGGAAGCGCTTGGGAGACGGGAATCGGGCGACGTTTGAGCTCAATATGTTTTTTGCGCGTGTAAACGCAATCCGCCGCATGCGGGAACTGGCAGACTTTGAAGACGAACTCGATCACCTGAAACATCTTACCCAGGCCGGCGATATTCTGCGAAACGCAATAATCAATCCCTCGCAACCAGCGGCTACCAAAATGTCTCCGGATGACTACTCACAACGTGTCAAATCACTCTATCGCACCAAACGCAGAGCAGCGTACCTGCTTGACGATTCTCTGAAAGCCGCGCTGGTTGAATTCTACCTCGATCTCGATCAACCTCAATACGCCTGCAAGTGGTACGCACGATCGTTCGGGAGCTCCTTTTCTCCAGGAATTGGCCAGGAATTTCGCAAGCGCATTCTGTATCCGTTTGCCTGGCGCAACATACTGGGGCGCATCAGCGACTCTCTGGAAGTCCCCCTGGATCTGGTAGCTGCCGTCATGCGCACCGAAAGCCGGTTTGACACTGCGGCCGTCAGCAATGTTGGCGCAACCGGCTTGATGCAGGTTATGCCCCTGACGGGGGAACGCATTGCCGACAGCATCCGGGATACCGGCAGTATGCGCATGCAGCTCAGCCGCCCGGTGGTCAATGTCACTTATGGCGTATGGTACCTTAAAAAGCTTATCGATAATTTTGACGGCCAGTTGCCGCTGGCAATTGCCTCCTACAACGGCGGACCGCACAATGTTTCCCGCTGGCTCAACTACCATCCCGACCTGCCCTGGGATGAATTCATCGAAACGATGCGCTTTTCACAAACCAGACACTACACCAAAAAAGTCCTGCTGACCATGGCGATCTACCGCCTGCTCTATGCCGGCCAATTTACCAGCTGGGACGTAACGGAGAAAGTTCGCAATGTCAATAAAAAAATCATTACGTGGTGATCTTGTATGAGTCAAGCATTTGTGTTACCGCCGGGTGCGGCGCTGATTGTTGTCGACATGCAAAACTATTACCTCGATCCGCAATCTGCATTTCAGCGCTATCACGAGCACCGCTTCCCCGGTTCCATGAGCTACATTGCTCGTCGCTGCAGCGCAACCGTAATACCCAACCTGCGTGTATTGCTTGACTTTTTCCATCGCTTGCGTATGGCGGTGGTCTTTCTCAAACTGTGCGGACAACACCCCGGCAGGAGTGATCTGCACCGGACATTTCGCACGGCACACTACGCGGCAATGGATGCCGGTTTTCCCGACCTCTATCCACTGTGCGGCGATCCGATGGCAAACGTTATCAGTGATATTGCCATCCACCCCGATGACATCACTCTCTGCAAAACAACCTTCAGTGCATTTACCGGTACCACTATCGATGAAATTCTTCACCACAGCGGCATCTCAACGCTGGTTATGTGCGGCCTTGCCACAAGTCAATGCGTCGAGACCACGGCGCGTGATGGATCGGAGCGCGGGTATCGCATAATCATGGTGGAAGACGCCCAGGCCGATTATGAGGAGATGACTCATGGCGCAAGCCTGTACAGCTCTCAGGGCGTATGCGGCGGAACAATCGTCACCACAAACGACGTGATTGACTGTCAGGAACTGCCGGTAGACTGACAACGCCGCTCTATTATGCCGGGTGTATCACATTTCAATGTAATCACCATATACCCATCCCTCGATCTCGGTGCGGATCTTGAGCCACTTGCCGCTTTTTTCAAGCACCTGCACACGTTTTCCATTGGGCAGGGGCGGTGAGATTTTGCCGTTGCGGGAACCCGGCCCAGAGCGAATGTTGAGCCGTGAGGCGGTTACCGAAGCCGGATACGGCATGCTATCAGCACCCAACTCCCCTTCATCCACGCTGCGATCGGCCCAGAGGACCTCTTTGCGCAGCCAGTCAATCGGAAACGCCGGTCCGGGGTCCTGCTTACGGCCCGGCGAGATCTCATCGTGACCAAGAACTTCACGAATGGGATAGTTTTCTTTCAGCAAAAGGCTGATTCTTTTAACGGCGCTAATCTGCTCCTGCGTATATTTCTGCCAATAGAGGTGGTTGACACCCGGCTCCTTGTGTTCGGCCTTGACAACATCCTTTGCGGGCACCCTGATGTTGTAATTCAACAACTCCGGGCGCGAATAAAATCCGCTGTATTTTTCGAGCCAGCCCAGATTGTCAATTTCAATACCGATCGCATATTGATTATAAAATTTCCGGCCGTTATATTCACTCTTGCCCGCGTGCCAGGTTTTGAAATTGAATGGTGCCAATTGGACAATTTCGCCCGCTTTGCCAACGATACAATGAGCTGAGGCATTATTTTTAGGCTTCCTTTTCGTCAATGCATTCACCGCTCCGTCCAGACTGCTCATTGCAGTGTAATGGATGACAATCGAGTCGGGAAAGGTATCATTGCCGAATTCCGGCGGCGAGCCGAGGTTCTTGGTTCTTTTGTGTGAAATCCCGTGGCCTTTAAGCTTGTGCGCAACGATCTTCATAGCAACCGCCCTTGATCAGGTGATAGTTTGCCCCCTAAATTCAACAATTCAAGTAAGATACTTTCAAAAGCTACCGGGATCAAATGCGCCCTTGTCAGCGCTTCGCCTCTGATCATTTTCACGGCTGGATACCAGTCTTGTATATTACTCATTATTCTCAACGTGCAGCAGACGGACTTTCTCAGACACTATCGACCGGTTATCCGACGACGGCAACGAGCAATCGAGACTGATGAGGCAAAGAAAACCATGGACGCTGAAGATGAAATTTTTGAAGAGCTTCGCATTCTTGAAAGAGAAATAGAAAAACAGGATAATTGATCAATTGCAAGAGAAAATTGGACGCTCAAAGAATCAGACTCATTTGCGGTGCGGGGCGAGACAGTTGCACCAATGCAACCAAAGCCCCGAATGTCGCAGTATCGCGATTTAAAATTTGATGAAAAATGCGAACATTCATGATAAAAGCCCGTTTTGCCGGTGGCATAGGATTTGATTCTGCTGATATGATTAAATAAAATTGAGCGAATTTGCCTTCTACATGTGTCAAATAAGAGAAAGTATGAATGATATCACCAACAAGAGCACCAAGTGAATCAGGAGGTATACATGGTCAAGCATCTGTTCCCGTTCATTGCGCTCATCGCAGCAGTCACGAACCTTTGTGCGGAAAATATTGCCATTTTCCCGGTCTATGTAACCAATCTCAGTCGAAAAGAAGGAGACGCTATCGGAGCCGTGATGAAGCAGGAGTACGGTAAGCATGCCGAAAAACATGTCATCGGCCCCCGTGAATCGCAGGCAGCTCTTGAAGAGCACGCTAATGACTTCACATCGGCGGCCAAATCTTTGCAGGCGGCAGAGTATATCGAGCTGCACGCAGTTGCCCTGAGCGAAAAGATCCTGATCGAAGGTGTTCGCATGAATCAAGATGGGCGCATCATCCACCGGACGCAGATGACGGCAGTTACGCTGGATGATTTGCCGGACGTCTGCAATCGCATGGCGCAATCACTGATCAATAAAACCGCTCATCGCAAGCACATCGATCTGGATAATGTCACTACTATCGAAACCCGCGGGCAGAACCGGCTGTTCACCGAAACCGTCTCGGGCGTAAAGATTGCCATGTTTTACGTACATAATAAGAAAAAAGATTTTCATGACCTCCTGAATATCGGCTATGACATGAAGCTTGACAGCCGGAATTTTTTCATGGAATTTGCGGCCGGCGCCCTGTTTCCCGCCGACATGACTTCGGTCTTTAATAGCGGAACCTATTCTTACGGTGGCGTTCAGTTTGAGGTCGGCGGCGCCTACTATCTGCAATCGCATGCCTATGTCTCGCCCTATCTTGGCGGCGGAGTCTCACCGCGTATTCTCTTCGAGCCGGGCGGCGTGACGGTAGCTCCGTATCTGCAGCTTGGTGTAATGTTCATGCGCGTTGCATCCACTAAATTCTATTTTGACATAAAAGTCGCTCAAAATGCATTTCCGGTTAAATTTGGCGGCAGCGAAGAAGAGTACTACAACAGCAATTCCGGCACATGGGAATACAGCAAGGAGCCGGAGAGGTCGTATTATCCCACCGAAGTCGGGCTGCAACTGGGCATTGGCTGGTAAGATTGAATTTTGCTTCCCGAAAATTGTATACGTAAATGCCTTCGTGCTCATTGAGTGTGGAGGCATTCTGCTTTGTGGGACGCAACGCCCCCATCCCCAGGTTCGTAGATCCGGCATGTCTGCAACATATCTATCGATTCGCAATCAGGCACACAGGTGCCGCCGTCACCTAGCATGCTGCGCCTTCAGGACACAACGGTCTCTCAGCACGACAAACTCCTGCACGTTCGCATCCGGAAATAAAGAGCGAATCACCTCGACCGGCTTTACGGTTGCGTTATCGACGTAGTTGAACACAGCCCTGAATCTGTTGCCACCCGAATGGGCAAGTGTGTCGACAAACGTGCGCAAATCCTTTTGCTGCGTTTTTCCTTTTTTCACGATATCGATACGGACCCGCTCGGCGCCCAGAAATCGATTGAGCCGATCGTCAATTGCCGCACCAAGTCCGGGTGGGCAGGTTATTTCGTATTCGGTGTGCGCGATGGAAGCATTGATGGCCGTAGGCCTTGCGGGGAGCGCGTGCACACTGAGAATTTCGAGTCCGTCCGGCAGCCATTGGTTGACGCGCAGAAAATCAGCTTCGGCGAGCCGGCGCGTGGTAATTGCATCAAACAGCTCGCGCCTGCCGAGCGTGCCCCTGCCGAGCGGCGGCCCGAAACTGAGCCGAGGACGTTTGGTAAATCCGTGTGAAAACTCGAACGGAATACGCGCGGCCAGGAAGGCGCGCTGGAATATGTTCACCATATCGAGGTGACCCAGAAATCGTACCGCCTCCCCTTTGCGATAGGTCAGGCGATAATAGCATCGTTGTATGTTCGTCTCCTCGTTGCCGCTCTCGATGATGTGGGTGTCTTTTTGGCTTGACGGCGTGTCGGTGATAATTGCGCACAATCCCCGGCGCGGGGCTGCGCACGCGCCGCAGAGCGCGCAGCGATTGCTGCGGCAATCCGCCGTTGGCTGCCCGGTGCGGGATTTGCGCCGTTCGGCACGTAAAAATGCCTGCGAAACCCCGACGTCTATATGTTGCCAGGGCAGGCTCACCGTTTCGCTCAACTCGCCGGTGTAACCATCCAGATCGAGTGCGTTGATTGAGGCTGCATGCTGCCAGCGCTCGAGATTAAAGCGCTCTTCCCATCCGTCAAATCTCGCCCCGTCTGCGGCGGCCTGGATGATAACCGCGCCCAACTTCCGGTCTCCTCGCGCCAGCACCGTTTCCAGCCAGGTCATGCGTGAGTCGCGGTAGGTGACTTTGGCATTGGTCAGGTCTTTGAGCGCCGACTTGACGCGGGCGCCTCTACGGGTCAGTTCGCCTACCGGCAGCATGCGCTCCCACTGAAACGGTGTTTGCGGCTTGGGCGAAAACGGTGAGAGCGACACATTGATCCGCTTGCGTTTTGATACTTGCCGGGCCCGGCGGGCAATGCTGCGCACCAGTTCGACCAGTTCGTCAAGATCCGCATCTGTCTCGGTCGGCAGGCCGATCATGAAATACAGTTTCAGCGTCTGCACGTTATTGTCAAGCAGCATGGCAACCGATTCGGTGATGGTGTGATCGGTGAAGTCTTTGTTGATGACCCGGCGCAAGCGCTCGCTGCCGGCTTCGGGTGCAAGGGTAATGGAGGAGGTTGTGGTTATGTCGTTCAGCAGACGCCATTGTTCGGAATCGAGTGCATCGATGCGCGTGGAGGGTAGACCGATGTTAAGGCGGGCATGCCGCTTGAGCCGATGAGCCTCCCGGAGCAGTGAACTCAGCCCGGCGTAATCGGCCGTTGACAGACTCAACAGCCCAACGTGCCGCAAGCCGGAAGTAACCATGCCGGCGGTAAGGGTTTCAATGATTTCGGACGCCGGACGCTCGCGAACCGGGCGATAGTAAATGCCCGCCGAACAGAATCTGCAGCCGCGCGTGCAGCCGCGCATCACCTCCACCGCCATCCGGTTATGCACCGTTTCCATCAGCGGAACCAGCGGTTTGTCGGGGTAGAACGATTTGTCGAGCGAAGCCACCTTTGCGGCACGCACGGTATCGCGTACCGTTCCCGCCGCACCTTCGATTGCCGCCCGGGCCAACGCCGGAATATAGAAACCGTCTGCGCTTTTAAGCTGCTCGAGGAAGCTACTCTTTGACCGCTTCTGAGCGCGCGCGTCCTGCAGGCGCGTGCAGAATTCCGTTAGACTCTGCTCACCGTCGCCAATGACAAACACGTCGACAATTTCGGCAAGCGGTTCGGGATTGACCATGCAGGGCCCTCCGGCAATAATCAGCGGATCGGATGCGGATCGCTCGTGCGCGGCCGGGGCAAGTCCCGCCAGATCGAGCATGTTGGCGATGTTGGCATACTGCAGTTCGTATTGCACGGTAAAACCGATCCAGTCAGCTTCACGTATCGGACGGAAGTATTCTAAATCGTAAAGCGGGACCGCATGCTCCCGCATCAGCTTTTCGGCGTCTATCCAGGGATGAAAAGCACGTGACAAGGCCCATTCGGGGCGACGGTTGACGATATGATAGAGAATCTGCAGCCCGAAATGCGACATGCCGATATCATATACATCCGGAAAGCACAGCACGCCGTTCACTGCGCACCGGGAAAGGTTTTTGCGGATAATGTTCAATTCATTGCCGACATAGCGCATGGGCTTTTCGACAAACGGTACGATTTTCTTTTCGACATCGTTCTTTACATTAAGCATGATAATCTCTTCACTGAAGCGAAACCGGAATTAAAACTATATCACGGAATCGATGAATAAAACCGCCCGGCCGCATCCATCATGGTTTTGACGGGATCGATGTGGTGACAATCAAAGCTGTTGCGGTGTCTAATGGCCAAGCAGGTGAACAATCACCACAGGTGAAACTTCCAACTGCACCTTTGACAACAGGGGACCATCGGATGTATCCAGGCACCGCATTACTCATTTGGATTACCGCATTTCTTGCGGCCCGGCCCGGTTTTGCCGAAGATCTGCCGCAGTACGCGGCACATACGTACGAAAACACTGCCGGCGGGAGGCTTAATTATTTATTGCATACGCCTCCCGGATATCAAGCAGCCGAATCGTATCCTCTGGTCATCAATTTTCACGGCTATTGCGGCGTGGAAACGTGCACCTATCCCAATGCAATCCAGAACTGGAAGTGGGGACGGTATGACAGCCTTCTGGTCTGCGATTCCATCCAGCAAAAGCACCCGTCCTTTGTGCTTGCGCCGCGCCTGCTCACCGGCGATCAGCGCTGGGTAGATGTTGACTACCACCAACCTTCCTACAGTATCAACCAGGTAAGCCGGTCAGTCTACATGCGACTGGCGGGGGAGATAATCGACAAAATCATTTCCGAGTTCAGCATCGACACCGGCAGGATGTACGTCACCGGTTTTTCGATGGGCGGATTTGCAGTATGGGATCTTATTCTGCGCAACCCTCGCAGATATTCCGCAGCTATTCCCATCAGCGGGGCCGGAGATCCCTCTGCAGCGGAGGACATAGCGCATATGCCAATCAAGATATTTCACAGCGGAACCGACACCACCGTCCCGTATGCAGGCTCGCGCCTGATGTATAACGACCTGCAACAGGCGTGCGGGAATTGCAGTCGAATTGACTATCACGAGTTTGCTATGGGAGAGGAGTTGCCCGGAGTCTCGGATTCCCTGACGTTCAGTCAACTCAAGCATTACAAAACAGCGTTCAACGTGTCGCATGTTGCCGGATTGATGGACTGGCTGTTTGCCCACCGCAAGCCGGCGACCGCCTTGTCGCTGCAGCGAACCGGACGGCAGGGAGTCCCGCCGCTTTGGGCCCGAATCGACAACGACGGAAGCATTGCGCTGCGCTTTAGCGGGTATGCCCCTCGTGTGGATGCGGGGATACATATCACGACCCTACAGGGAAGGTCGTTTGTGTGTGATGCGCACATTATTCAGGACGGCATACGGCTGCGGCCGGAATCAAAATTGGCGAAAGGCATATACGTTCTCACCTTCCCGTCTTTGTCCTCCTCAATCCCGCTCGTAATCAGATAACGCGCCTACTGCCGGGCCATCGGCGTTGGCTTATTCGTGCGCGCCGGGCTTCATTCCCGCTCGGGCGGCAGAAGCGGCGAATCACACGCCCGCAATACACAAACCGCAAAAGCACTGCCGATTTCAGTTGTAACAGATTGAAACGGAACATCTTGCGCACATACGATGCATTGAGCAAGGTCCTGCAGCAGAGTAGCTTGAATAATACAACCAGCAGCTTCCACAGCGGCAATTGCTTCTGTCTGAGCAGCAGCACATCGCCGGTTTCACCAACCAACAGGTTGGAAAGCGGAGCCGAATAGTCGGCCCAGGAAAAACCATGCGGAAGCAATCCCTCCCGCAGCATGCGTTTTTCCAGGGGAGTTCCCGGATAGACGCGCATTCCCGCAGTTGCTGCAAAAAAATCGATGCTCTCTTTTTTGCTCGCCATATACCGTATATCCTGCAGGCACTCGTCAAAAGTCTGGGTCAGGTGCCCAAAAGTAAAGAACACTTTTGTTTTGATATCCAACAGCCGGCACCAGTCGAGCACCTGCTCGGTCTGCTGCACCGAGATATTTTTTGCCATGCTCATCAGCAAACGCGCACTGGTTGTCTCAAGCCCCACATTGATATAGCAACACCCGGCGTTGCGCATGTCCCGCAACAGTGCGTAATCCACCGTGTCGGCCCTGATTTCGCACTCCCAGAGCAGATTGTAGCGGCTGATTAGTTGACAGAATGCACGTACCTGCCTATGATCGGCGGTGAAGGTGCTGTCAAACAGCTTGATCGCCTGTATTTTTTTGCGTGAGAGCAGGTCGTCTAGCTCGTCCTGGATCGACTGCATGGAGCGATACCTGACCCCCCCGGGAAACATACGCGAGGCGCTGCAGAACTTACAACCGGCCGGACACCCCCTGCTGGTCATGAGGAAATCCGCATTCAGATCGAAGATGTCCATCTTTGATACTGCATTATCAGCCAGCAAGTGACGCGCAGGCGGCGGTAAACTGGTGAGATCATCCAGGCGAGCGTGGGGGTTTTCTTTCACCCCGTGTCCGTTGCGCCAGCAAAGTCCGTCAAGTGCGTAGATGTCAACATCTTCATCTCTGACAAAGCGTCTACACAATTCCAACAAGGTATACTCGCCTTCCCCTTTGACAATGTAGTCGATGAATGGTACATGCTCGAGTGTATCTTGGGCGGCAAAAGAAGCATGCACGCCGCCATAGACAACCGGAACACCCGGCAGTACCTCTTTTGTCAATTGTGCCGTCAGAAAACTTCCCTTACGGGTCGGTGTAGTACCGCCGACCCCGACCAGTGCAGGCTGCCACGTGGCCAGGTCACTCCTGAAATCGCCATGATAGCGATTGAAATCAACTACTTTGACCGTAAAATCATTCTCTTCAAGCACAGCCGCGAGACTCGCCGGCCCCAGCGGGACCATCGCGTCAAATACCGAAAAACGCTCGCCGGGAAAGGCGAGCAGGACATCGAGTTTTTCAGTTGACATAAACATCACCTTCAGTTGTGTTGGATGAGATACATCACTAACGGGGATACGCACAGTGCTATTATAAAACCGGCCGGAAGAACCTGAATTTTGTCGCTACCACCCGGTGACGCTGATAATCGCAAGCAGGACCACATTCCCCAGCACAAAGCAGGCGATCGCAACATACAGCATATATTTCTCCGTGTTGATCTGCGTGTTTCTCATGCTGTCGCTCCTTTCCGTAAAAGAGTAAGGCGGGCGGCACATTGCCGTCCGCCGGAGCCACACCGCTCCCTATCGGGCAAGGCGCATGCGGATAACTGATTGTCTGATCCCGGTCGTCACAACAGCTCTGAAAGGTGGAAATTGATCACTTTGTATCAATTTGTGCATTGACATTCAACAGCCCCTTTCGCAAAGAGCGGTAGTTAGGTATTTGGCAATGAAACCGATATACCTGCGTGACCCTTCCTAATTGCAATAAATGCGCGAAGGGACAATTTTGTTTTCTATTTCATAATTAAATATATCAGAAATTCAGCAGGTTATAGACTAAAATTATAAATATTCGTTTTCTTTTAGAAAACAGTTCCAGTGCAATTTGCCGGTTTTACGGAGGAGGTAAACACCGTTCCTGCTTCGATGCGGGCGATACTTGACAGCATATTAAAATCCCGCAAACTCATCCCGGCGTCGACTCATCGGCAGCAAAGTGGCAATAGTTTCCGCAAAGAGTTGCTTGCTCACAAAATCCTAACCTATTTTGACTATTGTGCAAGCAATTATCACTCGTGCTTATCCGCCTGCTGAATGGAACAATCGGGAAGACACCAGCATAAGCACTCAAGCGTGTTGACATGCGTTTTTGATAGAGTCACCGTACAGGAGAGAGAGGCTGAATAATATTACTCTTGTTTACGGAGCGGATTGTACATGATGAGAAAACACCTGATTACACTTCTGGCAGGAAGCATGGCCTGCCTGTGCCCGATAAGCGCGGCGACAAACGAAATCGAACAGACCGAAAGCAGCATTGAGCGGATACAGACATCCCTCAATCGGCTTGACAGCCTGCATGCCCTGTCGGTTTCGCAAACTGATACGCAGGCAAAGAAATTGGAACAGGCCCGGCGGGACTCGGCCGCGCTCACAGGGGAAATCGCCAAAAAGATCGACAACGCGCAATCAAAGAGCCAATCTCTGGACAGCACGCTTGCCGCACTGCGGGATCAACTCGAACTCAGTAACAAAGTGCTCGCAAAACTGCGATCGGACAGTGCCGCTATCTATGCTCCATTTGAAAAAAAACGGAAGCGTTTCAAGCTTTCTCATCAGAAAAAAATCGACAAGGCCCAACAAATTAAGCAGCGGCTCGAATCGGCAAAATCTCGCAGAAAGCAATTGAGGGAAGACAGCACAGCCACCGCCGCCAGGCATGAGACCGCCCGGGCGCAAGTACAAAAGAAGGTGTTGCAGCAAGATTCTCTTATTGTCGCTCACCAGCAAAAGCTTGCCCGCATCGAAAGCGAACTGGCAGCGGCCCACCGGGACAGCAGCGGCACGCACGAACGCCTGAATACCACAATAGACTCGCTGCAAAGCCATGCGCTTGAACTCGATTCGATGCAGGGCGTCGCTGAAGCCGCGGTTGACGGGCTTGAAGAGGCACTGCGGGAGGTACAGAAAAGCGACTCGCTTGCCGCGCTAGACAGGCAAAAAAAAATAGCGTCCCACGACAGCAAGCTGGACTCGCTTGATTCCACAAAGGTCAGTTACGAAAACTCGCTGGCTCGTTTGCAGGACTCTTTGCGCGATGTGCGCAAGGACAGCGCCTCGGCAGTTGCAGCCCGTAAAAACTTCTTTGATTCCGCCTCGCTCACCTCCGAACAATTGCGCATTTTCCACGAAAATAAAAAGGCCGAGGAGGCTGCACTGAAGCGTCTGCGGCAAAAAATTTCCACGTCAATGGCGATTGCCGATGCAAAATCAGAACTTGCCGGCTCAAACGCAGAAACAATGAGCGCCGCTCAGATAGAAAAAAAAGAACGCGAATTGTTCAGGCTCCTGGGCTTGCGCGATGAGCTTGCCCAAGATTCCGCAGTTGCCGTATTTGCAAAAAAGCTCACGGCTCCCGATCAGGGGGCCAAGCTGGTTGAAGCAGAAAAGCTTATCGGCAAGAAGACTGCCGAAGTCGCCGAAGCCCAGCAAAAGCGTGAAGTCTTTACTTCCGATTCAATGTCAACGGCGAAATCTCATAACGATGCTATTGCCACGCTTGGGGCACGCATCGCAGCAACCCGCTCCCGAATCAAGCGAACCGAAACTTCCTTAGACGATCTCACCCGTCAGAGGAAGCAGGCCGTTGCCGACAGTGCCGGCTTGCACAAAAAAGGCAGTGCAGCACAAAAAGCATCCCGCCAAAAGCAGGCGGATCTCCAGCAGCGTCTCGCCGGCAAACAAAGCGAAGCAGAGCAATTTGCCTCAGACCGGGCCGAACTGGACAAGGAAATCGAATCGGCGCAAGCGCAATCTGCCACAGCACGTAAATCCGCCACCTCCGGGATAGCAGAAATCGCCTCGATGCTGCAGCAGCACAAGGGCGCGTTAGAGGCAGCCGTCAAGCAGCGCAAAGCGCTCAGCAGCGACAGCCTGCAGACGCTTTCCACCAGACAGACCGCACTCGAACAGGAGCATGCACACATTGCCCGCCAGGACAGCAGCATAGCTTCGCATGAACGGCAACTGGAAATCGCCTCGGCTTCGATTGACTCAACAGTGCAGGACAGCAGTGCGAGCGAGAAAGAATTGGTAGCACAAGTCAATAGAGTCACCGGCACGATTGCCGCACGGCTCACCGCGATTCAGGCGCAGCAGAAACAAGTTGGTGATATGCAGGAGCAGATCGATGCCACCTCGGCCCAGGTCGAGCAACTCAATGCAAAGCGGTCGGCAGCCTCGGATTCGAGTTCACAAAGCATGGCGGAAGTCCGGTCATTACTTGACATAGAAAGAAAGCGTCGGCAGGAAATCAGCACTCAAAAATCAGCCAAACAGGAAGAGCTGGAAGCTGAGCGGCAAAAACTCGATAAGCTTGTTGCGGCAGAAAAAAAAGCCCGGACTGAAAGAGAAGCTGCCGCCATGCGCGAGGCCAGGGAAGCGCTGGAGCGCAAGAAGCAGCAGGAAAATAAAGACCAGGCCCAGGAGCAGCTCATTGCCGTCTACGCTTTAGCCGCAACCAGTCCCGCCGAGGCGCGCAGCACCTTTAATGAGAAAATTGCTTTCCTGCGCCAGCACCTCGACGAGGAAGCATTCACCACGTTGAAAAACTATATCACCGAGGCTGTAGAGCAGGAGGAGCAGCGCCGGCAGGAGCAAAAGCGTGCTGCCGAGGAAACCGCCGAACAGGAAAAGTTGGCCAAAAAATATGCACAAGAGCAGGCGCGCCTCGCCGCAGAACAGGCACGACAGGACAGCATAGCAGCCGCAGAAGCGAAGGCGGAACCGGCAGCGGAAGAAAACGTTCCCGAGTCACCGGCCACAGCAGACGCAGAGGCAGCAGCACGGGCAGCCGCGGAAAAGCAACGCCGCGAAAAGCAGCAAAAAGTGGAACGTCTACAGGCGCAGCTCATACAAAAACAGGCTGCGGAAAAGCGCACCGCGCAAGAAGCGGCGAAGGAGGCCGAGCGCACAGCCGGAGAAGAAACCGGACACGGCCAACCGGTTGCAACGCAGGCGATCTCCGCCGCGCAACCTGCAACATCCTCCTCATCCTCAAGCTCTGCCTCCACCCGCTTATCACACAAGCAGCCCCCATCGAAGAACGAGCGCGACGCGACGATCTTTCTGTCAACCATTCCACCGGCAGCCACGGTCTATATGAACGGCGTCATGATCGGCAGGGCAAATACGGGCCTGCTCAAAGTGGCCTCCGGCACCTGGCAGATGAATTTCGTCAAGGGATCGGAAAGCTGCGTGCGTGAGATGACCTTCAATGCTGGGAAGAATCCCTCCCTGCTGATCAAGCTACCCTGCAAATGAGCTGATCTCACCCGTTTTACACCGGCGCCGAGCTGTTGCATCCCCCTGAAACGGCAAGTATTTTCACGTGCTCATCCAGGAGAAAAGATTGTAATGACACCATCAGAGAACACCATGCGGGTAGAAGGCAGGCTTGCCGTGCCGTTTTTCGACAAGGCTCCTTTGTCAATCGAGCGGGGCGAAGGCGTGTATGTCTGGACGGAAGATAATAAAAAGTATCTCGACTTTACCTCGGGCTGGGGTGTGACCTCGATCGGGCACGCACATCCCGCCCTGTCGGAAGCGATTTGCCGACAAAGCAAACGCATTATTCAGAATCCGAATTCCGGCGCGACCTATTCTCCGGTTCGAGCTCAATTGCTGCAAGCGCTTCAGTCAATCCTGCCCGGTCGCCTCACGCGCCTGTTCTTCGCCAACAGCGGCGCCGAAGCCAATGACGCCGCCATCAAACTTGCCCGCAAAGCAACCGGCAGAATGAATATCATCTCCACGGAAATGAGCTTTCACGGACGTACGATCAGCACGGCATCGGCCACCGGTCAGGCAACTCATCGCGATAAGTTCAATCCCCTCATGCCCAACTATATTTTTGTGCCGTTCAATGATATTGAGGCGATAGCACGCCATATTGATGATTCGGTTGCAGCCGTAATCCTCGAACCCATCCAGGGTGAAGGGGGCGTCAACATTCCCGATGAAGCCTATCTTCCGCAGGTGTCCTCCCTGTGCCGCAAGCACGGAGTGTATCTGATCATGGATGAAGTCCAGACCGGCTTTTACCGCACCGGCGCGGCCTTTGCATCCGATCAGCCGGGCGTGCACATCGACTTTTTGACCATGGCCAAAGGTATTGCCGGTGGTTTCCCGTTCGGTGCGTTTGCGATGACGGAAGAAGTATCGGCGAAAATGGAAAAGGGCGACCATGGCGGAACGTTTTGCGGCAGTCCGCTTGGTTGTGCGGCAGCATATGCCGTGATTGACGTTATGAAGTCATCCGACATCGGTAAAAATGTTGAATCGGTGGGATCAATAACACTCGAAACGCTTCACCGCCGGCGTGCCGAAATGCCCGATCTCATCGCGGCCGTGCGGGGCAAGGGTCTGCTCATTGCACTAGTGATGACGTCTGAGAAGAAAACCGCCGAGCTCAACACGCGCTGCCTGGAAAAAGGTCTCATCCTTAATGTCAAACAAGGCACTATTGTCAGGCTCTTTCCTGCATTGACCATCACACAGCAGGAAATGGATGAGGGGCTGGCAATACTGCATGAGGTTTTGCTGCAAATCAATGATGCCTGAGGGCACGCGGCGAACCATTGAGGGAAGTATCCTCTGAAAATGTCAATTACGAAAAAGGATAGGCGGTTTGTTGCTGCCGGTGCACATCAAGGGGCATAGAATCCTGCCTGGAAATGTGACCAAATACTACGCGACAAGTGCCCCTTTTAGCTTCTCTGCTTTGTCTACCATCGACAGAGGGATTATTTTATGTATAACCAACAACACCAACAGGAGCAGCTACCGTGTTTGAAATCAAGACAGAAGTATCTTTTTCGGCCGCGCATTGCCTGAAAAATTATGACGGTCCCTGCGAAAATGTGCATGGCCACAACTGGCTTGTACGCGCGGTCGTCGTATGTGAATCACTCGACGCTATCGGGCTGGGAATCGATTTCAAAAAGTTGCGTGCATACCTCAAAGAAACACTTGCTCAACTGGATCATAAAGATTTGAATACCATATTTGACAAGCTGAATCAAAACCCGTCATCGGAAAACATTGCCCGTTTTATCTACACGCATCTCAAGGCCGCAATAGCGCCAGAGGCGGGTATGCTGCGATCAATTGAAGTATTTGAGACGCCCGGTAATTCAACCACGTATTACGAATAGAATATACCGTTTACATGCTGGAAGTTTGCGAAATTTATAAAAGTCTTCAGGGCGAGTCGACCTTTGCGGGGGCCGTATGCTCATTTGTCAGACTGGCCCGGTGCAATCTCAATTGCTCTTACTGTGATACGATTTATGCACAAGCAGCCGGCACAGAGCATACCGTTCAAGATATCTATGATGAAGTAGCCGGGCACGGCGCCCATCTGGTTGAAATAACCGGCGGCGAACCGCTTATGCAGGCCGAAACGCCGATCCTTTGCAAGCACTTTCTTGACATGGGTTTTCGTGTGCTCATCGAAACAAATGGGACCTTCCCCATCAGCAACCTGCCGACAGGTTGCGTACGCATCGTCGATGTCAAAACTCCGTCCAGCAATCATGCCGGTTCGTTTGACATGAACAACCTATCCCAACTGCAAAAAATTGACGAGGCCAAATTTGTCATCACCGACCGCAATGATTTTGACTGGTCGGTTGACTTCATTACAACATATCATCTTGAACGAATGTGCACGCTGCTATTCTCGCCAAATGCAGCATTACTCGATGCACGTCGACTTGGCGAATGGATACTTGATACGCGCTTGAACATCAGGCTCAATCCGCAACTGCACAAATTGCTCTGGGGCACCGATGCGCGCGGGGTGTAAGTGAGTCCTCAACCGGCTATTATTCTGCTGAGCGGCGGGCTGGACTCGGCAACCTGCGCAGCAATCGCCCGCGAACAGGGATTCACTCTCTATGCGATGAGCTTTCGCTATGGTCAACGTCACAGCATCGAACTTGCTGCGGCAACGCGAGTTGGTGAATATTTCAAAGCTGCCGAGCACAGAATTGTCGAAATCGATCTCCGGGCATTTGCCGGGAGCTCCCTGACTTCCGAATTGCAGGTGCCCAAAAACCGAACCGATGCCGAAGTGGCCGGCGGTATACCCAATACCTATGTCCCCGCACGCAATACCATTTTTCTCTCATTTGCGCTGGGATGGGCTGAGGTGCTTAATTGCCGGAATATATTCATCGGTGTCAATGCAGTCGACTATTCCGGATACCCGGACTGTCGCCCTGCATTCATCAACGCTTTTGCACAAATGGCCAACCTGGCGACCAAGGCTGGAGTGGAAGGAAATCACATCGAAATTCATACCCCCCTGCTTCACTTGCGCAAAGCGGAAATTATCGACAAGGGGGCCCGGCTCAATCTGGATTTCAGTTTGACGCACAGTTGCTATGATCCTTCACCCGAGGGCCTGGCCTGCGGCAGTTGTGACAGTTGCACTCTCAGGCGTAAAGGATTTACCGAAGCCGGAATCCCGGATCCAATCAGATATTGCAATGCCTGATTCTCCCGCACAGCCAACTGCTGCAGTCGCTGTTATCCGCACAGTGCCGCCGGACAGCCAGTACCTGTTTATCAAACGCTCCAACGATCCGGCCGATCCGTGGTCGGGTCACTACGCCTTTCCCGGCGGCGGCAAAGAACCCGCCGACCCCGACTTGCTGCAAACCAGCATTCGCGAAACCGGTGAGGAAGTCGGCATCACCTTGCGCCGTGACATGCTCGTCGCTGAGCTTCCTGCAAAAATGGCCGGCAATTATCTGGGCTACCCGGTTTGCGTGCAGCCTTTTGTCTTCGAGGTTCCCAAACGTCTGCCAACCGTCATGGACAGTGCCGAGGTCGTTCATTGCGAATGGCGCTCCAAATCGTATCTGCGCGATTCGCTCAACCACTGTAGCCTGGCACTTTCGCCCCGATTGCCCGAAGTCGCCTTTGCATGTATCAAGGTTGAGCAGGGATATATCTGGGGGTTTACCTACGAAGTATTGCAGCTCGTTATTTAGCAATTTGCTACCTGCGCTTGCGTATCAAGCTTGGAAAGTGTATTTTAGTAGCACTTTTTTTATATTTGTGTTACTAAACAATGAATAACTTTCGTATGCATTCGAAACTGTTCATGTGCGCATTTTTCTGTTTTGGTCTGATGCTCAACGTGGCCGGCTTTCCGTTTTTGCTGGGTTGCGAAGCAAAGCTCGGATATTTATTTCCGGATGTGTCGGGATTTTTTGAAAATGAAATAATCCTGAAAAAAGACTTCGACATACTCAACGGTCTTGCGGCAGGAGCCGAGAATTTGCTCACTGGTGATATTGGCACGCCCGCCAAGGTGAGCGATGAGATTACGCTCGGCGTATCCCTGGCATTGCTCCCCTTTCTCTCGACCGCAATAGCAGGAAAAACTTTCCTGGAAGATGAGGAGGCGAGTTTCGGCGTGGACGGGCTAATCGGAATCGAGCTGGAATTCGAAGAAAGCGCAGTAAGTATTAGCGACGAAAACGAGTTTCTCTACCACATCAACAACAATGAATTCGAGTATGTAAATACCTTTTATTGCGGCAAGTCTTTCTCGTTGCGCAAAAACCTGCAATGGTTTATTGAGTGTGAGCATGAATTTATTGCAGTTTCCTCAGATAGAGAAAGTTGCCTGCTCGCCGGTCCCGGTTTGTCGGTAGCGATTTTCGACTTTTATGTACATTATGTTCTTGTAGCGGCGGATGCGATGAAGCCTGCACATGGATTCGAAGGAGGTTTAGTATGTTCGTTTTAAGACGCGCTCAAATGAATGTTTTCCACATCAGTGCTTTTGTACTGTTGATGCTCACCCAGCTTTTCACCACCGGCTGTTCCGAAGCTCAACAAAAGGCACAGGCCCTTGCGAAGGGACAGGGCGCCATGCTTTTCACGGCCAATGGCGAAGATTTTGTTCGCAAAGGATTTGCGGACAAAAGCGGATGGCATATTGTATTCGATACGCTGCTGGTCAATATTGTCAACCCGATTGCCTACATGCCCGGCTGCAGCGTGCATGTATGCACCCTCTCCGGCTCACATGTTGTCGACCTTGCGCGGGGTGATGAATATGCCGCCCCGGCACCGGTCGCAGTGAAGAACTCGCTTGAGGCAGGCAATTATCAGTCGTTGAAATTCAATCTCAGGCGAGTGGCGTCGGGGCCGTTTGCAGGCAGTTCCATTATCATGATTGGTACGGCAGCCAAGGGCGAAAAGAAGGTTCCATTCACCATCAAGCTGGATGAAGAGATTGACTTCGACGGAAAGGAAGGCTATGTGGGCGACGAAATAATGGGCATGGTCAACGCAGGTGATACGGCCACTGTGGAGATGACCTTTCATTTTGATCATATATTCGGCGACAATGAGGCGCCTGCGGATGATCATATCACTACCGAAAGTGTTGGCTTCGATTTCTTTTATGCGCATACTGAAAATGATACCGTCAAACTGTCGCAGGCCGATCTGCGGGAGACTGAAGATTACTCGAAGCTGGTCAAGGCGATCTGGACGCTGGGACACCTTGGCGAAGGGCACTGTGAGGCCACCAACCAGTCGTCGAAGGATGTAATAAATGCGCTTTAAAGGTGTTGCATTCCTCATCTGCAGCACGCTTTGTGTCCAATTGAGCTTTGCGCACGGCACACAGTTTTACCGTCTTTCGCATACGGGCATCGTGCTGCAAGCCGAATTCGATACCAAACAGCCGATCGCCCAGGCACAGGTACTGCTTTTCGCACCCGGCTCCTCAACGCCAAACGACACGACGATCACCGATGCGCACGGTCGCTTTTTCATTCTGCCCACCCGGCCGGGGACCTGGATTGCGCAGGTACGTGGAAAAGGCGGCCACGGTATGCGCATAAATGTGAATATCGACGAAAACATGCTCGCACAGGTCAACAAAGCAGAGGCAGGCGGAATTACGTTCATGCAAAAGACAATCATGGCAGCATGCGTAGTCTGGGCAGCAATCGTCACTGCGCTCTACGTTACTCAGCGAAAGAGAACCTGATGCACATTGCCGACGGATTGATCAGCGCGCCGCTGTGCATTGGCGGATTTGCAGGCGGCGGCATCATTGTTGGTGCGAGTTTGCGCGCAACCGCAAGCAGAGACATCCCCCGGCTCGCCGTTATCGGAGCCGCTTTTTTTATCGCCTCATTGATTCACTTCCCCGTCGGTATCGCCTCTGTCCATTTGACACTGATCGGACTCACCGGCATTATGCTCAGAGGCGCCGCACCACCGGCAATTGCGGCCGGACTGCTTTTCCAGGCGCTTATATTTCAGCACGGCGGCCTGTCCACGCTTGGGGTGAATATCTGCATACACTGCCTGCCGGCGCTCATGGCCGGTCTCATATACGGCATAGTGCAGAAATCATTCGGAACGAGCGCACTTGTTTCTTCCGTGACCGGTGCATTTGTTGCGCTGACGGCAGTTTTTGTTGCAGCCGGTTTATCGTATGCAGTCCTGTCACTTTCCCATCCCGGGTTGCAGGCCCTGGCCCTGACGTTCTCGCTTTCGAATGCACTTTTAGGCTTGATCGAAGGAGTTGGCGTATTTTTTGCTGTCAATCTCATTCTTAAAATCAAGCCGGAGTTGCTGAACACCTAAGCCGCCGGCTGAGGAGATTATTCGTGCAACTTGAGTGGTACAGCCCGAAATCGACATTTCTGCATGCGTGGGATACTCGCTGGAAGCTCTTCAGCATACTGCTTCTGATAGGTACCAGTGCAAGTGTCACGAGCTTTGCAGCGTTGCTTGCGCTGCTGCTTGCGGCGATAATACTCTGCGCTCTTGCTCACGTTACCAGCGCGTCGCTGCAGTCAATGTTGAGCGGGCCGTTGTTTTTGTGTCTGATTATGCTTCCCGTCATCGCACTCACTTCGGGCGGAGAAACGCTTTTTCAATTCGGGTACCTGCGACTTTTTCGCGAGGGGATACTCACCGCGACACAGATTGTCCTGCGACTGTTGACAATTGTGCTGCTGCTAGTCGTTTTGCTAACCACTACGCGTTTTGCAAGTGTCATTGCTGCGTTGCAGCGTTTGCACGTTCCCGGTAAATTGACCCTATTGATCGCCTACACCTATCGCTTTATTTTCGTACTGATCGATGATCTGGGAAATCTCATGCGTGCCGCACGCCTGCGTGGCTATCGCCTGCAATCAACGATTATGCATTTCAAAACGTCAACCCACCTGCTGGTTGCATTGCTGGTGAAGGGATATGATCAGAGCGAGCGTGTTCAGGCAGCGATGACGTTACGGGGCTTTCGCGGCATTGCGCAAACACTGGAGCAGCAGCACTCTTCACTGCCCGACATTTTCCTGACCGGCGCAGCATTCCTGGTAACGGTGGCAGCAATAGCGCTGGAAAGCATGCTCTCATGAATGCGGGTATACACGTAGAATCGCTTTCATTTGCCTACGGGCGAGATACAATTTTGCGCGACCTGTCACTTGTAGTCCAGCGGGGAGAGAAGCTGGGGCTGGTCGGTCCCAACGGCGGCGGGAAAACGACCTTCTTCTATCTGCTCTGCGGCATGCTGAAACCGGATTCGGGGCGAATAAGCTTGAACGATGTGACGATTCATCCGCACGCCTTCAATCCGAGCGTGGCTTATCTTTTTCAATCCCCTGACGATCAGCTCTTCAGTGCGACCGTATTTGATGATGTTGCCTTTGGCCCGCTCAACATGAAACTGACCAAAGAAGAAGTGGTCGCCCGATCCCGCGCCGCTCTCCGCGACGTCAATTGCCCGGATATTGCCGCCAAAGCGCCCCACCACCTTTCCGGAGGAGAAAAACGCCTGGTCGCGTTAGCCTCGCTATTGTCAATGGATCCGGAGGTACTGCTGCTCGACGAACCAACCTCAAATCTTGACATGCGAAACAGGCGAAAGGTGATCGACGCTTTGAACCGCCTCGATCGGACCATGATTATCTCTTCACACGATCTCGAGTTTCTGCTCGAAACCTGCACTGCTGCGGCAATTCTGGATCAGCACACCATTGTTGCACGCAACGAAATCCGCAAGCTCTTTGCAAACCGGCCATTAATGGAGCTGCACCATCTGGAAAAGCCGCATTCCCTGATTCCCCACACTCATAACAACCACATCAGCGGCCATCCCTCTTCGCACTGAACTTGCGCAAAAACACCAGTTCGACATCACCCTCTGTCAGATGCCTATCACAGCGCTGATATCCCAGTTTCTCATAGAGACGGACGGCATCGATGCTTTTGGGCCCGGTGAATAATTCAAAACAATCTGCCGACCGGAATCTTGCCTCGATCGCGCGCATTAAATCGGTACCGATTCCTCTTCGTTGAAAATCCGGATGCACGATCAGGCGCCCGATACAGCATACACCGTTTACAACATACGCCCGGACAGAACCGATAATTGCCCCCTCTTCCACGACCTTGAAGACCGCCTGCGACCTGAGATCATCTTCCATTTCGTCAAGGCTTTGCACCATGGGCACAATAGTCAAGTCGTTGTGCAGCTCTGCCGGTCTGCGATATGCCAGCTTTTGCAAAGCCAGAATTTCGGCTGCATCTTCAATTTGCGCCGCGAGGATTTCACGGTCGGGCATGTATCACTCCACCAGGACCGATCCCGGACAGGTTCCCTTCTGTGCCGTTCCCTGCACCCAGGCATTGAGTTGACTGATTCGCAATTCGGCAAGGTAAATACGCTCAAGGCAGACACACATCGGATAATTGCTCCCATAGGTATACTGCTTGTCAGGTCGCGGAAACTTCATCGACAAATGCGATTCACAGAATTGTTCCCAGGCTTCCCGGCTTTGGGCAAATTTCTGCAAGAAAAGCGGGTCTGAGGAATAGATATGAAAAATTTCCTGCGTCAGCGAATCCTGCTGCAGACGCAAGGTCCGGTAATCGTCGCAAATTTCATCGGCGCCTATTTTCTGAGACTGGGTGCAGGCAGGAAGTAGGGCCAGCACAAGGCAGACGCCGGCAACCTGCAATTGTGCAGACATCATCCGTATCTCCATTGCCAAAGTAAAATGATCACCGACATATGAAATAAGAAAATAGCATATCGAAGCTGCTGTACACGATGACCGTGCAAACGCACCTAAAAGGTCCTGTCCTACTCTTGCTCCGCATCCTTTTGATAAATATGATCAATTAGTTCGCCGGTGCAATTGCTTTTGTCCCCGACGGCTTTACGGAACGGGAGGTTGTTGTCGAGAATACATTCAATCTCCTTTCCCACCAGCGAGGAGTCGGCATTCGTCAGGTATTTTGACATCACCTTGCAGCCTTCTTCGGTCTCACCGATGATTTTGTAATAGTAGGTAAAGGTCCCGAAATTGGTAACCTCTACGGTCGTATCAGCATCTTCCTCACAAAGCAGAAACTGCTTTGCGAAGCCTTTTCCGGCATGCACCGCGACTGCAAATATCATGATTACCATTGCCAGCTGTTTCATATACGATCCCTTTCTAAAAAAATGACGGTACTATGCTCATCAACTTTTTACTGCGTAGAAATGTAGAAATTAAAAATATGGATATGAGTATTTTGTTAGTAGCCGGTAAGAAAACGGTAAGCATTGTACTGTTTTTGGCGGGCGCGACTAATTCGCCTCCAGCATTGCCTCCAGCAGCGCATCCAGAAACGGTTCCCGCAACATGGAGGCTTCGTTGTGGATATGATGTTTAGCATCTTCAATCATAGTGACATCAACTACTTTTATTTTTGATTTGAGAAAGGGAATATTATACTTCCAATCCACGACATCATCTTTCGCCCCCTGGAATATGGTGACGCGTGCGGAAATCCGTGAATAGGACTGTATCTTTTCATTCCAGGCAAAGCAGGCCTGTCCCCAGCGAACAGGGAATTGTTTGGCCTGCAAGGGATCGTGGCGCTTGAATTTCAGGAAATTCTCATCGGAGCTGGTTCGCCGAAAAAGTCGCATAGTGGTTTTGCAGAAAGGACTGAGCACCTTGTTGCCGATATGCGAGAGCGACCAGTACCTGCTGCGCACGAGCGGCGCAATGAATATGATCCGATCAAATAGTTTCCGCCGCCGGCCATGGAGAAACTCAAACAGTGCAGCGCATCCGGTGCTGTGTCCAACTGCAATCAAAGACCCGATCGCCACCGAATCGATACGCTGCAGGAAGTCGTCAACCGCATCGGCATATTCGGCAAAACTCTCGATCGAAGCCGGTTGGCCTGTTGACAATCCGTGACCCGGCAGATCAAAGGCGGCAACGGCCAGGTTGTTTTCGAGGCACACATCTATCACCGGTTTGTAAAATGCCGTGTGATCGAGGTAGCCGTGCACCAGCACAACCGTTGCCTGCGCAGAGTCCGGAATCCAGACATTTGCGAAGATTCGATGCTTTCCCGAAGCAACGTAGCCCGATGAGTGCCTGCATTCAGGATAGACTAGCCGATACTTACAATAATAGGCGCATAATTCTCCGGATCTCTTTAAAATATCGTTGCTGCCAAACAACGGAGCATGTTCTCTGATTCGTCCGCCCGTCGCTGAAGTAAACAGGCTTGCAGAATCGCACGGGCAAGATCGGGCCGTCATTGTTGCGGTCAGCACAGTCAGGCAGGTCAGGCAGCCGGCGCATATTCCCATTCCAGCCTTATCTCCGTTGAGCATGATGCGATACTCGGTTTCGGCTAATACATGACGAATTTCGCCAACCTCCCGTCCAGCCCGCCATTGAAGAGAATTTGTTTCCAGGCCGGTTTGAGTCCGATATGCTTCAGGTAGGTGCGATTTCCAAAATAAATGTAGGCGGTTGACCCGGTGCACTTTTGCTTGAGAAAATCTCCAAGCCGTTTATAAAATGGAGCCAGGTTTTGCTCGCTGTTCATGCGGATTCCATAGGGTGGGTTGCAGATGATCGTGCAATTTGGCAGTCTATCGATCTGGAAAGCATCCTTGCGCGTGATGCGAATGCGCTGTTGTTCGTCAAGCACCTTGCAGTTGCAGATTGCTGCACCTACCGCCTTACTGTCGACATCACTGCCCGAAATCAAACCTTGCGCTACATCATTGATCGCGCTGCGAGCTTCATTGCGGATTGCTTGCCAGCACGCGGTATCATAATCCGGCAATCGTTCGAATCCAAATTGGACACGCTTGATGCTTGCGGGAATGCTTGCGGCATGCATATAAGCTTCGCACAACAACGTCCCCGCCCCGCAAAACGGATCGACCAGCGGTGTGTTGCCATCCCACTGGCTGTAACGTATTATCGATGCCGCAACAGTTTCCGCCATTGGCGCTTCGAGCGACTCTCTGCGATAACCGCGACGATGCAGCGACCCGCCGGACGTATCCACACTGATCACGGCCTTGTTATTTTCGACATACAGATTAAACCAGACGGACGGATTGCGCGTATCAATCGACGGGCGCCGTCCCGTGCAATCCTTGAAGTAGTCCACGACCGCATCTTTCAAACGTAAAGCCGCATATTTGGAATGCTTAATTGCACTGTTCGTTACGGTAGCAAACACGGCAAACGTATCGTCCGGGCTCAGAAAATCCGACCAGGCAATTTTGTATGCCTGACTGTAGAGATATTTGTCGGAGTGGCAATCAAACGTCATCAGTGGCGCCAGAACACGATTGATCAGCCGGGAACAATAGTTGATTTTGTACATCGACTTTTTATCCGCCCGCAAGTAGATACCGCGGTAGGCCTGCCGGGTTTCGTCAGCCCCGAGTGATTTGAGCTCATATTCGGCAAGATCTTTTATATCATCAGCAACCTGGGCGAAATAGCGATGAGATTTTTGATACTGGTACATGTATTACCTGCATTCCAAAACCAGCGCATCAACATCTTTACGTTCGGCATCTGATATGTCCTGCAGCGGCAGCCGAACTCCGCTCCTATACCCGTCGATGCGATGCGCAAGTGCATATTTAATTTTCGGGATTTCACGGTTACCGCTGAGAACATCACACAAACGATGTATCTTCTGCTGTTGCGCCTGCGCCGAGTCACAGTCCCCTGCTGCAAGATATTTTTCAAGAGCAACATACGGTGCCGGATGCATATTCGACTTTGCGCTCACAAATCCGCAGGCTCCCTTTTCATACGCGTTCACAATCATGCGATCGCCGCCGATGAAATAGCGGGGTGTCGCCTTGATAATTGCAAGATCCTTCGCATTATCTTTCAGACCGTGATGTCTGATGCGCTTCAGCATCGATTTCGTCAAACCATTTTGGGTCTGTAGCGGCGAGTTATACAGGATCAGCGGCAGGCTCAGGGCCTCGCTTATCCGGTTGAAGTAGGCGACAATGCCGTCGTGCGGCAGCCGCGGAATATACCAGGGAGGGAGCATAACGATTGCATCGGCACCATGGTATTCGGCCCATGCGGCTTCTGCAAGCGCCTGCGCCAATGAATCGCAGCCGGGATGAAATAGAATCATTCCCGGAAAAAAACGGCGCGCCAGCAGGAAGGTATCACGTCGCTCCTGCAGCGTGAGTGAAAAGAATTCACCCGTGGTTCCGTTGACCAGCAAGCGTTTCACGCCGTGCCGGGCCAGAAATTCGATGTGCCTGACCAGACTGCGTGTGTCAACGCGATTATTGTATGCAAAGGGTGTTGCCAGTGGAACGACAAGTCCGCTCAGGTCTATGCGCTCGATGCCGGAAACTAATTGCTGTTCCAGGGAATAGTATTCCGTCGCCAGAGCTTCGACTTCCAGCCGGTAATCATCGTGACAATAGAGATGAATATCCGCCCAGGCCTTACTTTCGGCGCCGAATCTGGCGAATTCGCGCAAATTGCTTTGCAGAAAGGTGGCGATTGCCTTTTCACGGGAGTATCCCCGCAAATCTATATCACGATTGATGCGGGTACTAAGCTGTGTTTTCCAGTCCGAGTCGATAAAAATCGAGATATCGACACCGGCGCGAAACTCCTTATACGTCGAAATCTCGCCGTCCAGTATAACGAAGCGGCCCGGCTGAACCGCTTCGGTAGCATCGGCCTCTCCACTCACTGCATTATAAACCGGCTTGGAAATGGATTGCCCTCGTTTGAGCAGGCCAATGTGCTTTTTGATGAGCGTGATCTTGTTGGCGCAAGGATGTGCACCAAACACATTTTTGTCCTGCCGCGTGCTGCGTGATGTCTTGTAATCGTCAAGGCGCACGACCACCGATTGCGGCAACAACTGTGACAATCGAGCGCAAAAGGTTGTTTTTCCGGTGCCGCCCGGGCCCCCTACGGCAATGATAACCGGCGCAGCGGCATGCGCCCACCTTGCAGTGATTATTCCACTGACGATTTTCTCCGGACTCCGGGATTTGTGATGTTTGTATTGCTGATGGGTTTGTGTAGGAGACGTATCCGGCATAGGTCACTGCAATGGAATAGGTTAACGAATTTCTAAAATACACTCAGCACCGCATATTGTCCTCATAGCGCCGAGCAACGTATTTTACCATTTCTTGCACAACTGATCCTCATGGCAGCATCAAATCAGCGCATGAACCCATTCGACGTTACTCCCGATACACCTGGCCCCTTTGTTGCTGTCAGTGGTGGCCGGGGACCGTATGCAAATACGACCGAGGCGCTCTCACATTTTAGCTTTGCCTCGCTCAAGGGCGCAAAGGTCCTGCTCAAACCAAACGCGGGGAGGGCGGCATCGAGTGAATCGGGAGTCGTGACAAATCCCGAAGTAGTTGCGGCCGCCATCGACGTATTCCGGAAAGCCGGAGCAACCGTTGCCGTCGGCGAGAGCCCGATTGTCGGCATCAAAGCGCAGGACTCCCTGCAACAATCCGGAATCGCCGCGGTGGCGAACGAGCGTGGCTGCCGGGTGCTTGACTTCGACGCACGCACACCAAAAGAGGTGTACATTCCGGACGGCAGTGCAATCAACAAACTGCGCGTTTGTGCCGACGTATTCGATTATAACCTACTGGTTTCTCTTCCCGTGATCAAGATGCATATGCATACCGGCGTGACCCTTTCTGTCAAGAACATGAAAGGCTGTCTCTACCACCGCAGCAAAGTCGAATTGCACATGCTTCCCCGCCCCGACAACAGTTACGAAAAACCACTGAACGTTGCCATTGCCGACATGTCGTCGGTGTTGCGACCGCACTTTGCGATTATTGACGGCACGATCGGCATGGAAGGACTGGGGCCCAGCGCCGGGGAGCCCAAAAGGCTTGACACGATCGTGTGCAGTGCGGATCCGTTTGCTGCGGATGCAGTTGCCTGCACACTGATCGGTACGAATGCCGCTGAGATTGCCCATCTACGAATCGGCGCCGAGCGCGGCTATGGCATTATTGACCTTGCATACCTGACTATTCATCCACCGGACTGGAAAAAGTGGCATCAGCCTTTTGCTGCGGCGCCGGATACGATTTCGATCAAATTCCCCAATATCGAAGTGCTGGACAACAAGTCGTGTAGCGCATGTCAATCTACGGTATTGCTGTTTCTGAAGCGGTATGGGAAGGATATTTTCGACTACTTTCCGGATGCCGGCGCCTTGCAGATTGCCATCGGCAAAGGGCACAGTGAACTGCCGCCGCAAACGCTGTGCATTGGCAACTGCACGGCGCCGCACAGCGAAAACCGCCTTTTCGTCAGGGGATGTCCCCCGGTGGCCAGTGCAATCTGGAAATGCATCCAGGATAAAAGTCGGCGCAGGTAGTGGAGGACCGTCTTCACGGATACGTTTTATCTGAGCACCTCAACACGTTTAACAAACGCATGGCCTATTGTTTTTACCCGGATGAAATAGATCCCGCCTCCAAGTGGTCCCAGCCGGGCCTTGACAACATTTTTTTTGCTTCCATCAAGTATCAATCGGGCATTTCCAAGCGCATCAAACAGTTGTACCGATACGATGGGAACCGGAGATGTCGCCAGCAATTGTCGCAGTGCGCCGTTAGGGCTTATGAGCGCATCCTGTTTGAGACTGGCCGGTGAGTTGGGCCTGAAACCGGCCGCCAGAGGCTGGTGTTCCTTGAGTACGGGAATAAAAGCAACCGCAGTGTCGCGAAGATCATCGGGATTTTCCCAGCGCATAACCAGAGAATCCTGAAACGCTACCTCCACGATCTCATTTTCCCTTGAGGGCGATTGCGCACTGTCAAGAAAGCTCAAAGCAGTCAATTTGCTCATGACAAAGCGCCCGTCCGGCTCGGCGGTTCGTCCAATTCTGTCCTGAGCCGAGTCAATTATAACCGTTTCGGTATCACCGCCAAGACGCGAAAAAACCCGCACATTGAATTTTTTGCGCCCATGCATTTTTAATCTGAAGAACAAATTGAAAGCACCGAGATCACCGGTCAGCGTATCGTAGGTTGTTTGCCACGTCTCGTCCTTGGCCGCCAGCTCAGGTATTCCCGAACATGAAGCGGTAAAAAGCCTGTCCGGCTTGGCATCGCCGGCAACGTTTATCGTAAAAGCAACCTGATGCGTTGCACCGTCCCGGAAGTCAATAGTCAACTCGACAGCATTCTCGCCCTCATTAAAAAGCAACTTTTCCTGCCAGGTGACAAGAAAATTCGTATCTCGAAAGGGAGGAGCACTGCCGTTGACCAGTTGGCCGGTTGCAGTATTGCGCATGGTCGCGGCTATGCCCCTCAGCTTATAGACCTCGGGGCCGGTGGTGATAACGGTGATAATCGAATCGATAATTGTTTCATCGCCATGCGGCGCACGATAGAAGGTTCCTGCCGTTTGATCGCACAGCCTGCGCAAATTGTCCAACGCCACCGGCTCATCGGTTGCCGTACCGAGAAATATACCATAGACCGGTGGCAAAAAACCGGGTGCAGTTCCATATGCCTTGGCCAGAACCTGCTCCCATCCACTGTTAACATCACGACCGTCAGTAACGATAACGATCGCTTTTTTTGCATCCCTGGGCACCGAACTATCACTAAACATCTGCTTTACCGATGTGAGTGTTGAACGCCATACGGCATCCTTATCGGTGAGGGAAATGCTTGCGGCGCGGGTCAATGCGTCAAAATCGGCTGCATTTGACACATCCAGAAAATCGGTAGTGGTATCGAGTTCTTCGGAGTACTTGCCGACACTGGCAAAGCCGCCAATCAGCTCTTTTTGCTTCTGCAGTGCGCGGCGCACCACTTTCGCACGCGCGGCATGGGGATCGCCCGAACTCATCTTGTCGCTGCATTGCGCGCAACGTTTTATCACCTTGTTAGAATCATCATAGGGAATGGTAACATCATGAATCGGGCCTTCAATACCATTGGCACAATAGGTCGTATCTTTGCGTACCTGGACGCCTTGACAATTCATACTTGACGAATGATCTATCAGATACGACAGGTATATACCGTCGAATGAGTCAGGCTTGCGGGGTATGGCAAGAAATATGGCATGTTGACTCATGCGGGTAACTGAGGCAGGTACGTCAATCGTCGTTGCATCGAAATCATCGAGGGTATAGGCTTCCTGTATATATTTACCCTGGGGAATGTATCCGGTCAGTACGCAGTGCTGCGGCTCCCCGGCTAAACTCAGGAAGATCGGTGTCATGATGATAAGCAAATGTCGCATGAGATTTTTTCCCGGCTGTTGTGTAGTCATAATCAGATAATCCTTTCGCACGTCTCTATGATCAGCGGTTTATACCCGTCAGCGCAAATGGCAGGACAAACGTACGTTCGCCAATGCGCACACGGGCAAAGTAGCTGCCTGCCGTCAAGCTTGCCGCTACACTGATATCCAGCGCATGCCGACCGGCGGGGAGCTGCGCAAGCCTATGTTGCGCAACCAGTTTGCCGGTGGCGTTAAACAACTGTACTACCGGTGCTGGAGCGCGGTTATGCAGGTGCAAAACAAGCTTGATTTTCGTACCGGATACGCTCAGTGCCGCCCGGCTTACCTGCTTGGCCGCTTTGGGAACTGCGAGTTCGGCTCCTGTCGCACAGCGATTCTGTGCTGCGAAATCAGGATCATGCTGCTGAGCCCATTCGAGCTTTAGCTGCGATAATCCGGCTGTAGTGTAGCAATTATTTGACAGATCCACGGTGGTTGGCGTGAGATCAAAAACAACATTGGTGTGAATATCCCTGAAATAATTGCCGGAAAGATTCAACGATGTCAATCCGGTAAGGTTTCCGATATAGGGCGAAAAGTACGGAAGATCCATGTTGCTTAAATCAAGGCCGGTGATGCGCCCACCGGAAGTTGAGGCTATATCGGTAATCGCCAGCGAATCCTGAAGGCCATAATTTCTCAAAATACCGTAGACGATGAGTGAATCATGCGCATAAGCGACCGGGTCAGTTGGAATATCACCCTGAAACGTTGCAATGCCGGTAATGAGAAACCGCACATCGTTGAAGTCATAATCGTCCTTGTCTTCAAAGCTGAAGATAACCGTAGTATCGCTGACTTTGCCCGCCATGGCCCAGCGATGACCATACTGCCCGCTGCTGATATCACTGATATACTGGTCCTGAGGAAGATTCGTGCCGGTATAACGCGCCCCCATTTCATCCGGCAAAACCGGATGATCAGGATTCGTCGAAACAATATTTTCGTACATAAACACCAACTCGGTGCCCTCCGCATACTGCCCGAGGTCAGCCTTGGCCCCGACCTGCTGATTGGTAAACAGAAATCGCGCAGAATCCGGATAACCGGGAACCATGAAATACAGCCCCCCGATATAAATTGAGCTGAAGGGAAGGCACTCAACAACGATCGGCGGGGATAATTCTGAAAGCAGTTGGACCCCCTGAATCTGAAATACAATATCATTGAAATCCATGTCTTTGAAATCTTCGAACCTGAAATCAACGATAGTATCATTCATTCGTCCTGCTACGTGCCAGATATTTTCGTACTGCGGACCCCAGGCTTCACTGATATAAGTACTCTCGGTCGAATCGTTTCTTCCGGTATAGCGCGCGCCCGGCACGTTGAGAAACGTACCGACATTGGCAACAACCGTTGATTCCGGCAACGGATTCTGTCCGCTGCCTTTGTATATGTTCTGGTATTTCAGCACGATTTCCGTACCACGCGGAAACGTTCCCAGATTGATTGCCGTATCGGCGTGTCCGGTTTCATTGGGATGGTTGGAGAAAAGCTCGATCGAAGAATCTGTATGCCCCGGTACCATAAAACTTAAAAGACCGCGAAACAGCGACTCACTGGAGATAAATGAAACGATAACCGGTGTGGTATCGCTTGCCACCATAAACGCGTCACCCAGGTAATAATCAATCGTATCCGGCAATCCCTGATTGGTAAATGGAATTTGATGCTCCGGCGGCGGTTGATCGGCGACCAGCTTGGCTCCCAGGTAGAAGTCGGTTCCATTGGTGGTGGTGAAATATTCTGCCTGAGCGAAAATCCGCGCCGGCACAATGGCAATTGTCAGCACGGTCAGGTAACGAAAATACAGACGCAAAAGCATCCAGGCCTCCTTGTGGCATGAGCATTGTCAGGGTGAATTGCGCGTCCCTGCTTCTTCTCAAATCAAAATATTCGGAATGAATTCTTTGCCCGCCTTTTGCAACATCCGAAAGCGTAGCAGTTCTATCGATATTGAAACGGCGAGAAAGAAGTGAAAGTCACATAGCAGATTGCATATTCGAGAGTTCAGGGTTAATAGCTTCAACATTGCTCAATTTGTGCCGGATTCTTGTGATCCGTCTCACAATGTCGCTAAATCACTGCCCCCCGATAGCATTATAACCCAGCACAAGTACATAAACAATTAATTTCTACTCACCTTGCAGCTCAAATTTTTAGCATTCCCGCCACCGCTAAACCATTTTGCCGACACAAAAATCACACTTCCAACCTAAATGCTTACACTTTCCACGCTATTGAATTTTTTTGCAAAAAGTTTGAGTACGCTCAACGCTAATTGTTTATATTTTACCCTGCATGAGTGCCTCCAACCAAAACAAAACACTATTATCACTCCTGGCTACGGCTTTCTTTGTCGTATGGCTGAGCGCGCATGCATTTGCACAGAGGGGTGTGGATTCTCATTCCGGATTGACAAGCAAACCCAAAGCTACCATTTCAGCAAAAATGTCAAAAATCAGATCCGAACCCAAAGATGAGGCAAAACCTCTTGCATTTGCTTTTCGTGGCGAGCAATTCATTATAATCGAAGATCGTGGCGAATGGATCAAAGTAGATTTCAAATCACAACAAGCCTGGATACATAAATCCGAGTGTTCCATTACCGGTGCAGACAAAGAGGCTCTTGAGCCGTCACAAAAAGCCGTAGCATCAACACCGGTTAATTACCGGGTCCGCATCACCAGCAAACACGCCTTCATAGCTCCAGCTCCCGAAAAAACGCGTAAGCCTATAGCCTTTGCCTTGCGGGATGAACACTACCCGGCTCTGGCAGAGTCCGGCAACTGGGTGCAGATTAAGTACAAAAACACGCTCGGCTGGATCAAAAAAAACGACTTTCGCCAATCTACTAAGGCCAAAACAGATATATCCAGACAACCTGGTATGCAGCAAACGGCCAAGGCTGCGGTGGAAGAACCTACGCGCATTGACAGTATGAGCTCGGCAGAGAACGATCGAAATGCCCCTCCAGTTTCGCAAACTGCGGCTGTCACTCGCAGCCAATCTGACAAGGGATTAAAGCAAAAACCCTCAACCACAGACCGCAAGTTCACCTCGCGCATAAGCAAAGTATTTTCGAATCCGTTCAAGTCTCCACAAAAGCCAGAGAAGAGGGATTTGGGATTTGTAACAATTGGCAATGATATGCCGATCATTCAGTATCTGGGCCGCGGGGCAAAAATTCTTGGGCGCGCCGATTCCAGCCGCAAGTATCGGCTTCGAGAAATTACCGCCGGCTGGTACCAGGTTGAATTCAACGACACAACCGGCTGGATAGAACGACGTTATGCAAATACGTGGCAACCGAGCGCATCCCAGCCAGCGCAAGACGACAGCACGCTTGCGCAAATGATGGCCTATGCACGCAAAGAAGTCGGGTTGTCGGCTGCATTCGGCCTCCTCCTGACTGCGCTGATTATCGTGGTTTTGCTTTCACTGAGAAAAAAGCCCGGACTTCCCAGTCAACCGGCGCCCTTTGCCGGAACTCGAAAATGCCTGATTATCGCCAAGCAGACGAAACGAATCAAGTCGATGCTGCTGGGCAAAAAAATCAGTCTGGAAAAATGCATAGCAGACCTGGGATTTTTGCCACTCAAGGTCGGCAACCTGATAGGCGCCCGAAATATTCTGCTTCAATCGCTTCCTTCAATCATTATCGTCGACTGGAACCACTCCAGCGGTATACATGAATTTATCAGCAATATTCTTTCGGATCGAAAAATACGGGCAAAAAGCTCGGTGATTTTCTATAACCTCAAAGATATCTCGGCTGCAAAGACACTCAAAATTCTGCCGAACACCTGGTACTTCGACAAGGACATTTGCGATAAAGACATTTATACTGTTGTTGCGCCTCGATTTGCCAAAGGCAAGGTAATTCAAACAATTTCCTACAGTGACGAATCGCATGCGCTTGCAGGTGATATTTCAAGCGGCACGCTTTGCGATATACTGCAGCTCATCGAAATCGGCAGTAAAACAGGATGTCTGCTTATCGAACGGGATGAACTGTTGGGAACAATATATTTCCAAGACGGCAATATTGTCTCGGCAAAAACCAAATATTGCAATGGCAAAGCGGCCGTATATGAGATTCTCAATCTGGTACAGGGGCAATTTCACTTTATTAACGGCAAGAAAGCTCCTAAGGCAGATTTTGTTTATCCAACTGTCGGAATTTTAATGCAGTGGGCGCAAAAAAATGATGAGGCAACTATTCAAGCGTAGCAAAGAGAATATCGTTTAACGCAGCTTTCCGGCAACAGTGCTGCAACCCTCATGGCTAATTGACTCTCAAGGGTTCTTTAGCTATTATAGAATGATGGAATTGCAGAACGTTCTTCGCTCAAATAGTCATCAGCAAACCGAATTCCGGAATGGAGGTGCACCCACATGGCCAGACTCTTTTATATGCGCCCCCTCCATCAGCTTGTGCGTATGCTGGCAGAATTAAGCGGAATGTGCACCACTCCTCCTAAACGAACGAACAGTTCGACATAAAGGCACCGGAAGAAATCGGCGCCTCTATCAAATTCACCTCTCTGCCTACATTCGACGAAAGCTTTCGCTGAAATATTCCCACGACATAAATTGATCTTTCTGGCCGGTATACGTCGAATCATACGTCGGGGCTTCGAATTTAACCCATTTGCCTTTTTTATAATTCCAATAGGTCTGGCGCGGGCATTTTTCCTGCTTGACGAATAGCCACAGTGTATCGCCGCGCATGTCGTAGGTCCCATCCGAAACAAACTTCCAATCGACTCTGGTTCGTTCGTCAATCTGCCCTTTTTGCTCTTCAATCATTTTTAGTGTATTGTCCTTTTTCAGCGTTAAATACGTATTTCTGATCGATTTCCCCTCCTGCTCCACGCGCCGCCAGGAGCCGGGCAGTTTGGGCTTCAATTTATTGACGTTTTCTTCATCCTTCAGCAATTGCACGAACATCGAATCGAGCCGGTCCATCTGCCGCTTGGCCTGCACCAGCCAGTTTTTAGCTTTCAGGGAATCGATAATAACCATCATTGAATCGACAACCTTGAGCTGCATACCTGAAACCTGCGCTTTTTTCTCATCGAAGCTTTTTTGCAAGGCCTCAATTTCCGGAGCAATTTTCTCCATGGTTGCCGCGTATTGCTGCTCTGCTTGGTCAAGCACAATAAAAAGCGAATCAGCGTTCTTGCCGGCAATTGAAATATTCCCCATTTTCATACCGGACTTTGCCTGATAGAGATGTACTTCAGCTTTTGCAACAAGGTCGGGATCGGCCCCCTTCTGTTTGAGTGCCTGAATTCGCGTCTCAGCTTCATTAAGCTGCTTTTCACTCACACCGCATTGTATCAGCATAAAAGAGAGTGCGCACATAAGTATCACAAAGCAAGGGACTTGTTTAAAAAACATCATAAGCTACCTCCACGTCAGGGATGGGGTGTATGGTTCATTTGTATATATCCTAAACTGTGACAGGCCGGTGAAACGCTTAAGGGTGTGAAGACAACGCCTGGCTGGAAGAAAGTAGTAATATACGTATCGTTGGGGTGTGGAAGCAATATGTCACCGCGTCGATGGAGGTTGCCTGAAAAGTTGGTGGGAATTATCTGACAACGAGCGTTGCAGGCTTGTCTATTGGCTCCCCGTCAGTGTCGATCATTTGGAGATAATAGATACCTGCGGGAAGATTGAGGCGAATTGCAGAACCAAATTTTTTGCTGCTGATTGAGGTGGCCAGATTCCCGTTAGGAGTAAAAAGATTCAATCGAGCGGGCGAGATATTTTTATCGATATTAATTATGGCTATTCCATTGCCTGAAATTGCATAGTCGCAGGCAGTACCGGGATTCATTTTGTGCAGTACGCGAGCAGCATTTGCTGTATGGCCTGTATGCTTATCATCAAACAAAATGATAGTATCCCTGCCTGCTGTCAGCATAAAATAGCTGGTGTCACTATCTAATTCTTTGCGCGCATTAAATGTATAGTCGAGAAATGAACACCCTTTCCCAACAACAATTTTGCCTCGCACCGCATTTGTTTTCAATTCTATAAAAGAATCGCCAAAGTAAACCACCGCCGCATTCCCTTGCATATTCACCTCATCCTGCACACACTCACTCCCCGGCGCAGCATTCTGCAAAATATATGCGCCATCAGAATCCAGCGTATCGCGCTTTCCCCCGTTGTAAATAAACAATCTCGGGGCTGCAAAATTGCTGTCCGGATCCTCAAGCGTGAGTTCAATCTGATAAGAAGAAAGCCCGCTCAGATCAAAGGTATCCCTGTTCAGGTAATTCACCAATTCAACCGGAAAGACCTCCACAATCCGGGTGGGATCGTCTTTGTAAACATGCAACTGATACACCCAGTCGTCCGCAACCACTTCGGCGGCCGAGCCGTCCGGCATTTTGACGAAATTGACCATATGATAGCTCGCCGCCCCGCCTGTATAGGCTTGCCAGCTTCCTGTATTCACCAGAATCAGGCCGCTGTCCCCCGCCCCGCCCCTGGCGGATATCGCGCGAATCGCCTTTGCGGTCGGCTTGCTGTCCTGCACAAATGAAGCACCGCTTTTCTTGAATATGCGGCCGGACGCCGTACCGATATAATCATCCCCAAAACAGGTCACCGTTTCACTTGCAGAAATATCAAATACCTGATTGCTGCCGAAGGTTGTGCCGTCATAAGAGAAATATCGCAACAACCCGCCCGTTCCACCAACCCAGATACCGCTGTCTTGATTAGTAGACATATTCAAGTCACCGGCGATAAAAAGCACCTGCTGCCCTGCATCCAAAGTGGAGAGGATCAGGGTTTGCTCCTGTTCGACAGCAGAGCCGTCGGCCTTGATGGTCAGCACTTTCAACACTGTATCTGCAGCACCGGCCATAACGAGCTTGACACGTTCCTGATGATACCCGGGCTGCTTGACAAGGTGGATAGGCGTTCCGGTTCGGTGCGGCACGCCGGAAAGGTCGACCTTGACCGGCGACATTGCTTCGATCACATACGGATAATTCAGCGGCGGCTGGTAGGATGATATCGAAACCAGGTAGAAATCGCCATTTCCAGCAAAGAATGCGGCAACATTTTCGGAACTGTCATGCGTGATGGCAAACGATGTCGGTTTGTGGCTGCAAATACGTTCATTGATATCATTTGCAATGCTCTGATTCGTGCGCGCCCAGTACTTTGCCTCGAAGTAGGGATGCTTAAAAATGTACCCGTTTTGCGCGTAGTCGCATTGCGCCGACGCTTTTCCGGCAAACAGCAACAGCACCCACAGCAGACAACCTGACTGCTTCAGGCATGATTGCATTGATATGAGCGGCAAGCGTATCATGATTTCATATCTACAATGCTAAGGATAGTATACCTCCAGTTTGCCGGATTGTCCCAGTGAACCGGAGTAATCGTTTTCGGTTCCGCCGACGACATAAATACCGCCGAGTATCGCCTCGGCTGCAGAGCATTGTCTGTTGTGCGTCAAGCGAGTGCTCACCGGGTTCCAGGTGTATGATAGGCTGTTGAATGACTGAATCGAATTGAGCACGTCCAGAGTGCTATCATACCCGAAACCATCAATCAGGTAAATGTTATCATTGACGGCACACGAAGCAAAATTCGTTCGCTTTGCGGATATTGTCGACACCGTGCGTACCTCACCGGTCAGGGGATTAAACAAACTGATATCCGCCACGACGGTCGAAAGCTCAATTTGATCACTGTTACCTATTCCACCCATAGCATATATCTTTCCCTGTGCGGCAACAGCCTGATGATAGGCGCGTTGAGTACTCAGTTTCGCGACATGCTCCAACGTGCCTGCTACAGGATCAAATGCGCCAACAACTGCTGTAACTTTGACCAGTCCATACACGGTGTCCGGTACAATGCCTCCGATTATATACAGTTTATTATCGAGTGCCGTTACCGTATGACCGATTCTTGCACCCGGCAATTCAACGCTGTCTATTTCCCAAGAATCGGATATGGGATCATACCTTTCAATCGAGGTGATCTCCCTGCGATAATCCTGGCCTCCGATGACGTATATAGTGCCGTTCAGTGTATCTGCAGCGAAATCTGCACGCGCATAATTCATTGCGGCAACGCTATCCCATTTTCCAGTAACGATATCAAAGCGTTCAACGGTATTCAACACTAACGGCGGCCATCCACTCCCATACGATTTATCCTTTTCGCCACCAATCGCATACAGCTTTTTATCAAGCACAGCCGAGGCCAGAAATCTGCGCGGTGTTGGCATATCCGGCAAAGCAACTACCGTTTCTTTCGGCGCCGAGCGGACGACTGAAACGACATGGCTGCTTTGCCAAACACCGCCGGCCTGGTCCACAATACGAACATACACATCAAACACGCTGTCCTGATTCCAGGCAACCGTCAGCGTGTCATGCCCCGTCCGATTCGAAAGGGAATCCTGCTTTTTGACGGAATCGACATGACCCACCGACCAGGTTATTTCTCTATTCGTGCGTACTTGATTTTCATAGGCGATCACAACAATTACGCTATCGACGGGATTCAGTGTGGACGTCACGGTATCGGCCGGAAGCCAGGTTATGCGGGTAGCCAAAATTGAGGGGGGCGGAGCGGGTACCGATACAGGCGGAGAATAAATCAGACTCAGGTTGTTCTGATTATCTATGCTCTTAAGCTGGTAGGAAAGCGAATTGGAGACAGAATCACCATTCCGGCGAAACAGCGTATCCGCAAACAAGGTATCGACAACCGTATCAACAGCGTGCAAGCCTGCGGAATCGACGTTTCGATAGATTACATATCCCGCAACATCGGCCACATCCACCCGATTCCACTGCAAAAACACCACGGCATTTGCGGTATCATAGACAGCCGTAACTGCACCGGTTGCAAGGGGGGCCAATGCTGTGTCATAAGTCAATTCGATCAGGCCCAGATCGATCGTATCTCCGGAGATAATCGTTGTATCGAATGTAAAATCAAAGTGATCGGGTGCGGAAATAATAAACGAAAACGCATTCGGCGGCAACGTGGTAAGCGTGAACTCACCGCTATCATCGGTCAAGGTACTGTATGCCGTTTGGGGAATAAATACGTCAATCGCGCTCAGCTTGCCGCGCCTGACGTTAACCTTCCCCGCAATCGCACCGGGTTCCCGCATAACAATCGTTCCGAAGCGTAGCGTATCGTTGCTGAGTTTCTGCACCCCCTGGCGGAAAGCCACCAGTTGGCCGTCGCCAAAATCAGCGTACAGGTCGTAGGTACCCGGCGCAAGACCGTCAATTCCAAAAAAACCGGTTGAATCGGAAATGATCACATAGGTGGAATCCACCCACCCCGCAGAATCGCCGGTGTCAATAATAACGGTTGCTCCCGACACCGCCGCCGAGTCACTATCCACCAGCATGCCCCAGACCTCGGATCCGCCGGTGGCGGCAACCGGATCCGGACCGCAGTGCACTCCTGCGATAAGCACCAGTGCGGCGAGGGCAAAAACCACCCGCCATCGCCTTAAAAAGAGTCGGCTAAAATTTTGAAATAGGAAAGACATGGAAATTTATATGATAAACCCGGTCCTGCTTGTTTTCTTTTTTATCGGCACGCACAATCTCAAGTATTTCGCGATGAAACGACTTAAGCCTTTCGTGAATTTGCTGATAGCCCTCCTCGGAGATAGTGTAGGTCAAACTTGATATTGTCCTTTTGTTACGCGGGATGCGGTCGATCGCCGCTTTAGCCAGATCCGCCATTTGCATGAGAAAATTGGTGATTGCAACGGATTTAGCCTCATATCCGGTCGTGATGAATGTTTCCGTTTGCTCGTAGATACCATTCTTATCTTTTTTGATAAACCCCGTTAACTCCATGAGTTCAACGGCCTTTTTGGCCTCAGCCGGCTTGATCGGCGGAAAAACAAGCTTTGCCAGTTTGTCGAAATTATCGCTGATCGGATATGCATCCACAATTTCTCTTATGGCTGTATAGTACCATTTGCTGTAGAATTCATAATGCCGAGCATCGGTTATCGCAATTTTTGATTTTTTGTTCGCCAGTATCTTCTCAAAATAGTAGCGCTTTTGTTCATGCGAATTAGCCTGATTGAAATGGACAAGCAGCTCGAAATACTCAGTTTCAGCTTTGTTGAATTTGAATAGCTCAGCGAATCTAAAAATATATTCGGCTGATATATTGCGCTTCCCGGAGATTATGTTGGTAAGGAATCCTGCAGAGCTGAAACCCACCTTTTGAGCAATATAGCGGTAGGAAAAATGCGGAAATTGCGCCTTGCGCTCCTCGTAGAGGTTTTTCAAAAGCTTGCGATAATCGAGAAATTCAAAGACATCAATCATCAGGCAAATCCATTGGTGCACGTTGCGCCGCACTACGATCCAAACAGCACCCACTAGTGCAGCACCGCCGCAGCTCGATTTTAATTTAGTCTAAATATACCCTTAAATGAATAGGTTATCAATCTAAATTATCGCAATTCGTTTTCTGAATGGAAACGCAAAATCGTCAATCCGCTCATAGATCAAGCATTTGCCCCTCATTCAGCGAAGGATGCAGGGAAACAGGCTGGAGAACGCACAGGGAGGCAAGAATCGTTAATCTGGTCAGACGTTCACTTCAAAGGTAGCGTCATCCCCTTCGTCATCATTTTCGGGGGATTGCTGAGCAGGTGCGTCTGATTTCCTCTCTTCTCTTTCGGCAACCGGGGAAGCTTCGAAAACAGCCTCGTCTAAGCTTGGTGATTCAGAGCCAGCAGGCTCTTCGGACGATGAGTCCTTTCGGTCTTCCACCTCAAAGCTCACTTCATCTCCACCTGATGAGCGCCCGGCAGCTTCCGCCGGCGGCTTTGATTCGCCGTCTGGGTCAATAGAAACATCAAAGGCATCTTCCTCATCGGAAGTTGCGGGATTCCGAGTTGCCTTGGCAGCTTTCCCTGCTTTAGCATCGTCCTGCTCCTTCGGGCAGTCTACCTCGAAAGTAGCGATGCCGTCTTCGATGCCAATCACCTTCGTATCGCCGTCTTCGGTGCTGTTGACGATGAATTCGGCCTCTTCATCTTTGTGGGGACGAGGGGCGTTGTATTTTTCTGCAAGATTATTGCCTACTTTTTGCCACAATTCCTGAGGCTTGATCGATTCTCCCTTGCGCGGTTTGAAGCTCTCCATAACCGCATCTATTTCAGCGTCAATTACCTCAGGTTCCAGCTCGCAGTACATCTTAAAGTGGTTATACAGGTCTTGCTTCGTATTCCAGTCAAAAGATGTGGAACGTGTTTCGTCGTTTTTCATGATAACCTCCCAAAGTCCTGTGCATGTAGGTTATTAATGCGATTAAATTGCTTTGTCCAAGACCGTCATGATGCACTAACGAATCATCCACTCATCCATGCTTTAAATATAAAATAGAAATTGCACAGTCATGAGGCCAGCTTACTTGCAGCAACCAGTGAAATAAATTCCAGCCTGCGTTGAATCTCCTGTGCATGTCTACGACTTTTCGCTATGCCGAATATGGTCGAACCGGATCCGCTCATTCCCGCATTCAGACAGCCAAGCTCCAGCAACGTCTGCTTTATTGTCCGCAGCCGGGGATGCTCAGCAAATACGGAAGCCTCGAAATCATTGTGGATTTCCTTAATTACTCCCCGGGCATCATTGCGCACAAAGGCATCCAGCATTGATCCGGTTCGGGCGGCATGCGAATTGAGCTTGCTGTAGTCAAGCCGCGCATAGGCTTCACGGGTCTCCACACCGAACGAAGGCAAAACCAGGATGAAGTCCAAAGCGATGTTTGTTTCGACCGGTCGGATCGTGCCCCCTGCTTCCGTATCCAGCACTGTATTGCCGAAGAAATAATACGGTACGTCCATGCCCAGCTTGCGCCCCAGTTCGCACAGCTTATCTCGCGTTAATCCGAGCCGCCAAAGCCTGTTGCATAATTCCAGGGTAGCGGCTGCATTCGAGCTTCCGCCGGCGAGTCCGCCCATGACGGGTATTTTTTTTTGGAGAGTAACCCGGGCGCATTGCTTGATTGCGCATTCGCTGCGTACAAGCTCGATCGCCTGCCAGCAGAGATTTCTCCGATCACGCGGCACGGCGGCGATGTTGCACTCGACCTCAATTGCAGGGGCATTCTCGATAGTCAACGTATCGCACAGATCGATCTCATGCTTTACGATTGCAAGCTCGTGATAGCCGTCCAATAGTCCCCCGGAAATTCGTTTCACAATATCAAGGGACAATGTCAGACGGGAAAACGATTGCTGGGTTAGCATACTGCTTTTTCTTGGACCGGGTTACTGCTTTGCCGGACATTCCGGCATCGGTAAAATACGACAGTAGCATTCTCAATCATAATATCGTATAATGTAAAGCTTCAGAGCAGTCGTCGCATTCAATAATCCTCTGACGGGATGTATTTTCAAGCAATGGTTAACCAGGCAGAAAAGCGCCGCTTTCCCCGCGTGTCGGTAAACTTTGTAACGGTCGAAGTCTATTCCGAAAGTGGAGAGCCCGAAGCGCCTGAACTGAGCTTTGTTATCAACGTCAGCGAAGACGGTATGATGTTTCGGGGACAGCGAATGTATGATAAGGCGCAGAGAATCCTGGTGACCTTTACTATTCCCGACGACGATGCCGTCATTCGCACCGACGCAGTTGTGATTCACCGTCAGGAACTGGCCACCTCGAAATTCTACGGAATCCAGTTCAAAGACATCTGTGCCTCCGACAAGCATATGATTCGGGAATTCATTGAACGATACCTCAAAGAATCCTGACACAAAGCTGCTCTGGTATGCTCCACCGCTTGATTGCCATAGTACTGTTGCTTGGAACAACGATCTGCCGTGCCGCGCCGGTCGCTAACGGCAACTTTCTGGACAATCTGGTCATCTTCCAGTTTACTAATGCTACAGACGACGTGCGCTTCAACAACTTTCACCTGCTGCTGAAAAAGCGTTTCGAATATAAAGTTCTCATACTCAACATTCGGGCCGAAGCCTGGAATACCACCTACCAGGAATTTCTGACACAGAAGGGATTCAGGCCGTATTTAAACAAGTACGAGCTGCACGGAGCCTTTTCGCTCGACCGCCAATCCAATGAATATGTTTTGAAGTTTACCATCGTCGATAATCCCAACGAAACCGAAAGCATCAAAAAAGTCCCCCTGGCCGGAAAGACAGTCGATGATCTTGTTGAAATTGTCGTACTGAAAACGGATAATTATTTATCCAGGACCATTTTAGGCAAATTGAATGTAACCTCGTTTCCAACCGATTGTGAAATATTCCTCAATGGAGTAAACACCGGGTTGACTCCCAAGGAATTTTCGCTCGAATCGGGTACCTACAAGGTGCAGATTACCGGCGAGTTTCTTAAACCGTTTGAGCGGGCCGTGGAAATTGTCCCCGGACGCACGATAGATCTTGACGTGCAAATGAGCTTCAAAGGCTATCCGACGGTATACTGGATGATTGGTGCGTTTGCCTTTACCAGCATGGCAATTGTGAGCAACGTCATAGAAAACGAGTACAAAAACAACAGTCTGGCCGACAGTGACAAAGCCGATACGGCCGAAGCAATACGCCTTTCCTTTCAACATCTGGCGGTAATTGGCTGGACCGGCACAGCATTTTGCTTTTACATGAATCGCTCAATTGAGCAAAAGATTTTCAAGCGTAAATAAATTGAAACCACGGTGGCTGTTTTGCGACAATTTAACTGTGTAATTATTGCTGTGGAGGATAGCACTGGACGATCTTGTACAAAAATGTATTAAAGGTGATGCCAGAGCTCAACAAACACTATTCAGTAAGTATAAAGACAAAGTGTACAGCCTGGCATACAAATCGTTGGGTCCGTTCTTTGAAATCGACGATATCGTCCAGCAGATATTCGTCAATATTTTCAAGAGCCTACCAAGCTTCAAGGGCTTGTCGTCCTTTGACACCTGGATATACCGGATAAGCGCAAAAATCTGTATCGATCAGTTACGCAAAAAGTATCGCAAACGACAAATCCAGATATTGCACGATTCCGAAATGGCTGAGCACAATGCTGTCGACAGTGGCGACAATCCTCACGAGATGCTCGAAAATCAGGAGCTGAATCATCAGATTTTTCAAGCGCTTGGTCAGCTTTCACCGCAAAAGCGTATGGTTGTTACGCTCTACGAAATGGATGGAAAAACAATCGAAGAAATAGCCATAATCTTAAAAATACCGGCAGGTACGGTGAAATCCCGACTTTTCCACGGCAGAAATGAGCTTAAACAAAAATTAAGAAAGATACTGAAATAGTCATGAAAGAGCTATTTGAACAGGAACAGGAAAAAACTACTCAACAGCTTCGGGCCATGTTGCAAAGCATAGAGCCGCCGGCCAAAAGCGATGAGGAGTGGCAGCGGCTTTCGGTATCGATTTTTAAAGCTGTACCGCCCAGAAAGTCTCTGCTTGAGGCAGTCCCCGGCTACGTACAGACGTTACGCGAATATGCCGCAGCATTGCAATGGCCATCACCGGCAATTGTTGCTACGGCAGTTGTCTGCCTGTGCCTCTTTACTATCGGGATAATCAGCCTGACGCCCTCATCTCTGCCCTATGCAAAAGTCACACGCATTCAGGGCATTGCCCGTATCACCGCCGGCAACCAGAGCATACTGGATGAAAGCCGCATTGATCCAAATTCATCTTTGGCAACCAAAATTCGCAAAGGCCAGCGAATCGAAACGGGACCTAAATCCACGCTCACCGCACAGCTTGATCCGGGTACCGGCTTCGAGCTCTCCGACAACGCCGAATTTAATATTCTGACCGCCAACAAGAAGCATTTCAGCGCATTTCTCAAGTCCGGAACCATGCTTGCGCAAGTCAATAAGCGCAGCAAGGGACAAACATTTACCATACTTACCGACAATGCCGAATGCAAAATCAGGGGTACTATTTTCAAGGTACACGCCTATAATGAAATCCAGGGTAGTACTCCGGTCACCGAAGTCAGCGTTCTCGAAGGAAAAATTGAAGTCATAGACCGCAAAGACGTAACGAATACCGGCGCAGTAGAGAGCGGAGCGATTCTGGCCCTGCGGGGAAATGAATTCTTTTCGCCGACCAACACCATCAAAAAAGGCGCCTTTGTGCGAGATGCGCAACGCCTTGCCTTTGCCCTGCAGGCTTCGGAGGATATCAACAAAGCAACCGGACTGATTGAAATCAACTCCAGGCCATACAATGCAGAAGTATTCATCAATGGCGAATCCTGCGGCAAAACGCCGCTTATGGTCGAAAAACCGGCCGGCGACTATGCCATTTCGCTTCACTACCTCAACCACCAGCCCTGGGACACATCCGTTATCATTCGAAAAAGCGCTATATGCAATCTGGATCCGTCACTCAAGCGCACCCTGCCGGTTTCCGTTACGCTGAATCAGCCGGTTGTGTCGTTGGAAAAAAAGGCTAAGCGAATCAGGAAACCTGTTGCGAAAAAGCAACTCCTGCCTCCCGAAGAAACGCAGGATATCAAGTATGTTGCCGTCACGTCTATTCCCGCCTTTAATGCAGCGGCAACCCATTTGAAAAATGCTCATTATAAAGAAGCGCTCGACCTGCTGAATACAATAAAAAACAGAAAAGACATCACCAACGCCGGGCGCATGAAAATTTTTGAATTTATTGTTATCTGTCACGAAAAGCTGGGCACCTTTACACTTGCATTAAACACACTCGAAAAGATGTTCGAGCTCAGCACCAATCCGGTCAAGCGCGACAATATACTGTGGAAAATTATCACCATCAAAGAACTTCACCTGCACGACCAACTCAGTCTCGAAGCCGATCTGGTGCGCTATCTGATCACCAACCCCAAAGGTACCTGGCTTTACGAAGCCTATGCGAAACTGGCGGAAGTGCAGCACAAAATGGAAAAATACGAAGCCGCGGCTAAAGCCTATCGCAGCATGATTAAACGCTTTCCGCGTGCCAAAACACTGGACGGACCGCTTTATGCGCTGGCTACCATCCTGCGTAACGATCTCGATGAGTATTCCGGGGCCATATCCTTTTACACCCGACTGCTCAAAGACTACCCGCAAAGCTCCCAGGCCGAAGATGCTCTGTTCTGGCGGGCCGAGTGCTATTCCAAGCTTGGTCGTGCACGTAAAGCACAAAAAGAATACGAACGCTATCTTGCGTTGTTTCCGCAAGGCAGATGGAACTTGTCGGCGCAAAATCGAATACCAGACCCTACATCACCCCGGTAAGAGTAAATGGCAAGCGCAGCAGAACCGTCCGGCCGGTTGGAAGGTGATTGGCGTTGAAAATCTGACCCCTCCATTTTAGAAAGGAACCGCGTATGCAGAAGAGATTCTTCACTTCGTTTTGTTACATGCTGGTTGTCACAGGGCTGTTTACCAGAACGGCTGCGTTGAATAATGACTTGACGGATGACGCGGGGAACTGGATTGATTTGAGTTTTCCGGGCTCCTTGCAAATCAGCGATGCAGGCACCCAGGGGATCAAAGTAATCAATAGTGGTAAGTCACTAAGCGTAGCCAAGCATGATTCGAGTTTAACGGATTTCATATATACCGCAACGATAACACCGCTTTCAAGTACATTCAGCAATGCGGGAATCGCGTTTTGCCTGAGTGATTCATGGGGTGGCTATTATTTTGAAATCAACAGCAATCAGGAATACAGCCTGTTCAAATTCACCCCCTCAGCTTCCAACCCAACTCAGCTTGTTTCTCAGGTACTTGCGTTTTTACCAACATCCAATATTAATAAGAGCGGGGCAAACACACTTAAGGTTCACAAGCACGGCAGCACAATCTCCTTATTCTGTAATGGCCAGTTTTTAAAATCGTTTACCGACAGCGAATATGCTACAGGCAACATCGGATTGCTGGTACCAAAGCAGGATTCGGTAACATGCAAAGATGCCATCATCAGCACCGGTAGCCCGGCGCAAACCAGACGAACCTGCTTTAGCGATGATTTTGCCGACGGCAATCTGGTTCAATGGTATTATAGTGCGCCAGGCATGGTCGCTGCAAATTCGTCCGGCTCGTTTTCTATAGAAAATCCCGATTCCTTTAACACCGCCGGATTCGTCAACGGCGATTTCGGGGAATCGTCCATGAAAGCCACCATCTCTCATCAAGGGGGACGGACGGATAAGTTTTACGGCCTTGCGTTTGTGGGGATTGAAGTCACGGCGAATAACAGCTATCGCTTTTCTTTTCTTGCGTTTGTGATTACGCAGCAGCGCGGCGTTGCGGTTGTACCTCCCGGAGCCTCGACAATCGCGTATCGCTCTTTCTCACCGGTTACCGGCCAGACCGACGAGCTTGAAGTCATTTTCGAAAACAACCGGTACATTTACAAGGTTAACGGCAGCCCGGCTGATACGCAGGATGTTGTTACAAACCTGGACATCGTTGCTGCAGGTATCTTTATGGGTGGCCCGATAACTATAAGCGTCTCCGACTTCATCGTGGCGAAAGGAAGCGATCTTGCTTGCGACCTAACCTTCGCCGGGCACACGATGCAACCGACCTCTGCGCTCCGTACATTCAGTACCAATCAATCCGGCGTCTACAACCTGCTCGGTCGCAAGGTGCCACAGTTTAGCACCCGGCAAGAGGTTTCTGCTTCAACACCGCACCAGCTCTATATCAACCCGCATGCAGACACCAGAAAAAATGTATTGCTGAAATAAGCAATAGCTCGTGCTTCTCCTCTTAGAGGGGGGAGATTCACCGATGGGGCGGTTGATAATCAATCGCCCTTTTTTTTATTCCCGAGTGAGTGATAATTGGCAGGCCACGGGTGCGGATTGGGGTTTTGTATGGGGTACTCCCTGATACGCGATCACCTACACCTCCTAATCCCGCTCAAAATAACAACGGCGGCTTAACCGAACCGCCGCCATCGTCACCATCCGTAAGTATATTTGTTTAATTAATCCTGCAATATTCCGACGACGTGTTTATCCTCAACGATAAACACTTTGCGTCCGCCTTTGGTGTAAACCCAGTTTTCCTGCACAGCCCAGGGTTGGTTAACATACTCGATTTTCTTGGGTTCACCGAGCAGAAAGCGAACGGTCTCCTGCTTGAGGCCGACTTCGAACCGGCCGTCGTAGATACAGGACTTATCGAGTTCGGGCAGGTCGGGATGAGCTTTGACGTAAGCGTCGATCTGGTCCAATTCGGGCTTGACGTAATCTTTTTTGGCGCACGCAGCAATCAACACGAGCGTCATGATGCTGAGACTAAGAAGCTTTTGTAGCATTTTCGAACTCCTCGTTTTTTGCGTAAATTTTGACCAGTTTGTTCAGCCCGACCACCTCCAACACGTCTTTTACATATTCATTCGGGGCTATCAAGACGAGGCTTCCGCCTATTTTTCGCAGTGAATTATGACAATAGATGAGCACGTTAAGTGCTCCACTGTCGAGATAGGTCACTTCTTCGAGGTTGAGCGCGATGCTTTTAGCCTCTTTTTCGAGGAGAGTATTGATGTAAGATTTCAACACGATGCTGTCTTTTAAGCGGTTTATCTTACCGACGATATCAATGACATGATATCCGTTCTTCTCCTGGCCGCCAATATCCATAGCTGAATCCTTTGAGCCTGAAAGGTTATCGACTTAACTACAAATATACATAACTATTGCGGTCAAAAAAAAGTCACAGCGCCTAAATTGTGAAGAATCACAGAATAAGCTTGACGCCGACGGTATTTTATGTTCCGCAATATTCATCTCAAATTGCATAAACCGCACCGCGTTTGACCTTCTTACCGCGCTCGAGTGCATTTTCCAGATTTTTCACAAATCCAGGTGATGTTTCATTTTCAGAGCACTGACCGATGGAAGAGGTTATGCTGATTGACTCCGCAATCTCGGACATGTGCGATGAGCGGTTTTTAATATTCTCGCCCAGTCGTTCCGCCAGCTCGTGCGCTTCCCGCTTGTTGGTATTGGGCAATATTACCAGAAAACGGTCTCCCGAGTAACGGGCAATGATATCCACAGTGCGAACCGTCCTCTTGACGATGGTAACGATGCGCTTGAGTACTTCATCCCCGGTTGCATAGGAATATTTTTTGTTGATACGGTGGAAGGCGTCGATGTCAAACAGCAAAGCAGAGAGTGCATGCTTGTATCGCTTCGACCGCAAGAGTTCTTCTTTAAGCTTTTCGATGTGATAATTAGGAGTATAAATCCGGTCGATCCATCCCTCTCTGCTGCGGGCATTGCGCACCGGATCGAGATCTTTGTACGATTGATTGCTGAATTTGACATACTCTTTTGCATTTGACATCAAATCGAAGAAATCAGCAGCCGCCGTCTGGATGCCGACAATCCGGCCCAGCTTCTCCTCCATGGCACTTTTGTGCTTGAGGATCTGATTCCAACGCTCCCGGGCTTCGGGCTCTTTGAGGTTCTTTCCCGTCAGCCTGGCAACCAGATATCGAAACGGTCCGGCATTATAGGCTGGGACATCAATAAAAATCCGCTTTATGCGCTTGAACGATATCGGGTCGTTATTTTTCAGCGGCTCCTGTATCATCGCTTTAAATCCCGGAAAGGGAATTTCTTTTTCTATATCGACAATATCCACCTTTTACCTCGGCTCTATTATGTACCTAAGCACGGTTGTAATTTGATTCATATGCAAGCACAAGCGATATAAAAATGATTTAAATGATTAATCACTTTCAACTCAAAATCGACCACTTTCCCTGCATTGCGAATCAAACGGTGATTATCCCGGACAAACATGATATGACACCCGATTTGCTTGATATCTCACTATTCGTGGTGTAATTTAAGTACGATTTGATACAAAGCAGCATATGCATTCTTTGGCCGAGGTGTTCATCATGAATTTGACTGAGTACAAGTGCCCCATGTGCAGCGGTCGTATTTTTATCGACCTGTCCACGGGCAAAATTATGGATCACAAGACCGCGGAGCAGAAAAAAGTCGGTCTTGAAGATTTCATCAAAAATCAACAAAACCGTTCCACAGAACTGGAAGAGAAGGCAAAACGGGCACGCGAGGAAGCGGAAAAGCGCAAAGCGACAATTGAGGAAAAATTCAAAAAGGCAAAAGCGAATCCTGATGAGCTTGAAGACAAGTATGAAAATCCCTTCAAGTGGGATTGAACATTAATTGAAACACAATGAAAGGATGTTATCAATGAAAGCAGCTAACGCCGTATCACTCCTGTTTACGCTCCTGTTCGCAAACACGCTGTGGTCTCAGGACAATCCACAGGTGAAAATTGTCACAAATAAGGGAGAAATGGTCGTCGAACTGTTCAAAGACAAGGCGCCGCAAACGGTTGCAAATTTTTTATCCTATGTAAACGATGGCTACTATAACGGCACAATTTTTCACCGCGTTATTAAAGGATTCATGATCCAGGGCGGGGGCCTGACCCCGGACATGGCTAAAAAAAAGACGAAAGCCCCGATACGCAACGAAGCTGATAATGGTCTGCAAAATTCAGTCTATACCATTGCCATGGCCCGCACCGGCGATCCGCATTCAGCCACGTCTCAGTTCTTTATCAACACAAATGATAACCGGCCGTTGAATCACCGCAGCAAATCTGCGCAAGGCTGGGGGTACTGCGTTTTCGGCAAGGTGCGACAGGGAACCAAAACAGTGCGCGCCGTCGAAAATGCGGTTACCGGTATCAAGCAGGGATTTAAAGACGTGCCCGTCAACACGGTCATAATCGAGAGCATTATCGAATTGCCAGGTAAAAAATCGGAATAATGGGGGGGGGGACTCCATGCGCAACGCGATTACGCTTCTTGGTATCACTCTCACCTTAATCGGAACATTATTCATGACATCTTCATGTGATTCGGGCCCCAGGCTGGAAGCGGGACTCTACGCACGTATCATTTCCGGCGCGGGGAAAATTTACTTGCGGTTGGCATCGGCCTGGCTATAAGGAAGCAGGGACGAGGCGTTTCTTGACATGACGACAGGCGAGAAGCGCACGCTGATCAACCCACCAGATCTGGCATATGGCCGGTGCGGCTTTCCTCCGGTCATTCCACCGAACGCGACACGGATTTTCGATGTGGAATTAATCGGCTTTTAATGAAGTAACTATTTCCAAACAGAGTACGGACCAGTGCACCAAATTTTTCTTTTTTTATTTCCGCCGCATAGTGTGAACAAGCTTGACGGCCGCCTGTATCGCATGAATCAATCCCTTTTCCGAAGCAATGCCTTTGCCGGCGATGTCAAAAGCGGTGCCGTGACCGGGTGAGGTGCGTACAATCGGCAGGCCGAGGGTAATGTTGACAGCGCTGCTGAAATCCCTTGATTTGAGGGCGACAAATCCGTGATCATGCAACATGGCTACTACGCCGTCATACTTGCCGGCGAATGCACTCATGAAGACCGCATCAGGCGGCAGCGGGCCGGTAATGTTGAATCCTTTGCACCGTGCATTCTCAATGGCCGGGATAACGTGATCAATCTCTTCCCTGCCGAAGATTCCCCCCTCCCCGGCGTGTGGATTCAATCCGGCAACGGCGAGTCGGGGTTGTGCGATTCCTACGCTGAGCAGAGCGTCGTGCAGCAACTCGATTGAAGCGCCAACACGTTCTCTGTTGATGAGTTCAAGCGCCTCCCGGACCGAGCAATGTGTCGTAACGTGGACTACAGACACGTTTTCGAGCTGAAACATCATAGCGAAACGACGCGTACCGGTTTCATGAGCAAGCATTTCGGTATGTCCGGGATAGGAAACGCCGGCAGCTTTGAGCGCGGCTTTGTTGATCGGACAGGTTACGATACCATCGCACATATGCTCGCGCGCATGGCGAATTGCTTCGAGAATGTAGTTGTAGGATACCGCACCGCACAATGCGGATACACTGCCGGTCTGATAATTCTCCGGCGTAATGCTTCCCACACTTACGACATTCACCGCATCATCTGTGATTTCTGAGGGGTGGGAAATCGAATTGATGTTGCACTCGATATGCAGCAGCTTTGCGCGAGCATGAAGTACGCCCGCATCCCCGACCACATATAAACGGTGCGCCGGGAAAAGCAGCCGGTTTCGCAGGGCTTTGAGCGCTATTTCCGGTCCGATTCCGGCAGGATCTCCCATGGTAACGGCCAGAACCGACATACGCCAAACCTCATTTCACATCAATGATTTACAACCGATTATCTTAAATTACGCTTTGCCCTGACACGCTGCAACAGCACAACCATCTTCCACAATATGCATTTTGCACTAAACCGCTTAAGCAAATAGTCCGATAAACCTTATGTATGAACGAGATCAAGCAACAACTCATCAATCAGGCGCATCGCGAGTACCGATCGATATCCCCGTGCACGGCAAAAGCAACTCTTCAGGAATGCTTTACCCAGGAAGCCGGAATGGTATGTTTCTGGTTTAATACTGCAGACGAAACGACCCACATGCTCGTGGCCGAACTCCGATAATTTCCGGCATCAGGCCGCCATTGCTTCAATTTCCAGCTTTCTGCTAACCTCCTGTGCATCGGCATTCTGCGGCTCGACCTGCAAAATTTTCTGCAAAAACCTTCTGGCTGATTGTGGCTCTTGTGCGTCAAGCGCCGAAGAAATAGCCTTCCACAACTGGGGTGCGTGCGTCTTGTCAACCGGCCCGCTACCCAGCGCTTTTTCGAACGAGGCCAGGGCCAGATGCGGCCTGCGTTGCGCAAAAGTTATGTCGCCCAGCAGCATATAGATATCGGGTGCCGCAGATTCGTGCTCCAAAGCTTCCACCAGCGTTTCGATCGCGTCGGCGAGATTTCCCTGAACCAACTGAATTCTGGCGATATTGGCATACGCTTCCGGATTATGCCGCGGCGAGAGCTTGCGGGATGTACGGTAATACTCCAGCGCATCGACAAAGCGTCCCCCGCAGAAACAGACCTTTCCCATTTGCGCGTAGAATTCAACGACATCGGGATAAGCGGCAATCGCACGCGTCAACAGCTCATGAGCCTCGTTCCATTTTTCCCATTCGATGAGTATCCGACCCAGATGATAGAGGGATTCCGCCTGAATTCGCTTTCCGTCAACCGCTGCAATGTGCAGGCATTGCTGAGGGGTGGAGGCGGCAGCCAGGAAGGCATTGAAGGCTTTGTGCTCGTCGCCGCCGTCGTAATAGAGTTTGCCAAGCAGATAGCTTGCATCGCAGCGACTTTTTGCAAGAGAGCAGCATCGAGTAAGATAGGCAATTGCCTGCTTCTTTTTGCCGGATTCTTTGCAGAGCAGTCCGGCATAATAGTGAGCCTGAAGGTAGGTATCCCGATACGAATTCCATACTTCCCGATTGTCGGCAATTTGGGTAAATTCACCCAGCGCTTCTTCGTTGCGGCCGAGAATGGTGTAACATTCGCCAAGGCTTAACTTGAGCGACCAGTCATCGGAATGGGATACAACCGCCTTGCGAATGATCGGCAGGTTTCGCCGCGCTTTGCGCATGTGTTCATCGAGATTGCGATAGCCCGTATGGACAATTGAGATATCTGCATGCTGACGTGCCGGCAGGCCGGCGCGATGAGCGGATGGCGCAATGTGCTCATGAATCGGTCGCTCGAAACGCACATCTTCCCGGCGCGCTACGAGCCGGTACTGCATAAATGCGGAGCCGAATCCGGCACATGCTTCATTGACTATGCGAAACGCTACCACCGAGGGCGGCAGCAGCATCCAGGCTTGCCTGATCTTACGTGCGGAGTCGGCACTCAAGCGATCGTCGGCATCCATCCAGAGTATCCAGTTGCAGGCACTTGCATCAATCACGAGATTGCGCGCGTGCGCAAAATCGTTCTGCCAGGTAATGGGAACAACCGTTGCGCCGTACATACGTGCGCGCGCTGCGGTATCATCCTGTGAGCCGGTATCGCCGATGACAATTTCATCTACGCATTCGTCAACGCAGCCAAGCGCCGCGTCAATGTTGTGCGATTCGTTTTTGACAATCATGTTCAGCGAGCAGGTTGGGCGTTCGATCTGCGCTATCTCCCGGTGCGCTTGCTGCAACAGCCCGCTGGTTTCTAAATTGCGCGAGCTGTTTGTTCCCGCCATGAGTGCTGTCAGCATAGCTTTGGCACGCCAGGGTTTGTCATTTGCCAGATAATGCCGTGCCGCAGCAAGCAAAAACTCTCTGAACCCGAGATAACCGGCTGCACATGCCGTGCGTAAATCATCGAGACCGCCTTCGCGGTGCCGGGAAATCTTGCGTTGATTCATAAAATCCATCATATCATCCGCCTTCCGTGTAGAAATGTAGCGTTCAGCCGGCTGCCTGCAACGTTACCGGTTCATCGCCCGTCGTTGCATTATTGACCAGCGTGAAAATTGATTTGCCGCCCAGGAGTCTGCGTGCTCCCGCAATAGTAAAGCCGTCATCCCAGAGCAGCTTTTTAATGCGAATTAGCTTTTTGATGTCATGATCGGCGTAGCGCCGCTGGTAGCCCCTGGTGCGGGGCGGAGCAAGATAGGATTTAAATTCCCGCTCCCAGTACCTGATCGTATGAGCGGGAATGTCACACATCCTGGAGACATCGCCAATCGAAAAGTCGGCTGTTGCTGCCATAAAGCGCTCATTCATAGCTCCCCCTTTGAAAGTTAATTAACAGGTTACTTTAAGTTTAATAGAGCTTACGAAAGCAAACGCCGGGCCACATTGCGGCCGCTGATAGAAGCCCAAACGGGGGTGCGGACGATACCGCGAGGACAGCAGACGGGAACTATTTTTCCGGTGGCGGGAATAATTTACCGAATAGAGATGCAGGCAGCAATAGGGTTACTTTTTCTTTGCGTCATTGCGCAGAGCATCGGCAATGCTCTTGAGTCCGGAGTCACTTGATGCGGAGGCAGCTTTATTTTCCTGCTGGATTTTTTCGTAGATTTCTTCCCGGTTTACCGCAATGGCGCGGGGCGCTTCAATACCAAGCTTGACATGACGACTGTCAAGATCAACGACTTTGATAACGATATTATCTGCAATGCGTATTGATTCACCAAGTTTACGGGTAAGAACGAGCATCGATCTATTTCTTTCTCAATATTGGTTCCTGGGTGCTATAGCGGTCGTCTTCAATAATCACCTGCTTGGCGATATTCTTTGTTTTGTTAATGACAATTGGTCCGACAAGATTTGCGGTGGATTCGGCCGGATTTTCTTTGATGGTGACGACCGAGTACAGCAGGACATCTTCCGGATTGTCAATTTCGAGTTCGGCAAGCTGCTCCTTTTTGACATCCGGTGCGTATTCGGGCATAAACAGCATTGGATTGACAACGACAAATCTCAACTGGGAACCGTCAATGCAGGCAAGCCATTCAAACGGATTCAGATCGGGCACCTGTAGGAGTATAAATTGCTTATTGTTTTCAAATCCCGGAATGCCGGCCGGAAAGGTAATAATGTCCTCTTTGGAATAGACCAGATCGTCAAAAAAATCTGCCATAGAGTAGCGGCTCCGTCAGGATTATCTAAAGATTATTTGCTCCAAAAATGATTTAAATCATCAGATTAAGTCAAGAAAGCAGCGCCGGCAAGATAAAAAAGGGCGAAATGCTTCGCCCTTTACTTTGAGCAATCCCGTCGGCTTTTGGGGCGGTTCTTATTGTAGCAGACTCAATACGCTCTGCGGCACCATATTAGCCTGGGCCAGCATAGCCGTTGAAGACTGCTGGATAATCTGGTTGCGTGTGAACTCGGTTGTTTCGTACGCAAAGTCGGCATCGCGTATCACCGATTCGGCGGCGGCCATGTTCTGCTCCTGGTTTTCCTGGTTGAGCAGGGCATGTTCCAGACGGTTGGTCTTTGCACCAAGATCGGCACGTAAGGTATTTACACTTGTCAAGGCAACATCAAGAGCGGAGATTGATTGGGTTGCTTCGACCTGGCTGGTAACAAAGACGCTGTCGGTCACACTGATACCCATAGAGGTAGTATCGACGCCGGAAATGCTGATCGTAATAACGTCGGCTCCATCGCTGTTGTCATTCGGACCAATATGCAAAACACCGCCGGTAGCGGTTCCCCAGGGGGCGTCGCCATTAATCAGTTTCTGGCTATTATATTGCGTGCCGTTGACAATGCGGTCGATTTCGGTACGCAGTTGATCGTATTCAACCGCGATGTAGCCGCGCTCGGTTGACGTCAGTGTATCCGAAGCCGCCTGAATGGAAAGCTCGCGCATGCGCTGCAGCATGGATTCGACTTCGATAAGTGCGCCTTCTGCGATATTGAGCAGTGAGACACCGTCCTGAGCATTTCGCGAGCCCATTGCCAGACCGCGTACCTGAGTACGTAGCTGCTCCGAGACGCTGAGCCCTGCGGCATCGTCGGCCGCCCGGTTGATTCTCAAACCGGTAGACAGCTTTTCAAGTGACTTGGAAATGCGCCGGTCTACAGCGCGTAGCGAGTTTCCCGTAATCATCGCGGGAATATTGTGATTGATGCGAGGCATAGTGCCCTCCTTTACAATTACATTTGCATCCCTGCAGTTGGTATCAACCAGACTGCCGTCAACATGTCATCCTGACCTTGCCAGCGTCCTTGCTTTACATTTGCTCTATGCAAAATGCAAAGAGCATGCCAAATCAAACAGCTGCTTATTCGCATTTTTATGTTTATTTGTGTACTTGACATATTTCATAAGGCAATATTTACCCGTAACCTAGAGAAAATTTACCAGTGACGGCTGGATGATGCTTGCCCCCGACTTGACGGCGGCATTATATACATTTTCGAGCAATGCGAACCTGGCCACAGTCTCGGCAAATTCTGCATCCTCCAACTTCGCCTGTAGTCGCTGTGCTTCGGTATTCTGATTTTCGTTGCGCTCCAGGGTCGTTTCAAATCGATTAATGCGTGCGCCATTTTTGCTCTGTGCCGACAGCAGCGTCTGAAAGGCACGATCTATCCTGGCGATGTTTGACTGGATACCGGGACGATTGTTGTTGAGTAAATCCTGGTTGAACTGAATCAATGTCGGTAAGAGGGTTACGCCGTTTTCGTAATCGGTGGTCAGTTCCTCAACCGGGATATTGATTGCCATGGTCTGCCCCTCTTCAATTTCACGCAGTACATCGCCCGTACTGCCGACCGGTTCGCCGTAAATATTTGTTCCCTGCCCGATATGATCGAAGTTAATGACAAATCCGGTATCGGAATAGTTGGCCCCCGCCGAAACATCCTGCAACAGCGCAACATTAAGCGGAGTAATAGTCCCGTTGACATAATCGATAGCAAAATCGGTACCCTCGAAATACTGGGTTCCCGAAGCGCCGCCGATAAATAATTCAAATGTACCGGGAATGATGTTGGTTATCGGACGGCTGGTAAAGGCATCCCGCAATTGTACCGGTACGCCTATGCCGGTTGCCGTCGCGTCGTATACGGCCATATCGTAATTGCTGTAATTCCGTGCGCTGCCGCCAACAGAATTTTCCATTGGATTGGGAGCTGTTTTTGTCTGGGCCCCACCGAATATGTAATCATTTTTATATCTCGTATTAGTCAATGCAATCATCTGGCGGGTCAACTGCTCGACTTCCCGCTGGATAAATTGCTTTTCGTTAGCGCTCAAGACGTCATTTGAAGCCTGAATACCCAACTCCCGGAATCTCTGCATCAGGTCATTCATGCTCAGCATGGTTGTATCGGCTATGCTCATGAATCCGAGACCATCTTCGATATTCTTTTTAAACTGTGTGAGCTGATCGATTTTGGAGCGCAGGTTAAGATCATTGGCAACATCCACCGGATCGTCCGAGGGACGCATCAATCTCCGGCCGGTTGACAGTTGCTCCTGCACCCGTGCCAAATCGGCATACCGGTCGTTGATGACATCCATCAGATTCCGGCTGAGTTGACGAGAGGTAATTCGCATAGCGTGTCCTTGACAAGATCAATTACATATTCATCAGTACTTCAAGCATCTGGCTGGTCGTGGTTATCAGGCGCGCTGCAGCGGTAAAGGTATGTTGATATTTGATTATCTCCGCCATCTCTTCATCCAGAGAAACGCCGGCAATCGAGTCCTGATGCTCCTCAAATTGCTTGATGAGAAATTCACGTGTTTCCAGATTCGATTCCGCTTCATTGCGGGCAAGTCCGAGACGGCCGATAAACGAGCTGTAATATTGCGCAAAGGTATTGGTGGAATTGCCGGTTGGCCCGGGCTGCATGGTTAATTGTTCCCGGAGTTTGGCTATATCCACTGCGTTTTCATTATCACCGGGTCCCTTGAACGCGCCGGTGCGATACTGAAAATCAACCGTGACCGGCTGGCCGTCATAGCCGCCGTGCAGCATCTGTATTTCGCCGGTGACGTAATTGACAAAGTAGTCGCTGCCCTCTGCCAGGGTTGCGCCTCCCGCCTGCACAATAACGGTGCCATGCACAATATTGCGTGCCCGTTCCGCTTGCGGATCCCCGGCAATCCATTGCCTGCCCAGCGTTTTGGACATCTGAGTCGGCAAATTGCCAAAGTTCATAACCCCGGCCGGGACATTAACGGCGGCCGCATTCAGCATCTGCCCGCCCGTTGCCGCGGCGATATTCTGCACCGACTCGAGTATTGAAGAACTCAGAGCAATATCCGATGCACCGGTCGTATTCGAATTGAAAAATTCTAGCCCGGTATATCCATATAAATTATAGCCGTTGGTATGCAGGCTGTTTACTTCCTGAACCAGACTGTTTGCCAGCGTGTCAAGATTGTTTTCCTGTTCGGGAATTACCAGATCGCGCACGGTAAAGAGTGCCCTGAGGGTTCCATTGCCGGGCTGATAGGCAACATTGGAATCGGCGAATTGAAGGCCGATATTAGTATACGAAGTTCCGTCGGCTCTGCTGAAGGTGGTTGTCGCCGTCTCGAGAGAACGGTAGCCGACGGGTGAAAGCAGAACCTGCCCATTGGTGGTCAAGGTTATCTGCCCCTGTTCGTTTTCAATTGTGTCATAATCGATGTGTGACGCCAGCTCTTTGAGTAGCCGGTCGCGTTTGTCCCGACTGTCATTTGCATTCTGATTGCCGATTTCCACTGCCCCGACTTCGATATTGATATTGTAAATTTCTTTGGCAAGTTCATTGACCCGATTCATATTCGCGGTGATTTTGTCATTTGCGGCCTGCCGCAAATTGCGCAGCTCAGAGCTGAGATTATGAAATACACCGTTGAGAATTTCGGCATTGGTCTTAACCATCGTGCGAGCCGAAAGGTCGGCCGGATTATTTGCCAGGTTCTGCCAACCGTCAAAGAATTTATCGATGAAGTGCAAAACGCCGGTATCGCTGGGTTCGGTGAAGATATTTTCAATTTGCTCCAGCGAAAAATCAACTTCCTCGAAGTAGCCGACAAAATGGTTCTGCCGCTGAATCTGCTGGTCGATAAGTGCATCCCGCTTGCGAACCACGTTGACAACATCAACACCAAATCCCATTTGCCCGTAGCTGCCGTCGTAGCGATAATCGGCGGTTGTGCTGATTCTTTTGCGTGAATATCCTTCAACATCCGCGTTGGATATATTCTGCCCGGCAACATCCATACCGAGCTGAGAAGCAAAGATGCCACGTGTACCGATGCTGAGAGTGGAGAAGAGTCCCATAGGTTCCTCGCTGTCAAGCTACATGATTAAACATCGAAACGCTCTGCGGCTCCGCGCTTTTTCGGCCACTGTGCTGATAGCCGGGACTGTGCACATTTGAAGCCGCAAGGTCGGCCATCGTTTGATTCATTGCGGCAAGGGATTCCTGGAGCATGATGTTATTCGCCGTATTCAACTTTACCAACCTGCTGATTTTTTCTTTGAGACGGCTCCGAATCGCCTGAAATTCCTGCTGCTGCTTTTCCGGCAGCACTTTGATTATCGCCGTCAGGTTTGTGTGCCCCGACCGGACGTTGAGCTTATCGCACAGAGCAAGACGCGCCTCTTCAAGGCGTTCAATGTGCAGGGTCACTTCATCGTAGGACTGAGTAATGCTTTGAATACGTTCGGCCCGGCGCTCTTTAAGCGCCTGCTGCATTTGCCCGGCAAGTTGTACAAGTTGTGCATGCAGCTCATCTTCATGGAGCAGAATGTCTTTTAACGTTTCCAGGTCATTATTCATGGGCTACCTCCTGTTGCACCCGGCTTTCCGTCACCGATGCAAAGTCCTGCCGCAAGCGCAAAACGCTTTCGACGTAATTTTGAGTTTCACGGTAGGGCGGAATTCCCTTGTACCGGTCTACGGCCGCCGGACCGGCGTTGTATGCGGCCAGCGCCAGACGGACATCTCCTTTATATTTGCGCAACATTCGTTGCAGATAGCGGGATCCTCCCTGGATATTCTGATGCGGATCGAAAACGTTATTGACCCTCATCTCGGCTGCCGTGCTGTCGATAAGCTGCATCAGGCCCTTTGCTCCTGCGTGGGAGACGGCATGGGGATTGCCTGCAGATTCCTGAGCGATCACCGCCCTGATCAGGTGAGGATCAATATCAAACTTTTGTGCGGCTGATTTAATATGGTTGTTCCATGCTGCAATTCTGCTGCGCAGGCTCCGGCTGAATCGCACTCCTGCATGACGCGATACCATTCGATTATCGATCATCCAGGCCGGATTTTTCAATTGCTGCAATGAATTCAGATTTTCCGGTGTTGAACGGTGCTGCTCGAGTTCATTTTGAATCAGATCTGCCAATCCCAATGACTCGTGCCGTGAAATCATACCCGAATATTCCGTGTCAAGCATATCGGTGTAAATTTTTTCGCCGAGACTGCGTGGGACCAGCGAGCTGTTGGGAACAGTCTTGCGCATAGAACGCATCACCATAGATATAAAAAGGGATTCAAACTCCTGAGCAACGGCGCGAGGATCGGTGGTGGGGGCATGCGTATACCGCGGGAGCAGTGATGATATGGGTGTTAAGTGCATATAACCCGAATCCTTTCGGAAATCCATTTGCCGAATAGGTAAAGCAATGCCAATGCCAACAATCAACCTCTTTATTTTCAATAAGTTACCTGGATATGCCGTGATCCGTATGCGGAAAATTGGTTCGCCTGCGGAAAAAAAGTCCCTCCCGCGTCAAGTAAATCCCCATCCATATAAATTTGTGGCTTGCGCAATTACGACTTCCTCAACTATCTTTGTAGAAAGCAGAGCAGAGAGGCAACAGCGTTTATATCCAGAGGGGGATCGGGTTACCGACACTCACCTTAACCGGAAGGATGGGTATATGGCAGTAAGGGTGCTTATTGCCGATGACGATCTTGACACGCATCAGTTCCTGCATGACATTATTGAAATCAATTTCAAAGATGTCAAGATTGAACGAGCCCTTAGCCACAAGATTTTCATAGAGAAGATTTCAACTGCGGAAGATCCGTACAATCTTATTTTGCTTGACTATTATCTTGAAGGAGACAATGGCGAGGATATTATCAGCCTGATTCAAAAAAACAAATATCAGGACGTACTCGAGCGGACCGTTCTCATGAATCCCACCGAGAACGGGGACGAGCGCATCAAAAATATCGCGCAGATCAAAAAGCCATTCTCTCTGGACGATTTCAGCAACATCATCAAACAGGTCTGTGTTGAAAACTGACACGGCCTCCACCCCGCCCCTGCGCAATGCGCTTTCAATCTGCATGATCGTAAAAAATGAGGCTGCAGTCCTCGATCGCTGCCTTGCCTCGGTAGGTGCAGTTGCCGATGAATTAGTGGTGGTGGATACCGGCTCGCAGGATGAAACACCCGAAATCGCCCGTCGCCACGGAGCCCGGGTGACCACGACGCAATGGCGCAATGATTTTTCCTATGCGCGTAACATCTCGATTAAGCAGGCATGTTGTGACTGGATACTGTGGCTGGATGCCGATGACATCGTTCCGCAGAGTTCACATGCAGAGCTTCAGCGCCTGAAAAACACTGCTCCCGATAAGGTTTACAGCATGATCGTCGTTAATCAAAAAGCAGGCGGCGTTGGTTCCGAATTCCGTCAGGCACGCATGTTCCCCAAAAGGGCTGACGTGTATTTCGAGCGGCGGATTCATGAGCAAATAATGTTAAGTGCGTTGAGAGCCGGTCTCAAACAGGTGGAATCCAGTGTCAGGATCGAGCATCACGGCTATGCCCGACCCGAGGAGTTGAAAAGGAAAGCCCTCCGCAATATCGATATGCTGCTGGAAGAGTACGACCACCAGCATCCGGACAGCGTGATGGCAGTTGAGCTTGCAGACGCCTATCTGATTACCGACAATCCCCAACAGGCACATTTGTGGTTCGCCAATGCACTTCGGCAACCGGGAATCGAAGCAGCACAACCAGCGATTGCCAGTCATGCACATTTCGGACTGGGCAAAATACTTATTGACCACGATCAGGCAGATGAGGCTCTTGCCCACCTGCAGCAGGCGCTGGCTTTGCTGCCCGATCGTCCCGATGTACTTTACAGCCTGGCCGTAGCTTATGAACACAAAAATGCGCTTGACCATGCAATCAGGTGTTTGCAGAAAATCCTCTCCATTGACGCGGCGCCAACGCAGGTGAGTATCGACTTTCGGGAAGCCAGACTTAAAGCGTTTCTGCGTCTGGAGCGCCTGCTTGGGCAAGCACAGGATCGGGAAAAACTGCTCGACATTGCACGGACGGCTCTGAATGAGATGCCGCAGCGTCCCGAGATTCACTCTATGCACGGCAGGATACTAATCAAATGCGGCAAGCTCCTCGAGGCTCTACATGCATTCGAGCACAGCTTGCAACTGGTCATGCGCGATAACCTGGATGCCTATATCGGACTTTGCTACGTATACCATCTTGCCGGGCATAAGCAGGCACTCGAATCGACGCTGAACAACATCCGCGCGCCGTTTGGTGAACGCCCGCGCATGCACGCTCTGTTGCGCATCATTGGCCATGAAAATATAGGTACGGGAAAGTGCCCGGCGCCGCGAGAAATTGCTGCAGAAGAGACCTTGCTCAGAGGCCAGTTTGCCAGGATCTGATTTCACTTGCGTACGGTAGATACTTTTGAACCGAATTACTGCCAGTCAAGGAAGGTAGAGAGTACTGCGGCTGTTTTCTACTGAGTGTAGTGGCAACAATATCAGATTTACAATCTCTTAATTTGCGCCCATCCACCTGGCCCGCCCGCCAGGCCTGGAGATGTGCATCCGGGTGAGATTATTCCCACAAATCGGTATCGTCGTCAATATCGCTAACCAAATCGTTGTAGGTATCGGTCGTGCCGCTTTCAAAATCGAGTTCCTCGACCGACTCTTCATCAATCTCCCCTTCGAAATAATTTTCCTCATTTCCACGCAGGATCTCATCCGCATCGTATTCTTCGTTCAGATTCATGGCGACCTGCATTCCTTTCCTGAAACAGGTTTTGAGCAGTGTAGACTTCGTTACATCTGCAAAACTACGTTTATTCCCCGACGGAATCAAGAAGTTCCCGGATTAATTGCTCCGCACTCCCGAAGGCGATGCGTTACATGAAAAAAAGGCTTGTCGACCAGCCAGACTAGCCATATTGTACTCGATAAGGGGATATTTGTCAACAAGAACCAGCGAGGGTTTTTTTGTTTCCGCAGGCATTCTCTCAAGGCTGAATACTATGTCCTTTGTCAAGACATCGGCGTTTTCAGGATGCCCGATTGTCAAGCTATATCAAAACGGTTTGTCAGATCGTTATCGATAACGTAGATGCAGACTTCCTTGGCGCCCTGTTCGGTATAGTTGAATTTCTTGCGCAAGTTGCGAATCAGATAGCGAACGTCATCCCGTATGCGCTTGTCGTACGTTTTGAAATCTTTGGTATTATAATCTTTAATAGCGCGACGGAAATTTTCGTTCTCCAGAAATGGATCCAGTGACTTCTCTTTGATATGCTGAACATATTTGGAACGCAAAACTTTGAAGAGGGCGGTCTGGCTTATCGACTTCTGGCCAACCATGATTTCCTGCGTGAGCGTGTTGGAAGTATATTCGTGCTGGGTATCTTCACGAAACTTGCGTCGCTGCCGCTCATCCACTTTTGAGCCCAGTAATCGATGCTCGAGTATACTGAAAAATTCTTCGGTAATTTCAAGTTTTTCTTTGGTAAAGGTACAAACCTCTACAGACGGCGGCTCAAAGTTTATCGCAAAGAGGTAATTGAGGATATCTCTGGTAATCTGGCGTTCATTGTAATAATAAAGTGACTCCTTTACTTCCTGCAATACCGTATAATCATACATCCTCAGCAGAGAATCGATAAATCCGGTAGGTATATACTTGGCAAGATCTTTTTTGGTTTTGTTGAAGAAGTCGCACAGCATCGACATGTTCACCAGTTTCTCTTGCTTCATATAGGTCGTGATGAACTCGTTGAAGACTTTGATCGAATCCCGTCCGGAGATGCCATGCGTACCCTCGCGATCCGATTCTGAGATTATTTTTCGCCTGACCCGAGCAGTCAACGCTTTTTTATCTTCCTCGCTCAGCCAATCGGGGATCAGGCCTGAGTAAATCTCCATTTTGAGCAATAGCAGGTTTTCATCACAATACAGACCGTACTTCTGCGGGTCACCTATCCACTCAAGCGAAGCTTCGGATTTTCTATTCAATCGAGTTGATAAAATAACCCGGGCAAAATTCTCAAGCACACGGGGAAGGAAGTGCTCCTCAATGCGACTGCCGAATATGCTCGAGTAGATTTTGACTTCTGTTGTCAGATCAAGCACGTAGGGGATATTGATATATTCGATACGATCGGAAAACGACTTGAAATCTTTGATGTTCTCCTTGTCTTCTGGATTCATTACGGCCAAGAGCAAGGAATTGACATTTTCCTCAACAGTATCGACTTTATGCACGCCTTCGCTGATAATATTGTGCAATTCAATCAGCCGGCCGACGTTGTGCGACTTAATGTCCATGAGCGCGTAGATGCCGTTATTCGTTTTGGCATAATGCGAATAGAGATACTTGACTTCGTTTTGATTTTTAAACATTGCATTAAGGCGCCATTGAACCGACTGGTCACGCACGATGTTGTTTTCCGGTGAGCGGTCTCCCGGATTGTACACGCTGATACCTTCGCTCAGACGTCGATTGAAGTGAAATGGACGGGCGTAGACGAACTCATGCACCTTTTCGGCATCTTTGAGCGTATTGAGCAGTGTTTGGTACAGGCTGCTGCAGAAAGTACATACCTTTTCGCGAAATACCCATTGATACTCCTTATCATCGAACAGCTTGCGCTTGAATTTCGTCATACCGAATAAATCATCAAAGAATTTGCGCCGGTAGTCCCGGGGGATAATCAGAATCGGATGATCATGGCAGGGACAGGCAATCTCCACATATCCATCGGGGGTCGTGGCCAGCAACTTGTCTCCCGACGGAATTTCACCCTTGACTTTATGAGAATCAAACATCAGGCTTAATTTCTCTAGCAGGGGGAGTGAGTCGGGTTCAAGAGTCACATCAAAGAGTCCGGGGTCCAGTCGCCAGACAATCTCGTACCGGCTTCCCTCGCGTGAGTTGGCGTACAGCTCTATTCTGCGCATAAGATTGTTGAGAAAAGTACTTTTCCCGCATCCGGGCGGCCCATTGAATATGTAAATTTTGTTCTGCTGTGCGCCGCGTCGCATCGCCTCGATTGCGTTGACAAAACGGTTTGCAAAAAGCCTGTCGGCAAAAAACGGACGCTCTGTGCCTTCCTCAAACAGCTTCGAGCAGTCATACTTGACATAGTGAATGGATTCGGGATCGTTTGGATATTCGTCTATGCCGGCACCCATATACTGCTGGACCAGGTCATTCAAGATCTGAAATACGTTGCGCAGCACCACCGTCGGACGTTCGCTTAACTCCTGCAAAAATTGATCGAACGAAATCGGCGGATGCTGACTGCGGTCTGTCATGCGTTTGTTCAGATTGGCTAATGCCTTATGTGAGGTCTGCATGGGTAATAAATTCTACAATTCTTTTTTGGATAATTTGCGGTTTTTCATGGTATATTCCACTCGCCTCCAGGTAATCTTCGGTTCATCATCCGGCCTTTCAACCGGTGGAATTTGTCCGCCAACGGATTTTCCTCCGGGCGAAACCGAAACGACTTCACTTGTTTCCAGCTTCACCGGTGCGCCCCACAAATATTCAATGCCCAGCATTGTATTTTCGATATATTCCGTAACCAGCGGTTTTCCTTCGAAGTGGTGATTCAGAAAAAGCGTATCATTTTTCGTCTTCCCCGCGTCAATCTCGATATGCGGTGGGTGGTACATGCTGTTGAATATCATTTGTTTGTATTGGCCGGCGTCTTTACTCTTGACATAATACTCCCAGACCATGCGCTCTGCATTTAACCTGCGACCGGTTACAAAGAGCTTATGCATGTCGATAAACTCCTGCTCGACAAAGAAATCGACAAACAGAAAGTCGGAGCATTGCTTGCGTATGTCGAAAATCAGCTTGCGGCCGGCATTGGCACCGGTATCGTATTTTTGGCGGGCTTGTGTATCCAGTACCTGCTGAAAGGGAATCGAATATTTGCCTTTATTGCCCAAGTCCTCTATATACTGAAAAAGCCGCATGCCCAGAGCGTATGGATTGAGACCCACGCGCGGCAAAGATGCCACGGCCGAATGTACCCGCGCAAAGTCAACTTCGTGGCCACCGATGCGATCGTCCGCCAGAAACAGCTTTTCGTGCCAGTAGCTGGCCCAGCCCTCGTTCATTATCTTGGTACGAATCTGAGGTTGAAAAAAAAGCGAGGTATTACGCACAATTTCGATAATCGAGCGCATCCAGGCATTTTCTTCTTTTTTCAGCATTTCAGAGTTTGCCAGAATAAATTGCAGCAGATCGTAATGCTTGCTTTTATGATCGCGGTAATGCTTCTCCATGAGCGATTCGAATTCCGGATACTGTGCATAGATTTCCGAGAAAAATCCTTCCTCGCCGCCGGAATCATTATCCTGCACTGTTTCGTTGTACCTATCCAGTTCCTTGATATATTCGCTCGTGCTGACCTTTTTATATTCCTGCAGAAATATGTCAAAGTAATAATTCAGCGCTCTGGAGTGCTGCTGTTGTTCGGGCTCATCAAATTTTGCCAGTTCGCTATGATATCCTACGATATTGTCAAGCCCACGTGAAAATTCAATGATATAGTCAACCCAGCGTCCTTTCTCCGACCGCAGCTTGGCAATCAACCGCTTATCGGCAAGCGCCTGCCCGGCAAAGTCATAATCCCAGGTATTGCGAAAGTACGCATTGTTCTGAAAAAAATCGATATGTCCAAGCACATGATAGAAAATCATGACATTGAGCCAATCGGGATTATTGTCGTTGTAAAAAGAGATGGCGGGCCGAGTATTGATAACCGTTTCGAAGGGGTTGTTGGGGTACAGCTCGTATTGGCCTTTGCCGCGCAGCACTTCGACATCATGCACCCAGTAATCGTACAACGTTGGAATCATCAATTTAGGCGAAAGTTCCAGCAAATCTCGATTCGTGACGATATATTCAAGCGTTTCATCCTCAAAACAAAGACCGGCATCGCGTGCACGCTCTTTGCACCCTTCCATAATGCGTTTTACGCTCTGGCTAATTAATTCCATAAGTCACGTCAGTTACCCAGCGTCATGTGGTGGGCGCTTTTTCGGATATTAAATTGCGAATTCCATCAATCAGTCTTTGCTCCTCGGCGTCTTCATTTATGACATCCATGCGCAACAGATTCGGCATTTCCTTAAGCAAGCCCGATTTTTCGAGGTATTTCTGAACCTCGGTTTTACTATTGCGGTTATAGGAATGCATGGCTACGGTTACGCCGACACGGCTGGCATATTCGAGAATGGTGCGCAATTCAGGAATTGCCTTTTCGCCGGTCGTATCCCAGTCATCTCCATCAGTACCGTGAAATACGTAAATGTTGTATTCCCGGCGCAGATTTTCATTTTCCACGATATCATTTACCAGCTTATACGCTGCAGAAACATGCGTGCCTCCGGCAACTTTCGAATTATAGTAAGAATAAAAATCAGGCACCTCCTTTGCCTGCGTATCATGCAGAATAAACCTTGTTTCGACCCTTTTGGCGTATTGGTAGAGCAGCCAACTATATATCAAAACGTGCTGCGCCACTACCAGCTCGGTTACCTTGCCCGCCATGGAGCCGGAATAATCACGGACGAAAAATACCATTGCCTGCGATTCGTAGTCTTTCTCACGCGAGAGTATGCGGTACATCCGGTCTCCGGGAGATACCAGCAAATCCGCCGGATCAATCGAAGTGATATCACTGATTCTGCCCAACGCGAAATTGGTATCGAGTATCCGTCGCAGGGTTGCCTTTTTGTCAAGAGCCTGGCCGAAGCCCCTGTTTGTATCGGTGATATCATACGTATATTTGGTCAGCGAACGCTTGGCTCCTTTGTCTTGCAGATTGGGCAGCTCAAACTTCTCGGTGAGGATTTTGCCGAGATCGTAGGCATTGGACTCTATCTCATGCGAGCCGTCCTGACCTTCACCGGCGCCTTCTCCCCCCTCTCCCTGCCGGGGACGAACCGGCTGTTCGCCGATTACTTCACCTTCCTCGCTGTCACCGGTTCCACCGGCTTCCTGCTCTTCGCCGGGGTTGAACTGGTTGTCGTGAATGAATTTTTCTTCTACCGTCGCTGGTATAACAACAATTGCATTTTTGTCCCCTTTGCCTGGTTTTACCAGGCGACCGACACGAATTTTGCGCGGAAAACCATCTTGTTCACGCTGACGATCACGATCTAAAAGCTCCTCGATAGTCGTCAGACCGAATTGCGAGGTCCCCCGGGCCGCCGGTTGCGCTTGCAAGGTATGCGCATCGGCATAATCAAGATACTGCGGCGGGGGCTGAATGCGAGCAATTCCCTTCGACAACCGGGGGCGACCTGCCTCGTGGCTTTGCGGGCCCTGCTTCTCTGAGAGAACCTTAGCCCGATGGGATGATTGATGCCGCTTTGGTTTCATAAGTTTCGGTTGGTTATCCGGGCACATTTCCGAATCGGTTTGTATCAGCTCTCGTCATCCTGCGTGCAGAAATATTCAATTGTTTTCTGCGCACATGTTGTGCAATAGTTGAGCTTGTTGAGCATAGTATGAATCATGCGATCGTATAGCTTCTGATTTTCCTCGTTTGTTCTGTTGGCAAGCGCACCGACCAGTGATCCCGCGCCGGCAATATCAGATTTCAGGCGCACATCGGTAACAGCCTTGACAAGCTCAAGGTTGTCCATAAAATCGTAGTTGGGATCGAGCGAAATTTTCTGGCCGTAAATTTTGCGAATTGAGGTCCGAAAAGTATCGCGCTGCTCTTTTGTTTTGAGGCCCATACGCTCCTCGACGCTGTTGACAAATCGTTCGTCTATTTTTAGTGCCTTCAGTTCCCCCGATTGTGGATCTTTATACTTCCACATTTTATCGGCGCCCAGATTTTCCGCGTCGACACCGATGATCATGTTGACATAATTCATGACGTCTTTGCGTATGGCATACGGCTCATCCATGTAGGCATTGAACATTTCCGTCATAACACTTTCGCGGTAGAGCCCCTTGGCAATTTTAATGTCCTCCAGATATTTTTTGCGGTCGTTGGGGTCGGTTACATAATCAAGCACAACGCGTTCGAGTGATTTGAATATATCATAAGCGAACATGCATTTGCCCTCATTGGTCTCGGAACTTTCGATCAATAGCTGCACCGCACGACCGAGATTGCGCTGTCCCAGGCCCTTCTGACCGAAGCGATTGATGATAACCGGGTCCTGATTGAAACTGTCAATCACCTCCGCCAGGGTTTTGATGCTCTTTTCACCGGCAACCTCCCCGGCCGCAAGCTTGAGTGTTTCGATTGGGGTCAGCTTCTCCGAGCGCGGCAGGCGGCTGAGCACCACGGCCACTGATGCGGCGTAGTTAAGATTGGGATCGATGTGCAGCACCTCACGCGACAGGGTCGTTCTGGCTTCACTGCCAATAACATATTTCGTCAACTGGTTCTGCAACCGATAGTTGGTATTATGCGAGACGTAGCAAATGCGACAGCGATCGACAATAGGCGCCTCTTCCTTTTCGGATAGAAATCGATTGAACTCGGAATTGTTGCTGGTTGCGATGATCAGGGTATCTATCGGCCATTTGAATCCGTCAATCTCAATTGTTCTGTTCTGAATAACTCCCAGATAAACCTGAACCAGGTCCTTTTTGTTCTTGTAAATCTCATCGCTGAAATGAATACCGCCGCCGCCAACACGGGCAAGCGCGCCGCGCCTGAGATCGAAACGGTATGGATTGTTGGTATCGCTGATGTGCAGAAGACGCTGGATCGACTCCTCACCAAGTAAGTCAACGGCTGAAGAGGTCATCTTGTCCTTTGCCGGGTATTTGCCGGTGAGTGTCCCCATACTATCGGTTATGGGTACAGGAATAACCTCAACGCACTTGAGCATCTCTTCGAGCTTACCATCATAAAATTCTCTGATTTCGTTCCAGATGTATCCGCTGCATGCGCCCAGCGGACGGTAATTTTTATACATCTTCTCAATTTCGTCATCCTTGAACCCGAATATCCTTCCAAGTTGTTCTTTGGTTTCATCGGTGGTCTCCATGAGGTTGAGCGCCAGAATCATCGGATCTTCATAGGTTTGCGATTCGATGGTCTTAATCTTGCCGTAGGTTCCCAGTTTGTCCATGCCGGTAAAGCGAAAGGTAAATTTCCTGTTGTTTTCTTTGACAAGAAATTCCCGATAGCAATTGCACAGAAATTCAACAAAAAACGTCTTTCCATTGCCCGGTTCACCAACGAGCACATATGCCATTTCGGCCGAGGAGCCGCTTTCGGCTGCATCCTTGACATACGACACAAAAGAATTTATCTCGTCATACATGCCTATGACATGTTTCGAGCCCTGGCGAAATATGCCGAAATCATACGTCGTCTTTCCATTGACCACGACTTTTTCGATGGGGCTCTCAAGAATCATGCGCGCCACGCCCTGAAAAGCGTTTTCAAAGACGCGATCGCCTGTTTTAACTTTTTCGATATGCTGTTCCAGCACACACTTTTTTATTGCCGCCATAAAACCTCCGGGCCTTTTATTTGGTACTACGAACGACCTTCCCGCGTTATTTTGGGAACATCAGTAGTTAATTCTTAAATCGTAAGAGGTTACGCAGGTTTCCGTTGAGTCCCCACCTGGTATTTTCCTACTCCATTAAGTATACCATTACGTATGATTACGTAAAAGCATTGTACGCAATAAGTCATTGATCAGTATTGACATAACCCGACCGTAATGCCAGTCTACGTTGAACCGGACCGGATTATCGCCAGATTCAAGCCGTTGGCAAAGCAGATGGCGCCTTTAAGAAAAGTTGCAAGAACACCCATTGTCTCCAGGGAAAAAAAATTGACATGCGTGATGTCCTCCTTGTACCACCACGCACCAAAATTGTCGACGGCATCAGAAAATTCCGTTCTGATCAGCAGATACCCCCCCGGTTTGAGCAGTGTTCGCAATCGTATTAATTCATCACCGATATTGCGGAAATGCTCGATAACTTCACACATGACAATGATATCAAATCGGGAGTGATTTAGATCCGGGTTCAATCCAAATACCGGATCATAGCCCAGCGCAGCGTAGCCGCGACGCTTAAGAAGCATGGTGAGTACCTGTTCCCTCCCGCAACCATAGTCGAGCACGGCGGGATCAGTCAATGGGATGTGCTTCAATTTCTCAGCAACGCCACTGAGATAAGTAACATACTGCTTATTTGCCGGCGAGTTGTCATGCTGCAGATAGCGGTTTTTCTCGGCCTGAAGGCTAACATGATATTCGGGAGGAACGAAGATTAATTGACAATCGGCACAACGCATATACGCCCGCAACCGATCTTCGGCAATCAGGGAAACATTCATGCGCCGGCAAAGTGGACAGCACCTGCGCATCATCCAGCGCGGTGATTGAGTGCCTGCATCTTTTTCATTGGCGAATCTGAGATAATTATCTACAACAGCTCCGTACAAAAAAGGCATATTGAATTCGTGCGATGCGGTGCCGGCCTGCCCATCGAGGCAAAGCTACATCAAATGCCGCATAGCCCATACCAGCCGGGGAAAGCGCCCCAGACTCAATTGAAATATCTTCGCCATTGTCAGTGATTCCTGCGGACAGGCGGCAAGTGCTCGAGCAGCCGTATTGTAATCTTCATCCGGTACCTTCAGCAAGGAATTTTTGACGCGTGAAAGCTTGTTGTGGCGCTTCCCGCGCATGTCAAACCAGGATTTTTCGTACTGCCTGCATATTTTTTCGACCCTTTTGTCTGAGGCGGCGCGCAACAGCTCCATTGCAGCCAGTCCAGCAGATTTGCCCGACAACAAGGCCTCGACTATTCCTGCACGGGATATCGGATTTATAGTGCTGGCCGCATCCCCGCTTTTAATGAGCCCATGCGTGGCGATGTTGCGTCGCACATATCCGCAGGGAATAGAGCCGGCAAACCGATGCGTTATCCTACCCTCAGGGAAGTGTGTCGAGATGAATGAATCCAGGAGCTTTTTAATGTTCACTTTACCACGAAATGGTTTTCCCACCAGCACTCCGACATTTGCGACATTTTTTTCACGCGGGAATACCCACGCATATCCGCCGGGAGCAATGCTGCTGCCAACATAGATGTGCACGCTATCTGTAGCCATCCTGACTCCTGCAACAACGGCAAAGTAGGCCGGTTCAAGATCCAGACTTTTCCATGAAATTTTTTCGCCTTTGCCGAATGTCGACAAGGGACCTGATGCGTCGACGACAATTTTGGCCTGCGTTGTTTCGCCATTCGAAAAGCTCAACGAGCGTGCGCCCTG